>NZ_JBIMMV010000006.1:209949-255872 GCF_044628475.1 Arthrobacter sp. BPSS-3
GTCCGGCCGAATGGCCGGACCCGCGGCCCTCTTTCGCGCGTAGCGGCCGGTCCGCCGACGGACGGTATCGCCCCGCGGCGCACCGGTGCGGTTACGCGACGGCGGGAACCTCGTGCAGTTCGCGGACTGCGGGCAGTTCCTCGAAGGCGGGCTTGGCGAACCAGTATCCCTGGAAGAGGCGGATGCCGGCGGCCTTCAGCATCAGGTACTCGGCCTCGGTTTCGATGCCCTCGGCCAATACGGTGATGTCGAGTTTCCCGGCGATGGCGACGATCCCGTCCACCACGGCCTGCCGAGCCGGGCTGGTGTCCACGTCGCGCAGGAGCTTCATGTCGATCTTGAGCAGGTCCGGCTGGAAGTCCACCAGCAGGCCCAGGCCCGCATGCCCGGCGCCGAAGTCGTCGATGGCGGTGGTGAAGCCGTGCTTGCGGTATTCGGTGATGATGTTCTGCAGGTGTGCGGTGTCGGCGACCTCTTCGTTCTCCGTGAACTCGAACATGATGGCCGACGTCGGGAAGTTGTTCCGCCGGGCCGCGGACAGTGTGGCGCGCAGGCAGGCGGCCGGCTCGTACACGGCGTTCGGCATGAAGTTGATTGAGAGCATCAGGGAATCGTCCGCCGGGAACAGGCGGGAGGCGAGCTCGATGGCCTTGACCCGGCAGTCCTGGTCAAAGCGGTACTTCTGTTCGGGGGAGACCCGGGACAGAACCGAGTAGGCGCCCTCGCCGGCGAGCCCGCGCACCAGTGCCTCATAGCCCCATACCCGGCCGGCGACGGCGTCGTAAATGGGCTGAAAAGCCATGCTGAAATCGAAGCCGAGTTTCGAGGCAGTGCTGCAGCCGTCGCAGGTCATAGGGGTCCTTTCGTGGTTTAGGTCCACCGTAGGTCCACCGCCCGGGCCCGCCCCGAAACCGGCCGTCCGCATTTTTCCGTGTCGGAGACGTCCAACACCCCCAAACGCCACCCCGGTACGGGAAAGGCCGGTGCCCGCAGCCTCTCAGCTGCGGCCACCGGCCTCTTGGCGCGCACTGGGCGCATCCCGCGGAAGGTAAGAGATTCGAACTCTTGGTACGGGGTTACCGCACACTGGTTTTCAAGACCAGCTCCTTCGGCCGCTCGGACAACCTTCCCTCCCGCGTAGTCTTTCATAGTCGGCGGACGGCCACAAAAGTCTTGATGGTCCCCGCCGGTGTCCCTGCCGCGTCCTAGGCTGGGGGAGTGCACGTACGGCTGGCCGTGGCCGGCGGGCAGGCAAGACATCGGTGAAGAAGCGGAGAACTCCATGAAGGCTGTCTATATCTCAGAGCCCGGCGGACCGGAGGTCCTGGAGGTGCGGGAGGTACCCGCGCCGGTGCCTGGCCCCGGGGAGGTCCTCATCGACGTCGTGGCCGCCGGGCTGAACCGGGCGGATGTCCAGCAGCGCCGCGGGTTCTACCCGCCGCCCCCGGGTGCCTCGGAGATACCCGGGCTGGAGGTCTCGGGCCGGATCGCGGGCTTCGGCCCCGGCGTCACCAAGCCCTTCTCCCAGGGTGACAAGGTGGTGGCGCTGCTGGCGGGCGGCGGCTACGCCGAGCAGGTCGCTGTGCCGGCCGGCCAGGTGCTGCGCATCCCCGACGGCGTCGACCTGGTCACCGCCGCGTCCCTGCCCGAGGTAGCGGCCACCGTGTACTCCAACCTCGTCATGACCGCCCAGCTGCGCGCCGGCGAGACCGTCCTGATTCACGGCGCCACCGGCGGCATCGGAACCATGGCCATCCAACTGGCCAAGGCGCTCGGGGCGCACGTTGCCACCACCGCGGGCACAGACGAGAAGGTGGGAACCGCCAAGGCCTTCCTGGGCGCCGACATCGCGATCAACTATGCCGAGGAGGACTTCCCGGCGAGCCTCAAGGCGCAGAACGGCGGCCACGGGGCGGACGTGATCCTCGACGTCGTCGGGGCCAAGTACCTCTCGAAGAACATCGAGGCACTGGCGGACTACGGCCGGCTGGTGGTGATCGGGCTACAAGGCGGCACCACTGCGGAACTGGACCTGAGGCAGTTGCTGCGCAAGCGCGCCGCGATCATCGCAACCTCGCTGCGGCCCCGGCCGGTGGAGGAAAAGACCGTCATCATGGACGCGGTTCGCGACGCCGTGTGGCCGCTCCTGGTGGACGGGCAGGTCCGGACGCTGGTGGCCAAGACCTTCCCGCTGGACCAGGTCCGGGAGGCACACCGCTACTTCGACTCCGGCGAGCACATGGGCAAGATCCTGCTGGTCATGTGAGCGGAAACATGCCGTTCCGGGCATAGCACGGCACGCGGCGGCGGGCGAATCACGATACTGTAATTCCATGCACGGTATACACGCGTCTTGGGGCGCGTGTATCCCGTCGTCCTGCTAGCGTCGGATACACCATGTCTATCCGCCACAGCCTGCTCGCGCTGCTGCAGGACCGCCCCCGCTACGGCTACCAGCTGCGGACGGAATTCCACGAACGCACCGGCTCCGCCTGGCCGCTGAACATCGGGCAGGTCTACACTACCCTCGACCGCCTCGAACGCGACGGCATGATCTCCCGGGACGGCGACGACGGCGCCGGCCACATTCTCTACAGCCTCACTCCGGCGGGCGCCGATGAGGTACGGACCTGGCTGCGGACCCCGGTGGGGCGCAGCAACCCGCCGCGGAACGAGCTGGCCATCAAACTCGCCCTCGCCCTGACGCTCCCGGGAGCCGACGTCGGCGGAATCATCCAGACCCAGCGGGCCGTGTCCATCCGGGCGCTCCAGGACTACACGAGAGCCCGCCGCGACGCGGCCGCTCAACCGCGGCTTGCTGACACCGCCCGCCTGCTGGTGCTCGACTCCCTGATCTTCCAGACGGAGGCCGAGGTGCGCTGGCTGGACCTGTGCGAGGCCCGCCTGATGCAGCTCACCGGCCCCGCCTGATCCGCCGTTGGGCGCGGCGTCTTTACCGTCCGGCGATCGGTACGGCGCGGCGTCGCTGCCGGGACCCGTGAGGTGCGCCACGTTGGTAAGGTGCCATGGGGCAGGTCTGACCATTGGCCTGTCCGATGGGTTTCTCAAGGAGGAGACATGGGCACCATGCCAGCTGGCAGGCCACAGACCGCTGATCCCGAGGACGGCATCACGCCGGTGCCGGGGCTACCACCGACGGCCGTCGACGAGACCGTCCGCGAGGCGGAAGAACGAAAGTGGACCCCGGGGAAGATTGCCCTCTGGGCCGCCATCGCCCTGCTGGGCGGCGTCGCCTGGTTCATGCTGGCGATCATCCGCGGCGAGACGGTCAACGCGATCTGGTTCGTGTTCGCCTCCGTCTGCACCTACCTGATCGGGTACCGCTTCTACTCGAAGGTCATCGAGCGGTACATCACCAGGCCCAATGACCGCCGCGCCACCCCGGCCGAATACAAGGCCGACGGCAAGGATTACGTCCGCACGGACCGCAATGTCCTCTTTGGCCACCACTTCGCCGCCATCGCCGGCGCCGGCCCGCTCGTCGGCCCGGTCATCGCCGCGCAGATGGGCTACCTGCCCGGCACCATCTGGATCATCATCGGCGTCGTCCTGGCCGGCGCCGTCCAGGACTATCTGGTCCTCTTCTTCTCCATGCGCCGCGGCGGCCGGTCTCTCGGTCAGATGGCCCGCGAGGAACTCGGCGTCATCGGCGGCACCGCGGCCCTGATCGCCACGCTGCTGATCATGATCATCATCGTCGCGATCCTGGCGCTCGTCGTCGTCAACGCCCTCGGCGAGAGCCCCTGGGGTGTCTTCTCCGTCGGCATGACCATCCCGATCGCCCTGTTCATGGGCGTCTACCTGCGCTACCTCCGGCCCGGCAAGGTCATGGAAGTCTCCATCATCGGCTTCGTGCTCCTGATGGCCGCCATCATCGGCGGCGGCGCCGTCGCCGGCACCGAATGGGGCGCGGCGTTCTTCCACCTGGACAAGGTCACCATCGCCTGGGGCCTGATCATCTACGGCTTCATCGCCGCGATCCTGCCCGTGTGGCTGCTGCTGGCCCCTCGTGACTACCTCTCCACCTTCATGAAGATCGGCGTGATTGTGATGCTGGCCCTGGCCATCATCGTGGTCCGGCCCGAAATCACCGTCCCGGCCTTCAGCGAATTCGCCTCCCGCGATAACGGCCCGGTCTTCTCCGGCGCCGTGTTCCCGTTCCTGTTCGTCACCATCGCCTGCGGTGCCCTCTCCGGCTTCCACGCCCTGATCTCCTCCGGCACCACGCCCAAGCTGATCGAAAAGGAACGCCAGACCCGCCTGATCGGCTACGGCGGCATGCTGATGGAATCCTTCGTCGCGATCATGGCGCTGGTTGCGGCCATCTCGATCGACCGCGGCATCTACTTCGCCATGAACGCCCCGACGGCGCTGACCGGCGGCACCGTGGAAACGGCCGCGCAGTGGGTCAACAGCCTCGGCCTGGCCGGGGTCAACATCACCCCCGACGTACTCGCCCAGACCGCCAAGGACGTGGGGGAGCAGAGCATCATCTCCCGCTCCGGCGGCGCCCCGACGCTGGCCGTCGGCCTGGCCCACATCATGCAGCAGTTCATCGGCGGCACCGCCATGATGGCGTTCTGGTACCACTTCGCCATCATGTTCGAGGCGCTGTTCATCCTCACCGCCGTCGACGCCGGCACCCGCGTGGCCCGCTTCATGCTGCAGGACTCGATCGGCAACTTCGTGCCGAAGTTCAAGGACCACTCCTGGCGGCCCGGTGCGTGGCTGACCACCGCCGTCATGGTGCTGGCCTGGGGCGCCGTGCTGCTGATGGGTGTCACCGACCCGCTGGGCGGCATCAACACGCTGTTCCCGCTGTTCGGCATCGCCAACCAGCTGCTCGCCGCGATCGCCCTCGCCGTCGTGCTGGCCATTGTCGCCAAGCGCGGGACGTTCAAGTACCTCTGGATCGTGGCACTCCCGCTGGCCTTCGCGGCCGTCGTGACCATCACCGCCAGCTTCTACAAGATCTTCTCCCCGGTGCCGGCGGTGGGCTACTTCGCCCAGAACGCGGCGTTCGCCAAGGCCCTGGCCGACGGCAAGACCTCCTTCGGGACGGCGAAGACGACGGCGGCCATGGAAGCGGTGGTCCGCAACACCATGATCCAGGGCTGGCTTTCGGTGATCTTCGTGGTGCTGAGCATCATCGTCATCATCACCGCCGTGATCGCCGCCGTGAAGGCCTACCGCAACGCCGCCAAGGGCATCGCCAACGTCGAGTACGAAGACCCCGCGCAGCCGTCGCGCGTCTTCGCCCCGGCGGGCGTCTTCCCCACCCCGGCAGAGCGGGAACTGCAGGCCGAGTGGGACAAGCTGCCCGCCGACCGGCGGCTCGAACACTCCGCGCGGCACTGACGGAGCCGGCCATGAATGCGCTCCTCACGGGCCTGCGCGGCTTCGCCGGCTACTTCAGCGGGGTCCTCGGGGCCGACGCGTACCGGAAATACCTGGAACACCACCGGGAATCCGGGCACGCCGGGCCCCCGCTCACGGAGCGGGAATTCTGGCGGGACCACACGGACCGCCAGGACACCAACCCGCAGGGCCGGTGCTGTTAGGGCCGGCCTGAACCACGAAGGCGGCGCCGGGGAACGTTGCGTTCCCCGGCGGCGCTTTTGCGTGTCCGGGCGCTGTCGCATACAGCGGCGCCTTCCCGCAGTCGTCCGAGCCGTGCCCGGGGCGTCATGAAGCCCTCCCCAGTCCGGATCCGCGTGAGAGTATGAAGCCATGAGCGAGCCGACCGACGCGCAGCCCGGCGAGGACACCCCCGTGGAGGGCATCGCCACCCCCGCGGGCACACCCGAAACAACTCTGCCGGACGGGGCGTCCGGCAGCCAGACCCCCGAGACGGCCGCACCCGGCCGGCCGCGGGGCAGCCACGTCCAGGACCTGGTGGACGAACCGGCGAAGGTCATGCGGATCGGGACCATGCTGAAGCAGCTGCTGGACGAGGTGAAGTCCGCCCCGCTGGACGACGCCGCGCGGGTCAGGCTCGCCGAAATCCACGAACGCTCCATCCGCGAACTCGAGGATGGACTCGCCCCCGAGCTGGTCCAGGAACTCGAACGCATCCACTTGCCCTTCGGCGAGAACGGCACACCCTCCGACGCGGAGCTGCGTATCGCCCAGGCCCAGCTGGTCGGCTGGCTGGAGGGGCTCTTCCACGGGATCCAGACGGCCATCGCCGCCCAGCACGCCGCCCGCGAACACGCCGCCGCGCAGATGCAGCTGCGCCAGCTGCCGCCCGGCACCATGATCGCCCCCGGCGTCATCATCGGCGAGAACGGCGAACCGCAGCGGGCAGCGGAGCCGCGGCCCGGCGCGGACCCGGCCCAGCCCGCGGACCCGGACCACGGCCCGGGCCAGTACCTCTAGGGCGCCATGGGATTCTTCAGCGCCGCACGGCAGGGCCGCAAGGACGACGCCGAACTCGGCAAGGGCCTCTGGCGGCGCGCCCACGACCGCTTCGTCCGAGGCCTGGACCGCTACCACCAGGTCCTGGAAGGCGTCGAGGACGAGGCGCTGTATGGGGAACTCGTCGAGATCGCCAACGAACTCTCCGACCTGGCCGTCCGGGTCCGCGCGGTCTGCACCGAGGCCCAGCGCCGCTCGCCAAGCGAGGGCCTGGACATTCCGGGGAACCTCGCCGGGGTGCACCGGGCACTGTCCACGGCGGGGAACTCGTTGGCCATGACGGCGGAGGCTGCCGCAATGCTGCGCCTGGCCGTGGGCCCGATCCCGGTCGGCGCGGCATCGGTGCGCCGGCGTGCCGAGAACGTCGTCGAACACGTCCAAGACGCCGAACGGCAGCTCGCCGCCGCCTCCTGAGGTGCCCAAGCTGCCACGCCTTGGCAGGGTGTGCGGATATTCCTGGTTAAGCGGCTAGCTTAGCGGCGCCCGGAACACTGGTTTCCGGGCCGCGGGCTTGGCAGGATACAACAATGACTTCTTCACCTGAACTGACTTTCAATGACGGCAACACCATCCCTCAGCTCGGTTACGGCGTGTGGCAGGTCGAGGACGACGTCGCGGAAAAGGTCGTAGGCCAGGCCTTCGAGGCCGGCTTCCGCCACATCGACACCGCCAAGATCTACGGAAACGAGGCCGGCGTCGGCCGCGCGATCGCCAGCTCCGGCCTGAAGCCGGAAGAAATCTTCATCACCACCAAGCTGTGGAACTCGGACCAGGGCTACGAATCCACCCTGAAGGCGTTCGAGGAATCCATGGAGCGCCTGGGCCTGGAAACCCTGGACCTGTACCTGATCCACTGGATGCAGCCCAAGCAGCAGAAGTACGTGGACACCTGGAAGGCGCTCATCGAGCTCCAGAAGCAGGGCCGCGTGAAGTCGATCGGCGTCTCCAACTTCTCCAAGGAAGGCCTGCAGGAACTCATCGACGCGACCGGCGTCGTCCCGGCCATCCACCAGATCGAGCTGCACCCGTTCTTCAACCAGGCTGACCTGCGCGAATTCGGTGCCGCCAACGGCATCCTCACCCAGGCCTGGTCGCCGCTGGGCCAGGGCGGAGAGCTGCTGGAGAGCGCTGTCATCAAGGAGATCGCCGCCAAGCACGATGCCACCCCGGCCCAGGTGGTCATCGCCTGGCACCTGGCCATCGGCAACGTCGTCATCCCCAAGTCCGTCACCGAGTCCCGGATCCGCGAGAACTACGCGGCCCTGGACGTCACCCTGGACGAGACGGACATCCAGGCCATCAACGGCCTGGACCGCACCGCCGAGGGTGCCGGCCGGATCGGCCCCGACCCGGCCGTGTCCGACTTCGCCTAAGCCGCGGGACCGGCGGACCTCACCGCCTCACAAGGCCCCTGCGGGCGTGACCACGTCACGTCCGCGGGGGCCTTTGCCGTGCCTCCTGCGCTGCTGATTGGCCCGCACCCGAGCGGCGGGGCTCGGCCGGCGCCTAAGCGGCGGGCTTAGGCGGCGGCGCGGGCCGCCGTCGGGCGCACGACGTCGATGACCGCCCAGCCGTCCTGGTCCCGGACCTGGCGGCAGGCGAAACGCTCGGCGGATGCGGCGTCCTCAAAGGACTCGGTGCGGATCCGTCCGCAATCGCCGTCCAGATAGGTGACTTCCCAGTATTCGGCTGCTGATGCCTGTTGCTGTTCCATGGAATTAAGTCTGCAGCCGGCCTCTGACACTCAAGCCGTTAGTCGGCCGGTGTGTCGCCCAACCGCAGGACGCGCTCCCGGGCCAGGTCCTCCCGCCGGCGGTCCCGGTCCGCGGCACGGCCGGCCTGGCGGGCCGCCGTAAGCGCGGACTCCCGTTGCCTTCGGGCCTCCCGCAGGCGTTCTTCCGCCGCCGCGAGTTCCTTGGCCAGCCGCGTCACCTCAGCGGCCAAGGCCTCTGCCTGCTCGGTCGCCTCCTTCTGGGCCGCGGCCGTGCGGTGTTCCTCCCCGCGGCTGCTGCGGGCAGCCCCGGACGCCTCCTCCAGCGCGGCCCGGGCACGCTCCAGCGCGCTGGGGCCGGGTGGCCGCCGTTGTCCCACCGCGCGCAACCGGGGTTCACGCTGTACCTCGGCCCCGGCCTTTGCCCGGGCGCCCTCCGCCTTTTCCCCGGCAGGCTGGGGCCCCTTCGCTGCTCCCTCCGGGCCGGCTTTCAGCCCGGTCACGGGACCGGGCGCTCCGGGGACGGCCACGGCACCGTCGAGGTCCACCACGTCGACGCCGTCCGCGCTCAGGGCGCGCAACAGCCGTCCGCTGCACACCGCGTCGGCCGCGCCCCGGTCCGCCGTCGCCGCCCGCAGCGTCTCCTCGATTTCCGTCGCGATGGCGCCACTGATGGCGCGGCCCTGCTGGGCGGCGGCCTCCCGGGCGGCGTCGACGGCGGCCGCCAGCTGGGTCCGGCGCTCCCGTCCCAGGCTGCGCAGCGCGGCGGCGTCGAGGCTGTCCTGCGCCCGGCGCATCGCGGTCCCCAGCTCCGCCAGGCCGGCGAGCAGCTCGGGCCGCCGGCGTGCCAGCATGTTTACCGCCCAGGCGCTGGCCGAGGGCTTGGGCAGCGTCCGGACCTCCGCCGCCAGGGCGCGGGTCTGCGGGGTGGGCGCCGACGCAGCCAGCAGCTCCTTCGCGGCCTCGGCCCGCGCCGGGACAAACCCGTCGAACGCCGTGCCGTAGAGCTGCGCCGCGATGCCCGCCAGCTCGTCCGTTGACATGCAAGAATCATAGAAGCTCCGGCCCGATCGCCGGGGGCGCGCAGCGCACGTTCACCGTAGGAGAGCCCCCACGTGATTGAGATTGCCGGCCTGCCGGCCCACATCCTCCTTGTCCACGCCGTCGTCGTCCTCGGCCCCATCGCCGGCGTCGCGGCGATCGTGTACGCCGTTGCTCCGCGCTGGCGGCGGCTCCTCGCCTGGCCGCTGGCCGTGCTCTCGCTCTTGCTGGTGCCGGTGTCCCTGGTGACCGCGCAGGCCGGAGAGCAGCTGGAGAAGGCCCGGCCTGCGACCAAGTTGATCCGCGAACACGCCGAACAGGGCGATGTGCTGAAGTACGTCTCGGTGATCTTCTTCGTGTTCGTCGCCGCGATGATCGTGGTCAGCTACGAACCGATCGGCCGCCGCTTCGCCTTCCTGGGCAGACTGCGGGAAAACCGCACCGTCCGGATCATCCTCCTCGTCGCGGGTGCCCTGGCCGGCGTCCTCTTCATCTATCAGACCATCGTCACGGGTCACTCTGGCGCGGTGTCCGTCTGGTCCCGCTGACCGCCGCCAGCAACAGCAATAACGCCACGGCCTGGAGTACGACGACGATCGCCTCCAGCGCCGGGCGGAACGGGTAAAGCGCTCCATACAGCGCCCCGCCCGCCAGCGCCCCCGCCCCCTCGAAGGCGGCGAACACCCCGTACGCCGAACCCTGCCGCGCCGCGGGGACGATGTCCGCGACCAGCGCCTTGACCGTCGAGTCCTGGATTCCGGTCGCGGCGCCCCAAACCACCACGCCCGCCAGCGCCGGCCCGGCGGCCGGCGAAAGGGCCAGGACAGGCACCAGCGCGACGAGAACGGGCAGCACCAGCAGCACGGCCCCGCCGGCACGGTCGTAGAGGTATCCGCTGGCCAGCGCACCGAGCGCCGCGGCGCCCATGGCGGCGGCGTAGAGCAGCGGCACCACGGCCACCGGGACATTGACCGCGGTGGACAGGTGAAAGGAGATCACGCCGAACGCCACCAGCCCGGCGCTCCAGAAGAAGGCGCCTACGGCGAAGCGCAGGAAGACCGGCGAGAACAACGACGGCGCCGCCGCGCCGCCGGGGCCGTCACCCGGGCCGGGTACCCGCCGGCGGAGCCAGGCCAGCAGCGCCAGGGCAGCGACTGCGGGTACGGCCAGGACAGCGAACGCGGCCTGCAGGAGACCCGTCGCGGCCAAGACCGCGGCGACCAGCACCGGACCCAGCAAGGCCCCGACCAAATCCAGGGCCTTATGGGCGGCGAACCCCCGCCCGCGGCCCACGTCCGCCGCTGCGGCGGCCAACAGCACCGTCTTGGCCGGGCTGCGGACGGCCTTGCCCACCCGGTCCGCGATGATGAGCGCCGAGGCCGCGGCCAGTCCTGCCGCTCCCAGGCCCGGGGTCACCGCCAGCAGCGGCACGCTCAGCGCGGTCATGGCATACCCGGCCACGGTGAAGCTCCAGTACCGCCGGGTGCGGTCCGCCCAAGGACCGAATACCACCCGCAGTCCCTGCGCCGCCGCCTCCGCGCCGCCGGTGACCAGGCCCACCACCAGGGCTGTCGCGCCGAGCTGGCCGAGCAGGGGTCCGGCGAGGGAACGGGCGCCGTCGGACACCAGGTCGGTGACCAGGCTGACCAGGCCGAAGCCCGCCACGGTGCCCCATGCGCGGTTCCCCCGGTGTGCGCGGCTACCTCCCGGGGACCGGTTCTCCGGCCGCGGATGTGTCCCGCTCGTGGCGGCCGGTTGAGGGGCCGGCGGCTCCGGTGCTGAGCCTTCCATGGCATCAGAATCGCCCACCGGGAGCCCGGCTACAAGGGCTCCCGGTGGGGCGGCCGGGCTTACAGGTACCGGGCCGCGGACGATGGTGAGAGTATGAGCAACGATGACTGAACCCGAGAACCACTTTCCGCAGCCCGGCGGCCACGATGCCGGGCCGCCGCGCGTCGCAGCCTGGCAGCTCGAGGAGATGACCGGCGGCCCGGACGGGGCAACTCCCTGGTGGGAGGAGCAGAAGGCGCCCGCACCGCGGGAGTCGCTGGGGCGTCGGACTTCTCGGGCCGCGGGCCGGGTGCTGGGGCTGCTGTTTCGGACCGTCGCGGTGGTCAGTGCCGCCGTCCTGATCGCCGCCGGCGCGTTGTACCTGCACGGTGACCTGTCACCGTCAGGATTGTTGGGCCGTTTCCTTCCCGGACCGGCGGGGCAGCCGCTGCCGAAGGCCGGCGCCGCACAGGGGGCGGCCCAGCCGCCCGCCGCCCCGGGAAGCGGTGCCGCTGACGGCGCGGCTCCGGCGCCGCGGGCAGTGACTGACCACCCGCCGGGAGGCCTGGAGGAAAATGCGTCCCCCTTGGGTTCCCCGGCCCCGCTTGCGCGCACGTCGCCGTCGTATGCTTTCCTGCACACCGGGAGCGACGGCAAGCCCTACACCTACGACCCGTGCCGGCCGATCCACTACGTCACCCGCGCCGCAAACTCGCCCGCGGACGGGCCGGCGCTGATCCGGGAGGCCGTGGCCGCAGTCTCCCGCGCCACCGGGCTGGTCTTCATCGACGACGGCGCCACCTCCGAGGCGCCCGCGGCCGAGCACAAGTCCTACCAGCCGGAGCGGTACGGGAACCGCTGGGCGCCGGTGCTGATCGCCTGGGAGACGACGGCGGAGGAACCGCGGTTCACGAACAAGGCCGTCGGGACGAACGTCATGGGCCTGGGCGGCAGCGAGGCCGTCAGTATCGGCAACTCGGGTTTCACGTATGTCAGCGGCCAGCTGGAACTGAACGGCCCTGCGATGCAGGCCATGATTGGCCGCGAGGGTCCGGCACAGGCCCGCGGCGTGATCGAACACGAACTCGGCCACGTGGTCGGGCTGGACCATGTGCAGGACCCCTCGCAGTTGATGAACCCTACCGACTCGATCGGCGTGACCACCTACCAAACCGGTGACCTCACGGGCCTGGCGGTGCTCGGCCAGGGTCCCTGCCGGCCCGAGATCTAGGAGCGCGCTGAAGACGCCCAGCGCCGTCGAGTAGGCTCTGGTGCCTATGTGGGGTTCTACGTTCATGTCGAGGGTGCCGACGGGCAAGGCCTGCGCGGTACTGACGGTCGCGCTGCTGGCCGCGGTGGCCGCCGCTCCGACTGCCGGGGCCGACGACGCGCCCCCATCCGGCTACCCCTCGTGGGCTGACGTCCAGGCCGCCAAGGGCAATGTCGATGCGAAGGACGCCGAGATCCGGAAGATCAACGGCCTCCTGGACGGGTTGCAGCAACAGGCTTCCTCCCTGGGCGCCGCGGCGGTGCGGGCGGGACTGGACTACGCCGTTGCCCACAACAACCTCGAGGCCTCGACGGCGAAGCTGGCGTCCCTGAAAGAGGAAACCGCGGCAGCCCATGCCACCGCCGACAAGCTTCACCGGCAAACAGGTGCCCTTGCCGCCCATGACTACATGGGTGGGGCCACGGACCTCGGGCCGTTCTCGGTGATGGATACCCTCCAGAGCAAGGACGGCCTGCAGAAGCTGGACTTCATGCAGTTCGTCGCCCAACGGACTACGGACCTGTACAACAACTCGCGCGCCGCCGAGGCGGCTGCGGCGTCCCTGGATGCCCAGCAGTCGGTGGAGCAGGCCGAAAACCAGCGGCTCGCCGATGATGCCCAGGCCAAGCTGGCCGCCGCGCAGGACGCCCAGCGGGCCACCCAGGAGAAAGTCGACGAGGAAACCAAATACAGTGGGACCCTCACGGCGCAGCTGGCAACCCTCAAGGACACCAGCGCCGCGGTTGAGCAGAACTTCCGCGCCGGGCAGGAAGCCCAGGCCGCCTACGAGGCGCAGCAGGAAGCGCGCCGGCAAGCAGCTGAAGCTGCGGCGGCGGCGGCAGCGGCGGCTGCCGTTGCCGCGGCCAACGTTGCGGCGGCTGCGCGGACACCTGCCCCCGCACCCGCGCCGGCCCCGACGGTGGTGACCCCGGAGATCCCCGGCGGCGCGGTCAACGACCCGGCCGGTGCCCAGGCGTTCGCCTCCAGCCAGCTCGGCGCCCACGGCTGGGGAGGGGACCAGATGAGCTGCCTGGTCAAGCTCTGGAACCAGGAGTCGAGCTGGATGACCAACGCCACCAATCCCTCGAGCGGCGCGTATGGCGTCGCGCAGGCCCTGCCGCCGGAGAAGTATTCGTCCACCGGATCCGACTGGCTGACCAACTACCGGACCCAGATTTCGTGGGGGCTCGGCTACATCGCCGGACGGTATGGGTCGCCCTGCGGCGCCTGGGACCACGAAGTGTCCAACAACTGGTACTGAGACGGTCCGTCCCCCTGGACTCCACCAGAATGGTGCCATGCCAGGACCTCTCGAGAACCGCGCCCAGAACGTCACCGCACAGATGCTCCCGCACACGTACCGCGAGGGTTGTCCGGTAGCCCTGTCGGACCTCCGCGCCGTCAGCTTCGATCACCTCGGCTTCGACGACGTCGTCCACGAGGGCACACTCATCGTCCACCGCATCATCGCGGCGCCGATCCTGGGCGCGTTCACAGGCGCGCTGGAGATGGGCTTTCCCATCCAGCAGGTCATTCCCATTGACGAGCCGCCCTTTCGGGGCGACGACTTCATTTCGATGGCAGCCAACAACACCTCGTGCTTCAACTACCGCTCGATTGCCGGCACGGACAGGGTGTCCATGCACTCATGGGGACTGGCTGTCGACATCAACCCGGCGCTGAACCCCTACCTGGCTGAGGACGGAATTTGGTACCCGGACGCCTCAAACGTTGACCGCAGCGCCCGGCCGGGAGTCTTCACCGCAGATCATCCCCTGACGGAAATCCTGCAAGACCTGGGCTTTGAATGGGGCGGTTCATGGGCACGGCCGGTCTACCACCACTTCCAATGGCGCCGGGGAACGGCGCTGTGAGACCACACCGTGCCCGAATACTGCACAAACGTGCAGCCAAAGCCGTCATGGTGAACTCTTTTCTCCAAATCAACGGAATCCGCTGCACGAACGTTCAAGAACTCCACAACGTCACGGTCATCCTGCCAGCCTGAAGAAAGAGACGTGATCCGGATCACGTCCAGGCCAGACAAGCCACATCACGAAAGTAAGCCCTCGCGGATGAGGGCCAGCGGAAGAGGACAACATGTCTGACGGCACAAACCACTCCGGTTCGAAACGAGCCAAAGCCATCCCGGGGGCGCTGGGCGCGGCGGCGCTCCTCTGCGCATCGCTCATCGCGTCACCCGCGGCACACGCGGACACCGTCGAGGTATCCCCGCCGGGCGCCAACGACTGGTCCTGCAAGCCAACCGCGGAGCACCCCTTTCCGGTGATTCTCGTCCCGGGAACCTTCGAGAGCATGGCGAAAAACTGGGCCAGCATGGCACCAGCGCTCAAGAGTGAAGGGTACTGCGTGTACTCCCTCAACTACGGTTCCACGAACGGCGTCGATGCGACGGGCCCCATTGCCGACTCCGCCGCCCAACTCGCGCCATTTGTGGACGCCGTGCTCGCCTCCACCGGAGCGGAGAAAGTTGACCTCGTGGGACATAGCCAGGGCGGCATGATGCCACGCTACTACATGGGCTTCCTCGACGGCGCCAAGAAGGTCAACGCCCTCGTGGGCATCGCACCGTCCAATCACGGAACGCAGGGTTTGATCACCCCCACTCCGGGCGGCCTGCCCTCGGCGACGACGGCCGGCGGATCCAACTGCCAGGCCTGCTCGGATCAGCAGGCGGGTTCGGCGTTCCTCACCAAGCTGAATTCACTCGGTGACACCCTCCCCGGTCCGGCGTACACGGTGATCTCCACGACCCACGACGAGGTCGTCACGCCCTACCAGAGCCAGTTCCTGGCAGGTCCTGCGGAGAAGGTCACCAACATCACCATCCAGGACAAGTGCCCGGCAGACCCGATCGAGCACGATCAAACCCCCAATGACCCCGTCGTCCAGCGGTTGGTCTCCAACGCGCTGGGACGTCCTGCGGGACAGCCGGCCGACCCGGCGTTCCAGCCGAACTGCGTCTAAGGACAACGGGACGGCCTCCGCGGAACCCGGATTAAAATACAAAACCCCGCGCATTCCTCGGAATGCGCGGGGTTCTTTTCGAGCTTCCTATCAGAATCGAACTGATGACCTTTTCATTACGAGTGAAACGCTCTACCGACTGAGCTAAGGAAGCACCGCGTGAGCCTCCGGCGGACCGGGCGGATCATGCAAGAGTCAACTGTAATGGAGGGTCCGCGCCCGGGTCAAAATGACCGGAACGGGCGCGGACACGGCCCCGGAACGGCCCTAGCAGACGGTGTTGTCCGCCGGGGTTTTGCCGTCCACGAGGTACCCGTCCACGGCGTTGCCGATGCAGCTATTGGACCGGCCGTAGGCGGTGTGGCCCTCACCCTTCCAGGTCAGCAGCGAGGCCTTTCCCAGCTGCTTCCGCAGCGAACCGGCCCACTCCACCGGCGTCGCAGGGTCCCCGGTGGTGCCGATGACCACGATGTCCGTGGAGCCCTTGTACTGCACCGGCGCGGGGGTGCGCTGGCTCTTGTACGGCCAGTCCTTGCAGCTGGTGGCGCCGTAGGCGAAGTAGTAGCCCAAGGTGGGGGAGAGCTGGCGGAGGCGCTGGTCCTCGGCCCGCATCTCGGCGGTATCCGCGTCCATCGGGTAGTCCAGGCAGTTGACGGCAGTGAAGGCAAAGGTGGAGTTCGCCGAGTAGGTCCCGTTCGGTTCCCGGTCCGCGCCGAAGTCGGAGAGCCGCAGCATGGGGGAGACATCGCCCTTCTTGGCGCTGTCCAGTGCCTGGGTGAGCAGGGGCCAGTTGTCGTCGTTGTAGAACGGCAGGATGAAGCCGCTGACGAACATCGAGGCGTTGACCACCCGGCCGTCCTTGGCGGTCTTCGGGCTTGCTTCCACGGACGCGATGATGTCCTGAATCTCCCGGATGGCGTCGTCGGCGCTGCCGCTGAAGGGGCAGCCGCTGTTCTGCAGGCAGTGCGTGACGTACGCGCGGATCGCCTTCTCGAACGCCTTCGCCTGGCCGGCGGTCAGCTCCTCGTAGTTCAGCGACGGATCGAGCGCCCCGTCCAGGACCATGTGGCCCACGTTGTCCGGGAACAGGGAGGCGTAGGTGGAGCCCAGGAACGTGCCGTAGGAGTAGCCCAGGTAGTTCAGCTTCGCGTCGTTGAGCACCCCGCGCAGCACGTCCATGTCCTTGGCGGCGCTGACGGTGTCCACGTGGCCCAGCACCGGACCGGTCTTCTCCGCGCACTTGGCGGCGATCGCCTTGTTGTCCGCGAGGGCGTCGGCCAGGCCGGCGTCTGTGTCCAGCTTGTAGACCTTTGCCCGGCTGGCGTCCCGCTCCTGGTCGGTGAGGCAGGTGACGGGTGCGGAACGCTTGACCCCCCGCGGGTCGAAGCCGACGACGTCGTAGTTCGCCCTGACCTTATCGGAGATGTTCGTGGCGCCGGCATCCCGCACGAAGTCGACGCCGGACCCGCCGGGGCCGCCCGGGTTGACCAGGAGGCTGCCCTTCTTGGTGCCGCCCTTGGCCGCCAGTTTCAGGATGGCGAGCTCGATGCTGCCGCCGTCGGGCTTGCTGTAGTCCACCGGGACCTTGACCTTGGCGCACTGGAAGTCACCCTCGCACCGGGACCAGGTCAGCTGTTGGGTGTAGAAGCTGCGCAGTTCCGCCGGAGCCGCGGCCGCGATGGACGGATCCGCGGACGCGGGGGCGGCCGAGGACTGGTTGTTGCCCGACCCGAACAGCGTGCAGGACGAGAGCACCAGGGCCAGCACCAGGCCCAGTGCCAGGGCGCCGGCCGAGCGCAGGCCGGACCACGGGGGTCGGCTGCCGGCGGGCCGGGATGGTGCTGACGTCATGCGGTTCTCCTCGGGACAGACAACGTAAAAGAGCGGGACAGAAGCTGGGGGTCAGATGAGGCTGGCGGCCATGGACTCGACCGCCAGCAGGGGAGCGACATTGGAGGTGGTGATCCGTTGCCGGGCGGTGTTGATGGCATCCATCCGCCCCAGCGTCACCTCCGGGGTGGAGCGGCCGGCGAACTCCTGGAGTTCGTCGCGGAGTTCGAGGTTGACCAGGTCCACGGCGTTGCCCATCTGGATGATCAGCACGTCGCGGTAGAAGGACAGGAGGTCCGTCAGGGTGCGGTCCAGCGAGTCCGTGATGGAGCGCTTGGCCCGCCGCTTCTGGTCATCCTCCAGCTGTTTGACCTGGCCGCGCATCGCCGGCGGCAGCGGGCCGCTCTCGGGGGCGCCCAGGGTGGCCAGCAGCGCGGCCTTCTCGGCAGCGTCGCGCTCCTCGTTGGAGCTGGTGGCCTCCTCCGTGGCGATCTTCACCAGCTTGTCCGCCATCATGACGGCGGCGGTGACCCCGCGCAGGTGCAGCGGGAACCGGACCGTGTCCAGCCGGCGCTGCCGGGCGTCCGGGTCCCGGGCCAGCCGGCGGGCGATCCCGACGTGGCTCTGCGCGGCGCGGGCGGCGCGCTCGGCGACGTCGGGTGCGATCCCGTCCCGGCTGACCAGGAGGGCGGCGACGTCGGCCGCGGGCGGCAGCCGCAGGGCCACGGGGCGGCAGCGGGACCGGATGGTCACCAGCACGTCCGCGGGGGAGGGGGCGCAGAGCATCCAGATGGTCCGCGGGGTGGGTTCCTCGATGGCCTTGAGCAGCACGTTGGTGGTCCGCTCCGCCATCCGGTCCGCGTCTTCCACCACGATGATCCGCCACCGCGCCGAGGACGGCCGGTTCCCGGCGGTGGACACCAGCTCGCGGGCCTCGTCGATGGTGATAGTGACCTTCTCGGTGCGCACGAACGTCACGTCCGAGTGCGTCTCGCCGACGATGGTCTGGCAGGCGTGGCACTGCCCGCAGCCGCGGCGGGTAATGTCGTCCTGGTCGCAGTTCAGGGCCGCGGCGAAGGCCTTGGCGGCGTTGGAGCGGCCGGATCCCGGCGGCCCCGTGAAGAGCCAGGCGTGGGTCAGGCCCTCGCCCTCCGCGGCCTGCCGGAGCTGGTCGACGACGGCGGGCTGGCCCTGCAGGTCGTCCCAGACACTCATGCCGAGCTGCCTTGCCGGAGCGACAGCAGCGCGTCCACCCGGCCCAGGATTTTCGCCGACAGCTCCTCGACCGGCAGGTGCGCGTCCAGGACCAGGTACTGGCCCGGGCGCGCCGCCGCGAGCTCGCGGAAGGCGCCGCGGATCCGGGCGTGGAAGTCGTCCGCCTCTGATTCGAGCCGGTCCTCGGCTGCATCCCCGGCGGTGCGGCGGCGGCGCCCGTCCGCGGGGTCGACGTCGAGCAGGACGGTCAGGTCCGGCCAGAGCCCGGCGGTGGCCCACTCGTTGATCTCGCGCACCCGGTCCGTGCCCAGGTGCCGGCCGGCGCCCTGGTAGGCGACGGAGGAGTCGATGTAACGGTCGGTTAGGACCACGTCGCCGCGTTCCAGGGCCGGCCGCAGGACCTGCTCGGCGTGGGCGGCGCGGGAGGCGGCGAAAATCAGCGCCTCGGTCCGGCCGTCGATCTCGCCGTGACCGTGGTCAAGCACAAGGGAGCGCAGCTTCTCGCCGATCGGGGTGCCCCCGGGCTCCCGGGTGCGGAGGACGGTGAGGCCGCGTGACTCCAGCGCCGCGGCCAGCGCGGCCGCCTGCGTGGACTTGCCGGCGCCGTCGCCGCCTTCGAAGGCGATCAACAGGCCGGGGAACGGCCCGCGGGCAGGGCCGGGAGTCTGGGAAGTCACTGCTCTAGCGTACCGACAACCACGGACACTCTGCTGGTGCGCCGTAACGCCCTGCGGGTCCCGCGCCGCCCCACGTACCCTGTCAGCATGAGTCTCTCCGAAGATCAGGCCGCCGCGCTGTCCGCCGAAACCGTCGTGGTCGCGGCGGGCCGTCCGCCGCGCGAACGCGACGCCCCGGTCAACCCGCCGCTGGTGCTGTCCTCCACCTACTTCGGCACCGGGCCGCTGGGCCCCGGCGACCGCGGCTACGGCCGGTACTCCAACCCCACCTGGGACCCGTTCGAGGAGGCCCTGGCGCAGCTGGAGGGAGCCTCACTGCCCGGGCTGCTCTACGCCTCCGGGCTCGCGGCCGTCAGCTCGGCGCTCTCCCTGGTCCCGCCGCAGGGGGTGCTGGTGATGCCCTCGCACAGCTACGCCGGATCCTTGGTGATGGCCACCGAACTGGCCGAGGCCGGGGTGCTGGAACTGCGGACCGTGGACATCGCGGACACTGACGCCGTACTGGCCCAGCTGGCGCCCGCGCAGGGCAAACCGGCCAGTGTGCTCTGGCTGGAGAGCCCCACCAATCCGATGCTCGGCGTCGCGGACATCCGCGCCCTCACCGCCGCCGCCCACGACGCCGGGGCCATCGTCATCACGGACAACACCTTCTCCACCCCGCTGGTGCAGCAGCCGCTGTCCTTGGGCTCCGACGTCGTGCTGCACTCGGTGACCAAGTACCTCGCCGGGCATTCCGACGTCGTCCTCGGCGCGCTGGTGACCTCGGATGAGGCGTTGCACGCCCGCCTGCTGCACCACCGCACCATCCACGGCGGGATCGCCGGGCCGTTCGAGGCCTGGCTGGCGCTGCGCGGACTGCGCACCCTGGCGCTCCGGATCGAACGGTCGCAGGCATCCGCCGCCATCCTCGCGGAGCGTCTGGCCCGTCATCCCCGGGTGGGCAGCATCCGGTATCCGGGACTTCCCACGGACCCCGGCCACCAGCGGGCCAAGGAGCAGATGACGGGCTTCGGCTCGATCCTCTGCATCGAAATGGCCCCGGCGGCCGGGCTGAGCGGCGCGGACGCGGCGGACCGGATGATCACCGGCCTGCGGCTCTGGTTGCCCGCCACCTCCCTTGGCGGAGTGGAATCCTTGATCGAACGACGGCGCCGGCACACGGCCGAGCCGCTCAGCGTGCCGGAGAATCTGGTGCGCCTCAGCGTCGGGATCGAAAATGTCGAGGACCTGTGGGCCGATTTGGAGCAGGCCCTCGCCACTTTGGACGGTTAGGCTGGGGACATGGACGGACGCTTGCTGATTGACTTTGCCGACAGGGGAATCTACTTCCTCCTCGCCCTGGTGGCCCTGGGGCTCGAGGTGTGGGCTTTCTTCGACTGCCTGCGGCACAAGCCCAACGCCTTCGAGGCCATGTCCAAGCGCACCAAGACCTTCTGGCTCGCCCTCACCGGCGGCGCCCTGGCCATCGGCCTGCTGTCCCTGCTGGGCGGCGGCGGTGGCTTCTTTGGCCCGCTGGGTCTGTTCGGCCTCGCGGCCGTCACCGCGGCCTCCGTTTACCTCGCGGACGTCCGTCCGGCCGTCCGCGACGCCGGCCGCGGCGGCAGCCGCAACATGGGCCCTTACGGCCCCTGGTGACCCCGGCGGCCGCCCTCCGCGGCCGGTAATCCGTCGGGGGCTACTGCGGCCCATGCCACGGACAGTTCCCCCAGCCGCCAGCGGGACGGCCCGTCCAGCACGGGCCAGCCAGCCTCCCGCAGCGAGCGGCACGCTGCCATCCAGCGCTGTCGGTGCCCGAAGGAAGCCAGCGGTGCCGCCTCCAGCCAGGCCTTGTCCAGCGCCTGCAGAAAGGTGTGCACCTTCTCGCCGGGGACGTTGCGGTGGATCAGGGCCTTCGGGAGACGTTCGGCAATCTCGGAGGGCAGTTCCACGGAGCCGAAGCGCAGGGACAGTCCCAGACTGATCGGACCCCTTGCGTCGAGCGCCACCCAGGTGACGTTCCGCCCGATCTCGTCGCAGGTGCCGTCGACGAAGAGTCCGCCGGGAGCCAGCCGGTCTTGGACCAAGCGCCAGATCGCCGGGACGTCGGCCTCCTCATACTGGCGGAGCACGTTGAAGGCCCGCACCAGCACGGGCCGGCCGGGCACCGGCAGCTCGAAGCCGCCCAGTTGGAAGCTCAGACCGGGCCGTTCCAGCGCCTTCGCCTGGCGGACCCGCTCCGGTTCGATCTCGATGCCCACCAGGCGGACATCCGGGCGGACGGCGGAGAGCCGCTGGAAAAGTTCGACGGCGGTGGCGGGGGAGGCCCCGTAGCCCAGGTCCACCACCAGGGGGTCGGCCGCGGTGCGCAGCCGCCACGCCTGCGGCCCGGCCAGCCACCTGTCCACCCGGCGCATCCGGTTCGGGTTGGTGGTGCCGCGGGTCACGTTGCCGACCGGCCGCCCGGCGCGTGTTCCGCCCCGGGGTCCGGGGGACGCTACCCGCTCCGCCTTCTGCACCACGGCTTAACCCTAGCCTCCGGCGGGCAGGCCGGGCGCAGTAGCCCGGGCGCGGAACCCCCGGTGTAACGGACGGCGCCTCCGCCGGGGCCTCGGCTAGGATGACAACCATGACTTACAAGCTGATCCTGCTGCGCCACGGGCACAGCGAATGGAACGCCAAGAATCTGTTCACCGGCTGGGTGGACGTGGACCTGAATGACCAGGGACGTGCCGAGGCGGTGCGCGGCGGCGAGTTGCTCGTGGAGAACAACGTCCTTCCGGACATCCTCTACACCTCGCGCCTGAAGCGGGCCATCAACACCGCCAACCTGGCCCTCGACAAGGCGGACCGCGGCTGGATCGACGTCAAGCGTGACTGGCGCCTGAACGAGCGCCACTACGGTGCGCTGCAGGGCAAGGACAAGGCCCAGACCCTGGCCGAGTACGGCGAGGAACAGTTCATGACCTGGCGCCGGTCCTACGACACCCCGCCGCCGCCCCTGGCCGATGACTCCGAGTTCTCCCAGGTGGGAGACCCGCGCTACAAGGACCTCGGCGACGAGATGCCCCGTACCGAATGCCTCAAGGACGTCCTGGTCCGCCTCCTGCCGTACTGGGAATCGGACATCAAGGAAGACCTGAAGGCCGGAAAGACCGTGCTGGTCACCGCCCACGGCAACTCCCTGCGCGCCCTGGTCAAGCACCTGGACGGGATCAGCGACGAGGACATCGCCGGCCTGAACATCCCCACCGGCATCCCGCTGGTCTACGACCTCGACGAGGACTTCAAGCCGCTGAACCCGGGCGGAACCTACCTCGACCCGGAGGCCGCGGCCGAGTCCATCAAGGCCGTGGCGAACCAGGGCAAGAAGTAGCCCCGGAAGTTCCCCGGAAACGTCGACGGCGGCCGTCCACCCCCAAGGTGGCCGGCCGCCGTCGTTTGTTTCTCCAGCGGTACTGGCGGTACTGCCGGTACTAGCTGTGCTCGATGCTGTTCGGGTGCCAGGCACCCGTGACCAGGTAGGTCACCTTCTGTGCCACCGACACGCCGTGGTCGGCGAAGCGCTCGAAGTAGCGGCTGGCCAGGGCCACGTCCACGGTGGTGGCGGCGGACTCGGCCCAGTCGCTGCGGGCGATCGCCTTGAACACGGACAGGTGCAGGTCGTTGACGGTGGTGTTGGCCTTCAGGATGTCCCGGGCCACCTCAAGATCGCGGGTCTCCAGCAGGATGGTCAGCTTCTCCGCGATCTCGAGGTCCGCCTTGGCGAACTCCCGGAACGTGTCCTGCAGCTGTGCGGGGATGACGTTGGCCGGGTAGCGGAGGCGGGCCAGCTGGGCGATGTGCCGGGCCAGGTCTCCCATGCGCTCCAGCGATGCGCTCATCCGCAGCGAGCCGACGATCATGCGCAAGTCGCTGGCCACCGGGCCCTGGAGGGCCAGAATGTCGATGGCGCGCTCGTCGAGGCTGTTCTGCAGGAAGTCGATGCGGGCATCGGCGGCGATGACATCCTCGGCGAGGTCGACGTCGGCGCCCTCGAAAGCGGTGGTGGCCTTCTCGAAGGCCTCGCTGACCAGCTTGGAAATCTCAACGAGCTGTTCACCGACCTGGGCGAGCTCTTCCTGAAAAACCTTACGCACGGGGCGTCCTTTCCTCATCGACGTCGCGGACGGCCGCTGGGCCGGCAACGTCTGGTTTCGCCGTAGCGGCGTTCAACCTGCCACCCTGCCACTCGCCGGTGAACTGTTGCGCCCCACTAGATGAACGTTAGCTGAACCAGCGCCGGAACCGCACACGTTTTCGATTGAGCCGCCCGCGCACCGCATAAGCTGGAGCCGTGGATCCAATGCTCATCGGTGTGATCGCCGGCCTCATCGGCCTGGCGCTCGGCGTCTTCGGCGTGCTCGCGTTCCGCCTCAGCGAACAGCAGCGCCGGATCAGCGACGTCGAAACCGACGAACCCTCCCTGCCAGAGGGCGCCGCCGAGGTCCTGGCCGTCCTGGGCCGGGCGTTCGTGGTGGTGGACGCGATCGACGGCGTCGTCCGGGCCAGTCCCGCCGCCTATGCCTATGGCTTGGTCCGCGGCCACACCGTGGTCCACCAGCAGCTGCTCGAGCTGACCGCCAAGGTCCGCCGCGACGGCGTGATCCTCGAGAAGCAGCTCGAACTGCCCCGCGGCCCGCTCGGCCAGGGGACCCTGATCGTCCAGGTCCGCGCGGCCATGCTCGGCGAGGAATACATCCTGCTCCTGGCCGATGACCGCACCGAGATCACCCGCACCGAGGAGATCCGCAACGACTTCGTCGCCAACGTCTCGCACGAGCTGAAGACCCCCGTCGGGGCCATCTCGCTGCTGGCCGAGGCGCTGGAGGCTTCCCCGGATGACGAGGAAGCGGTCCGCCGCTTCGCCAAGCGGATGCACAAGGAGTCCACCCGTCTTGCCGCCCTGGTGCAGGACATCATCGAACTCTCCCGCCTGCAGGGCGCCAACGTCGCCCAGGCCGCACATCCGGTGGACATCAACACCGTCGTCGCCGAGGCCGTGGACCGCTCCCAGCTGCCGGCCGAGAGCAAGAACATCGACATCGTGGTCGGTGGTCGGACAGATGCGATGGTGTACGGCGACCAGGACCTCCTCGTCACGGCCCTCCGCAACCTGATCGACAACGCCATCCGCTACTCGCCGGAGAACACCCGCGTCGGCGTCGGCGTCCGGTCCCGCGACGGCCTGGTGTCCGTCTCCGTGACGGACCAGGGCGAGGGCCTGAGCCCGGAGGACCAAGAGCGCGTGTTCGAGCGCTTCTACCGGGTGGACTCCGCGCGCTCCCGCCACACCGGCGGCACCGGGCTGGGCCTGAGCATCGTCAAGCACGTCATGGCCAACCACGGCGGCGAAGTCACGCTCTGGTCCCAGCCGGGCCAGGGTTCCACCTTCACCCTCCGGCTGCCGGAGATGGAAGGCCAGGACGCCCCCGCCGGCGGTCCGCGCCGGGCACCCCACAGCGAACGACCCGATCGACGCGACGCCGCCGGCGTCCATGAACAAGGAGCTAGCGCTTGAGCCGGATTCTTATTGTCGAGGACGAGGAGTCCTTCAGCGACCCGCTGTCCTTCCTCCTGGGGAAGGAAGGATTCGAGGTGGAGGTCGTGGACAACGGCCTCGATGCAATCACCGAGTTCGACCGGAACGGCGCAGACCTGGTCCTCCTGGACCTGCAGCTGCCCGGGCAGTCCGGCACTGAGGTCTGCCGGCAGCTGCGGCAGCGCTCCTCCGTCCCGGTCATCATGCTGACCGCCAAGGACGCCGAGATCGACAAGGTGGTGGGCCTGGAACTTGGTGCCGACGACTACGTCACCAAGCCCTATTCCTCCCGCGAGCTCGTCGCCCGCGTCCGGGCCGTGCTGCGCCGGCACGGCGAACCGGAGGAACTGGTTTCCAGCACCGTCCAGGCGGGCCCGGTCCGGATGGACGTCGAACGGCACGTGGTCAGCGTCCAGGGCGAGCAGATCTCGCTGCCGCTGAAGGAGTTCGAACTTCTGGAGATGCTGCTGCGCAATTCCGGCCGCGTCCTGACCCGCGGGCAGTTGATCGACCGGGTCTGGGGATCGGACTACGTCGGCGACACCAAGACCCTCGACGTGCACGTCAAGCGGCTGCGCAGCAAGATCGAGCCGGACCCTTCTGCGCCGCGGCACCTGATCACCGTCCGCGGCCTGGGCTACAAGTTCGAACCCTAAACCTACCGAGTGCGCGCAGTCGGCCCGATAGAGACCGGGGCGGCATAACAAAGGAGCGGCACCCCGCGAGGGGTGCCGCTCCTTTGTTTGTGGTGCCCGGTGCCGGTTAGCGGCTGGCCGTCGGGGTCGCCGTCGCGGATGCCGGTGCCGAGGTCGACGACGACGGCGACGCCGAGCTGGACGCCGAGCTCGAGGAGGTGGCCGTAGGGGTCGGGGTCGGGATGTACTTCTTGTAATCCGCGATCGTGCCGTCCAGTACCGGCATGTTGAACTTTGCCTTCATGTTGGTGGCGCTCTCGGAGAGAGTGACCTCCACCAGCGAACCGGGCTTCCCGCCGGTGGTGCTCAGGGTTGCCGAGTCGGTGCTGTCGTTGAGCAGTACGTAGGAGTTCTTCTTGACCGGCACCTGGGTCTGCGAGCCGCTGGCACCGTTGATCGTCAGCGTGACGTCGTTGGACGAGGTGTTGTAGACGGCGCCGAGGACGCGGCCGGGCTTGTTCTCACCATCGGAGACGATCATCATGTTGCGCAGCTGCACCGGGCCGAGGTCCGTCCGGGTTCCGTCGGAGGCGGAGTACTGGAAGGAGGTCTGCTGGGGGTTGATGTAGCCGCAGCCGGAGACGGACAGCAGGCCAATGCCAAGTGCCGCCGTTGCCATTGCCAGCTTGCCGCGCCGGCCCGGGGTCATCGCAGTGAAACGCACGTCACGCACTCCTTGAGAGTCTTGAAACAGTATTCAGCCATAGCCTATCGGCAACAGGGCCCAAACGAGGATTCCTAAGCCGCCCCGGTGACGCCATGAAGGGAGCCGTGCAGCGGGCCCCGGCGTCCCCGGCGTCGTCGTTGGCGGCCTCCCGAAGCACCTTGGCGCGGCCGGCGTGATGCACTATTATCCGCATCCGTCAAGGGGTTTGAGCCGCCGATTAGGCCCATTTTCCGCGGAATCTCGCGGTTTCTCCGCCGGATCCATGCCAGTCGTATGCCTTAATCGTGATAAACTGGTCTGCGGGAAAGGGGAATGTCCACATGGTTTTTGAGGTCGGCGAGACAGTAGTTTACCCTCACCACGGTGCAGCAAAAATTGAAGAGATCAAGATGCGCACTGTCAAGGGCGAAGAGAAAATGTATCTCAAGCTCAAGGTGGCTCAGGGTGATCTGACCATTGAAGTTCCAGCAGAAAACGTTGACCTTGTTGGGGTCCGCGACGTAGTGGGCAAGGAAGGCCTGGAGCACGTGTTCGACGTGCTTCGTGCCGAGTTCACTGAAGAGCCCACCAACTGGTCGCGTCGTTACAAGGCAAACTTGGAAAAGCTTGCCTCCGGTGATGTGATCAAGGTAGCCGAGGTCGTCCGCGACCTCTGGCGCCGCGACCACGACCGGGGTCTCTCCGCAGGGGAGAAGCGCATGCTGGCCAAGGCCCGCCAGATTCTGATTTCAGAACTGGCTCTGGCTGAGAAGACCGACGAAGAGAAGGCCGCAAGCGTTCTCGACGAGGTCCTGGCTTCCTAACTAAGAATCGAACCCCGGTGGCGTCACGCCGCCGGGGCTTCTTTTTGCCCAAAACCGGCCCGCCCACGCGTCGGGACGTAGGCTTGACCGCATGACTACTCCATCGGCCGCCCCCGTCACGGCGGTCATCCTCGTGGCCGCCGGATCCGGCCAGCGGCTGGGTTACGGGATGCCCAAGGCCAAGGTTCCCCTGGGCGGGGACAGCATCCTCATCCACGCCCTCCGCGGGGTCGCCGCCGCCGGGGTCGCCCGGCAGATCTGCGTCGCGCTCCCGCCCGGAGACCGGGAGCTGGCCGCGCAGTGCGAGGCGTTCGCCGAGGAACTGCGCAACGGCGGCGGGAACGGGGCGGAGACCCCCGAGATCACGGCCGTCGACGGCGGCGCCAGCCGCGCCGATTCGGTGCGCGCCGCCCTGGCCGCCCTGCACCCGGACACCCGGTCTGTCCTGGTGCACGACGCCGCCCGCGCCCTGGCACCGGAGGCCGTCTTCCACCGGGTGGCCGAGGCCCTGGCCGCCGGAGCGCAGGCCGTCATCCCCGTCCTGCCCGTGGTGGACACGGTGAAGACCGTCGCCCGGACCACCGGCCCGGACGCGGACATCGCCCCGGAACTGGTCACCGGCACGGCACCCCGGGAGGCCCTCCGCGCCGTCCAGACCCCGCAGGGCTTCAGCCTGGAAACCCTCCGCCGGGCCCACGAATCCGCGGAAGGACTCGACGAAGCCCAGGCGGCCGCCGTCACCGACGACGCCATGCTGGTGGAACTACTGGGCGTTCCCGTCCACGCGGTCCGCGGCGCCAGCCAGTCGCTGAAGATCACCACCCCGCTGGACCTGATCCTCGCCGAGGGCTTGCTCGAGGGTCCCCTCGGCGCCCGCTGGGTGGAGGGCTGACCATGGACCCGAAGCAACGACCCCTGCTGCCGCGCACCGGCATCGGCATCGACGTCCACGCCTACGCCCCGGACGAGGCACCCCAGCCGCTCTGGCTCGGCGGACTCCTCTGGGAGGGTGAGCGCGGGCTGGCCGGCCACTCCGACGGCGACCCGGTGGCCCACGCGGCGGCCGACGCCCTGTTCTCCGCATGCGGCATCGGCGACCTCGGCACCCATTTCGGCACGGACCGGCCCGAATATGCCGGAGCCTCCGGCATCACCCTGCTGTCCGCGGCCGCCCGGATCGTCCGCGCCGCGGGCTGGGAGATCGGCAACATCGCCGTGCAGTTCGTCGCGAACCGGCCCAAGTTCGGCCCACGCCGGGAGGAGTCCCAGCGGGTGCTCAGCGAGGCCGCCGGAGCCCCCGTCAGCGTCACCGCCACCACCAGCGACGGCCTCGGCTTCACCGGCCGCGGCGAGGGCATCGCGGCCACCGCCACCGCCCTGGTCTACCCGGCCGACTCCGCCGGCGGCGCCGATCTGGCCTAGGCTTAACGGACAACCCCCGCCCGGAACGTCAGGAGTTTCCCGTGAAAAAGCTAGCCCCCGCCGTCGTCCTCGCCACAGGACTGCTGCTGGCCGGGTGCGCCGGATCCACCCCGCCTGCCGCCAGCCCCACGCCGTCGCGCATGAGCGTGGACGAGAGCTGCAAGTTCCTGAACACGGACACCTTCGTGCCCACGGGTACCGACACGGACAAAGCCGGGCAGATCAGCAAGCACTATCAGGAGGTCGCGGACAAGGTGGCCCCCGAGGTGGCTGACCCCATCCAGAAGATGGCCGACGTCATGAAGCAGGTCGCGGGCAGCTCCACCGGAGTCCAGACCACGGACCAGCTCAACCAGCTGCGCCAGAACATGGACCAGATCGGCCAGCACTGCAAGTAACGGACCGGCCGGCGGCAACACCGCATCGGCTAGTCTGGACCGGTGACACTGCGCTTCTATGACACTGCATCCGCCGAAGTCCGCGACTTCGTCCCCCTGGTTCCGGGGAAGGTAAGCCTCTACTACTGCGGCGCCACGGTGCAGGGCATGCCGCACGTCGGTCACATCCGCTCAGCGATCGCCTTCGACCAGCTCACCCGCTGGCTGCAGTACCGCGGCTTCCGGGTCACCACGGTCCGCAACGTCACGGACATCGACGACAAGATCCTCGCCAAGTCCGCCGAGTCGTTCGCGCCCGCGTTCGACGAGGGCGACGGCACCGTCCGCGAAGAGGAATGGTGGGCGCTGGCCTACCGTTACGAGCAGGAATTCCGTAAGGCGTATGACACCCTGGGTGTCTCCAGGCCCACCTACGAGCCGCGCGCCACGGGCCACATCCCCGAGATGCACGCCCTGATTCAGCTGCTGATCGACCGCGGCCACGCCTACCCGGCCCTCGACGACTCCGGCGACGTCTACTTCGATGTCCGCTCCTGGTCCGCCTACGGGTCCCTGACCCGGCAGAAGATCGAGGACATGCAGGGCGCCCCCGACGCCGACCCGCGCGGCAAGAAGGACCCCCGCGACTTCGCGCTTTGGAAGGGCCACAAGGACGGCGAACCGACGACGGCGAGCTGGGCCTCCCCGTGGGGCGCCGGACGCCCGGGCTGGCACCTCGAATGCTCCGCGATGGTCACCAAATACCTCGGCACCGAGTTCGACATCCACGGCGGCGGCCTGGACCTGCGCTTCCCGCACCACGAGAACGAGATGGCCCAGTCCCAGGCGGCCGGCCACGGCTTCGCGAACTTCTGGATGCACAACGGCATGGTCACCTACGCCGGCGAGAAGATGTCCAAGTCCATCGGCAACACCATCAGCCCGGCCGAGATGCTCGAACTCGCCCCGCCGCGGGTGGTTCGGTATTACCTCGGCCAGGCCCAGTACCGCTCGGTGCTGGACTACCAGCCGACTTCGCTGCAGGAAGCCGCCGCCGCCGTCGAGCGCATCGACGGGTTCATCAGCCGCGCCGTGCGCGCCCTGTCCGACGGCGGGAACTACAGCTTCTCCACCTACGGCGACGTCCCCGAGGCGTTCGAACGCGCCATGGACGACGACCTCAACGTCCCGCAGGCCCTCGCCGTCCTGCACGAGACCGTCCGGGCCGGCAACACCGCATTGACCGACGGCCGGACCGAGGACGCCCGCCAGGCCCTGCACCACGTCCACGACATGCTGCGGGTCCTCGGCCTGAACGACACCGCTGCCCCCGCCGTGGACGGCCAGGCCACCACCGCGCTCGGCGTGCTGGTGGAGGCGCAGCTGGCAGCCCGGGCGCAGGCGAGGGCGGCCAAGGACTGGGCCGCCTCCGACGCCATCCGGGACACCTTGGCCGCGGCCGGCGTCGTCGTCGAGGACGGCGCGGACGGTGCCAGCTGGAGCCTCAAGCGCGGCTGAGCCCCGGCGGCCGGGCGGGCCGCCGCACCCGCGCGGTCGAGGATTTAACCCGAGTCAGTAGACTGGAGTCCAGACTTATCAACGATTCGCGTACTTCAAAGGGTGAAACTCATGGCCAATAACGGTCGCCGCTCGGTCAAACAGAAGAAGGGTCCCACTGTCGGGACCGGCGGCCATGGCCGTAAGGCCCTCGAAGGCAAGGGCCCCACTCCCAAGGCGGAGGACCGGGTCTACCACAAGGCCCACAAGAACAAGCAGCTCGCGGAACGCTCCGCCGCCAAGCGCGGCACCGGAGCCCGCAGCGCCGGCGCCCGCTCCGGCCCCAAGGGCCGCGCCACCGAAGAAGTCGTCACGGGCCGCAACTCCGTGGTCGAGGCGCTCCGCGCCGGTATTCCCGCCAAGGCCCTGCACGTGGCCATCCGCATCGAGATGGACGACCGGGTCAAGGAATCCCTGAAGATCGCGGCCGAGCGCGGCATTCCGCTGCTCGAAACCGGCAAGCCCGAGCTGGACCGGATGACCGACGACGCCATCCACCAGGGACTGGTCCTGCAGATCCCGCCGTACGAGTACCAGGATGCTTACGAGCTGGCCGAGGCAACCGTCGAGGCGTGGAAGGTGGGCCACATCGCCAACGCCCCGCTCTTCGTCGCCCTCGACGGCATCACCGACCCCCGCAACCTCGGCGCGATCATCCGTTCCGTCTCCGCGTTCAGCGGCCACGGCGTGATCGTTCCCGAGCGCCGGTCCGTCGGCGTGACCGCCTCGGCCTGGAAGACCAGCGCCGGCGCAGCGGTCCGCGTCCCGGTGGCCCGCGCCGCGAACCTCAACAGCACGCTGAAGGCGTTCAAGAACATGGGCATCTTCGTCCTCGGCCTGGACGGCGACGGCGACGTCTCGCTGCCGGACCTGGCGCTGGCGAAGGAACCGGTCTGCATCGTGGTGGGCTCCGAGGGCAAGGGCCTGAGCCGCCTGGTCCGCGAGAACTGCGACCAGATCGTCTCCATCCCGATCGACTCCGCGATGGAATCTCTCAACGCCTCGATGGCCGTCGGCATCTCGCTCTACGAGATCTCCCGCCAGCGCGCCACCAAGTAAATCGCACCGCGGACGCTCCCTCACCTCAGGTGAGGGAGCGTTGTGGTTTAAGTCGCCGGATGTGAGGTAGCGTCGGCTAGAAGCGGTGGCGGTTGGCGAGGACCGGGAGGCTCTTACGGGCGGCGTCGACCTCGGCGGGGTCCAGGTTCACGAACAGCAGGTCCGGTTCCGCGCCGAGTTCGGCGATCGCCTCGCCGAAGGGGGAGGCGACCAGGGAATGCCCGACGCCGGTGGGGGCGGTGCCCCGGACCTCGAGTCCGGCGCTGGCCGGGTCGGCCTGACCGCAGGCCACCACGAAGCTGGTCGAGTCGGCGGCGCGGGCCCGTGCCAACAAGGTCCACTGCTCAGCCTTGCCCGGCCCGCTGCCCCAGGAAGCGCTGACCAGGGTCACGACGGCGCCGCGGTCGGCGAGCTCCGTGAACAGGTCCGGGAAACGCACGTCGTAGCAGGTGGCGAGGCCCACGGTGACGCCGCCGACGTCGAACGTCACCGGCTCCGTACCCGCCTCCACCGTGTCGGACTCGGCGAAGCCGAAGGCGTCGAAGAGGTGGATCTTGTCGTAGCTGGCGGCAACGCCCGGCCCGGTGGCGAGCAGGGTGTTCCGGACCCGGGGGGATCCGTTCTTGGCCGCGCCCGGCGTGAACATGCCGGCCACCACCACCAGGTCCTGCTCCGCGGCGATGGCCCGGACGGCCGAGGCCCACGGGCCATCCAGCGGTTCGGCGATGTCCACCAGCGAGTTGCCGAAGGCCCGCATGGTGGCCTCCGGGAAGACCACCAGGTCCGCGCCGCCTGCCTTGGCCCGCGCGGCATACTCCCGGACAAGGTCAAGGTTCCGGTCCAGATCGCGGCCGGTGATGATTTGCGCCAGTGCTATCCGCACGGTTACCTCCAGTTCGGTGCCTGCCTCCAGTATGCCGCGCCCGGACGTTCCAGAGTTCCGTCGTAACCCGACCGCGCGGAGAGGGTGCGGGAGGCGGCCCCGGCTAAGCTATGACCAATGGTCAAGTCCTTTGTAGATTCCGCAACGACCGTGGATGCCTCACGGCCGCTTCCGCTGGGACTAAGCGTGCCGCGCACCGGCTCCCCGGAGACCGATGATCCGCGCGGTTCATCGGTGAACGTGGCCGTCTATGCCCCCGCCGTCGCCACCCTCGAGGTGGTTTACCAGGCCCCAGGCCGCGGCTGGCAGGTCAAGGCACTGCCGAACGTCACCGCCGGCGTGCACCACGGCATCGTCGAGGGGCTGCCGGTCGGCTCCCGCTACGGGCTGCGGGCGGCGCCGGAGGCTGAGGCCCTGCCCGTCCCGGTTCCCACCCAGGATTTCGACGACGACGGCGTGCAGCCGCTGTTGCTCGATCCGTATGGCCGCGCCGTCGATCAGCGGGAGAAGCTGATCACCAATGTCCGGATGTCCGGCGACTTCGACTGGGGCGTGGACCGTGCCCCGGCCACGCCGTGGCGGGACACCATCATCTACGAGGCGCACGTGCGCGGGCAGACCATGCTCCACCCGGACATTCCGGAGCACCTGCAGGGCACCTATGCCGGCATGGCGCACCCGGCCATGGTCGAGCACCTGGTCTCCCTGGGCGTCACGGCCGTCCAGCTCCTGCCGGTCCACTTCCACCTGGACGAGGCCCACCTGCAGAACCTGGGCCTGACCAACTACTGGGGCTACAACACGGCTGCCTTCTTTGCCCCGCACCCGGACTACGCCACCCAGGCCGCCCGCGACGCCGGGCCGCAGGCGGTGCAGGACGAGTTCAAGGGAATGGTCAAGCTGCTTCACGCGGCCGGCCTCGAGGTGATCCTCGACGTCGTCTACAATCACACCGCCGAGGCCGGTCCGGACGGGCCCACGCTCAGCTTCCGGGGCCTGGGCGAGCTGCAGTACTACCGCCACGACGGCCAGGGACGCTATGTGGACACCACCGGCTGCGGCAACTCCCTGAACTTCGGTGAGCCCCGCGTCGTGCAGCTGGTCCTCGACTCCCTGCGCTACTGGGTCAACGAATTCCACGTCGACGGCTTCCGCTTCGACCTTGCCGTCACGCTCTGCCGGAACGCGGCCAACGAGTTCGACCCGCGGCACCCGTTCTTGGTGGCCGTCGCCGCCGATCCGGTCCTCTCCGAGACCAAGCTGATCGCCGAACCTTGGGATGTGGGCTACGGCGGCTGGCAGACCGGTAAGTTCCCGCCCGGCTGGGTCGACTGGAACGACCACTTCCGCGACGCCGTCCGCACCTTTTGGCTGGCGGACCGGGCCGCGATCGAGTCCGGCGGCCACGGGGGATCCGTGGCGAAGCTGGCCGACGCCCTCTCCGGCTCCGCGGCGCTCTTTGCCGGGTCCGGTCGAAACCGGCTGGCCTCGGTCAATCTCATCACCGCCCACGACGGGTTCACTCTTGCGGACCTGGTCTCCTACGATCGCAAGCACAACGAGGCCAACGGCGAGCAGAACCGGGACGGCCACGGCGACAACCGCAGCTATAACCACGGCTTCGAGGGCCCCACCGAGGACGAGGGCATCCTGGCCAAGCGTGCGCAGAGCAGCCGCAACCTGATGGCCTCGCTGATGATCTCGCAGGGCGTGCCGATGATCACCGCCGGCGACGAGGTGGGCCGCACCCAGCAGGGCAACAACAACGCCTACTGCCAGGACAACCCGCTGACCTGGATCGACTGGACCAGCACCCCCGAATCGCACTCGATGCTGCGCAGCACCAAGCGCGTCATCCGGCTGCGCAAGGAGTTCCTCGCCGGCCAGCCGCACGATTACCCGGCCCGGGAGCGGCAGTCCTATTTCCACTGGTTCGACGTCGATGGACGGCAGATGTCCGCCGAACGCTGGCAGGACCCCGCCCACCGGGTGGTGCAGCTGCTGGTGGGTTCCGACGTCGGCCGCGTGGTGGGCCTGGTGGTGGTCAACGGCGGTGCCGACGACGTCAAGGTCACCCTGCCGCCCGTCCCGCACGACGACGGCACCGGTCACCGGATCTACGAGCTGCGGCTCACCACCTCGGAGTGGCACGACCGCCGGCAGGGCGTCCGGATCGCCTCCGGTGAACGCGACGTGGTCCAGGCGAACAGCATCAGCATCTACCGCATCTAGGGGGAACCGGAGATGACCACCAAACGCCTCAGCACCCTGATCGGGGCGCTCCTGACCCTGGCGGTGCTCGTGCTGGTGGTCGCCGGGATCCCGCGGACGGGCGACTCCCCGGGCAGTGCAACGTCGCCGGCCCACACCAGTGCCGCCGCCAGCGCCGGCGTCGCGAACCCGTCCCGGCTGCCCGAGGTCAAGGTCTCGGAGTTGCCGGCCGAGGCGCGGCAGGTCCTGGTGTTGATCGCGCGCGGCGGTCCTTACCCGTACAGCAGGGACAACATCACCTTCGGCAACTTCGAGCGGGTGCTGCCGCAGAAGCCCTCGGGCTACTACCGGGAGTTCACGGTTCCCACGCCCGGCGAGTCGGACCGCGGCGCACGGCGGATCATCGCCGGAGACGCGGGGGAGAAGTACTACACCGCGGACCACTATTCATCGTTTTCATTCATCGCCGAAGGCGAGTAGGGACCCATGAAAATCTATTCCGCAGACACCTGGACACCCGAGGAGCTGCAGGCGCAGGTCCGCGACGCCGGCCGCCGGACGCTGATTGTCCCCGCCGCCAACACGAAGAAAGAGGTCCTCGCCGCCTTCGGCGAGGTGCTGGATTTCCCCGAGCACTACGGCGTGAACCTCGACGCCCTCAACGATTCCCTGCATGACTTCGCCGACGCCGTGGGCGACGACGGCCACGGCCCGGTCACGGTCATCTGGCAGGTCCCCGCCGCCTTCCGCGCCGACCGGGCCTTCGGCGTCATCTGCGAAATCCTGCAGGACGCCGAAAGCTACGCCGGCAAGGACCTCAAGGTCATCACCGTCTGCCTGTAGTCGACCAGGTCAGGCGTTGACGATGAGTCCGAGTTCGGCCTTCGACGCCAGGCCGGCGTGCTTGGGCAGCACCCGGATGGTGTAGCCGAAGGAACCGGAGCGGTCGATCACCAGGGTGCCGCTGAACAGGTAGCGGCCCTTGCCCAGGTCCTCCACGGAGGTCAGCTCCACCATCGTGACGTCCGTGAGCTCGTCGCTGTCCTCGGCGCGGCCGTAGGCCACCTCCACGGCGACGTCCTCCGGCGGCAGGTCGTGCAGCGCGATGTAGGCGTTGACCTGCAGGTCGTCGCCGATCTGCGGGTCCTCGGAGACGCCGACGGAGTCCACGTGCTCCACCTGGATCTGCGGCCACGCGGCGCGGACCGTGGAGCACCACGCGGCCAGCGACTTCGCCTCGGCGTAACCGTGCGCGGACGCCTGGCGGCCGGCCAGCGCGGCGGGCCGGTACAGAACGTTGACGTAGTCCTTGAGCATCCGTTCCGCGGACACCGCCGGTCCCAGGTGGGTCATGGTGTGCTTGATCATGGACACCCAGTGGGTGGGAACCGCCTGCGGCCCGGACTGGGACGGGCCGGCCGCGCCGGCGCCATCGGAGACCGTGAGGCCGTAGAACTTCGGCGCCACCTGGGTCTCGAGCAGCTCGTACAGGGCGGCCGCCTCGATGTCGTCGCGTTCCTCGGGGGACGCGTCGTTGTTGGCGGTGGGGATCGCCCAGCCGTTCTCGCCGTCGTACATCTCATCCCACCAGCCGTCAAGCACCGAGAGGTTCAGGGAGCCGTTGATGGCCGCCTTCATCCCGGAGGTGCCGCAGGCCTCGAGCGGGCGCAGCGGGTTGTTGAGCCAGACGTCGCAGCCCGGGAAGAGCGTGCGGGCCATCGCGATGTCGTAATTGGGCAGGAACACGATCCGGTGCCGGACCGCGGGGTCGTCGGTGAAGCGGACCAGGTCTTGGATCATTTTCTTGCCCGCGTCGTCCGCCGGGTGCGACTTGCCGGCGATGACCAGCTGGATGGGGTGGGTCTCGTGCAGCAGGAGCGCCTTGAGCCGCGCGGGATCGCGGAGCATCAGGGTGAGCCGCTTGTAGGTCGGAACGCGGCGGGCGAAGCCGACCGTGAGGACATCCGGGTCGAGGACGGAATCGGTCCAGGACAGCTCGGCGTCGGCCGCGCCGCGCTTCTTCCACGCCGCGCGGAGTCGGCGACGGACGTCCTCCACCAGGGAGACCCGCATCTCCCGGCGCAGCGCCCAGAGCTCTTCGTCGCTGACGTTGTAGGCGAGGTCCCAGCGGCCCTCGGACTCGGCGTCGGCCCCGAACCGGTCGCGGGCGAGCTGGGAGACACGCGGATCCACCCAGGTGGGGACGTGGACGCCGTTGGTCACCGAGGTGATGGGCACCTCCGCGTGGTCAAAGCCCGGCCAGAGCGCGGCGAACATCCCGCGCGAGACCACGCCGTGCAGCTTGGCCACACCGTTGGCGCGCTGCGCCAGGCGCAGGCCCATGACGGCCATGTTGAAGACGAACGGGTTGCCGTCGGCGAAGTCCTCGCGGCCCAGGTCCAGGATCTTGCCCAGCGGAACGTCCGGGGCGAGGCCCGCGGAGAAGAAGTGCTCGATCTGGGAGATCTCGAACCGGTCGATGCCAGCGGGGACCGGGGTGTGCGTGGTGAAGACGGTGGAGGCCCGGCCGGCGGTGAGCGCCTCGTCCCAACCCAGGGCGGTGTCCCCGGACATGAGTTCCTGGATCCGTTCGACGCCGAGGAAACCGGCATGGCCCTCATTGGTGTGGAAGACCTCCGGCGCGGGTGCCCCGGTGAGCCGCTGGTAGGCGCGCAGCGCCTTCACCCCGCCCATGCCCAGCAGGAGCTCCTGCTGCAGGCGGTGGTCGCCGCCGCCACCGTAGAGCCGGTCCGTGATGCCGCGGGCGGCATCGTCGTTGCCGGCCACGTTCGAATCCAGCAGCAGCAGCGGCACGCGGCCGACGTCGGCGCGCCAGACGTGCGCCAGGAGCCGGCGGCCGTGGGGGAGGGGCAGGGAGATTTCCACCGGCCGGCCGTTGCCGTCCGGGGAGGCCTCGCGCAGCAGCGTCAGGGGCAGCCCGTCCGGGTCAAGCACCGGGTAGGTTTCCTGCTGCCAGGCGTCGCGGGAGAGGGACTGTTTGAAGTACCCGGCCTGGTAGAGCAGGCCGACGCCGATCAGCGGCACGCCCAGGTCGGAGGCGGCCTTCAGGTGGTCGCCGGCGAGGATGCCGAGGCCGCCGGAGTACTGCGGCAGGACCTCGGTGATGCCGAACTCGGGGGAGAAGTAGGCGATGCAGCGGGGCGCGTCCTCGCCCAGGCTCTGGTACCAGCGGGGCTGCTCAAGGTACTGGTCCAGGTCCGCCGCGGCCTCGTGTACGCGGCGCACCACATCCTGGTCCGCGGCGAGGCGCTGCAGCTCCTCCCGGCTGACCAGACCCAGGAACGTCACCGGGTCCTGGGCGCTCTCGGCCCAGATGGCCGGGTTCAGCTGTTCGAACAATTCGCGGGTGGGCAGGTGCCACGACCAGCGAAGGTTGGTGGCCAGCCGCGCCAGGGGCCGGATCGGTTCGGGAAGAACGGTTCTGACGGTAAATCTCCGGATAGCCTTCACCTGCGAAACACTAACCGAGAACTTCGGACCCCGGAACAGTTCCGGGTTTCTTTCCGGTAAATGTCGGATGGCGCTTCGGATGACCCCAAAAAACGGAGCAGCCTTAGCATTCTGTGCGATTTGTAGATAACGTCGAGCCTGTGACGACTAACTCCCGAACCAGCGCCGTATCCAAGCAAAAGCCGAAGGCCCTGATCACCGATGGGTTGAAATTCGGCAGGTTTCCGATCACCAACGTCCAGCCCTCGGTCGAGGGCGGTAAATTCCCCGCGAAGGCCACCGTCGGCGAGAGCATCGTCGTCGCCGCGACCGCGTTCCGCGAGGGACACGACATGCTCGGCGTCAGCGCGGTCCTGCTGGACCCGCGCGGCAAGGAACGCCAGCGGATCCGCCTCGAGCCCCCGCGGGGCGACCGCGGCAAGGGCACGGATCTCTGGGAGGGCCTGCTGACCCCCAGCGCCACCGGCAAGTGGTCCTACGTGATCGAGGCCTGGCACGACCGCTACGGCACGTGGCACCACAACGCCGAGGTCAAGGTCGACGCCGGGATCGACGTCGAGCTCATGCTTGCCGAGGGCGCGGCGCTCCTGACCGAGGCGTCCGAGGATCCCAGCCGTCCGTCAGCGGACCGCCGCACCCTCCGGATCGCCGCCGCCGGCCTCGCCGACGCCTCCCGGACCCCGGAGGAGCGCCTCGGCGCCGGCTTCGGCGCGGACGTGGCCGCCGTCGTCGGGCGCCAGCCCATCCGTGAACTCGTCACCGTCTCCGAGCCCTACCCGCTGCTGGTGGAGCGCGAACTCGCCGGCCGCGGCGCCTGGTACGAATTCTTCCCCCGCTCCGAGGGCGCCGTCCGCAACCACGAGACCGGCGAATGGACCTCCGGCACCTTCCGCACCGCGGCGGAGCGCCTCGACGCCGTCGCCGCCATGGGCTTCGACGTGATTTACATGCCCCCGATCCACCCGATCGGCACCCAGCACCGCAAGGGACCGAACAACACCCTGATCGCCGGACCACACGACCCCGGCTCCCCCTGGGCGATCGGCGCGGCGGAGGGCGGCCACGACGCCATCCACCCGGACCTGGGCAGCTTCGAGGACTTCGACGCCTTCGTGACCCGCGCCGGCGAACTGGGCCTGGAGGTCGCGCTCGACCTGGCCCTGCAGGCCGCCCCGGACCACCCTTGGGTCAAGAGCCATCCCGAATGGTTCACCACCCGGGTGGACGGCAGCATCGCCTACGCCGAAAACCCGCCAAAGAAATACCAGGATATTTTCCCGCTGAATTTCGACAACGATCCCGCCGGGCTGTCCAACGAAATCCTCCGCGTGGTTCAACTGTGGATCAGCCACGGTGTGAAGATTTTCCGTGTGGATAACCCGCACACCAAGCCGGTGTGGTTCTGGGAATGGCTGATTGCCAAGGTCAACAAAAAGAACCCCGACGTCGTCTTCCTGGCCGAGGCGTTCACCCGCCCGGCCATGATGCACGCCCTCGGCCGGGCCGGATTCCAGCAGTCCTACTCCTACTTCACCTGGCGGAATACCAAGGAAGAACTGGAGAAGTACTTCCAGGAAATCAGCCACGAATCCCCGGCGTATTTCCGGCCAAACTTCTTCGTCAACACCCCGGATATCCTGACCGAATATCTGCAGTTCGGCGGACCGGCGGCCTTCAAAATCCGGGCCGCGCTGGCCTCGACCGCTAGCCCGCTCTGGGGCGTCTACGCCGGCTACGAGCTCTACGAGCACGTGGCCCGGCCCGGCGCCGAGGAGTACATCGACAATGAGAAGTTCGAGTACAAGGCCCGTGACTGGGACGCGGCCACGGAATCCGGCCGTACCCTGGCCCCGTATCTGACCCGCCTGAACGCCATCCGGCACGCCCACCCGGCGCTGGGGGACCTGCAAAACCTCACCCTGCACGCCAGCACGGACAGCTCCACGGTGGTCTACTCCAAGCACAAGACGCTGCCGGACGGCACCAAGGACACCCTGATCGTTGTGGTCAACGTGGACCCGCACAGCCCCCGCGAAAGCACGGTCACCATTGACCGCGCAGCCCTGGAACTGGACCCGGAGGACCTGACCCACAACGGCGGCTACGTCGTCGAGGACCTGATCTCCGGTGAGAGCTGGGAGTGGGGCGAGTACAACTACGTCCGCCTCGACCCCCACGTCGAACCCGCCCACATCCTCAACGTCCGGAGGTCCCGCCCGTGAGCTTTAGTCCGAGCAACCCCAGCCAGCACTTCACGCCCAAGGGGACCTTTGAACTGAACGCCCCCGGCCTGCAACACGACCCGCATTGGTACCGCAAGGCGGTCTTTTACGAGGTGCTGGTCCGCGGTTTCGCCGACGGGAACGGGGACGGCTCCGGCGACTTCCACGGCCTGATCGAGAAGCTCGACTACCTGCAGTGGCTGGGTGTGGACTGCCTCTGGCTGCCCCCGTTCTTCCAGTCCCCGCTGCGCGACGGCGGCTACGACATCTCGGACTACAACTCCGTGCTGGACGAATTTGGCACCATCAGCGACTTCAAGCGCCTGGTGGCCGAGGCCCACGCCCGAGGCGTCCGCGTCATCATCGACCTGCCCCTGAACCACACCTCGGACCAGCACCCCTGGTTCCAGGAGTCCCGCAAGGACCCGGACGGGCCCTTCGGCGACTTCTACGTCTGGAGCGACACGGACGAGAAGTACCAGGACGCGCGCATCATTTTCGTGGACACCGAGGAATCCAACTGGACCTTCGACCCGATCCGCCGCCAGTTCTTCTGGCACCGGTTCTTCAGCCACCAGCCGGACCTGAACTTCGAGAACCCAAAGGTTATCGACGCCGTGTTCGACGTCGTCCGTTTCTGGCTGGACCAGGGCATCGACGGCTTCCGGGCCGACGCGATCCCCTACCTCTTCGAGGAGGAGGGCACCAACTGCGAGAACCTTCCGGCCACCCACGAGTTCCTCCGCCAGCTGCGGAAAATGGTGGACGAGAGCTACCCCGGCCGCGTCATCATCGCCGAGGCCAACCAGCCGCCGGCGGAGGTCGTGGAGTATTTCGGTACCGAGGAGGAGCCGGAGTGCCACATGGCGTTCCACTTCCCGATCATGCCGCGGCTCTACTACGCGCTGCGCGACCAGAAGGCCGCGCCGATCATCGAGACCATGCGGGATACCCCGGCCATTCCGGAAGGTGCCCAGTGGGGTACGTTCCTGCGCAACCACGACGAGCTGACCCTGGAAATGGTCACCTCCGACGAGCGCGCCGCGATGCTTGGCTGGTATGCCCCCGATCCGCGCATGCGGGCCAACATCGGCATCCGGCGCCGGCTCGCCCCGCTGTTGGACAACTCCCGGTCCGAGATCGAGCTGATCAACGCCTTGCTGCTGTCCCTGCCGGGCAGCCCGTTCCTGTACTACGGGGACGAGATCGGCATGGGCGACAACATCTGGCTCGAGGACCGCGACGCCGTCCGCACCCCGATGCAGTGGAACCCGGACCGCAACGCGGGGTTCTCGAACGCTGACCCGGGCAAGCTCTACCTTCCGGTGATCCAGTCGCTGGTCTACAACTACAGCATGGCCAACGTCGAGGCCGAGGCCGCGCACTCCGGGTCGCTGCTGCGCTGGACCCGGCAGATCCTCAGCGTCCGCAAGAACCACCCGGCGTTCGGGCTTGGGTCCTTCAAGCACGTCGAGGCGGACCACGACGTCGTCCTGGCCTACCTGAGGGAGCTCCCGGCCGGGAACGCGGCCGGCGAGGACCCGGAAACCATCCTCTGCGTCTTCAACCTTTCCCAGCACCCGGTGGCCACGTCGCTGCGGGTCCCGCAACTGGCCGGCCGCGGCCTCCGGGACGTCTTCGGCGGCCAGGCCTTCCCCGGCATCGCCGAGGACGGGACCCTGACCCTGACCCTGGGCAGCCACGATTTCTTCTGGCTGCGGGTCCGCTCGGCCGCCTCCAACCCGGCATCGCCCCACACCCAGGCGATGCCTATCCTGTCCATCGAAGGCTGACATGACCCGACCCACCCTTTCCCCCGCCCTGGACGCGCTGCTGCGCAGCTGGCTGCGGCGCCAGCGCTGGTTCCCGGTCAAGAGCGCGCACTTCAGCTTCGACCCGGTGGGCAGCGTGACCCTCGAAGCGCCCGTCCCGGCCGCACCCTCCCCGGGTACGCCGGCGGAAGACGGCGGTGCCCGGTTCAAGGTCCTGCTGCTGGCCGTCACCTACCCGACGGCGGACGGCGACCGGACCGACGTCGTCCAGGTCCCGCTGAGCTTCCGCGCCCTGCCGCTGGCCGGTGCAGGGGCGGCGCTGCTCGGCGAGATCCAGGAAGACGGCGGCACGCCGGGCGGCTGGGTGTACGACGGAGTCCACGACGCGGCGTTCATCGCCGCGTGGCTGGAGCTGATGCGCTCCCGCGGCGCCACCGCGGACGGGTCGGCCACCGGCGAGCTGGTCGCCTCCGACCACGGGCTGCCGCACGCCACCGGCAAGGTCCGGGTGCTCTCCGGTGAACAGTCCAACAGCTCGGTAATCGTCGACGACGGCACCTCCGCCGCGATCCTGAAGTTCTTCCGCGTCCTCTCCGAGGGGCAGAACCCCGAGGTCGAAATCGGCGCCGCCCTGACCGCGGGACAGACCGCCGAGGTCCCCGCCACCCTCGGCTGGGTGACCGGTGAGTGGGCCGTTACGGACGGGGCGGTTACGGACGGGACGGTTCCGGATGCGGCCGGCGGCCGGGCTGCCCGCGCCGAGCTGGCCGTCGCGCACGAATTCCTCGCCGGCGGCCTGGACGCGTGGCGGCTGGCCGTCGACGCGGCCCGCACCGGAACCGATTTCACCGCCGAGGCGCACGCCCTCGGCGTCGCCACGGCCACCGTCCACCGCCGCTTGGCCGAGGCACTCGGCACGGCGGCAGAAGCCGTCCCGGGCGGCGACATTGCGCCAGGCGTCGCCCAGCGGGTCCGCCAGTCCTGGGCCGAGGCGGGCACCGCCGTCGGGCCCTTCGATGACGCCCTGCAGTCCCTGCTGGCCCGGCTCGCCGGAACCAGCGCGGGGCAGTTGCAGCGGATACACGGGGACCTCCACCTCGGCCAGATCCTCCAGGTCCCCGGCGCCGCCGGCCAGCCCGCACGCTGGGCGATCCTCGACTTCGAGGGCGAGCCCCTGCGGCCCGTCTCCGAACGGAATTTCCCGGACGTGCCGCTGCGCGACGTCGTCGGCATGCTGCGCTCCTTCGACTACGCCGCCGGCGCGGCCGCCCGCGAGGACGACGGCGCCGCCGTCCCCGAAGAGTGGGTGGACGACTGCGCCTCGGCGTTCCTCGCCGGCTACGCCGAGGTCACCCCCGGCACCATCGACCGTGACTCGCCCTTGTTCACCGCCCTTTGGCTGGACAAGGCGCTCTACGAAGTTGTTTACGAACTACGAAACAGGCCCGACTGGCTCGCCATCCCGGTGAATGCATCCCGTCGTCTCCTTGGCAGTACTGGCTCCGGCGCCCCCGTCGAAGCCGCAGCGGAAGGTAAGAACATGACTGGCTCAGCACGTACCGAACGGCCCGGAGCGCCGCTCCCCGTCGACGCGGACACCCTCGCCCGGGTGGCCGCGGGGGAGCATCACGCCCCCCACTCCGTCCTCGGCGCCCACCTCGACGACTACGGCCACGTCACCATCCGAACCGTGAAGCACATGGCCGAATCCGTTTCGGTGGTCACGTCCGCCGGCACCACGCCCATGACGCACGAGTCCGGCGGTGTGTGGGTGGCCGTTCTCGAACCGCTCGACGCCGGCCACGTCCCGGACTACCGGTTGGAGGTCCGTTACGAGGACCAGGACGCGGTCCGCACCGACGAGCCGTACCGCTACCTGCCCACCGTGGGTGAAATCGACCTGCACCTGATCGGGGAAGGCCGGCACGAACGGCTCTGGGACGCCCTCGGCGCCCACGTCCAGCACTACAAGTCGTCCCTCGGCGACGTTGACGGTGTGTCCTTCGCCGTCTGGGCCCCCAACGCCCAGGCCGTGCGCGTCAAGGGCGACTTCAACGGCTGGGACGGCCGCGAGAACTCGATGCGCTCGCTCGGCTCCTCCGGGGTATGGGAGATCTTCATCCCCGGCGTTATGGCAGGGGCGTGCTACAAGTTTGAGATCAAGACCCGGCACGGGCACTGGGTTGAAAAGGCCGACCCGCTGGCGTTCGGCACCGAGGTACCGCCGCTGACCGCATCCCGTGTGGTCGAACCGTCCTACGTCTTCAAGGACGAGGAGTGGATGAAGGCCCGCGCCGCCCGCGATCCGCACAACGCGCCGATGAGCGTCTACGAGGTGCACCTCGGGTCCTGGCGCGTCGGCCTGGACTACCGCCAACTGGCCAAGGAACTCGTGGAGTACGTGAAGTGGCTCGGCTTCACGCACGTGGAGTTCATGCCCGTCGCCGAGCACCCGTTCGGCGGCTCCTGGGGCTACCAGGTCACGTCCTACTTCGCGCCGACCTCCCGCTTTGGGCACCCGGACGAGTTCCGGCACTTGGTGGACGAACTGCACCAGGCGGGCATCGGCGTTCTGCTGGACTGGGTCCCGGCCCACTTCCCCAAGGACGCCTGGGCGCTGGCGAAGTTCGACGGTGAGCCGCTGTACGAGCACTCGGACCCGAACCTCGGCGAGCACCCGGACTGGGGCACCCTGATCTTTGATTTCGGCCGCAGCGAGGTCCGCAACTTCCTGGTCGCGAACGCGCTGTACTGGCTGGATGAGTTCCACATTGACGGACTCCGGGTGGACGCCGTCGCCTCCATGCTCTACCTGGACTACTCCCGCAAGGAGGGCCAGTGGCAGCCCAACCGCTTCGGCGGCCGCGAAAACCTTGAGGCGATCTCCTTCCTGCAGGAAGCCAACGCTACGGTCTACAAGACCCACCCCGGCGCGGTCATGATCGCCGAGGAGTCCACCGCATTCCCGGGCGTCACTGCCCCCACGGACCAGGGCGGCCTGGGCTTCGGGCTCAAGTGGAACATGGGCTGGATGCACGACTCCCTGAAGTACATGGCGGAGGACCCATACAACCGCAAGTGGCACCACGGCACCATCACCTTCTCCATGGTTTACGCCTACACGGAGAACTTCCTGTTGCCGATCAGCCATGACGAGGTTGTCCACGGCAAGGGTTCGATGCTGCGCAAGATGCCCGGCGACCGCTGGCAGCAGCTGGCCAACCTACGCGCGTTCCTGGGCTACCAGTGGGCGCACCCGGGCAAGCAGCTGATCTTCATGGGCACCGAGTTCGGCCAGGAGGCCGAGTGGTCGGAGCAGTACGGGCTGGACTGGTGGCTGGCGGACATCCCCGCCCACCGTGGCGTGCAGCTGCTCACCAAGGACTTGAACGAGCTCTACAGTTCGACGCCGGCCCTCTACGAGCGGGACAACGATCCGGAGGGGTTCCAGTGGATCAATGGAGGGGACGCTGACCGCAACGTCCTGAGCTTCATCCGGCGCGACGCTGACGGCAACCCGCTGGTGGTGGCGCTGAACTTCTCCGGCGCCCCGCACCACGACTTCCGCCTGGGTGTCCCCGCTGCGGGACAGTGGCGTGAAGTGCTGAACACAGACGCCGACGCGTATGGAGGATCGGGCGTCACCAACGGCGGGCCGCTGACCGCGACCGGGGATGGCATCGACGGGCAGCCTGCCTCGCTGACCGTCACGCTGCCGCCGCTGGGTGCGGCCTACTTCAAGGCCGCCGAGTAACACTCCGTCGAAAGGCCCGGAACCGTCGCGGTTCCGGGCCTTTCGGGTGTCCGGGGGAGTGCTCCGGGGCCCCGCTTTGTCACCGCGGCCGAGTGGTGGTACAGTTTATTTCCGCGCTGCTCCCCGGAGTTGATCCGCTGAGAAGACCACGAAGGCCACGGCCAACTGGATCGGGACGCTGATTTGACTAGGGCGAAGTGCGCGGGTAAGTTTGAAAAGTTGCTCCGGAGCGAGTCACGATCCCTTGAGGGGTTGTGGTGGTGCCGGGTGTGTCTGTTGTTTGAGAACTCAATAGTGTGCCAAGTTTGTTGATACCGATTGTTTTATTGATTGGTTGATTATGCTGTGTTGTCCACCCCGTGGATGGCATGGTTTTCAGCTGGTTTCAAATTTTGTGCAGCCTTCGTTCCTCGTTTTCCCGGGGTTGTTGGTTGTGTCTGTTTGTTTTCAACGGAGAGTTTGATCCTGGCTCAGGATGAACGCTGGCGGCGTGCTTAACACATGCAAGTCGAACGATGATCCGGTGCTTGCAC
>NZ_JBIMMV010000007.1:0-230523 GCF_044628475.1 Arthrobacter sp. BPSS-3
GTGCAAGCACCGGATCATCGTTCGACTTGCATGTGTTAAGCACGCCGCCAGCGTTCATCCTGAGCCAGGATCAAACTCTCCGTTGAAAACAAACAGACACAACCAACAACCCCGGGAAAACGGGATACGAAGGCTGCACAAAATTTGAAACCAGCTAAAACACCAAACCACACCACAGGGGCGGCACGATTCGGCAATTTCAACCAATCAATAAAACAATCGGTATCAACAAACTTGGCACACTATTGAGTTCTCAAACAACAGACACACCCGGCACCACCACAATCCACAAGGGACCGTGACTCGCTCCGGAGCAACTTTTCAAACTTACCCGATCACCAACCGCAATGCAAACCGGCGTATTCGCCGAATCCCACGCATTGGAAGGGTCCCCACCCGAAAAACCGGCGCACAATTCCGCACCATTTTTCAGGCTGTTCAACAAGGGGGTCGGTCGCTATCTTTCCGCTTCAGCGGCGGCGACTCGAATAACTTTACACACGAACACCGGACCACACAAATCGGCCACCGGCGAGGCCCGAACCCTCCAGTCCCCCGGAATTCCGGGGAACTGGAGGGTTCGGGTGGTGCCCTTACAGCCCGCCTGAGGCTACGCGACCGGTATGAACTGCGTCACCGCGGCGTGGCGTCGGCGTCCACCGCGGCACCCGTACCCGCGGCGCCCGTTCCCGCGCCGCCCGCGGCACCCGGGCCGGCGTCCTCCGCGGCACCCGTTCCCGCGTCACCCGGGAGACAAGGCACCGCGTCGCCCGTGGCGCCCGGCGCCGCCGTCGTCGTTCGAGTCCTCCCGCTTCCGCCGCGTCCGCGTGGCCACAGCGGTTCCAGTTCCGCCAGGTCCGCGTCCGTAGCCGTCCCGAAAGGTGCGACGGCCGGCCCGTCGGGGGCCTTGCGCTCCTGGCCGCGGGTGGCCAAGAGGCTCGCACCGATGGAGACGGCCAGGATGGTGGCGATGACGCCCAGGGAGAGCGGTGTGGGGATGTAGTAGATGTCGATCTTAAGGAGCATCTTGATGCCCACCCACACCAGCACAAGCGCCAGGCCGATCTTCAGGTAGATGAACCGGTGGATCAGGTCGGCGAGCAGGAAGTACATGGCACGGAGGCCCAGGATCGCGAAGGCGTTGGCGGTGAAGACCAGGAACACCTCGTCGGTGACGGCGAAAATCGCGGGGATGGAATCGACGGCGAAGATGATGTCGGTGACCTCCACCAAGGCCATGACTCCCAGGAGCGGGGTGGCCAGCACCACACCGCTCTTCCGGACCAGGAACCTTTGCCCGTGGAATTTGTCGGTCATGGGAACGAACCGGCGGAAGAGTGCGAGCGTCCGCGACTTCTCCGGCTCCGGGTGCTGGTTTCGCTGCCGGATCATTGTGTAGCCGGTGTAGAGCAGGAACGCCGCGAACAGGTAGAGCACCCCCCCCCCCGGCGCTGGCAATGATGGCCGAGCCGGCCGCGATGAAGATGCCGCGGAACACCAGGGCGCCCACCACACCGAGGAACAGCACCCGGTGCTGGAACTCGCGGGGTACCGCGAAGTACGTGAAGATGATCGCCCAGATGAAAACGTTGTCCACGGCGAGGGATTTCTCGATCAGATAGCCGGCGAAGTACTGCTGGCCGAACTCGGCCCCGAACAGCTGCCACACCAATACGCCGAAGCCGACGCCGAACGCGACCCAGACGGCGGACCACAGCGCCGCTTCGCGGACGCCGATCACGTGCGCCTTGCGGTGGGCGAACAGATCCACCGCCAGCATCAGGACGATCACGCCAAGGACGGCCAACCAGGCCCACAAAGGAACATTCATCGAAGAGCACCCGCTTCCAGTCAGTCACTACCAACTGGAGGTCTCTCCCGGCCCGAAGGCCTGCCCGCCGGGCCGCTCAGGGGCGGCCGTACTGACGACGGAACATGTGGGGGATACTCCCCTCCGTCCAAAAATTGAAGCACACTCCCCGGGTTTCAGACAACGGCGGGACAGGCATCCGCTCCCCCGCGTTGCGCGCTCCCCGCCATCGAACTAGGGTGATTTATAAGCATGCTTAGCATGCCGTGGGATCCACCCGCCGCCCGAGCCCGGGCCGCCTGATGGCCGGGCCGCACGCACCTATCGGAGGAGAACTATGACTGACCAGTACACGTTCAGGAACCCCGTCACGGCGTATGACCAGATTGAGCCGCCGGAGCAGAGCCAGCCGGAACCCGGCCTGGACGCGAAGATGGCCCCCAAGGCCGACCTCGGCGAGGAGACCTACCGCGGCACCGGCAGGCTGGAGGGCCGCAAGGCGATCATCACCGGCGCGGACTCGGGGATCGGCGCCGCCACGGCCATCGCCTTCGCCCGCGAAGGAGCCGACGTCGTCATGTCCTACCTCCCGGAGGAGGAAGAAGACGCCGCCCGGATCGCAAAGCTGATCGAGAAGGCCGGCCGCAAGGCGGTCAAGGTCCCCGGCGACCTCAAGGATTCGGCCGTGTGCCGCGAACTGGTCGAGACGGCCGTCCGCGAACTCGGCGGCCTGGACATCCTGGTCAACAACGCCGGCAAGCAGATGGCGCAGGAGGCCCTGGGCGACATCACCGACGTCGAGTTCGACCACACGTACAAGACCAACGTGTACGCGATGTTCTGGCTGACCAAGGAGGCGCTGCCGCACCTGCCGGCCGGCGCGACGATCATCAATTCGACCTCCATCCAGGCGTACAGCCCCTCGGAGACGCTTGTGGATTACGCCTCCACCAAGGCCGCGATCAACAACTTCACCAAGGGCCTGGCCCAGCAGCTGGCGCCCAAGGGCATCCGCGTCAACGCCGTGGCCCCGGGCCCCATCTGGACCCCGCTGCAGCCCAGCGGCGGCCAGCTCACCGAGGACCTGCCGGAGTTCGGCAAGGAGACCCCGCTGGGCCGCGCCGGCCAGCCCGCCGAGCTCGCCCCGGCCTACGTGTTCCTGGCCTCCCCCGAGTCCAGCTACGTGATTGGCGAGACGCTGAACGTCAACGGCGGCATGCCGACGCCGTAACGCCCCTCTCGCCAAACGCCAGTGGGCCCCTCCCGGGATTCTCCGGGTGGGGCCCACTGGCGTTTGAACGACGGCGGGACGGGCTCAACGCACGACGGCGGCGCCCAGGCCGTGCGGAGCTTAGCGCTGCGGCGGGAGGGACTTGCTCCAGACCACGGTGCCGTTGGCGTCGCGCAGGCTGACGGTGAAGACGTCGTCCGCGCCGAGGTCCACGTGGCCGAAGAACTGGCTGGTGCCGCTGCGCGGGGACTGGTTGGCGTAGGCGCCGGCCTTGAAGAACTCCACCTTGGGGCCGAACGTGCCGTCCAGAGCGTTGGGCCCGAAGCTGCCTGCGTTGATCGGCCCGGCCACGAACTCCCAGAACGGGTCGAAATCGGTGAACGCGGCCCGCTCCGGCGAGTAGTGGTGGGCGGCGCAGTAGTGCACATCGGCGGTCAAGAAGACGACGTTTTTAACCCGGTTGCGCTTGAACGCCGAAAGCACGGCGGCGAGCTCAAGCTCCTTGCCCAGCGGGGCGCCGTCGTCGTGGTTGGACAGCGATTCCTCGTTCACCGGCCCATCCGGGACCACCAGGCCCAGCGGCAAGTCGTTGGCGATCACCTTCCAGGTGGCCTTGGAGCGGCTGACCTCGCGGATCAGCCAGTCGGTCTGTTCCTGGCCCAGGATGTGGGTCAGGTGCGTTTCCTTGCCGTCGGTGTTGGGGTCCTTGAAGCTGCGCATGTCCAGGCAGAAGATGTCCAGCTGCGGGCCGCGGGAGATCTTGCGGTAGATCCGTTCGGGTTCGAACCCGGTGCCGCCGGCGGTCACCCCGGCGATGGGCTGGTATTCCTGCCAGGCCTGCCGGCCGCGTGCGGCGAGGACGTCCACACGGCGTTCGGTGTAGCGGGTGTCGGTGAGGATCTGGCCGGGGTACCAGTTGTTGTGCGTTTCGTGGTCGTCCCACTGGGCGATGACGGGGACCTCGGCGTAGAGGGCGCGGATGTTTTTGTCCATCATGTTGTAGCGGTGCCGGCCGCGGAAGTCGTTGAGCGTCTCGGCCACCTTGGAGACTTCCTCGGTGACCAGGTTGCGCCAGATCTGCCCGTCGGGTTCGGTGACCTGGGCGCTGATGGGGCCGTCGGCGTAGATGGTGTCCCCGGAGTGGATGAAGAAGTCCGGGCGGGTGGCGTGCATGGCCGCATAGCCGCGCATGCCGCCGATCTCCTCGTTGATGCCCCAACCCTGGCCGGCGGTATCGCCGGTCCAGACGAAACTTTGGCCGCGGGCTTCGCGGCCGCTCGCCAGCAGGCCGGTGTCTGCCGCGGTGCTGAACGAGCCCTGGGCGGTCTCGCCGGCGAGGCCTTCCGCGTCCTCGAAGTGCATGCTGACGGCGAAGCGGGTGCCGGCGGGCAGGTGGCTGGCGTCGATCCGGGCGGTGAAGTCGGTGGCCTCGGTGGCTGCACTCCCCCGCAGCACCCGGCGGAAGGCGCGGCCGCCGCTCAGCGGGGACCCGCCGTCGTCGACCGCCAGCAGCTCAGCCACCAGCGTGCCGGGGCCCGACGCGCGGGACCAGAGGACGCCGGAGCCGGTGGTGACATCGCCCATGGAGATGCCGGAGGGCAGGGTAAGGCGGTTGCGGACCAGGGCGACGCCGGAGGCGCTGGCGGCTCCGGCAGTTCCGGGGACGACGGCGGCGGCACCGGCGGCGGCCAGGGCACCCTTGAGAACATTGCGGCGGCTGAATTCAGTCATGCCTCCACCGTTGCCGGTCCGGATGAACCGCTGGTGGCGGCGGTGTGAACGGGGCACGGGCGGCTTCCGAAGGGCACAAAAAAGCAGGGCCCGTCCGAAGACGGGCCCTGCTCGAAACCTAACGGTCCCGGAACTCTAAGGAATTAGAGGCCCTGGATGTTGGTTGCCTGCGGGCCCTTGGGGCCCTGCTCGACGTCGAAGGAGACCTTCTGGTTCTCTTCGAGGGAGCGGAAGCCGGAGGAGTTGATCGCGGAGTAGTGCGCGAAAACGTCCTGCGAGGAGTCATCGGGAGAAATGAAGCCGAAGCCCTTTTCAGCGTTAAACCATTTGACGGTACCAGTAGCCATTATTTTTGTCCTTCGTGAAGGTGGAAGGAAAATCCCGACTTTCGGGCCTTCCGGTGTGGGGTGCTCAAAACCGCTGCTTCAGAAGAACACGGACTTTCGACCGCGCGTACTGCCTGAACTACGAACTGCAAACACAACAACAGGTTCAACACTACAGGAGTTGAGCGCCGCCATTTACCACATGACGCGGAGTGCCGACGCCGATGCTAGGACTGGGGCTGGGTCTGCCGGGTGTCCGCGGCCGACGGCGCCGTTCCCGGCCGGGGGTTCGACGTCGCCTCCGTGGGCCCTGTTGCGGCGACGGCCGCCGCCCGGTTGCCCTTGGTGATCCGCCGCTCGACGGCGCGGCCCGCGGCGACCGAGAGCCGGTGAGCGGGGCCTTCGACGTAGCGGAAGAACAGCTCGGCCGTGGCGAAGGACGCCGCCACACCCAGGACGAGCCCCAGCGGGAGCGAGACGCCGCGCAGCAGGGTGGCGGCGGCCAGGATGATCGGCAGGTGCACCAGATAGAGGCTGAAGGAGACCCGGCCAAGCCACTGGGCGAGGGCGGTGTCGCCCAGCTTCTTGGCCGAGCCGGAGAGCAGGAACACCAGCACGATCAGGGTGGCGCCCACCGTGATGGCGGCCTCGACGCCGCGGATGGGCGGCTCGGGGCTGATCCACTCGGCGTTGGCCAGGTAGAGCCCGACGGCGGCCAGCAGCAGCCAGATCACCCGCGGCCAGGCGCTGGTGAGCTCGCGGATCCGTTCCCGTTCGGCGCCCAGGACGGCGCCGATGGCGAAGATCGGCATGTAGGTCAGCGCCTCGATGTGGAAGACCCCGCCAATGACCGCCAGGCCCAGCGCGAAGACCAGCTTGAGGTGCCAGAACCGGCGCCAGCGCAGCGCGACGAAGACATAGAGCGGCAGCAGCAGCGAGAACGCGACCTCCCAGCGGAGCGTCCAGAGCGGGGTGTTGATGGTGCTGGCGTTGAGCATCAGCAGGGCGTCGCGGAAGACCTGTCCCGGGTCCGGGGTGGTGACGTACATGTCCGCCCACGGGCTCTGCAGCGGCGACGGCGTGCGCGGGATCAGCACCATCAGGACGACGGCGAGCGCCAGCGCCGCCCACGCCGGCAGGTAGAGCCGTAGCAGCCGCTTGGCGTAGTAGGGCGCCCAGCTCCTGCCGGGGAGTGACTTGGTGAACGGCAGGATCAGGACGAAGCCGGAGAGCACGAAGAAGACGTGGACCGCGGGGGTGCCGTTCCAGAGGACGTGGAGCGGGGAGAACACCGCCCACATTTCGGGGCTGGTGAGCCGGGTGGAGCGGTCGTTCGAGACGACGCGGCCGACCCACGGGAGCGTGGAGAGCGCGTGGCAGGCGACCACCACCAGGGCGGCCAGCCCGCGGAGGCCGTCCAGTTGCGTGACTCGGGTGGATCCGTGCTGATTTGGCATCGATCCATGTTACCAGTCCGTTACATTTGGGCGGCGGTGACGCTTTCGGCGATCTGCTTGATCGCGGCGAGGGTCTTGGGGATGCCGTCCAGCGCCTGCCGGGTGCGGTCGGCGATTTGGGCGTCGGCCTTGTCCCCGAATTTCTCCTTGAACATGGCGATCCCCTCCGGCAGGAATTCCCACGACTCGGTCAGGACGGTCCCGGACTCGGCCGGCGTCATGGTGAAGCCCCACCGGACGTACTTGCCGCCCACCACCCAGGCGAACTCGCGGCCGCGTTCGGCAGCGACCACCTGCGAGCGCGTCTCCCAGGTCCGTCCCGGAACCTCGTTGCGTCCGGTGAACCAGGCACCGACGTCGCCGGCGCTGTCCTCGTCGTCCCACCAGCAGGTTTTGCAGACGGGACTCCACTCGCCGGTGCGGGTGACGTCGGAGACGAGGTTGTAGAGCGCCTCGGCGGAGGCGTTGACCGTGACGGATTCCTGGTGCTGGCGGAGGTTCGGAGTCATGGCTCCATCCTTGCAGACGGTCCCGTCCACCGCCGCCCACCGCCGACCTGCCCGCCGTCGGCAGAAAGCCCAAGCACCCCCGGCAATCCACGCCCCGGTTTCCTCCGAATAGTTGGCATAAGCAACGGTCCGGCCACACCCGGTGGGCCCGTCACCGCAAGTCCGAACCTAAGGAGCCCCGCATGGCAACCGCAACCCACTCCCGCACCACTCCCCGCACGGCAGTCCAGAAGACCAGCCTCGCCGTCGGCGGCGTGTTCCTCCTGGTCGGTATCCTGGGCTTTGTTCCGGGCATCACCAGCAACTACGACTCGCTGCAGTTCGCCGGCCACCACTCCGAGGCCATGCTGCTGGGCCTCTTCCAGGTCTCGGCCCTGCACAATATCGTCCACCTGCTCTTCGGCGCCGCCGGCCTGCTCCTGGCCCGCACCGCCACCGGTGCACGATCCTTCCTGCTCTACGGCGGCATCATCTACCTGGTCCTGTTCGTGTACGGCCTGGTGGTCCCGGAGGATTCGGCCGGCGACTTCGTGCCGCTGAACAGCCTGGACAACATCCTGCACCTGGTGCTCGGCGCCGGCATGATCGCGCTGGCAGTCACCCTCACCAAGGGCCGCGCGAAGGCTCACGCCTAATCGCAGCATACCCATCTCAACCAAACGCGCCCACCGGCTTCCGGTGGACGCGTTTGTTGCAGGTCCAGTCTCGCTGCATCGGCAGCCTGTGCCGGGCGGAGTGGCAGGCATATCCTGCAGGAAAGCCCGCTCGAGGCCCGCAGTGTCCTGGAGGTACCCATGGAAATGCCGAAAGCGTCCGACGCCGACAAGGAGCGCTTCCGTTCGCTGGTTCCCGACCTTCCCGAGGTGGTCATCAAGCCGATGTTCGGGAATCTGGGTGCGTTCGTGAACGGCAACATGTTCGCCAGCCTGTTCGGCCCCACCGTCGGCGTGAAGCTGTCCGCGGCGGACAAGGCGGCACTGGAAAGCACCGAGCGGACTGTTCCGTTCGGGCCGGCCGAAAGCCCCATGGGCGGCTGGACCGGCTTGCCGGAGACCTGAAACGGCGAGGGCGACCCCGAGGCGCGCGCCAGGGCCTGGGCGGAAAAGGCGTTCGAGCATGTGGCCGGACTGCCGCCGAAGGCGCCCAAGGCTCCAAAGTCCCCCAACCCACTGCCGAAATAGCAGCGCCTTTCCCAGCGTGGGCGGAGCGCTGCTACTTTGGAGGGCATCACCATGCGACGACACCACGGCGACCACTATCGGCATCATCTCCTCAGAGATAAACGTCAATGAGAACCTGGTGGGATCCTACTAACGCCGTTAGGACCTGATGGCGCGCGCTGGCCGCCCGCGGGGCTGTCCCCCTCCACCCCGAGAAGATCAAGCTCGACGACCTCCAGAAGGCCATTAACGACTTGGACGTGGGCAGGTCCTCGGCCGCGCCAACCGGGCGCCCATTCAGTTCCTAAGTAACCCGGGGGCGTTGGCTTGTCGCCGATTGCATGGCGAGCTGCTCGACAATCTCAAAGGGCCGTATGAACCTTGCCGGCACCTATCGGTAGTCCGCCCCTCTGACTCCCGACGGCCTACGCCTTAAGGAGATTCTCAAAATCGACTCAGACCAGTTTGCCCGTCAGTCCTGAGTTCGGTCCTGGCGGAAGCTTCAGTGCCGAGTCGACCCCCACATTGGAGCGAAGATCATTGAGCAGATCGGCTCCAGCGAGGCGATTGCCCACTAGTTCTTGCGACTCGGCACGAGGGCTCGCCGATTCACGGCCACGGTAGATCTCGACTTCTCGTCCCTCCTCAACTGCACGCGCGGCAATGCCCCGGAGATAGAATCTGTTGAATTCTCCTTCAGCGAGAGTCACGGCCGCTGTAGACGGAACCTTTTTCGTGTAGGGCCTGCCGTTGCGTTGACTCTCTTCATGGCTCTTGAGCAACTCCCTAGAGACGACCTCCGCTGCTAAAGAGTCGTCGTTGCCCGTCTCGACAGCCGAGAGCAGCAAGTCAGGCCACTCGCGAGTGCCCTGTGGGTTGAGCCGAGTGCTCAGATAAAGAGAACCGTTTGCAATGTCAAACTGCACCTCGTCAGTCATTGATGCCCGGGTCGCCTCATCCAGGTTCGGGTAGTCAAGCCCCATTGCTTCTCTCCTTTTGCATTCCGCGATAGCCAAGCTGAAACACGGAAAGGATACCGGATGCCGCAATCGGGGCAGTCGTGTCTCGTTCGTGACCGGCTCAAGCCGTACCCGAACGAGCTCGTTCTGCTGACGTGTCTTCCGGCCATGGGGCCCCAACCCTAGAGAACCACGACGTATACCTTCTCTTGGCAGCCGCAAACGTCGGTAAAACCCAAATGAGGAGCTGACAGGAGCTGAACCAGGCAGCGCCCAGAAGCGGCATGTTTGGCCCGAGGCCCTGCTTAGGGTGGAAGACGGCTACTCCCCCATACAATGCAAGGGCAAGTACGTGAGTGATCGATAGAGCGTTGCACGGCAATGGGGGCGCCGCGGTCGGCCTTAACGCGATCAGCCGCGCATGGCGGGCCCCACTGCCTGCAGCAATGGAAGTGGGAGCAGTGGCAGGCAACAATAACGCCAACCTGGTGTGGAGCGTCGCGAATATTCTGCGGGGCACCTATAAACCGGCGCAATACGGCTCGGTGGTCCTCCCTTTCACCATCCTCCGCCGCCTCGACTGCGTCCTGGAGAAAACCAAGGAAGCCGTTCTGAAAGAAGCAGAGGCCAAGAAGGACCTGAACATCCCGCTGGATACTTTCCTGCAGAAGGCCTCGGGCCACAGCTTCTTCAACACCTCCCAGTTCAATTTCGCCAAGCTCCTGGATGACCCCACCAACGTCAAGGCGAACATCCTCAACTATGTCCAGGGCTTCTCCGAGAACACGCGTGACATCTTCGAGCGCTTCGAGTTCTACAAGACGCTCGAGAAACTGGACAGCGCCGACCTGCTCTACCACGTCACCAAGGACTTCGCCGCGATCGATCTTCACCCGGAGGCCATCAGCAACATCGAGATGGGCCTTATGTTTGAGGAGCTCATCCGCCGCTTCGCCGAAGCTTCCAACGAAACGGCCGGTGAGCACTTCACCCCGCGCGAGGTCATCCAGCTCATGGTCCAGCTCCTGCTGAACTACGACGACGACGTACTCACCAAAGAGGGCATCGTCCGCAGCATCTACGACCCCACCGCCGGAACCGGAGGCATGCTCACCGTCGCCCAGGAACACCTCCACGGGCTGAACCCCAGCGCGTCCCTCGTCGCGTACGGCCAGGAGATCAACGATGAGTCCTACGCCATCTGCAAATCGGACCTGCTCATCAAGGGCCAGGACATCTCCAAGATCTCCGTCGGCGACACCCTCGCCAACGACCAGAACATCGGCCAGCAGTTCGACTTCATGCTCTCCAATCCGCCCTTCGGCGTCGAGTGGAAGAAAATCCAGCCGCAGATCCAGAAGGAGCACGAGCAGCACGGCTTCGAGGGCCGCTTCGGTCCGGGTCTGCCGCGGGTCAGCGACGGCTCGCTGCTGTTCCTGCTGCACCTGATCCGCAAGATGCGTCCCGCACACGACGGCGGCTCCCGCATCGGCATCGTCCTCAACGGCTCACCGCTGTTCACCGGCGGCGCCGGCTCCGGCGAGTCCGAAATCCGCAAGTACGTCATCGAGAACGATCTCGTCGAGGCCATCATCGCGTTGCCCACGGACATGTTCTACAACACCGGTATCGCCACGTACGTCTGGATCCTCTCAAACAGCAAGAAGCAGAAGCACCCGGAACGCGTCGGGAAGATCCAGCTCATAAACGGCACCGATTTTTTCCAGAAGATGCGCAAAAGCCTCGGCTCCAAGCGCAAGGAACTGGGCCCCAAGGACATCACCAACATCGTCCAGCTCTACGGCTCCTTCGAAGACGACGGTGAGACCTCAAAGATCTTAACCAACCAAGACTTCGGCTACGCCACCATCACCGTGGAGCGCCCGTTGAAGCTCAACTTCGCCTGCACCCCAGCGCGCGTCGACGCCGTTCTGGCGCAGAAACCCGTTGAGAAACTGTCCGACGACGACCGGCAGCTTCTGGAAAAGACGCTCACCCGCCTCGGCGAAGACGAAACAAAGCTCTGGAAGAACCGTGAAGCCTTCTTAAGGATCCTCAAGCCGGCCCTCGCCAACGCCGGTTTAAAGCTCGGAACACCGGTCCTGAAAGCCATCGTTGCCGGGCTTTCCGCACGCGACGAGACCGCAGACGTCTGCAAGGGCCCCAAGGGTACTCTCGAGGCAGACACAGACCTCCGAGACACGGAGAAAGTCCCGCTAGGCGAAGACGTCACCGCCTATTTCGAGCGAGAGATCCTCCCCCACGTCCCCGACGCCTGGATCGACGAGTCCAAGACCAAGCTCGGCTACGAGATCCCGTTCACCCGCCACTTTTACAAGTACGTCGCACCAAGGTCCCTTGATGAGATCGACACGGACCTCAACAAACTCATTTCCGAGATCACGACGCTGCTCGCCGAGGTAGAGCAGTGAGCTCATACGTTCCCTACAAGGCCTACAAGGCGTCACATGTGGCCTGGCTCGATGAGATTCCGGCCCACTGGTCTGTATCGTCATTGCGTTGGCTCTCGACTCGGTATTCAGGTGGCACCCCGGATCGTGAAAATCCCGACTTCTGGAGCGAAGGGTCAATTCCCTGGCTCAACTCGGGGGCGGTGAACGAACCAGTTATCCATAAGCCATCGGCGTACATTTCCGAGACAGGGTTCGCCAGCAGTAGTGCCAAGTGGATACCACAAGGCGCGCTTGTCTTGGCGCTAGCAGGCCAGGGGAAGACCAAGGGGACCGTGGCCCAGCTCGGCTTTTCTGCGACCTGCAACCAGTCCATGGCGGCTCTGATTCCCACGGGGAGAGTGGACGCGAGATACCTTTTTTGGTGGCTTCGTTCGAACTACACAAACGTACGGAGCATGTCTGGGGGTGACCTCCGGGACGGGCTGAACCTCCAGCTGCTCGGCGACATCCCCGTCCCTTTGCCTTCACCGAACGAGCAGCGGGCGATTGTTGACTTCCTCGATCGCGAAACCGCCCAGATCGATGAGCTGATCATCAAGCAGGAACGGCTCATCGAGCTGCTCGTGGAGAAGCGTCAGGCGATCATCACCCACGCCGTCACCAAAGGCCTCGATCCCACTGCCCCCACTAAACCCTCTGGCATCCCCTGGCTCGGCGATATGCCCAATCATTGGACCACATCCCGGCTGAAGTGGACTGGCCCTACTCAAGAGTCGGGAACCAGTGTCAACGGAATGGATACGCCCGCAGGGCCAGATGAATTGGGGGTACTTAAGACCGGCGCCGTTTCAAAGGGATATTTTGTCCCGGAAGCCAACAAGACGGTCCTCCCCGAAGACGTTGAGAGGGTTACTTGTCCAGTCCGTATGGGGACACTCATAGTCAACCGCGCCAACACCCCCGACCTTGTTGGTAGCACGGGCCGGACGCCTAACGATGCCCCGTTACTATTCCTGTCCGATAAACTCTGGCAGATCGATTTTGAGAGGGCTCACACAGACTTCATCTATTGGTGGTCAAAGACAGACGTATATCGGTCGCAAATTCAGTTTCGGAGGGTGGGTGCCAGCTCCAGCATGCAGAACCTTTCCTACCCGGACTTTCTTACGGTCGACATAGCACTGCCTTCCCTCGAAGAGCAGCAGATCACTGCTGGGTACCTCGACGACCGGACAGCCTCCATCGACTTACTCAAAGACAAGGCACAAAGTGTGATTGTTCTCCTGCGCGAACGCCGTTCCGCCCTCATCTCCGCTGCCGTTACGGGCAAGATCGATGTTCGTGAAGGAGTTGCATAGGTATGACGTTGCCTCAGTGGCATGGATTTGTTGATCCGGTATTGCGTGTCATGACGGATGGCCAGGTTCGCCGGAACGCGGAGATCAGGACGGCTGTAGCGGAGGGCACTCGTCTGACTGAAGAGGATATGGCGGAGGTGATGTCTTCCGGCGAGGCGCGTTGGGCCAACCGGATCAACTGGGCGGTCTTCGATTCTATGAAGGCGGGTTTGCTGGTCCGTGAGGCTCGCGGTCAGTACAAGATCAGCGACGAGGGCCTACGTCGGGTGGCCTCCACTGCCGAAATCACCTATCAGACGCTGCTGGAGTACGAGTCATACCGGGCGTACCAGAACACATCGAAGGCCCCCAAGAAGACGGTCCTTTCCGGCGTCGAACCGGCTACCGCAGTCTCCGAGGTTGCAGTCGACGCTGATCCGTCCGAGGCTCTCGAGCGGTCTGCTGATCAGCTCAACCGGGTGGTCATCGACGAGATCTACCGCAATCTGCTGGAACTCTCCCCGGACGCCTTCGAGCGCCTCATTCCCTTCGTCGTGAGGGCGCTAGGCTACGGAACAGACCGTGAAGACAACCTGAAGCCCACCCAGCGTTCCGGGGACAAGGGCATCGACGGGATTGTGTGGCAGGATGCGCTCGGGTTCGACCGGGTGTACCTGCAGGCCAAGCGTTATTCCGAGGGCAATAATGTCGGCGCGCCGGAGGTGCAGGCCTTCAGCGGCGCCCTGGGCCAGTTCCGCGCTACCAAGGGCATATTCATCACCACCTCGACATTCACCTCCGGGGCGCGGGCTGTCGCCCGCGACACGGCGCACTACACGTTGATTCTTATCGACGGGCAGCGGCTGGCGTCGCTCATGTTCGAGTACGGCGTCGGTGTCCAAGTCGACCGCACGGTAGTCGTGAAAAAGCTGGACCAGGACTTTTTCGACAGTTTCTAGGGGGAACCGTATGGCGCAGCACAATGAAGTGACATTCGAGGACGAGATCTGCCAGGCCTTGGCAGCCCAGGGATGGATCTACGAGCCGCACCGCAAAGCAAGCGAGCTCTACACTGCAAGCCGCGCGCTTGTCCCGGAGGATGTCTTCGGCTGGCTGGCCGACACACAGCCGGAGCAGCTGGCGAAGGTCCTGAAGCCGACGGACTCCCCCGCCGAGCACGAGGTGGCGAAGCGGCTGCTCCTGGACCGGCTGTGCAAGGTCCTGGACAAGCCGGCGGCCAAGGAAGCCGGCATGCTCTCCGTGCTGCGCACCGGGTTCAAGGACATCGCCGCGAAGTTTGAGATGTGCCAGTTCAAGCCGGCCATGGGCCTGAACCCGGAAACGCTGGAGCGCTACGGGAAGGTCCGCCTCCGGGTCATCCGCCAGGTGCACTACTCCACGGTCGACACCATGAAGAGCATCGACCTGGTCCTGTTCGTCAATGGCCTTCCGGTCGCGACCATCGAGCTCAAGACCGATTTCACGCAGAACATCAATGACGCCCTAGAGCAATACCGCAAGGACCGACTCCCCCGCAACAGCAAGAACAAGGACGAGCCTCTGCTGTCCTTCGGGCGCCGCGCTCTGGTGCACTTCGCCGTCAGCAACGACGGGATCCAAATGACCACCGAGCTCAAGGGCAACGACACGTACTTCCTGCCCTTCAACCTCGGCGACAACGGCCACGCCGGCAACCCGGTCAACCCCAAGGGGTCGGCCACCAGCTACCTCTGGGAACAAGTCCTGCAGCGCGATTCCTGGCTGAACATCATCGGCAAGTTCTTGCACCTACAGATCAGCGACAAAACCAACTTGGTCACTGGCGAGCGGGAAGTCCGCAAATCCCTCCTGTTTCCCCGCTACCACCAGTGGGACGTGGTCAACCAGCTCATCGAGACCGCCCGGGCCGAGGGCCCAGGCCACCGGTATCTGGTGCAGCACTCCGCCGGCTCCGGCAAGACCAACTCCATCGCCTGGACCGCGCACCAGCTCAGCTCTCTGCACGGCGCCGAGAACCAGAAGATCTTCGACTCCGTCATCGTCGTGACCGACCGGACTGTGCTGGACGCCCAGCTGCAGGACGCGGTCTACCAGATCGAACACAAGTCCGGCGTCGTCGTTCCCATCCGCGGCAACGCCGGCTCCAAATCCGCCGAACTCACCGCCGCGCTGGCGGCGCGGACACCGATCATCATCGTCACCATCCAGACCTTCCCGTTCGCACTGAAGGCCATCGCCGAATCCCACGCGCTCAAGGGCCGGAACTTCGCCATCATCGCGGACGAAGCGCACTCCTCACAGACCGGGTCCACCGCCAACAAGCTGAGGAAGGTCCTCTCCGCGGAGGAACTGGCAGACGTCAACGACGGCGGCGAGTTCGACGTCGAGGCCTATCTGGCCGCCGAGATGGCCGAACGGGCCGATGCCAAGAACATCAGCTACTTCGCCTTCACAGCCACACCGAAGGCTAAGACGCTGGAGCTGTTTGGCCGCAAGGGCCCTGACGGGCTGCCGCAGCCGTTCCACCTGTACTCCATGCAGCAGGCCATCGAGGAGCGCTTCATCCTGGACGTGCTGCAGAACTACACCAGCTACAAGGTGGCCTACCGGCTCACCCACGAGGGCCGGGACTACGACTCCGACGACACCCAGGTGGAGAAGTCCGAGGCGCTGAAGTCATTGATGAGCTGGGTGAAACTGCACCCGTACAACATCAGCCAGAAGGTCCAGGTGATCGTGGAGCACTTCCGCGCCAACGTCGCCTGGCGCCTCGACGGCAAGGCCAAGGCCATGGTGGTCACCGGCTCCCGCAAGGAAGCCGTCCGGTACAAGCTCGCCATCGACAAGTACATCCACGACGCCGGCTACTCCGGCTTGGGCACCATGGTCGCCTTCTCCGGCGAAGTAAACGACGACGAATCCGGCACCGAGGCATTCACCGAGTTCAATATGAACCCCGGGCTCAAGGGCCGCACGCTGCCCGAGGCGTTCTCCACCGACGAGTACAAGATCATGCTGGTGGCCAACAAGTTCCAGACCGGCTTCGACCAGCCACTGCTCGTCGCGATGTACGTAGACAAGAAACTCTCCGGCGTCTCGGCCGTGCAGACGCTGTCCCGCCTGAACCGCACGGCCGTGGGCAAGGACCAGACCTTTGTGCTGGACTTCGTCAACGACCCGGACGAGATCCTCGCCTCCTTCCAGCCGTACTTCCGCGAGGCCGCACTCGAAGGCGTCTCCGACCCGAACGTGGTGCACGACCTCCAGGCTAAGCTCGACGCCGCCCAGATCTACCTCGAGTCCGAGGTGCACGGCTTGGTCAAGTCCTATGTGCTAGAGGCTGGCAACAACGCTCTCTCTGCCTGGGTAGCCCCGGCGAAGTCCCGCTTCAACACCCGTTACAACGCCGCAGTTGCCGAGGGCGACAAGGCCGCGCAGGACGAGCTGGACCTGTTCCGCAAGGACCTCGGTTCGTTTGTCCGTGCCTACGATTTCCTTTCCCAGATCGTCGACTTCGCCGATACAGACCTGGAGAAGCGCTCGATCTACTACAAGCACCTCCTGCCGGTCCTCCGTGTCAACGACGCGAAGGTGGCACTGGACCTCTCCGGGGTTGTGCTGGCCAAGTACGCGCTCAAAGACAAGGGCCGGGCCCAGCTACAGCTTTCGGGCGAGGATGCTCTGCTGAAGCCTCCGACAGACGTTGGCACCGGGCAGACGAAGGATCCTGTCTTTGCGACGTGGGAAGAGATCATCCAGCAGGCCAACCTGCCCTTCGAGGGCGAGGAACTGGACGCGGTGGCGCACTTCGTCGAGGGCGTGCGCCGCGAGCTGGTGAAGAACGAGACGCTCCAGAAGCAGGCACAGAACAACTCCCGAGACCACTTCGGCAGCAGCCCGCACCTGGAAAAGGCCGTCAGTGATGCCGTGTCCAACTCCATGGACAGCCATTACAACCTGAGCCTTCAGGCCCTTGGGGATAAAACCAAGATGGCCGCACTTCTCAAAATGCTCAGCGCGATTTTATACGAACAGCTCAGCGGTTAGGAGCAACTCACAACTTCGTGACATGTGGTCCGGTCGCTCGGTCATTGCGGACCCAGATTGATGAAGCATGTAGTCCCCTTTAGTCGGCGCGCTCCTGGCCGCGGATATCAAGAGGAGAGGTCGTGCCGTAGGTCTACTCGAGGCGGTCCAGCTTTTCCTTGAGCTCCCGCATCCATTTACTTTTAGATAGAGGCAGGCCTGAACTAAGGTGGAGCGCCGAAGTTAGCAGCGCTTCATCAACCGCGGCTTTCTGGAGGGATCCAACGCGTCTACGCAGCGCCACTCCGGCTGCCGAAAGCACATCCTTTCCTCTATGGCCCAGACCGTCCAGCTCTGTTTCGTTTGCCGCAGAAAGGAGGTCGTTCAGACAGAGGCTCGACTCTGAGGCGGCGAGCAAGGCCATACAAAACGCCTGAAACTTCAGCTCCATGCTTTGTAAGTCAATCTTGGAGGCGAGATCGACCTTGTCGAAAGCTAAGCCCATATTATCTCTGGAGTTCCAGAACCGCAGAATAGTAACTGGTTCGATACAGTTTTCCAGTTCTCTTACAACCTGAGCAGACCCACCAGCCGCCTCTAACTTTTCAGATGAACCATAATGCTCCAATACCAAACACAGCGCACCAAGTTCAATCATCATTGCCTCTAAATCACGCCGGGAATACGGATGGCCCACCGTAGCCATATCCGCATACTGCGCTTGGGGGTCAAAATCCGAGTCGACAATGTACAAAAAGCTGCCCAGGTTCCACTCCAGAAGTTGCCGTACCGCTCGGATAACCCGCTTTTTCCCGCCTGCTGGAAAAAGATCAACTGATTTCAAATGCGGCTGCAGCACAAGCTCATCGTCGGGACCTTCAAGGATAAGTACGGGAAGAGCACTTGCCTGCTGATGCTGCCTGATGCGATCCGCTAGATTGTCCAAATCCCGCAAGGAAGGAATAGCATCACTCAAGAATATCGTCCAACTCTGATGCATCCTCGGCTTCGGCCAACGTTGGCGGCGCAACCGAGTTCTGGATGGGAAAATTCAACTCTTCGGTCAGATCCCAACGCCCATTAATAATAGATGTTGAATGCGTGGATAATATTACCTGCAAATCGGCGATCTTAGCTACGCGACTGATGTCGGCAAGAAAAGCATGCTTCCATGCTGCGTGAAGGGAGATTTCCGGTTCATCAATGAGCACCAGTGATCCTCTCTTGGCTGAGAACAGCAGGAGAGTGAACAGAGCAACAAGATGCTGCTCTCCCGATGAGAGACTTGAAACCTGAATACGATGCTCGGAAAACGTCTTGAAAATAAGAGAGCCTTGGGCCGACATGGCAGTTTTCTTTCCCGATTGTTTTAGTTTAATATCGAGAATCTCACGCAGCGTCATGATCTTCTCATTCAGGGGCAACAGTGGCTCCAGCCTCCTCTCCCAGTCGTCCAGGAAGACATTGAGTATGGTGCGAACGGCCGCCGTTGTCTCCTGTGGGAACGCGATCGGCGCCTCACCAATGGCTAGAGAGTTTTTGGCGAGATTTTCGTATCGTTCTACAATTTCGTCATAGCGTTCATGAAGCTCCGATTCGACGACAGTCATATGGGCGGCAGAAATCGCCCGCGCAGCGAAGCTCAGATCGGCGCTCTGTGTTGCTTGGATCGAATTACGTCGTGCCTCGATAACGTCTTTGCGAAGCTTGTTTGTATATTCGAGAATACGGGCCGCACCGGCATTTACTGATCGTTCAGCGTAAGGGTCGCCGCGCCAACTATTCGGCGTCTCCGAAAAAACAGCATCCAGCCTTTTAGTATCTATTAGGATTGGCTGATCTTCATAATACAGCTCCAAGATCTCGGGGAAATCCCGCAACTTCTCTTTGGGGCTGTGCTGCAGCTCTTTAGCAAACCGGCGTTCCATCATGTCCTTTGAGAGAACGCGATCTGTACGTGTGTCCAGCCAGCTTCCGTTGCCGAGTCGGCGAATGTAGTGCGGGAGACCATCTCGCATCTCTTCCAGTTCAGCCGCCGGAAATTCAGCGATATCCCCTTCGGGGAGACCCTGGTCTAGGGCCAGCAGCGAAAGAACGATGCTGTCTTCTTCGTCAAAGCGTCGTGAGACGTGCAAGCCACGTCCGTCACTGAAGGAAATCTCGAGCTCTTTGAAAATCAGAGTTGAAAGTGCTTTCAAGTCCATACCAAGAGCGGCGCGGACCAGAAGAAGAATATGCGTTTTTCCGGCTCCATTTGGTGCTGTGAGAATCGTTGGCGAATCCGTCCGAACATTCACCGAATGGTCCACATACCCAAAGAGCCCAGTAACCTTTACCGCACTTACACGTCTCAAGAATTCTCCGTATTAGCTTCGGGCATCGATCTTCTCGCCATCTGATCAATGAGTTGTTGTCACACAAGCATAGAGTCCTTCATGGATTTCTGACGAGAGACTATCACGCTCGCTGTCGACGCCTACGGCTGGTGGACCTGAAGTTGGCGGATTTCAGTTGCGCTGTCATAACTTTTCTATGGTCTCGAAGTCCGACGGCTGGCGGTCTGCCTCAATTTCAGCAACAAGAATCCGCGAATATCGTCCCACCTGAGTCGCGCTCATTGCGCCACCGCAGCGGCTGTCGCAAACACATCCGCTGGCATCGGACGGCGCAGCTTCCGGTGATCGCAATCGGTTCCTCCCCTGCGTGGTGCACATAGTCCGCCCGGCGGGAACTCGTCCTCGACGGCCTTCTCCAGCTCCTTGCGCCCGTAGCCGGTGAGCGCCCGGTAGCGCAGGTCGAAGCGGAACACCCGACGCTGAATCAGGCACGGTGAAAACCTTGGCCACGTAGTGACCCTGCCTCAGAGGCGCAGAAGCCGCTGGCTGGTGGCCGCCCGGCGTGTTCCGTGAAGCAGCCGGGGTGTTTTACCGCGATTAGCCCAACCTCGTGGTTCAAGCGCCAGCAGCTGTCGTTCGAAGCCGAGATCAAGGGGTTGAGACCGATCGCCCAGGTTTCTCTGATGCCCTTCGGGGGGACGGACACATCGAACAAACTGCCAAGGCTTTATTGTCATCGTGTGAAAGATGAACAATCCAAGACGACCGGCCGGTTTAGCCTGCGGCTTCCCAACGACAAGAAGCTCTTTTGGGTTTACCTTCCAACTATCGCGCTTGTCGTCATAATTCTCGTGGGCATCAGTGATGACGCTGACAGCGATACAAAAGTACAGGCGCTCACAGTTTTAGGGCTCGCCGCAGCTTCTCTCCTCGTTTGCTTCCGTTGGGCATTCCGTCTGTGGAGGGCTCCAGTTTCCACAGTGGACTACATCAAAGGAACGACCGCCTCGCGCACCATGTTGTGGTTCTGGGGGCTGTTCGGCAGCATTTCTTTGCTTGCGTCTTTGACCGGGATCGGCGGAGACTCCTTTACGCCTGTTTGGGAATCCGCAATCTGGACCTTTGCCGGTGCAGGTTCCGTGCTTCTCACCGCGGGTCCTGCCTACAAGGAATACCGCGAGGCGATGGGGACCGCTGACGCTACTCGCCGACCGAGATCCGTACAGCAGCAACGGACGGGGCGTAATGCTGGTGGCGTTACACCGTCCCGTCACGGATTGCGGTCGCGTCCCCTGCTGGTCATGGGTCTGGCGGCAGTCGCGGTCCTGGCAGCCCGCAGAGGATGGAGGAGGCCCAGCAAGCACAGGTCCCACATATAGTCCAGCTTCGCTGGCGGAGACGCTTCAGACGGTGTGAGAACGCCCGGAGCCCATCGGGCGGCGAGAGACGACTGAACCTCCATTCGCCGCGGACGTTCGATTGCTCGTATTCCCTTCTACCGACTCTGTCCTAGGCCTGTTTAAAACGTGCGTACGCTGCTTCTAGTAGCGGCACGCTAGGACGCTGCGATCTCTTCGACGGAACGCTCATCAGCGGCTGCCGGTGTCTCTCTTGGAGACCGTACTTGAGCATCGGACCGTCAACCTCGTCCAGAATGTCAGTCCTGATTTCCACCACTAGGTCCGGTCGAACTCCAAGGATGTGAGAGTCAAACGCGGCGTGGTGGATCTTACACATGGCCATGCCGTTGACAACGGTTGGTGCTCCGTCGGCGTCGGCGTCTGGAATGATGTGAGCGGCATCCAGCAGAACCTTATGCCTTAGGTTACAAATTGCGCATCTCGATCCATACGCGTCGATAACCGTGGACCGAAAAAGACGCTGATGGAGACGTGTACGGGCGATCCTCGTCCCATATCGTTTAAGGACCTCGACCTCCATAGGAGATTCAGTTTCATTGTCGCCGTCGAGGAACGCCCCTTGAGGGTCGATGTCCACTACGAACTGTTGTTTGTCGACTTCCTCGTCAACCAAGAAGACCGGAAATATCGGCTGATACAGCCCTGGCGCAACTCCGAAGAACCAAATGAGGGGCAGCCCGTCGTCCATCGCCCGGCGTAACGCCCGATTGTCAGCGGCATCGGCGTCATCCCCCTGCCACTTGTACCGCAGCATGCCATCTGGGCCTACCTCGTCCTCGTAGGGTCTTTCCTGACCGGGCCGCCGGAACGTCGTAGTAATGGACAGAGCGGCGTCAAGGAGCCGGGGCTTCCAAATCCCGCGTTGCCTACTCTTCAGGGGGAATCGGCGACCTTCGAATTCGAAATCTTCGAGGTCAAGGTAGCTAATTGCGTCCTGACCGTCATTCGTGCGGACGGCGAGCCAGGTCTGCGCTGCCTGGCGCACCTGGGTGTCGAGCGACGGCTGCGGACCGTTCAAGTAATGGAGCACATCCGATTTGGGTACTCTGAAGGCGCCTTGGCCGCGCACGCTCGTGTCTAGGTAAACGTTCGGGAAGAGGCCTTGGTTCACATAATCAGCCGCCATGCTCTGGTGGCGGCCAATCATCACCGCAACTTCCTTTGTGCTCAGGTGTGGCTCTGCAACAAGGGGAGTTTCGGGAAAGACACGTTTCATTTCGCCAGGATAGCCGCGCGCCAGGCCCTTTTAGGAGCCGACTTGCGCCGACAAACGGATTCCTAGCACGCTATCCCCGGTGTCGGCCCCTCGCCCTATGGTCTCCGACGCCCTCGCCTCCCAGGTGATGGAGGGCGTGGAGGAGGAAGTGCAGGAATGCGGCTACGCCGTGATGCTCGGCCGCACCGGCGCCACGTCCGCCTGCACCGCCTAATATCTCCGGGCACTTCGAACCTACGGGGCCGCCGGCGTCGCTTTTATCCCTGCGGCGAGCACGCCAAATACCCGCCAGCTGTTGGGTTCACACGTCGCCATCATCTCTCGCCCTTAAGGACACGCTCGGCTTCCCAGCGTGCCCATCGACGACAAACGGGAGCTTACGACGCGTCACCCGGTCAATTTCGTGCACAGCCGCCCTCGCCGCAACAAAACCAGAAGGGCGCGCCCGGCCAAAGCCGGACGCGCCCTTCACATGCACCGGACCCAGAAGGCGGGTCCGCAACACGGGATCTAGTCGATCAGTGCGGGCTCCTTGGCAGGTTCCGCGGACTCCTCAGCGGGCGCAACCTTCCGGTTCTGCTGGTTCAGCCAGCAACCCACCGCCAGCAGCGCCACGAGCGTGAAGGTGCTCAGGAGCTGGGGACGGGAGTCCTCGCCGATGAATCCCACCGTGAAGATCGCCGCGAGGATCACCAGGCCAAACACCGTGAGCGCCGGGAAGCCGGGCATCCGCAGGGGAAGCTCCGTGCCCGCACGGTCGGCGCGGAGGCGCAATGCCAGCTGGGCCAGGAGGGCGGAGGTCCACACCAGCAACCAGGTCGATCCCACGATGTTGAGCAGGACGGGTAGGACCATTTCCGGGAAGGCCAGCTCCAGCACCACGGTGACGATGCCGAACGCGACGCTGGCCAGGCCGGCAACCACCGGAACCCGGGCCTTCGACACCGAGGCCAGCACGCGCGGTGCTTCGCCGCGCTCCGCGAGGGAGAATGCCATCCGGGACGCACCATAAAGGTCCGCGTTCAACGCCGAGAGCAGCGCAGCGACGGCCGCCAGGGTGACCGCGGTGGCAGCACCGGGCATGCCGGCGGCGTCCAGCACCGCGGCGAACGGGCTCTTCAGGCCGTCCGACCCCACGGGGACCACAGCCGCGATAATGAAGATGGCACCGATGTAGAACACCAGGATGCGCCACAGCACCGTCCGGACGGCCTTATTCACGCTGCGGGCAGGCTTCGCCGTCTCGGCGGCAGCCACGGACACAATCTCGGTGCCGCCGAACTCAAAGGCGACCGCGAACAGCGCCGTCGCGATCCCGGCGAAGCCGCTGGGCGCGAAGCCCTCCCCCATGAAGTTGACCAGGCCGGCGACAGCACGCCCGGCAGCCAGCCGAAGAGCAGCGCGAAGCCCACCAGCAGGAACCCGATAATCGCCGCCACCTTGAGCAGGGCGAACCAGAACTCGAACTCACCGAAGTTCTTCACACTGGTCAGGTGGACGGCCGTGAGCACCACGATGAAGACGAAGGCCATCAGCCATACGGGCAGGGCCGGGAAGATCGTCGCCAGCAGGCCCGCCGCACCGAGCGCCTCGGCCGCGATAACCACCACCAGCCGGATCCACCACAGCCAGCCGACGGTGGCGCCAGCCACCGGCCCATAGGCCTTGGCGGTGTAGACGGAGAAGGCGCCGCTGTCCGGGTTGGCGGCGGCCATCTCACCGAGCGCCCACATCACCAGGATGATCAGGGTGCCGGCGAAGAGGTAGGAGATCAGCACCGCCGGGCCGGCGGCCTGGATGCCGGCGCCGGAGCCGATGAACAGGCCGGCAAGGTTCCCTTCCCCGCCAACGCCCGCCGTGCCACAGTAGCCGCCATGGAAACCTTCGATCACACGGACGACCTCCAGGGCGCAACCTTCACCGCCACCAACCTGCGCGGTGCGCGGTTCATCCGGGCGGACCTGTCCGGGGCTGTGATGCGGGGCGTGGACCTGCTCGGCGCGGACATCGACGCGCCGTGGCTGGCAGAGGACGGAAGCGCGCTGCTCATCAACGGCGTGGACGTTGCGCCACTGGTGGAGGCCGAACTCAACCGCCGCTTCCCCGGCCGGGCCGAGCGCCGGGCCGCGGACCCAGGGGGGCTGCGGCACGCCTGGGCCCGGCCGGAAGAAGCGTGGGAGCAGGCGCTGGAGCGCGCCGCAGGGCTGCCGACGGGCGCCGTCGAGGTTCAGGTGGACGGGGAATGGTCTTTTTCCCAGACTCTCCGGCACCTGGTGATGGCCACGGACACCTGGCTCCGCAAGGCCATCCTGAAGATCGAGCAGCCGTATCACCCGCTGGGCCAGCCCAACGTGGAATTCGAAACCGATGGTTACGACCTCTCCGTCTTCGCCACCGAACCGCCGCGGTACCAAGACGTCCTGGCAGCGAGACAAGACCGACAAAAGATGGTCCGGGACTTCCTCGCCGCCGTCACCCCCGACGAATTAAACAAAGAGCGCCGCAACCCATGGGCGCCGGACCACGCGGTGACGGTCCGCTCCTGCCTGCACACCATCCTCAACGAGGAGTGGGACCACCTGCGCTACGCCCTCCGCGACCTGGACGCCGTCGAACGCGGCGCGCGCGGCACCCGTACGGAAAGCGGTACGTAGCAAACAAGTCTGATGAAAGACATGAGAAATACCCGGCACTGACTGGGAACCGCGTTCGTTGGCCTAGGTACCACGCCCCCGCCGACCACCCCGGCCGACACCTAATGAGGCAACATGCAGGTTCCCACCACCGTCTGGATACTGACCATCATCGGAATAGTGGGCCTGCTGGCCTTCGATTTCTTCTTCCACGTCCGTAAGGCCCACACCCCCAGCCTGAAGGAAGCGACCATCTGGTCCTCCATCTACGTGGGCCTGGCGCTGCTGTTCGGCGTCGGCGTGCTGATCTTCGGCGGCGTGGACATGGGCACCGAATACTTCGCCGGCTACGTCACGGAGAAGGCCCTCTCCGTGGACAACCTCTTCGTCTTCCTCATCATCATGTCCAGCTTCCGGGTGCCGAGGGCGGACCAGCAGAAGGCGCTGCTGTTCGGCATCGTCTTCTCCCTGATCGCCCGCACCGCGTTCATCTTCCTGGGCGCTGCCCTGATCAGCAGCTTCTCCTGGGTGTTCTACATCTTCGGCCTGATCCTCCTACTCACCGCCGGCAACCTGCTCAAGCCCGACTCCCACGAAGACGACGAGAAGGACGGCCTGATCGTCCGGCTCACCAAGAAGTTCTTCCCGGCGTCGTCCAACTACGACGGCGACAAGCTCTTCACGGTCGAAAACGGCAAACGCGTCCTCACCCCCATGCTCCTGGTGATGGTGGCGATCGGCGGCACGGACATCCTCTTCGCCCTCGACTCCATCCCCGCCATCTTCGGCCTGACCCAGAACGTCTTCGTGGTCTTCACCGCCACCGCGTTCTCCCTGATGGGCCTGCGGCAGCTCTACTTCCTCATCGACGGGCTGCTGGACCGGCTCATCTACCTCTCCTACGGCCTGGCCGCCGTCCTGGGCTTCATCGGCGTCAAGCTGGTACTGCACGCCCTGCACGAGAACAACCTGCCGTTCATCAACGACGGCGAACACGTCAACGTGATCGAGGTCAGCACCGGCGCGTCCCTGCTGGTGATCCTGGGCGTCCTCACCATCACGGTCCTGGCCTCCATCTTCAGCCCCAAGGGCAAGGCCAAGAACGCCGTCTCCGGCGCCAAGCGGCACGCCGTCGAATACCTGGACCTCAACTACGAAACCGACATCACCGAGCGCGAACGGATCTTCGCCAAGATGGTGGCCGAGGAACAGCAGCTCCAGTCCCTGCCGGAGAAGTACAAGTCGCTGGTCCACCACGAAACCGAGTTCAAGGACCTGCTGCACCGCGCCCACGCCGAGCACGACAAGGCGCTGCAGCGGGAGGGGCTGCGGTAGGTCCCTCTTCCCGCCCCGCCCGGGGCTGGCCGGTTTTCACTAAACGGTTCTTCCGGCCATTTTCACGGGCCAGCGGCGGCGCGGCAGAATGGAGGCATGACCCTCACAACCTTCGCCCTCATCCGCCACGGCCAGACCGACTGGAACGCCGAGCGCAGGCTGCAGGGGTCCACCGACATCCCGCTCAACGACGTCGGCCGCGCCCAGGCGCGCGACGCCGTCGCCGCCCTGTCCGCGTACCGGTGGGACGCGATCGTCTCCTCGCCGCTGAGCCGGGCCGCCGAAACTGCGGACCTGATCGCCGCCGGGCTGGGCCTGAGCGTGGCCCGCCGTGTCCCCGAGCTCACCGAACGCTACTACGGCCCCGCCGAGGGCATGACCGACGGCCCCGAGCTCGACGCGCTGCGCATCCCTAACGGCTTCCGCGGCGCCGAAAGCGAGGAGGACGCCGCCGAACGCGGGCTCGCCGCGCTGGAGGCCCTGGCAGAGGAGTACCGCGGCGGCCACATCCTGGTGGTGGCGCACGGATCCCTGCTTCGGGTCAGCCTCAGCCGCGCAGCCGGACGCCACCTGGACAGTGTGGAGAACGCCGCCCTCAACCTGGCCCACCACCACCCGGAAGACGGCTGGAAGCTCGAATACTTCAACGGCGAGCGCCTCAGCGCCATCGTCTGAACGCACCTCGTCACACTCGCGGCGCCGGTAACATGGCCGACGCATAACTGGTCCTATGAGTCGGCCAAAAACCAGCCGTGTAACCGGCAGGTTAAACCCGGTTTCGGCCCCGTAAAGCTCTCCTCACCCCCGCCATTTCAAGGTTTTTTCGCCCTTTCGGGGTCCTAGCTTGGACCTTGGTTCGACCAATGAACCAAGTCGTCTCAAGCCCCCGAGGAGCACCCCGTGAACGTTTCCACCGCCGAGAAGCCGGCCGCCGGCACCGTGCCGCCGGGCACGGCCGGAGCGGCCGGCCCCACCGTCGCCGGTTCCACCGCCACCTCCCCCGCAGCGTCTGCCACTCTCCCGACGGCCCGCCGTCGTCTGCTGCCGGTCAGCGGCAAGCGCCCCGGCCCCGTGGCCGTCACCCTGCTCTTCTCCCTGGGCTGGGTGTTCATGTACGCGGACCGGAACATCCTCTCCCCCGTCATGAGCGTCATCCAGTCCCAGTGGGGTCTGAACAAGGGCCAGCTGGGCCTCATGTCCACGGTCTTCTTCATCACCTACGCCCTGATGCAGATCCCCACCGGCTACCTCGCGGACCGGATCGGCCGGGTCAAGGTGGTGGTGGCCGGCTACGTGGTGTTCGGCATCGGCACCATCCTCAGCGGCTTCGCCCCCGGCTTCATGGTGTTCCTGCTGATGCGCGCTTTCACCGGCATCGGCGAGGGGACCTTCTACAGCCCGGTCTACGGCATCTCCTCCAGCTACATCTCCGACAAGTGGCGCGGGGTCTCCGCCGCCCTGATCAACAGCGGCATGGCCGTGGGCATCTCGCTGGGCTTCATCGGCTCCGGCTACTTCACCTTCACCCTGGGCCTGCCGTGGCACGCCTCGTTCCTGATCTTCGGCGCCGCCACCCTGATCGTCGCGTTCCTGATCAACTACTACCTCGCCCCGATCGACGCCGAACACAAGGCTTTGGCGTCCAAGGCCACGGACGACGGCGCCCCGGTTCAGAAGGTCTCCAACAAGGCCCTCTTCACCCGCAACCACATCCTCACCTACGTGCTGATCTTCTGCTCGCTCTACGGCTTCTTCTCGATGCTGACCTGGCTGCCCACCTACCTGCAGCAGGCCCGCGGCGTGGCCCCCGCCCAGACCGGCATCATCGCCTCCCTGGTCCCCTGGGCCTCCATCCCCGGCGCCATCCTGCTGAGCATGTGGGCCCGGCGGCTGAAGAACACCCGCCCGCTGATCGTGGCGCTCTCCGTCCTGGGCGGCCTCTGCCAGATCCTGGTCCCGATGACCGGCAACTACTCGCTGATGATCGCCGGCCTGGTGGTCTACGGCCTGGTGGGCAAGCTGGCGCTGGACCCCATCCTGATCGCCTTCCTGGCCGAGAACACCCCGCGCTCCATGTACTCCACCGCCTACGGCTACTTCAACTTCGCGGGCATGCTCTCCTCGATCTTCGCCCCGTACATCACCGGGGCCCTGGCCGACGCCACCGGAGCGCTGGAGGCCGGGTTCTACCTGTCCGCTGTGCTGCTGCTGGTGGGCGCGGTAGCGTTCTGCTTCACGACGCCGGCCCGGGTCGCCACCCAGCCCGCCCCCGCCGTCGAACCCGTCCCCCAGCCCACCGCGTGAAAGGACCTGCCGTGGCTCAGTCACTTCAGCAGCACACCGCCGCCGGGCCCACGCTGCGCCGGGCCGCCTCGATGAGCGCGGAGGTGGCCGCGTACCTGGAACGGGAGATCGCCTCCCGCGGCCTCACCCCCGGGGACAAGCTCCCCACCGAGCGGGAACTGGCGGAGCAGCTGTCCGTCTCCCGCGCCACGGTCCGCACCGCCCTGCAGGAGCTGGAATCCAAGCATCTGGTGGAGCGGACCCGCGGCCGCGGAACGATCGTTGCGGAGCCGCCGGCACCGGTGAGCGAGCTGTACGCGCGGCTGGCCGGCGCCGGGCAGGCGCAGCAGGACGTGGCCGAGTTGCGCGGATCGCTGGAACCCCTGGTGGCCGAGCTCGCCGCCGCTCGGTCCAGCGCCGCGGACCTGATCCAGCTGCAGGACGCCCTGGCCGCGGCCAGCGAACACCTCTCCCCGGAGGAGGCGCTGCGGCTGGACGTCCAGTTCCACACCCTGCTGGCCCAGGCCGGCCGCAACCAGCTGATGGCCACCGTCCTGACCCTCACCAGCTCCTGGACCTCCGAGGTGCGGCTGCGCTCGCACGCCACCGCGGAGGGCCGGCGCTGCTCGATCGAGGGCCACCGCCGGATCCTGGCCGCCGTCCTTGCCCGGGACGCCACCGGGGCCGGGATCGCCATGCGCGACCACCTGGCCGACGTCGCCGTCCTCATCCGCGACCACCAGCCCTAGTACCTCAACCCATCGGAGACTTACCGTGAGCACCTCACTGATCCAGCCCGGCACCGCCGCCGGAACCGACACAGCCGCCCGCATCCTGCAGTCCTGGGACGGCATCGCCGACGGCACCACCTACCTGCCCTCGTCCCGGGAGAACGTCCTCTGGGGCGCGCTCCCCTGCGCCGCGGACCGGCCCGTCCTCAGCATCGACCCGGGCACCGACGTCACCATTGACACCATCAGCCACGAGGGCATCCTGGAGGACCAGGGCCGGGACCCGCTGGCCTACTTCGGCTCGCACGGGGTCCCGGAACACCAGATCCTCGAGGACGCCATCAGCCTGGCCGGCTCGGACATCCAGCGGCTGTCCGCCAATCTGGGCCCGCACGTGGTCACCGGGCCCATCGCGGTCCGCGGCGCCCGGCCCGGGGACCTGCTGAAGATCACCGTGCTGGAAACCACCCCCCGGGTGCCCTACGGCGTGATCTCCAGCCGGCACGGCCGCGGGGCGCTGAACGGCGAATACCCCCTCGGCGCCGGGAACTACAGCGCCTTCGCCGCGGTCCGGGACGACGCGGACGGGACGCCCTCGGGCTGGCTGCCGCTGCGGCCCGGCGCCGAACCGACCGTGCACTTCCCGCTCAACCCGTTCCTCGGCATCATGGGCGTGGCCGTCGACGGCGACCGCCGCCCGCACTCGGTCCCGCCCGGAGCGCACGGCGGCAACATCGACATCAACCTGCTCACCGCAGGCAGCTCGCTCTACCTCCCGGTCCAGGTGGCCGACGCCCTCGCCTACGTGGGCGACCCGCACTTCGCCCAGGGCGACGGCGAGGTCTCCCTCACCGCCATGGAAGCCTCCCTCCGGGTCCGGCTCCGCTTCGACGTCGTCGCCCAGGACGAGGCCGTGCGGAACTTCGGCACCCTCACCGGACCCCTCGCGCAGACCCCCGAGTTCCTGGTCCCCACCGGGATGGACGAGGACCTGGACACCGCGGTGCAGAACTGCGTGCGCGCCGCCGTCGCCCTGCTGCAGGCCCGCTACGGCATGGACCCCAGCCTGGCCTACGCGTACCTGAGCGCCGCCACGGACTTCAACATCTCGCAGGTGGTGGACCTGGTGAAGGGAGTGCATGCCCGTATCCGGGTGGAGGACTTCCGCCCGTGACGTCCGTGTCTGCCGCCGCTGCTGCCGCCGTTCCTGCTTCGCCGGCGGATCCCACGGTGTGGCGCGTCCTCGGCGCCCCGCTGCTCCCGCCCGCCGGCACCGGTCCCCTGGACGGGCTGAGCGTGGCGGTCAAGGACCTGTTCGCGCTGGAGGGGTTCGCCGTGGGTGCGGGGAACCCGGCGCGGCTGGCCGGGGCCGTTCCGGAGACGACGACGGCGGCCGCCCCCGCGGCGCTGCTGGCCGCGGGCGCGTCCATGGCCGGGATCGCCCGGACCGACGAGTTCGCCTACAGCCTGGCCGGCACCAACGCCCACTACGGCACCCCGCCCAACCCGCGGGCGCCGGGCCGGATCAGCGGCGGGTCCTCCTCCGGCTCGGCGAGCGCCGTGTCCCTGGGCCAGGCGGACGTGGGACTCGGCACGGACACCGGCGGCTCCATCCGGGTCCCGGCCGCGTACCAGGGCCTCTACGGGATCCGCACCAGCCACGGCGCGGTGTCCGTCGAGGGGCTGCTGCCGCTGGCGCCGTCGTTCGACACCGTCGGTTGGCTGACGCGCGACCCCGCCACCCTCGCCGCCGTGGGTGAGGTGCTGCTGCCGGAGACCTCGGGCGCTGCGTCGGCCCCGTTGGCCGGCATGTCCGTGCCGCCGGAGCTGCTGGCGCTGGCCGAACCCGGGATCGCCGAGGCCATCCGCGGGTTCGCCGCCGCCGCGGAGCTCCCGCCGGCGGACACCGCCCCCTTCCCGGCGGAGGACCTGCCCGGCTGGCTCGCCGCGTTCCAGACCGTCCAGGGCTTCGAGGCCTGGCAGCAGCACGGTGATTGGATCCAGGCGCACCCGGCATCCCTGGGCGCCGACGTCGCCGGGCGGTTCGCGACGGCGTCGCGAACCACCGCCGGCCATGCGGAGGCGGCGCGGGACGTGCTCCGGTCCGCCCGGCAAGGCATCCGCGACTTCGTGGGCGGTGGCCTGCTGGTGCTGCCGTCGGCGTCGTCCGTGGCCCCGCTCCTCACCGAGGTGGCGCAGGCCTCCGCGCTGGGCGCTTCCACCATCGACGCGGTCCGGCAAGCCACCATGCAGCTGACCTGCATCGCGGGCATCGCCGGGCTGCCGGCCCTCTCCCTCCCGCTCGTCACACCCGGCGGGCTGCCCTGCGGCGTGAGTATTGTGGGACCCGTACACCGTGACCTGGACCTGCTGCGCCTGGCCCGCCGGCTCGGCCCCCGCTGAGCCCGCCACCCGCACGCCGCCCGACCGGCCACCGCACCGAAAGACAACACCATGCTCAAGCGACTGAAATCCACCGAACCGGACCGGCTGAACCTGACCCTGATGCTGGTCCTGACCTTCTCCACCGGCATCATCGACGCGGTCGGTTACCTGGGCCTGGACCGGGTGTTCACCGGCAACATGACCGGCAACGTGGTGATCCTGGGCATGGCGCTGATCGGTGCGGATAACCTGCCCGTGGTGGGACCCACCATCGCCCTGGCCTGCTTCATGGTGGGCGCCGTGATCGCCGGCCGGACCCTGCGCCCCGTGGCCGCGGGCTGGAGCCGACGCACCACGGTGCTGCTGGCCGCCGTCGGGCTCACCATGAGCGCTATCGCCGTCGTCCTCACCGTCCACGCCCCGCACGCCGGGGACCCGGTGACCCTGACCATCACCGGCGCGCTGGCCGTGGCAATGGGCATGCAGGCCGCCACCGCCCGTCACCTGGCGGTCAAGGACGTCACCACCGTGGTGGTCACCTCCACCCTGACCGGCCTGGCCGCCGACTCCCGGCTGGGCGGCGGCACCGGCGCGCACACCGGCCGCCGGCTGGGCGCCGTCGTGCTCATCCTGGCCGGCGCCACCGCGGGCGCGGGGCTGCTGCACATCCACCCCGGGCTGGGCGTAATGGCGACGGCGGCACTGACCCTGCTGGTGGCACTCACCGGGGAGATCGCCCGGGAACGCGCCGTCCACGACGCCGAGCTGGAGCCCGCCGCACGGTGACGGCGGGGGGACGCAGCGGGTCCGCCGCTTAGCGGCTCCTGGGCTCCCGCCAGGCGAGCGAGACCAGCAGCACCACGGCGCCCAGGCCCAGCATCACGAACACCATCAGCCCCCAGTTGGCCTGGTTCACGCCGCTGCCGTAGAAGATGCCGATCAGCACGGTGGCGGTGATCGCACCCAGGTACCGGCAGGTCTGGTAGATCCCAGCCGCGACGCCGCGCTCCTCCAGCCGGGTGGACGAATACATGCCCTGGCTGGAGGCGATGCTGACCACGCAGTACGGCACGCCCAGCAGCGCGGTCATGGCGAGGACCAGCGGGACGGCCAGGGACGCGGTCAGCAGCCACATGGCCCCGGACGCCACGAGCAGCAGCACGACGCCGGCGATCAGCACCCGCCGCACGCCGAACCGGTCGATGCCCTTGACGGCAGCAGGGGTGCCCACCACGGAAATGGCCGCCAGCGGCAGCATCAGCAGGCCGACGACGCCGGGGTCGTACCCGCCGGCGGTCTGCAGCAGCTGCGGCAGGCCGAAGAACGCGAAGTAGTAGACGCCGCTGAACAGCACGAAGCCCAGGTACACCAGCAGCAGGGGCCGGTTCCGGCCGAGCAGCCGCAGGTCCAGGAACGGCGGGCTGAACCGCAGTTCCCGCACGGCAAACAGCACAGCCAGGACCACCCCGGCGCCCAGCAGCCACCAGCGGTAGCCGGGCAGCACGTTCAGCAGGGCCATCATCACCAGGGTCAGGGCGCCGATGAACGCCCCGATGCCGGGCAGGTCCGAGTCCCGCACCAGGTCCGCCACCTTGCCGCGTTCCCGCTCGCCGTCCGCGGGGGCGAAACGGCGGACGATCAGGATGGACGCCAGGGCCAGCGGCACGTTGATCAGGAACAGCGCCTCCCAGCCCACCAGGCTCACCAGCAACCCGCCCACCACCGGGCCGACGGCCGCGGCGGAGGTGTTGGCCATCTGGATCCGGCCCAGCGGCCGGGTGGAGGGCACGTTGGCCTGCTTGGCCAGCGCGGCGACCATGACGACGGCGCTGGGATAGGCGCTCGCGGTGCCGAGCGCCATGAACGCCCGGGCCACGCAGAGCAGCGCGAAGTTGGGCGCGAACGGGGCGAACGCGCAGGTGGCCGCCACCAGGACCATGCCCAGCAGGAACAGCCGGCGCGGGCCGAACCGGTCCGCCAGCTTGCCCATCAGCGGCTGCCCGGCGGCGGACGTGAGGTAGAACGAGGTCACCACCCAGGTGACAGTGGCGACGTCGAGCCGGAAGTCGGCCTGCAGCACCACCAGGGCGACGGCGATCATCGAGGAGTTCAGCGGGTTCAGCGCGGTGCCAAGGCTGAGCCCTGCGATGGCCAGACCGGTCCGGGGAGAGTTGCTCACGGCAACAGTCTGTCCCATGCGGACCGGTGATTCGAAACGATGTCCACGGGGCGGGTTCGGCTTGCCGCGGGCGGTCCCCGTTGCGACGGCACGGTCCCTAGGTGGGCCTTGCGGGCGGCGTTAGGCTGGGAGTGCGGCCGAAGCAGCCGGCCGCCGGAACCGTTCAGCGTGGAGCATCCATGACCCAGGCCACCGCAGACCCGCCCGCCGAGGTGCCCGGCGCCCACGCGGCTTCCGCCGGCCCCGCCGCTTCTGTCACCCCGGCCAGCCCGGGACCCCGCGAGGCCGCCCTGCGCCGGATCGCGGAGGAGACCTTCGGCCTGGGCACCCTGCGCGCCGGCCAGCTAGAGGGCATGGGCGCCCTGGCCGCCGGCCGCGACCTGCTGGCCGTGATGCCCACCAGTTACGGCAAGTCCCTGATCTACCAGGTCCCCGGCCTACTGCTCCACCACTCCGGAACCCGCACCGGCCCCACCCTGGTGGTCTCGCCGCTGATCTCGCTGCAGGAGGACCAGGTGGAGGGCATCAACGACGCCGCCGGGCCCGGCACCGCCGTCGCCATCAACTCCGCCCGCACCGCCGCGGAACAGGACCGGGCCTGGGCCGCCGCCGCGGACGGCACCGCGGCCTTCCTCTTCCTGGCCCCCGAACAGCTGGCCAAGGACAGCACCGTGGACCGGCTCGCCGCCCTGGGTGTCCCGCTGCTGGTAGTGGACGAGGCGCACTGCGTCACCTCCTGGGGGCACGACTTCCGCCCCGACTACCTGCGCCTGGGCGAGGTCCGCGAGCGCCTGGGCAACCCAACGACGGCGGCCCTCACAGCCACCGCCGCCGCCCCGGTCCGCGAGGAGATCCAGCGTCGCCTGCACCTGGACCGGCCGCTGGTGCTGGTCCGCGGCTTCGACCGGCCGAACATCCACCTGGCCGTGACCCGGCACCACGAGGACAAGGCGAAGCGCCGGGCCGTCATCGAGCAGGCCGCCGGATTCGTGGCGGAGCTGCGCGGCCCTGGGCTGATCTACGCCGCCAAACGCAAGGACACCGAGAAGTACGCGGCGAAGCTGACCCGGACCGGGATCCGGGCCGCCGCGTACCACGCCGGCATGCCCGCCTCCGAGCGCACCCGGGTGCACGAGGCCTTCCAAGCCGGAACCCTGGACGTGGTGGCGGCGACCACCGCGTTCGGCATGGGCATCGACAAGCCGGATGTCCGCTTCGTGCTGCACGCGGACATCCCGGAATCCCTGGACAGCTACTACCAGCAGTTCGGCCGCGCCGGACGTGATGGCCGACCCGCCCGGGCGGTGCTGCACTACCGGTCCGAGGACCTGGGCCTGCGCCGCTTCTTCACCACGCACACAACGAACCAGCCCTCCCTGCGGGTGCTGCTGGCGGTCCTGGCCGCCAAGGACACCCCGCTCGCCCGCGACGAGCTCGCGTCCCGGACCCGCTTCCCGTCCCGGCGGATCACCGCCCTGCTGAACCAGCTGCAGGACACCGGGCTGCTTCACGCCGACGACGGCGGCGTTCGGCTCACCGGAGACCCGGAGGCGGCGCTGGCGCTGGCGGTCGACCTCGCCGAGACGCGGGGACGCGTGGACCGGTCCCGGGTGGAGATGATCCGCGGCTACGCCGAGACCCACCACTGTCGGAGGCAGTTCCTGCTGGGCTACTTCGGCGAAGAGCTGCCCGGGCCCTGCGGCAACTGCGATACCTGCCTGGCCGGGGAGGCTGCTCCGAGTGGGGCCGCGGACGACGGCGGGGATTCCGGGGGCGGCTTCCCCGTGGGAGCCGCTGTGGTCCACGCCGAGTGGGGCCCGGGCCAGGTAATCCAGTCCGACGGCGACGTCCTCACCGTGCTGTTCGATACCGAGGGCTACAAGACCCTCTCCCATCGAGCCGTCCTGGAGCGGGGCCTGCTGAAGCGCGCCTGAAACGGGATGCCCACCCCGAACCTCAGTACGTAACGTCGAAGCCGGTGAACTCGCCGGTGGCCGGGGAGATGGACTCCTCCACATGGTCGACCCGGCCCGGCGCATCCGGGGAGCGCAACCAGCTCCGGAGCTCCAGCACCACCGACTGCGGCCCCTCCGCCACCAGGCGCACCGAGCCGTCGTCGTCGTTCCGGACCGTGCCGGTGAGCCCCAGCTTCGCGGCCTTCCGCACCGTCCAGTACCGGAAGCCGACCGCCTGGACCATGCCCGTGACCCGGGCCGTGAGCCGCACGCCGGCGCCGCCGTCGGGCCCGGACCGCTCGCCCGTTTTCTCCGCCATGGACCCAATCTAGCCCCGCCCCGGAGTGTCCGGCATCCGGGACCTTCGCCCCTTTCAGCCGTTGCCCGGCATTGCGGAGGGTGGAAGGAGACCCTCCGGCGCGGCCCGCGGACACCACCCGATGTAGCCCGCACGCCCCGGATCGCCTGAAAGGAAAGGACAATGGCAGGACAATTCGAGATCTTCACCGACACAGATTCGAACGTCCGGTTCCGGCTGTTGGGGGCGGACGGCACAGTGCTCGCTGTCTCCAAACCCTTCACGGACAAGCGCTCCGCGGCTGACGGCATCATGGCCGTCCGCGAATGCGCCGGAACCGGCCTGATCCGGGAATCGCACGCCACCCCCTGGGGAGGCACCACGTGGACCAAGAGCAGCCAGGCCGCCCGGGCCGGGCACCACCACCTCCGGAGGCACCTGCCCGCCGTGTAAACCGTGAGCGGACCCACGTTGACAGGGCCGCGATTTCAGCCGGGGCGGGAATCCTTGCTACACCTTGGAAGATGCAAGAGTTCCTCTCCTCCGCAATGCCCTTCCTGGCCGTGGCCCTGGCCATCATCGCCGGGCTGGCCGCCTCCTGGCTGGTGCGCCGCATCGTCCTGCGGCTCAACCGCAAGCAGGAGGCGCTCCGGGAAACCTCCCGCGTGGCCCGGCTGCCGCTGCGCTTCGCGCTCTGCCTGATCGGCGTGCGGATCGCCCTCGCCGCCACCACGAACGACGCCGACTGGCGCCGCACACTGGACCACGCTCTGGTGATCGCCCTGATCGCCTCCGTCGCGTGGCTGGCAATCGCCGTGCTGCTGATCATCGAAACCCTGGTCACCACCCGCTACCGGGTGGACGTGGCGGACAACCGGCGGGCCCGGCGGCTGCGCACCCAGGTGATCCTGGCCCGGCGGATCGGCGCGGCCCTGATCGCGATCGTGGCGCTGGGCATCATCCTGCTGACCTTTCCCGCGGTCCAGGCCCTGGGCGCCGGGCTGCTGGCCTCCGCCGGGCTGATCTCGATCGTGGCCGGCCTGGCGGCGCAGACCTCCCTGGTCAACGTCTTCGCCGGGATCCAGCTGGCCTTCACCGACGCCATCCGGGTGGATGACGTGGTGGTGGTGCAGAAGGAGTGGGGCCGGATCGAGGAGATCACCCTCACCTACATCGTGGTGCACATCTGGGACGACCGCCGGCTGATCCTGCCCTCGACCTACTTCACCACCACCCCGTTCGAGAACTGGACCCGGCGGCAGTCCGAGGTGATGGGCACGGTGGAGTTCGACCTGGACTGGCGCGCGCCCGTGTCCGCCATGCGGGCCGAGCTGAAGCGGGTCCTGGCCGGCACGGAACTCTGGGACCAGCGGGTGGGGATCCTGCAGATCACCGACGCGACCGCCGGCTACGTCCGCGTCCGGATCCTGGTCAGCGCCGCGGACAGCGCCGCGCTGTTCGACCTGCGCTGCCTGATCCGGGAGGAGTTGGTGCTCTTCCTGCAGGAGAAGCACCCGACGGCGCTGCCGCACTTCCGGCTCGAGTCGCTGCCGGCCGGGATCGTGGCACCGGATGCCCGGACCCCGACCGACCCGCACGATTCCCAGCTGTTCACCGGATCCCTGGAGGCGGTGGAGCGCTCCAAGGCCTTCTCCGGCCCGGGCGAGGACGTGTTCGAGGACCGGGACAAGTCGATCGCCGGCCAGAACTAGTGCGCTCTTCCCAGCGCGGGGATGCGGGCAGATAATCGGGGGCATGACCATCCCCCCGCCTCCCGGACCCGATCCGTTCCCGCCGGAACCCGGCCCAACCTCGCCGGAGCCTCAACCCGGGGACCCGTTCCCGCCGGAGCCGGGGCCAACGCCGCCGCCAATCCCCCAGCCGACGCCGAGCCCGGCTCCCGGGCCGGCCCCGGAGCCGGGACCGACGCCGCCGGGGCCCTTGCCGATCCCTGACCCGGGACCGGTCCCGCCGCCGTCGCCGATTCCGCCGGGCCCGGACCCCACGCGGTTCTAGGCCTACCACCGAAGCGGCCGAGGCCCTGTGCGGGGCCCCGGCCGGATCATGGTTCTGCGCGTTACTCGGTGACGATGTCGCGGGTGCGGTGGTCGTAGCGGATCACCAGGGGTCCGCCGCGGTGGTGCACCTCGTGGTTGGCGCCGTCGAAGGCCCCGAACCGGCCGTAGTTCTCATCCCAGGATCGGTTGATGGCTATCTTGAAGCTGTAGGCGCCGGCCGGCAGGTCCGCGGCGAGCTTCCACAGCTGGTCCACCTCGTCCAGCTGCATCTGGGATTCGTCATACTGCGGCGCCCAGTTCGCCGGGGCGCCGAGCAGGACGTTGAAGTCACCGGCGACGGCGACCTCGGCGGGCTGCTCGACGGCGGGCTCCGCGGGGACTGCCTCCGCCTCGGCCGGGGCCGCCTTGTCCACGGCCTTGCGCTTGCGGACGGCCTTCGCCACCGGGGCCACGGCCTCCTCGACCAGCTTCGTGGCCGTGTCCGCCACCTTTTCGGCGACCTTTTCGACCGCCTTCACGGCCTTCTCCGCCCCATGCGGGGCGGCCTTCGGTGCGCTGTGGCCGGCCGGTGCCGCGGGAAGCGGGGTGTCGGCCGGGACCGGGGTGCCGGCGTCGAGCGCGGCCGTGAAGGCGGCCGGGTCCGCGAAGGCGACCGTGGCGCGCTGGCCGTCCTCGGTAATGGTCCAGCCGGAGCGGCCCTTGATCAGCCAGCCGGCCTTCACCAGTTTCGCGGACGCGGTGGTGAGCGCCTTGTGCCCGCGCGGAATGCCGCCGCTGAGCAGCTCCCGCTCCTTGTCATTCAGAGGGACCCGGGCGATCGCCTCGCCGAGGACGACGCCGGCGTTCAGCTTCTCCCCGGACCACACCCCCTCGGTCAGGACGTCCAGCACAGCTTTCAGGCGAAGGTTAGTGTTTTCCGCAGCGTTCGCGCCCATGGGTCTCCTCTAGCAGCTATTGATCCACCTGCATTTTGCCAAGGTTCCCCGGCATCCGCGACCGGGCGCGGCGATTCGGTCGGTGTCGTGACTGGATATGACGCGGCGAAGCGACGTGGAAGAGAGGTGATCAGAGCTTGGGGATGAGCACCGGGGTGTTCTTCTTGTACTCCTCGTAGTCGGCCTGGCCGCCCCACTTCTTGTCCGCCTTCCTCTCCAGGTGCGGGACGCCACTGACCTTGGTGATCAGGAGCGCGACGAACACCGGGGAGATCAGGGCCACCCACTGCCAGCCCTGCAGCACGGGCAGGGCGATGATGGCGACGCCTACCCAGAGCAGGATCTCGCCGAAGTAGTTGGGGTGACGGGATTTCGACCAGAGGCCGGTGGAGATGAACTTGCCCTTGTTGGCCGGGTCCGCGCTGAACCTGCCCTTCTGCCGGTCCGCGACGGCCTCGATGCCGAACCCGGCAACCCAGACCAGCAGGCCGATGATGGCGAACCAGTCCAGCACCACCCGGTTGGCCGAGGTCATGGCCACCCAGGCCGCGGCGGCGGTGAAGGCCACCCAGATCCCCTGCATGGTCCAGGTGGTGAGGAAGCGGACGAAGGAGGGCTTGATCTCGTCGAAGCGGTCGTCCTTGCCGGCCTTGCTGATCCGGCGGAACAGGAAGGAGCCGAGCCGAGCGGCCCACACCAGCAGCAGCAGCGCCAGCAGGAAGCCCCGCGCGTCGATGCCGGGGGTGAGCAGCACCAGCAGCAGGGTGACGGCGATGTAGGTCAGGGAGCCGGTCAGGTCGTAGAACCGCTCCGTTTGGCGAAGGTACGCCGGGATGAACGCGAGCCACTGGATGATGAACGCGGCCGCCACGGCCAGGGCGAACACCGGGATGCCACCGGCCGTGGCCCCGTTCTGGCTGCCGGCCCACGCGAGCCCGGCTCCGAGCAGCACCACCACCGGAATGGCGGCGAGGGCCTTGCGTTCGGACTCATTCATGGAGCGTTCCTTCCCTAGGCGGCCCGGGTCCCGGTGCCGGCGCTGACTACTAAGCCTACGAACTAGTATTGAGGAAAGTTCCGTGTCCACCGGCCATGCCCCGCCCACCGTCGACCGCGCACCACGCCCCGAAGGAGCTCTCATGACCCGTCCGCTCAGGAAGTGGCTGCTGGCCTACGCCGTGACCGCCGTGATTTTCGCCGCCGTCGACGCCGTCTGGATCCTCACCGTGGCCACCCCGCAGTACCGCAGCCAGATCGGCCATCTGCTTCCGGCCAGCTTCAACGCCGCCGGCGCCGTCCTGTTCTACGTGGTCTTCGTCGCCGGGATCGTCCACTACGGCGTCCGCCCGACGGACAGCCGCGCCAGCCTCCGGAGCCGGGCCGGGTCCGGAGCGCTGTTCGGCTTCTTCACCTACGCCACCTGGGCGCTCACCGCCTTCGCCGTGCTCAAGGACTTCCCCGCCGTCGTCGCCGTCACGGACATCGCCTGGGGCGCCGCCGTGTGCGCCGCCGTCAGCCCGCTGGTGGCCCTGATCCTGCGGCTGCACCGGCCTCGAGCCGGCGCCGTGACCCTCGGCGACTGACCACCTGTTGCCCGGGGCAATCAGGCTGGCTACAGTGGCCTGATCGCCGCCACCCCCACTCCCCCAGGGGCCGATCCGCGGCCCTCCCACTGTGTCAGGAGAACCCCCAATGCAACACCGCACGCTTGGTTCACTCACCGTCTCCGCCCTGGGCCTCGGCTGCATGGGCATGAGCGAGTTCTACGGCAAGGGCGACGAGCAGGAGTCCGTCGCCACCATCCACGCCTTCCTCGACGCCGGCGGCACTCTGCTGGACACCGCCGACATGTACGGCCCGTTCACCAACGAAAAGCTGGTGGGCGGCGCGATCAAGGGACGACGGGACGACGTGGTGCTGGCCACCAAGTTCGGCAACGAACGCCGCGAGGACGGCTCCTGGGTGGGCATCAACGGCAAGCCCGAGTATGTCCGGGCCGCGTGTGACGCGAGCCTGCAGCGGCTCGGCGTGGACCACATCGACCTGTACTACCAGCACCGGGTGGACAAGACCGTGCCGATCGAGGAGACCGTCGGCGCCATGGCCGAGCTGGTCCAGGCCGGCAAGGTCAAGTACCTGGGGCTCTCCGAGGCCAGCGCGGACACCATCCGCCGGGCCCACGCCGTGCACCCGATCACCGCGCTGCAGACCGAGTACTCGCTGTGGGAGCGGGAGCCGGAGACCAAGGTGTTCCCGGTCCTGGCCGAGCTGGGCATCGGCTTCGTCCCCTACAGCCCGCTGGGCCGCGGCTTCCTCACCGGGCAGCTGCGCAGCGAGGACGACTTCGCGCCCGACGACTTCCGCCGCCACTCCCCGCGCTTTCAGGGCGAGAACTTCACGCGCAACCTGGAGCTCGTGGACCGGGTGACCGAGCTGGCCACCGCCAAGGGCTGCACCCCGGCGCAGCTGGCGCTGGCCTGGCTGCTGGCCCAGGGTGAGCACATCGTCCCGATCCCCGGCACCAAGAAGCGCGACCGGCTGCAGGAGAACCTCGGGGCGGTCGACGTCGAACTCAGCGCAGAGGACATGGCCCGGCTGGAGGAGCTGGCACCGGCCGGGGTGGCCGCCGGCGGACGCTACCCGGACATGGGCAGCATCGACGCCTAGGCTCTCCCGGCCCCGCCTCCGGCTCAGCGGCCGGAGGCGGCGAGCTCGGCCAGCAGCTCGGTCTTGCGCTCCTCGCTGGCGAACGAGGACCGGATGGAGTTCGCCGCGAGCCGGACACAGTCGAACTCGGAGAGGCCGATCACGCTCCTGAGCTGGGTGAAGTTGTCATCCACGTAGCCGCCGAAGTACGCGGGATCGTCGGAGTTCACGCTGACGTTCAGGCCCGCGGCGAGCATGCCCGGCAGCGGGTGCTCGGCCAGGGTGTCCACGGCGCGAAGCCGGACGTTGGAGAGCGGGCACACGGTCAACGGCATCAGCTCCTGAACCAGGCGCTCCACCAGGTCCGGGTCCTCCATGCAGCGGATGCCGTGATCGATCCGCTCGACGTCCAGGACGTCCAGCGCCTCGACGATGTACGACGGCGGGCCCTCCTCGCCGGCGTGCGCGATCCGGTGCAGCCCGGCGTCCTTGGCCCGGGCGAAGAGCCGCTCGAACTTCGACGGCGGGTTGCCCACCTCCGCGGAGTCCAGGCCGATCCCGGCGATCGGGGCATCCATCGCCATCAGCTGCTCCAGCACCTCCAGGGCGGACTCCTCGGAGAGATCCCGCAGGAACGCCGCGATCAGCAGCGTGGAGATGCCGAACTCCTCCTGCGAGGTGGCCAGCACGGAGGCCACGCCGTTGACACAGGTTTCCAGGGCGACACCGCGGGAGAGGTGCGCCTGCGGGTCCAGCATGATCTCCGCGTGCCGGACCCCGGCGGTGGCGGCGCGGGACAGGTAGGCCCGGGTCATGTCCGCGAAGTCCTGCTCGGTCTGCAGCACGGCCATGTTGGCGTAGTAGAGGTCCAGGAACGACTGCAGGTCCGTGAACTCGTAGCGGGCCCGCAGCTCGTCCAGGTCCGCGTACGGGAGGGGAATGTTGTTCCGCTCCGCGAGCGCGAAGATCAGCTCCGGCTGCAGCGTTCCCTCGATGTGCAGGTGCAGTTCCGCCACGGGCAGCGGGCCGTGGACCTCCTCCGGGACTTCAGCGAACTCGGGGACCCCTTCGGACCGGGTCTCTGTTGGCTGCTCTGTTGCCTGCTCCGCCTGCGGCGCCCCATTCACTGCCTGTGGCATGCCGTCCTCTGCCTGCGGCGCACCGGCCTCTGCCTGCGGCGCACCAGCGCCGCCGTCGTAACTTTCCATTCGGTAAGGATATGCCCGCCACGGACCGGGCCGGATAGAGTCAATGAAATGCAGAATAATCAGCAGGCTTCCGATTTTCCCGGCCTCGCGCCCGAGGCACCCACGGACGGCTTCGTCCGGGTCCGCGGCGCCCGCGAGAACAACCTGCGCAACGTCGACGTCGACGTTCCCCGCGACGCGATCGTGGCCTTCACCGGGGTGTCCGGCTCCGGCAAGTCCTCCCTGGCCTTCGGCACCATCTACGCCGAGGCCCAGCGCCGCTACTTCGAATCGGTGGCACCCTACGCCCGGCGGCTGATCCAGCAGGGCCACAACCCCAAGGTGGAGCTGATCACCGGCCTGCCGCCCGCCGTCGCGCTCCAGCAGCGCCGCGGCACCCCCAGCTCCCGCTCCACCGTGGGCACGGTGACCACCCTGTCCAACTCGGTGCGGATGCTCTTCTCCCGCGCCGGCACGTACCCGGCCGGCGCCGCCCCTCTGGATTCGGACGCGTTCTCGCCCAACACCGCCGCCGGCGCCTGCCCGGAATGCCACGGCCTGGGCATCGCCCACACCGTCACCGAGTCCTCGCTGGTCCCGGACCCCACGCTGAGCATCCGCGACGGCGCGATCGCCGCGTGGCCGGGGGCCTGGCAGGGCAAGAACCTCCGCGACATCCTCAGCCACCTCGGCTACGACATCGACATCCCCTGGCGGAAGCTGCCCAAGAAGGAGCGCGACTGGATCCTCTTCACCGAGGAGCAGCCCGTGGTGGAGGTGACGCCGCAGCGCGACCGTGTGGCCAAGCCGTACAAGGGCCGGTTCTGGAGCGCCCGCAGCTACGTGCTGCACACCTTGGCCGACTCCAAGAGCGCCACCATGCGCGAGAAGGTCCTGAAGTTCATGGAGACCGGTCCGTGCCCGCGCTGCGGCGGCAGCGGCCTACGGCCCGAGGCCCTGGCCGTGACCTTCGCGGGCCGCACCATCGCCGAGCTGAACGCGGCCCCGATGAGCGAACTCGCCGACATCATCCGGCCCACCACCGAGCTGACCGGCGCAGGGACGGCCTCGCGGAAACAGTCGTCCGGGGAAACCAACGAGGTGGCGGTTGCGATCACCCGTGACCTGCTGCAGCGGGTCACCGTGCTGCTGAACCTGGGCCTGGGCTACCTGGCGCTGGGCCGCTCCACCCCCACCCTCTCCCCCGGCGAGATGCAGCGGCTGCGGATCGCCACCCAGCTGCGGTCCGGGTTGTTCGGTGTGATCTACGTCCTGGACGAGCCCTCCGCCGGACTGCACCCGGCCGACGCGGAGCCGCTGCTGGCCGTGCTGGACCAGCTGAAATCCGCAGGCAACTCGGTGTTCGTGGTGGAACACAACATGGACGTGGTGCGCCGGGCGGACTGGCTGGTGGACGTGGGTCCGCGGGCTGGCGAGGGCGGCGGCGAGGTGCTCTACAGCGGCCCGGTGGACGGCCTCGCCGGGGTGGACGCCTCGGTCACGCGGCCGTACCTGTTCCCCGAGGGCGCTTCAGTTTCCCGGGCGCGCGACGACGGCGGTGCGGGTTCGCGCGGCGACGACGGCGCACGCGACGGCGACGGCGGTGGCTCCAGGGAATCGAACGGGTGGTTGAAGCTGCGCGACATCAGCCGCCACAACCTGCAGCACCTCGACGCCGACTTCCCGCTGGGCGTCCTGACTGCCGTGACCGGCGTCTCCGGGTCCGGGAAATCCACGCTGGTCAGCCAGGTCCTGGCCGGGGTGACCGGCCGCTGGCTGCACGGGGACAACGGCGGTGCTGACGGCGACGGCACGTCCGGCGGCGCTGCCGGCACCACCGTCGGTTCCGCCGCCGACCCGGAGGGCGCCGGGGAGCTCACCGAACCGCTGACCGTCGGGCCCGTGACCGGCCTGGAACTGATCGACCGTCTCGTCAAGGTGGACCAGAAGCCGATCGGCCGGACGCCGCGCTCCAACCTGGCCACCTATACCGGCCTGTTCGACGCGGTCCGGAAGGTCTTCGCCGGCACGGACGAGGCCAAGGCCCGCGGCTACGGCGCCGGCCGGTTCTCCTTCAACGTCGCCGGCGGCCGCTGCGAGACCTGTCAGGGCGAGGGTTTCGTCGCCGTCGAGCTGCTCTTCCTGCCCGGCAGCTACGGCCCGTGCCCCGAATGCCACGGCTCCCGCTACAACCCGGAAACCCTGGAAGTCACCTACCGGGGCAAAAACATCGCGGAGGTTTTGGGGATGACGGTGGACGCCGCCGCCGAGTTCCTGGCCTCCGTGCCGGCCGCGTCCCGCGCCCTGCAGACGCTCCGCGAGGTGGGCCTGGGCTACCTGCGCCTGGGCCAACCCGCCACCGAACTCTCCGGCGGCGAGGCGCAGCGGATCAAGCTCGCCACCGAACTCCAGCGTGCCCAGCGCGGGCATTCGCTCTACCTGCTGGACGAACCCACCACCGGGCTGCACCCGGCCGACGTCGAGCTGCTGATGGCCCAGCTGCACCGCCTGGTGGACGCCGGAAACACGGTGGTGGTGGTCGAGCACGAAATGGACGTGGTGGCCGCCGCGGACTGGGTGATCGACCTCGGCCCGGCGGGCGGGGACGCCGGCGGCAGGATCATCGCCGCGGGCGAACCGGCCGCCGTCGCCCGCTCCGCCAAGAGCCGCACCGCGCCGTACCTTGCGGCCGTACTGGCCCGCTGACCTGCGCATTTCCCGGGCGGCGGGGTTGAAACCTGCTGCGGTCTGTCCTAGCGTGGGCGGATGCCCGAAATCGGGCGATCGCATGCCCGGTGCTGCCTCCACCAGAACTGCCCGACCGGCAGACACCGCAGATGACCTCTATTGTCAGGGGCGGGCAGTGGCGCGACAACGCCCGGGGACGGGCCGAGCGCAGGTGGCCCTCAGGAGCAGCTGAACCACATGAAGACCTCAACCCTCACCACTGCCGCGCGCCGCGGCGCCGCCCTGGCCGCCATCTCCGCCGCCGGCGTCGCCCTTTCCGCCACCGCCGCCAGCGCCGCGACCCCCGCCGCCACGTCCACCTCCACCTGGGACGCACTCGCCCAGTGCGAGAGCGGCGGCAACTGGAGCACCAACACCGGCAACGGATTCTCCGGCGGCCTGCAGTTCACCCAGAGCACCTGGGCGGCCAACGGCGGCACGGGTTCCCCGGCCAACGCCACCCGCGAGCAGCAGATCGCCGTCGCCCAGAACGTCCAGGCCAGCCAGGGCTGGGCCGCGTGGCCGTCCTGCGCCGCGCAGCTTGGCCTCAGCGGAGGCGGCGGGGCTGCGGCCAGCGTTCCCGTGCAGTCCGCCCCTGTCCAGAGTGCCCCGGTTCAGGCCGCACCCGCGGCCTACCCGATCCAGGCACCCGTCCAGGCTCCGGTTCAGGCCGCCCGGCACGCGGCCCCGGTGGCGCTCAGCGGCAAGACCTACACCGTGCAGAGCGGCGACAGCCTCAGCACCATCGCCGAGCACCTGAACATCAAGGGCGGCTGGCAGGCCCTGGCCGACGCCAACACGGACACCATCAGCGACCCTAACCTGGTCCTCGCCGGGCAGGTCCTGCAGCTTCCGGCCTAACTTTCAGGGCACGACAAAACGACGACGCCGGGGCGGCCTTGGGGGGCCGCTCCGGCGTCGTCGTTTGTTGTCTTTGTCGCCGTTCAGGCGGAGCGGGGCAGTTCGCGGATGATGCGGACCTTCCACGCGGCGTCGTCGCTGGTGTCCAGCAGCGCCACCGTGCCGTGGGCCAGGTTCAGGGCCACGCGCTTGGCGGCGAGGAGCTCGAGGTAGAGCTGTTCGTTCATCCGGGCGGGGGTGTCGATGACGTACTTCACGGCGTCGCGGACCTTGCGGTAATTGTCGCTGCGCTCCCGGTGCAGGTGGAGTTCCAGCATCCGGCGCTGCTTCAGCCGCGGCTCGTGCCGGTTCAGCCAAGTCACCGCGGCGTGGACGGCCACCACCAGGGCCACGGACACCACGTAGATTTCCCAGCCGCTGGAGAGCAGGAACAGCGGCAGGTTGGCGATGGCGACCAGGGCGATCAGCATGCGGAACGCGAGGATCCTACGCATTGTCAGCGCCACCGACGCGAGGGCCGCGCGGAAGCCGTGCTGTTCCTTGCGGGCCGCGGCCGGATCCAGGGTGAATTCCTCGAGCACCAGGATGCCGTTGGCTTCCGGGCTGAGCATTTGTCCGTATTTGGGCGCAAAAGGCGCCGTCGATTCAGGGGTCATGGCGGATCTTCCGTGGAGCGTGGGTGGTTCCGATCCATGATAAAACTCCCGGCTGGGAGCTGTCTGTAGGCGCCCGGCATGTGAACACGCTCACCCCGGGCGGCCCGCAATTGGTGATGCGGGGCCGCGGCCTCAAACTGGAGAGATGCAAACTTTCCTGCCCTACTCCGATTTCCGGCAAAGCGCCGCGGCCCTGGACCGTGCCCGGCTGGGCAAGCAGCGCGTCGAGGCCCTCCAGGTGCTCCGCGCCCTGGTCATCCCCCAGTACGGCTGGCAGACCCACCCGGCCGTCCGGATGTGGATGGGCCACGTCCCCGCGCTGACCATGTACGGCCTGGCGATGGTGGATGAATGGGTGGCCCGCGGCGGGGAAGACACCACCCGCGGCCGGATCCTGGAGTTCGCGCCGCAGGCCGGCCACCCGGACTACGCGGACCGGATCCAGATGCCGTACTGGCTGGGCGACCCCGGGTTCCACCTCGCCCACCGCTCCCGCCTGCTGGCCAAGGAGCCCTCGTTCTACGCCGACGTATTCCCCGGCACGGACCCGGATCTGGAGTACCTCTGGCCCGAGCCCAAGCTCGAGCTGCTGCCGGAGGACCCCGAGGGCGAGAAGATGTGGATCCTGCGGCTGCCCGTCGAGGGCACCGATCCTTCGGACCTGAAGACGGTGAGCCTGCCGCCCGTGCGCGGCAAGGGCGCGGCTCCGGACGACGGCGAGTACCAGTTTGTCTACGCCGAGCCCACCTCCCGCCGGCCGGAGAAGAACGCCAAGAAGCGGCCCGCGAAGCCGCAGCCGAAGAAGCCCACCCGCAAGCGCCTGGCCCAGGAGGAGGCGTTCACCACGCTCCCGGGCAAGTCCGTGGTGGCCGTCCCGTTCGACGCCGGCCGCACCTTCGCCGTCGGCAAGGTCGTGGGCCGTCCGATCGAGGTGGAGGGCCGCTTCGCCCGCAACTTCGAGGTGGATGAGGTCATCGCACGCGAGGACTTCGACTACCCGGCACTGCTGCAGGACCCCCGGCTCTTCTTCCCGGTCCCCGCGCGCTAGGCGGGTCCGCACCCGGCGTTTCCTTGCGGCTCGCGCGGGCCGAACCCGCGAGTCAGTCCTCGGATGTGACTGGTGGGACCAGCCCCTGTGACGTATGGTGTCAGCCACCGTCCCATCGCTTCGGCGACGGGCATCACGCCAGACGCTGCTTGGGGGAAGTCATGGCTGCAGGAGAAGGAGCCGCGGAGAAGTCGCGGCTCGCAGCTGAACGGGTTGCACGTTTGCGACGGGAGCTGGAGCACGCCGAGCGGAACGCCCACGCCTGGTCCCTGGGTGCAGCGGGCGAAGCAATCCTCGCTGAGAAACTCAGAGAGATTGAGCCGCTTGGCTGGCAGGTCATCCACGATGTCCACTGGCCGGGGCGGCCCCAGGCAAATCTTGACCACGTCCTGATCGGTCCGGGCGGCATTGTGGTGGTGGACGCCAAGAACTGGAACGGGGAGGTCAGTCTCTCCGGCGGAACTCTCCGGCAGAACGGATACGCCCGACACCACAGCGTCGCCGGGGTCGGGCAGCAGGCGGCGGCCGTGGCGGCGGTCCTGGAACCGGGGCATCGGCGGTTGGTGCAGGGATGGATCTGCCTGGTAGGCCAGCCGGAGCTCAGCGGTACGGCGAGCGGTGGCACACGCATCGAGGGTCTCAACACCATCGCGCGGGCGGTCGCCGAGCTGCCGACGGTCCTTGATGCGGCCCTGATTCCAACAATCCATGCCTATCTGCAGTCTCTCCTGGGTGGCGCCACCAGCCCGCAGCTGCTTTCCACGGCGCAGTTCACAGCGTCCAGCACCACAGCATCGCGGCCACCCGGTGCCGCCACCGTGCAACCCAAAAGCCGGGGCTCCCGGCGACCCCAATCTGCGCGGCCGAAGGCGCCAGCACGGAGTCGACGCCGCGGTGGCCAACAGAAGGTGAGCTGCATCGGGGCGCTCTTCAGGTTGGGCGTCCTCATGATTCTGCTGTCCTTCATCTTCAGCTTTCTCTCCGGTCTCAGGCCCACAGCGCCGACCGGCCCGCCAGCTCCACAGCCGACACCTACCGTGGTCCAGCCCGTTCCGAAGCGCTAACCTCGTCCACTCGCCGAGTCCCCGCGCCGGCGCGCTCCCAACCGGCCCGATCCGACCCGGCACAGAGCCGCTCCGATTTGCTGGCAGACTTGCCGGTATGACTGTTCTGCTTGCCGGATGCGGCGACCTGGGGACCGAGGCCGGGCTGCGGTTCGCCGCCGCCGGACACCGCGTGGTGGGCTGGCGCCGCTCGCCGGAGAAGCTCCCTGCCGGAATCGAGGGTTTCGCGGCGGACCTGACCCGCGGTGAGCTGCCGCCGGTCCCGGCGGACACCACCGCCGTCGTCGTGGCCGTCGCCGCCGACTCCCCCACCGAGGAGGCCTACCGCGCCGCCTACGTGGACGGCCTGGCCCGGGTGCTCGACGCCGTCCTCGCCTCCGCGGCCCCCGTCCGGCGGGTGCTGTTCGTCTCCTCCACGGCCGTCTACGGCGACGCCGACGGCGGCTGGGTGGACGAGACCACCGCACCGAACCCCGGCGGCTTCTCCGGCCGCATCATCCTCGAGGCCGAGCAGCTCCTGGCCGACCGGCTCGAGGACACCGGCATCACCCCGGTGGTGCTGCGGCTCGGCGGGATCTACGGCCCCGGCCGGACCCGCCTGATCGACATGGTCCGCGGCGGCAAGGCCACACTGCCGGCCGGTTCCAAGCTCACCAACCGCATCCACCGTGACGACGCCGCCGCCGCGATCGTGCGCCTCTGCACCATGGACGCCGAGCCGGCGCCGCTCTACCTGGGTGTCGACAACGAACCGGCCGAGATGGCGGACGTCCTCACCTTCCTCGCCGCGGAGCTGGGCCTGCCCGCCCCGCAGCCGGCGGACCCCGACGGCGGCGAACGCACCGGCAGTGACCGCCCCACCGCGGGACGTTCCTCCGGGGAGCCGTCCCGCGGCGGAAACAAGAAGGTCAGCAACGCCCTGCTGCGCGGCACCGGCCTGGAGTTCACCTACCCGAGCTACCGTGAGGGCTACAGCGCCGTGCTGGCCGGCGTCGGCGTCCGCCACCCCTAACTCGGACAGCGCCAGAACCACGCCACCCACCCGTCCCAAGGAGCAGCATGGACTTCAGGAGCATCATCGAGGCCGTCGGCGGCTTCATGGACTTCGCCGGGGTGGCGGTGATGGTGATGGGCGCCCTGGTGTCGCTGCCGATGGCGCTGCGGGGCGTCCAGCCACGTGGGCTGCCGGTCGACTCGGAGCCGCTCTCGAAGTACCGCTCCTACCGGCAGCTCCTGGGCCGGTCCATCCTGCTGGGCCTGGAGCTGCTGGTCGCGGCGGACATCATCCGCACCGTGGCCATCACCCCCACCTTTGAAAGCGTCGCCGTGCTGGCCATCATCGTGCTGATCCGGACGTTCCTGAGCTTCTCGCTGGAACTGGAAATCACCGGCCGCTGGCCCTGGCAGAAGCCCTCCGCAGGCAGCCGGGCCGAGGCCGGCGCTGCCTGACCGTTCCTCCCTGAGCAAAACCCCTTCTCCCGGCAAGCCGCGCCCGGTTAGGCTCGCGAAATGACGGAAACCACAGCCTCCAAAGCCACCGAACTCCTCCGCCTGCACCAGGCACCCGAGATCCTCCAGGTCGTCAACGTCTGGGACGCCATCAGCGCCAAAGTCATCGGCGACGTGCCCGGCACCCGGGCCCTCGCCACGGCCAGCCACTCCATCGCCGCCTCGCTCGGCTACGAGGACGGCGAGAACATCCCGCTCGATGAGATGATCGCCGCGATCGGCCGGATTACGGCCGCCACGGACCTGCCGGTCAGCGCCGACCTCGAATCCGGCTACGGCACCCCCGGCGAGGCCGTGCGGAAGGCGATCGGCGTCGGCGTCGTCGGCGCGAACATCGAGGACCAGATGCGTCCCCTCGCGGACGCGGTCGCCCAGATGCGCTCAGTCACCGAGGCCGCCGCGGACGAGGGCATTGACTTCGTCCTCAACGCCCGCACCGACGCGTTCCTCAAAGGCAAGGACCGGGACCAGCGCGAGGTCCTGGCCGACGCGATCGAACGCGGCCGCGCCTTCCTGGACGTCGGCGCCACCACCGTGTTCGTGCCGGGGCTGCTGGACGAGGAGACCGTCGCGGCGCTGGTGGACGGGATCGGCTGGAATAAGGTCTCCGTCATCAACGTCCCCGGCTCCCTGGCCCCGGCCCGGCTGCAGGAACTCGGCGTCGCCCGGATCTCCTACGGCCCGTGGACCCAGCGGGTGGCGCTGACCGCCCTGGCCGACACCGCCGCCCAGCTCCTCGCCGGTGGCGCCCTGCCCGACGGCACCCGGCCGCTGAACTGATGGATCCCTGGCCCGCGGCGCCGGAGCTGCCCCGCCCGGTCATCATGGACCAGCGCTGGAGCGACGCCGTGTTCCTGCACTGGCGCATCCCCCGGGCCACCGCCGCGCGTTTCATGCCCGCGGGGGTGGAGCCGGACGAGTTCGACGGGTCCGCCTGGGTGGGCCTGATCGGCTTCCGGATGCAGGGCGCTGGCATCGGCACCGGCCCGGCCATCCCGTATTTCGGCAGCTTCACCGAGATCAACGTCCGGCTCTATTCGCGGGAACCGGACGGCACCCGGGGCGTGGTGTTCGTATCCCTGGACGCTTCCCGGCTGGCGGTGGTCGTCGCGGCGCGGGCCGCGGGCATCCCCTACGTCTGGTCCAGGGACTGCTACCGCCCGCCGACCCCGGAGGACCCGGCCACCGGGTACACGGTGCGGCGGTTCCGGGGCGGTGCGGCCAGCGACTTCACCGTGGTTCCGGACTACGACGGCGCCGCCGGAGACCCGCTGTCCGTGCACCTGACGGCGCGGTTCGGGCTGCATTCCCGGTTCCGCGGCCAGACGCTCTACATCCCCAACACGCACACCCCCTGGCCGCTGTATCCGGCGCGGATCGCGCGGCTGGAGGACGGGCTGGTGGCCGCGGCCGGGATCGCGGTGGACGGGCCGCCGGAGTCGGTGCTGCACTCCCCCGGGGTCCGGACCCAGTTCGGCCGGCCCCGGGCACTGACTGAGACGCGGGCGAGCTCCGGCCGGGCGAGCTCCGGGCGGGGCTGAGGCGCTCCCCGATCCGTCCTGACGGGCTTCAAGGGTCTTTCTTCCCTGTCCGTCGCGCCCGGGGAGGCGTGTAGTGGATGGGGTCCGGTCTCCACCCCCGGGAGCCAAGGCAGGCACATCATGGAGCACATCTCCCCACCTCTTAGACGCCGCATGGTCGCCCTGACGGGAGCAGCCGTCCTGTGCGGATCGTTATTCGCGGCTGCGGATCCCGCCCGGGCCGACGACGGCGCTCCGGTCAGCATCGAGGCGGCGGCCCTCCGCAGCCACGGCGCGGACGTGAGGGTCAGGCTCAGCTACCGGTGCGATGAGGGCCGGAGCGCCGGCGTCGGATTCGTCCTCAGCCAGGCAACACCGTCCGGGCCCGACGTCGTCGGTGGCGCCGGTACGGGCCAGCGCCCCTGCACGGGCGAAACCGAAACCGTCACGCTCACGTTGCCGGCCACAGGCGGCCGCTTCGCTTCCGGAGAGGCCTCAGCGGCAGTTTCGCTCTTCACCAACGCGCCCGGAACACCGGACACTATCGAGCAGTTCACGACGACGGTCTGCCTGGAGCACGGCGGACCACGGTAGCCAAGCCGGTCTTTGACCGTCCCGCCGCCGCGTCCGGGTTACCGTCCCGCGGCGTACCCTTGCGCGCCCCGCGGGTTCGCGGCCGCCTGCAGCACGCCGGTTTCCGGGACCCGCGCGACGGCGGACAGCCGGCCCAGGCTCCAGCCCGGCGCCGTCGTCACCGCGTGTCCGCGGCGCTTCAGCCCGGCGATGACCTCGTCGCCCAGCCGTTCCTCGACCACCGCGCCGCCGGGTTCCCAGGTGCGGGGCCAGAAGGAGCCCGGCATCGACGTCGTGTGCAAGGTGGGCGCGTCAACGGCCTGTTGCGGCGTGTACCCGCCCACGATGGTGCGCAGCAGGTAGGGCAGCTGCCACTGGTCCTGCTGGTCGCCGCCGGGTGAGCCGAGGGCGGTGACGGCCTGCCCGTCGCGGAGCACCAGGGTGGGCGTCAGCGTGGTGCGGGGCCGCTTCCCCGGCGTCAGGGTGGAGGGTGTGTCCTCCTCGAGCCAGGTCATCTGCAGCCGGGTGCCCAGGCAGAATCCCAGCTCCGGGATGGCCGGGGAGGACTGCAGCCAGCCGCCGGAGGGGGTGGCGGAGATCATGTTGCCCCAGCGGTCGACGACGTCCACGTGGCAGGTGTCGCCGCGGGTTTCCCCGGTGCGGGCGACGGTCGGTTCCCCGGCGCCCAGCCCCGCGGGGCCCGGCCCGGCGCCGTCGTGGACCAACGCGGGCGGTGTGTACTCGGTCCGCAGCGGCGGCAGGTAGGGTTCCCGGCCCGGTACCGTGCCGGGGCGGAACTCGTGGGAGGCCCGCTCGGTGATTAGAGCCCGCCGTTCGGCGCAGTATTCCGGTGAGAGCAGGTAGTCCAGCGGCACGTCGGTGTCGCCGTAGTAGGCCTCGCGGTCCGCCAACGCCAGTTTCTGCGCCTCCAGGATGGTGTGGGCCCCGAGCTCGGTGGACGGGTCCAGGTACCGGTCCTCAAACCCGTCCAGGATCGCGAGTGTCTGCAGCAACGCAGGGCCCTGTCCCCAGGGTCCGGTCTTGGCGATGGTGTGGCCACGGAACTCGACGGTGGCGGCGGGCTCGTACCCGGCGCGGAATCCGCCCAGGTCCCCGGCCGCCAGCACGCCGGCGTGGTCCGTGCCGGAGGAGTGCCGGTGCGGGAGCTGGACGGAGGCGACGATGGCGCTGGCCACGAATCCCTCGCTCCATTCGCGCCTTGCCGCGTCGATCCGGTCCTCGCGGAAGCCTGACTTCGCAACGCCCGCCGCGACCAGGCGTTCCAGGGTGCGGGCGTACGCGGGGTTGCGGAACAGTTCCCCCTCGGCGGGGATGGTGCCGCCGGGCATCCACAGCTCGGCGGAGCTAGGCCAGTGCTCGCGGAACAGCTCGGCCACGGTCGCGATCGTGGCGCCGACCCGGCCCAGCAGCGGGTGGCCGTCGCGAGCGTAGCCGATCGCGAACTCCAGCACCGCGTCCAGTTCCCAGGTGCCGTGGTCGCGCAGCAGGAGGAGCCAGGCGTCGACGGCGGCGGGCACGGCCGCGGCGAGGGCCCCGGACCCGGGAACCAGGTCCAGGCCCTCGCTGCGGTAATGCTCCGCGGTGGCGGCGGCGGGCGCCGGGCCCTGGCCCATGAGCACCACCGGGGTGTCCGGGTCCGCAGCGGTGACGAAGACGCCGGTCATGTCCCCGCCGGGACCGTTGAGGTGGGGCTCGACGACGTGCAGTACGAAGGCTGCGGCGACGGCGCCGTCGAACGCGTTGCCGCCGCGTTCCAGCACCGCCTGCGCGGCCGCCGTCGCCAGCCAGTGCGTTGAGGCACTCATGCCGAAGGTGCCCTGCAGGGTGGGCCGGGTGGTGAACTGGTCCGGAGCGGTAAACGTCATGCTCAGCCGAACAGCGCCGTCACTTTGGTCAGCGTCTCGTAAACGCCGTAAGCCAGCGGCAGGCCCACCAAGGCCCACGCGATGGTCAGCCGGGCGGGGGACGCGTTAACGGGGGTGTCGGCTCCGTGCGGGTGCTGGGTGCTCATCTCAGGCCTCCATGGCGGGTTCGGTGGAGCGGTTGCTCTCGGGACGGGGTTCGTGGAAACGGGCAGCGACGGGCTTGACCATCAGGTTGGCCACGAAGCCCACCACCAGCAGGGCCACCATGGTCAGCAGCGCCGGCTGGTAGGAAGCGGCATTGAGCTTGCCCGGGGTGCCCTGGGCGTCGAGGAACGCGTTGACGATCAGCGGCCCGGCGACGCCGGCGGCGGACCAGGCGGTCAGCAGCCGGCCGTGGATCGCGCCCACCTGGAAGGTCCCGAAGAGGTCCCGCAGGTAGGCCGGGGCGGTCGCGAAGCCGCCGCCGTAGAAGGAAATGATCAGGAACGCCAGCGCCACGTAGAGGATGGTGGTGGAGGACCCGGCCAGGGCCAGCAGCACGTACAGCACGGCGCCGACGCCCAGGTACACCATGTAGATGCGCTTGCGGCCGGTGACGTCGGAGGTGGCGGACCAGGCGAAGCGGCCGGCCATGTTGCCGATGGACAGCAGCCCCACGAAACCGGCGGCGACGGCGGCGCTGACCAGGGAGGTGCCGCCGGGCTGGCGGAAGAAGTCCTGGATCATCGGGGCGGCCTGCTCCAGGATGCCGATGCCGGCGGTGACGTTGCAGAACAGCGCCACCCAGACCAGCCAGAACTGCGGGGTCTTCACCGCGTTCTTGGCAGAGACGTTGTCCGTGGTGACCAGCTTGGCTGCCTTGACCTTGGACGGGTCGAAGCCGGCGGGCTTCCAGCCGTCCGCGGGGACCTTGATGGTGAACGCGCCGAAGAGCATGTAGGCGAGGTAGACGACGGCGAGGGTCAGGAAGAGTTTGCCGACGGCGTCGCCGCTGGCCACCCAGCCCTGGGCGCCGGAGTTGGGGTCGTAGGCCTTCAGCAGGGCGGTGGAGACGGGGCTGGCGATCAGCGCGCCGCCGCCGAAGCCCATGATGGCCATGCCGGTGGCCAGGCCCGGCCGGTCCGGGAACCATTTGATCAGGGTGGACACCGGCGAGATGTAGCCGATGCCCAGGCCAATGCCGCCCACCACGCCGTAGCCCAGGTAGACCAGCCACAGCTGGCGGGTGAAGATGCCGAGGGAGCCGATCAGGAAGCCGCTGGCCCAGAACATGGCCGAGGTGAACATGGCCTTGCGCGGGCCGTTCTTGTCCACCCAGGTGCCCATGATGGCGGCGGAGAGGCCCAGCATCACGATGGCGATGGAGAAGATGATGCCGATCTCGGTCAGGCTGGCGCCAAAGTGTTTGACCAGAGCGGTCTTGTACACGCTGGTGGCGTAAGCCTGGCCGATGCACAGGTGCACGGCGAGCGCGGCGGGCGGAACCAGCCAGCGGTTGAACCCCGGAGGGGCGATTGTGCGGTCACGGTCCAGCCAGCCCATTGGTGCTCCCCTTGCTCAGTCGGGGACGACGCCGTCCCCGCAGATTGATCTGCGCCTCCCCAGGGCACAGAGGCGAAAGGCCTCACTTGGGCCGTTGCCTTCGGCAATCATGGTGCAGATCACACGGCGGCGTCGAGGTTCCGACGTCACGACGGGCGGTTTCACGATGAGCGGTAGCATTTTCGCGACGAACGGTAGGCGCTACTCCCCTAGTCCCGCCCGCCGAAGGGCTTCGGCCATCGCCGTGTTCCCCGGCGCCGGGGCGGCAGGCGCCTTCGGAGCCGACGCCGGCCGTGGCCCGCGCTGGCCCCGACGCTCGCCGCCGGCCACGCCCCGCCGGTCGCCGCCGCCCTGGCGCGGTGCACCGCCGGCCTGGCCCCCGCGCTCACTCCCGCCGCCCTGGCGCGGTGCACCGCCGCCGGGTTCGTCGTCGATCCGCAACGTTAGGGAGATGCGCTTGCGCTCGGGGTCGGCCTCGAGCACCTTGACCCGGACCACCTGGCCGGACTTGACCACCTCATGGGGGTCGGCGACGAACCGGTTGGCCAGCGCGGAGACGTGGACCAGCCCGTCCTGGTGCACCCCAACGTCGACGAACGCGCCGAACGCCGCCACGTTGGTGACCGTCCCCTCCAGCACCATGCCCGGCACCAGGTCCGAGATCTTCTCCACGCCCTCGCGGAAGCTCGCCGCGGCAAACTCGGGCCGCGGGTCACGGCCGGGCTTGTCCAGTTCGGCGATGATGTCCCGCACCGTGGGCAAGCCAAAGCTGCCGTCCACGAAGTCCTGCGGGTTCAGCACCGCGACGCTGCCTGCACCGGCGGCGGCCTTGATCCGGCGCGCCAGCGGGTAGGACTCCGGGTGGACGCTGGAGGCATCCAGCGGCTCCGCTCCCCCGCTGATCCGCAGGAACCCGGCGCACTGTTCGAAGGCCTTGGCACCCAGCCGGGGGACCTTCTTCAGCTCGCTGCGCTTGGCGAAGGGCCCATGCTCGTTCCGGTACGCCACGATGTTCTCGCTCAGCAGCGGCCCGACGCCAGCCACCCGGCTGAGCAGCGCCGGGGAGGCGGTGTTGACGTCCACGCCGACCGCGTTCACGCAGTCTTCGACGACGGCGTCCAGGCTGCGGTCCAGCTTCGACGCCGTCACGTCGTGCTGGTACTGGCCGACGCCGATCGACTTGGGTTCGATCTTCACCAGCTCCGCGAGCGGGTCCTGCAGCCGCCGGGCGATCGAGACGGCGCCGCGCAGGGAAACGTCCATTCCGGGCAGCTCCGCTGCGGCGAGCGCCGAGGCGGAGTAGACGGACGCACCGGCCTCGGAGACGACGAGCTTCTGCGGGGCGCCTCCGGCACCGAGCTGCTTGATCAATTCGGCCGCGAGCTTGTCCGTCTCCCGGGAGGCGGTGCCGTTGCCGATCGCAACCAGCTCTACCTCGTGTTTGCGGGCCAGGGCGGTGAGAGTGCGGAGCGCCTCGTCCCATTTCCGGGCCGGTGCGTGCGGGTAGACCGTGTCCGTGGCGACGACCTTGCCGGTGCCGTCCACGACGGCGACCTTCACACCGGTCCGCAGTCCCGGGTCCAGGCCCAGGGTGGCCTTGTTCCCGGCCGGGGCGGCGAGCAGCACGTCGCGGAGGTTCGCGGCGAAGACACGCACGGCCTCGTCCTCCGCGGCGGCGAACATCCGGCTCCGCAGGTCACCGCTCAGCCGGGTCAGGACCCGGGAGCGCCACGCCTGCTGCGCGGTCTGCAGCAGCCAGGCGTCGGCGGGCCGGCCGCGGTCGGCGACGCCGAGGAACCTGGCCACGGCGGCCTCGTAGCGGGCGCGGGCGGCGGCCAGGGCGGCGTCGTCGTCCGGGGCCGCCTCGCTCAGGTCCAGCTCCAGCACGCCGTCCTTCTCGCCGCGCAGCAGCGCGAGGACCCGGTGGGAGGGCATGCCGGCCGGAGTCTGGGCGAACTCGAAGTAGTCCTTGAACTTCTGGCCCTCCGCCTCCTTGCCCTTCTTCACGCGGGAAACCATCCGGCCCTGTGTCCAGAGCCGCTCCCGCAGCGTCTCGGCGAGGTCGGCGTCCTGGGCGACGCGTTCGACCAGGATGGACCGGGCGCCGGCGAGTGCGGCGGCGGCGTCCCCAACGGCGTGCTCGGGGTTGAGGTAGCGGGCCGCCTCCCGCTCCGGGTCGCGGTCCGGGTGCCGGAGCAGCGTGTCCGCGAGCGGCTCCAGCCCGGCCTCGCGGGCGGCCTGGGCCTTGGTGCGGCGCTTGGATTTGAACGGCAGGTAGATGTCTTCGAGCCGGGACTTGGTCTCGGCCCCGACGACGGCTGCCTCCAGTTCCGGGGTCAGGGCGCCCTGGGCGGCGATCGCTTCGAGGATGGTCCGGCGGCGGTCCTCGAGTTCGCGCAGGTAGCGGAGGCGCTCCTCCAGGGTGCGCAGCTGCGTATCATCCAGGGTGCCGGTGGCTTCCTTGCGGTACCGGGCGATGAAGGGCACCGTGGAGCCGCCGTCGAGCAGGGCTACCGCGGCCGCGACCTGCCAGGCTTTGACGCCCAGCTCCTCGGCAATGAGGGTCTCGATGGCGGTGGCTGGACGGTGCTGGGAGCTGGAGTTCACCCAGCCATTTTGCCCTATCCGGGCTCCCGCACGTCCTGGACCACCTCGTTATGGCGCAGGAACCAGGGCTTGAACGGCGGGTCGAACCGGGCGAACCGCGGCGGTCCCACGGGGGTAAGACCGGCGAGGGCCAGCGCCGCGTGCAGGCCCTCGAGGCGGCGCCGGAACGCGTCCTCGGTTCCGGCGCCGGAGAACCGGACGGCCGCGGCCAGGGACCCGGGCACGGAGCGGATGTGCACCTCGGGGCTGGTGGGCACCGGCGCCGTCTCCGCCGTCATGCCGGCCGGGAGCACGAACGCCACGGCGAAGTCCGCCGGGCCGTCGCTGCCCGGCAGGGGACCCTGCTGCAGCACGGGTGCGGTCATGGCGATTTTCTGCCCGGATCCGGAAGCCTGCAGTACCGGGGCGGTCATGGCCACCTTCTGCCCGGCGGTGTTGGCGCCGCTGATGTAATTGAAGAGGTAGCGGAAGGCCGCGTTTCCGGCCCGGTCGAACCGGGCGTTGACCTGCACCTCGGCCACGACGTGGGCAGGGTAGCGGCGGAGTTCGAAGTGCGGATAGCTCCGCACCAGGTCAAAGGGCTGCTGTTCGGTCATGGTCGTACCGACCCTACGCCGGTCCTCGCGGCGCGGCCAGACCTGGCCGCGTGCCAGGGGCCCGGCGGCTTTGTTGTCGGTGGGCTTTGGTAGCTTGGCAAAAGAGGCACGGCGGACAGAGACGAGGCGGGGACACAGTGTTTTTCCTTGAACCGGAAGTACCCGGCGCGGCCCCGGACCTGGTCTACTCCGCGAGCGACCTGGTGGTGGCCGCAGAGTGCGAATATCAGTTGTTGCGCAAGCTGGACGAGAAGCTCGGCCGGGCGGCGAAGGCCGACTTCGGCCCGGACGAGATGCTCCGGCACGCGGCTGCGCTGGGCGACGTGCACGAACACAAGGTGCTGGACACCTTCGTCGCGGAGTTCGGCCCCTGGGATGCTGCCCGCGGGGCCGGGGTGTACGACGTCGTTCCCGCCGAGGGCATGGAGCGCGCCACCCTGGTGGCCAAGCACGAGGAGTCGATCGCGGCGCTGGGGGCCGACGCCGACGTCGTCTTCCAGGCCGCCTTCTTCGACGGGCAGTTCCACGGCCGTTCCGACTTCCTGGTCCGGCAGGGAGACGGCGCCTACGCGGTGTTCGACACCAAGCTGGCCCGCCACGCCAAGGTGACCGCCCTGCTGCAGCTGGCCGCCTACGGTGACCAGCTGCTCAAGGCCGGCATCGACGTCGCCCCGGCCGTGACCCTGGTCCTTGGCGCCACGGTCCCCCTGCCCGGCGGCGGCTTCGACTACGTTCGCAGCCACCACAAACTTGCGGACATCCTGCCCGTCTTCCGGGAACGGCGCGAACGGTTCCTTACCCTGACCGGGGCGCACGCGGCCCGGCCCGGGACCGTCGCCTGGGGCGCGGAGGGGATCAGCGCCTGCGGACGCTGCGACTACTGCCGGGAGCAGGTGGCCGCCACGGACGACCTGCTGCTCGTGGCGCGGATGAACGCGGTGCAGCGGAAAAACCTGCACGCACTGGGTATTTTCACGGTGGCGCAGCTCGCGGAGGCCAACCTGACCGGCGCCTCCTCCACGCTGCTGCGGCTGCAGGAACAGGCCCGGATCCAGAGCGGGCGCGGCCCGGTAGACGGGGAGGTCACTTACCGCAAGGACGGCGAGGAGCACACGCTGCGCTACGCCGTGCTGGGTCAGAACACGCTGGCGGAACTGCCGCCGCCCAGCCCCGGGGACATCTTCTTCGACTTCGAGGGCGACCCGCTCTGGCAGGACGCGGCCACCGGGATATGGGGGCTGGAATACCTCTTCGGCGTCATCGAGGCGCCCGTCTCGCCCGGCATACCGGGGGTCTTCCGTCCGTTCTGGGCACACAGCCGGGAGGCGGAGAAGCAGGCGTTCCTGGACTTCCTGGACTACGTCGAGAAGCGCCGCAGCGAGTTTCCCGACATGCACGTCTACCACTACGCGCCGTACGAGAAAACGGCGCTCCGGAAGCTCTCGGTGCAGCACGTCGCCGGCGAGGACACCGTGGACCAGTGGCTGCGCGACGGACTGCTGGTGGACCTGTACCAGACGGTCCGCAACAGCATTCGGATCTCGGAGAACTCCTACAGCATCAAGCGGCTCGAGCCGCTCTACATGGGCAGCAACCTCCGCACCGGGGACGTCAAGGACGCGGGCGCCTCCGTGGTGGCCTACGCCCAGTACTGCGAGGCTCGCGACGCCGGACGGGACGAGGAGGCGGCGGCGATTCTGGCCGGGATCTCGGACTACAACGAGTACGACTGCCTCTCGACCCTGGAGCTGCGGGACTGGCTTCTGCGGCGGGCGGCCGAACGCGGCATCTCCCCCGCGGCGGACGGTAGGAACGGTCCGGCGACGGCTGGCGACAGCTCGGCTGCGGGGTCCGGCTCCGCCGGAGCGGTAGCTGCCGACGGCGGCGGAGATGAAGCGGGTGCCGCGGAGCCGGTGGGCCCGGCCGAGGCCACACTCCTCCGTTTCGCCGCACCCGACTCGGGGCTGGCCGAGGACGACCGCAAGGCCGTCGCCATGCTGGCCGCCGCCGTCAGTTACCACCGGAGGGAACGGAAATCGTTCTGGTGGGCTCATTTCGACCGATGCGAGCTGGGACCGGACACCCATGGTGAAGACCGGAACGTCTTCCTGGTCGAAACCGCGGAGATCCTGGACGACTGGCATCGGGAAGGCCGGAAACTGCCGGAGCGCCGGGTGAAGTTGACCGGCACCATCAGCCCGGGATCGGACCTGCGTGAGGGCAGCAAGTGGTTCCGGATGTACGGCCACCCGCTGCCCGCCGGACTTGAAAGCACCGGCAAGAGCGGGACCGGCCGCAACGGCTGGTTCGGCACCGAAGTCTTGGAACTGGGTGACGAGGACGGCAAGGACACGGTCATCATCCGGGACCGGCTGCACCGAAACATCGAGCCTTACACTGACATGCCGATCGCGCTCACCGAGGACCAGCCGATCGCCACCAAGAGCCTGGAGCAGGCGCTGGAAACGTTGGCCGCCGACGTCGCCGCGGGGCTGGAGTCGGGAACCCTTCCGCGGCACCCGGCCCTCGATCTCGTCCGCAGGCTGCCGCCCCGGCTGGCGGGAGGCTCACCGTTGCCGCAGCCCGGGGAGGGGCCGAACCGGTTTATCGACGTCATCACCGGCGCCGTGCTGGGTCTGGAGCGCTCCTACCTTGCCGTGCAGGGCCCGCCCGGGACGGGAAAGACCTACGTGGGTGCCCGCGTCATCGCCCGGCTGGTCGAGCGCGGCTGGAAGATCGGCGTCGTCGGACAATCCCACTCCGTGGTGGAGCACCTCCTCGGCACCGCCATTTCGGCCGGCGTGAGCCCCGCCCTCGTGGCCAAGGACGTGAAGCACTCCGAGCCGCTCCCCTGGGAGGCCCGGAGCGCAAAGGACGTGTCCGCGCTGCTCGCCTCGCGGGGTGGGGCTCTGATCGGCGGCACCGCCTGGACCCTAACCGGCGCCACCGTCCCGGCTGGAGCCCTGGACCTGCTGGTGATCGACGAGGCCGGGCAGTTCTCGCTGGCCAACACCCTGGCGGTGGCGCAGGCCAGCAGCAGACTCTTGCTGCTCGGCGACCCGCAGCAACTGCCGCAGGTCAGCCAGGGCCAGCACCCGGAGCCCGTGGACGAATCGGCGCTCGGCTGGATCTCCGCGGGGCACGCGACACTCCCGCCGGAGCTCGGCTACTTCCTGGCCGACTCCTGGCGGATGAACTCGGCGCTCTGCCGGGCCGTCTCAGAGCTCGCCTACGACGGCCGGCTGCGGTCGGCGTCGGCAGCCGACCAGCGCCACCTCGACGGGGTCCCGGCCGGAATCGAGACGGTCATGGTCCCGCACTTCGGAAACACCACTTCGTCCCCGGAGGAAGCGGCGGAAGTCGTCCGCCAGGTCAGGCGGCACCTCGGCCTGATGTGGCACTCCCCGAAGGAGAGCCGGCCGTTGGGCACCGAGGACATCCTGGTGGTGGCCGCCTACAACGCCCAGGTCAACCTCATCCGCGAGGCGCTGAGCCGTGCCGGCCTGGGCGGGGTCCGGGTGGGCACGGTGGACAAGTTCCAGGGCCAGGAGGCGGCGGTGGTGCTGGTGTCGATGGCCTGCTCGGCCGTGGCCGACGCACCGCGCGGCATGGAATTCCTGCTCTCCCGCAACAGGATCAATGTGGCCGTGTCCCGGGGGCAGTGGCGCGCCGTGATCGTCCGGTCGCCGGAGCTTACCCACTATCTGCCGCCGCAGCCGGCGTCGCTGGAGCAACTGGGCAACTTCATTGCCCTGTGCCAGCGCTCGGTGGGGACCGGTACCGGGAGTTAAACGCCAGGCGGCGGGGAGGAAGGCACTTCCTCTCCGCCGCCTGATGGCACCCCGTTGCATTCAGGGCCGCCGGGATTTAGTTCTGGTAGAACGGGTAATCCGTGTAACCCTCGGCGCCGTCGGCGTAGACCGTGGACTGGTCCGGCTCGTTGACCGGCAGCCCTTCACGCCAGCGGCGGGCCAGGTCCGGGTTTGCGATGGCCGGGCGGCCCACGACGACGGCGTCGGCGTGGCCGTCGGCGACCAGCGAGACGGCCTCGTCACGGGTGGTGATGACGCCGAAGCCCGTGTTCAGCAGGAACGGGCCGTCGAAGCGGGCGCGCAGGTCCTTGACCAGCCCGCTGTCGGCGTCCTTGTGCAGGACGCTCAGGTAAGCCAGCTTCAGCGGCGAAAGGGCGTCCACCAAGATGCCGTACGTTTCGCGGACGTCGGCTGCATCGGTCTCGGTGGCACCCTGGACGTTGTGCTCCGGGGAGATGCGGATGCCCACGCGGTCCGCGCCCACGGCGTCGACGACGGCCTGGGCCACCTCGATGACGAAGCGTGCGCGGTTCTCCGGAGAACCGCCGTAGATGTCATCGCGCTGGTTGGCGGCGGGGGTCAGGAATTCGTGCAGCAGGTAGCCGTTTGCCGAGTGCAGCTCGACGCCGTCGAAGCCCGCCTCGATGGCGTTGCGGGATGCGCGGACGAATTCGTCGCGGATAGACGGCAGTTCGTCGGTGGTGAGGGCGCGCGGTACCGGGAAGGACTGCTTGCCTTCGTAGGTGCGGGTGACGCCGTCGATCGCGATGGCGCTGGGGGCGACGACCTCATGGCCGCCGGTGGTGGCCTCGTGGGTGACACGGCCGGCGTGCATGACCTGGGCGAAGATGCGGCCGCCCTCGGCATGAACGGCGGCGGTGACGTCGGCCCAGCCCTTGAGCTGTTCCTCGGTGACCAGGCCGGGCTGGCCCGGGAAGCCGCGGCCGGCTTCGCTGGGGTAGGTGCCCTCGCTGACGATCAGGCCGAGCGATGCGCGCTGCCGGTAGTGCTCGGCCACCAGCGGGCCCGGGACGCCTTCCTTGCCGGAGCGCAGGCGCGTCAGCGGCGCCATGACGAGTCGGTTCGGGAGCTCCATTTGGCCAACGGTCAAAGTGGAAAACAGCATGCGCGGTTCCTTTCGCTGTGGATGATGTCCACGTAGAACAGCAAGGAGGCGCGTGCAACTATTCCGGCTGAGACTCGAATCACTTTCCTCAGGCTGGGGTTACAGGTCGATAAGGCGATTACGGCGACGGTGACGGTCCGGCGGGGCAGCCTTGGCCTTGCGGGTTGCGGAGGCAGTCGTCGGCAAAGTTCCGGGTGATGGACCGCCACACGCTGACGGTCTGCGAGGGACCGCTGAACTGCCCCTGCCCGGGGATGGGCAGCGGGGGGCCGCCGTTGACGGAATACGTTCCCTGGAAGTGGGTGGTGAGGACGACGCCGAAGTCACCGGTCTCGGCGTACGCGTGACTGGTGGAGGTCTTCTCTCCCCAGCGTTCCTGCGGCAGTGGGCCGCCGGCCGCCGGGGTGGGTCCCAGCGAGGTGCCGTCGCCGTACGTCCAGGTGTACTGGACGGGGGTGGCGATGACGCGGACGGCCTGTCCGAACATGTCGACGTCGAAAGCTTGCACTTCCGCTTCCGCATAGAAATTAGTTTCGGCTCCCTTGAGGGTGTGGGGGCTCGGCTGGACGACGGATGTTCCAGGACTTACTGGGAGTTGCTGAAACTTGGCTGCAATCTGGCCGGCAATCTTGCCAAGCACGTCCTCGGGCTTCTCCGAATAGACGCATCTATCGGGCTGCAGTGCCGCCCAGACGGGGGGCGAAAAGACTCTCAAGGATGCGTACCACCGCACGGGTCTGCCGTCCGGAGCCTTGTCGCATCTGACGGCGCCGCCCAGGCAAGCGATGTCGAAGTTGTTTTTAGTAGTGTCCAAACAGAGGTACTCGAACTTGTAGACATTTGGATCTTGTGGTGCCGTGCCAGGAATGTCGAGCCACACCCCGCTTACTTCGTCATAGCGCCACACGCCTATACCGGAAGCGCCCCAAGACACCTCAGAGTCACCCGCGATTGCCGGTCCGGCCACTATCCCTACAGCCAAGATTGCTGACAGGACGCAAGACCTGACAACGGTCGCTAGGCCTCGAGACTTGGCCAAGGCTATGACCCGAGCCGGTCGACGTTAAGTGCCTTCCACTCTCCGTTAGCAAATTTGGCGATCATTAGATCACCAAGAACAGTCGAGGGCTGCACCTGTTGCGCTTCGGTTCCATCAGCATTTCGGAGTGAACCGGATTGCTGCTGCGATTGGATGACAACCTGAAAACTGCCGTCGGCAGTTCGAACAAATTTCGATTGAGCGGCCTGCACTGCCACTGTGCTTCCGATTATCCATTTTCCGTCTGCATTCCACTTTTGGATGCCGGGAAAGACGCGTCCGCACAGAGCACAGGACGGATCAGAGATGGAGCCAATCGGCGTCAGATCGCCGGTCTCATACGCGTAGTTCAGGGTCGAATACCAATACTTCGCAAAGGCCTCGAGTCCTTCCTTGGTCTCGGCTTTGGCGGCCTCGGGCAAGACCGGGACGGGGACATTCTGGGCGCGGCCGGAGGCATCGGCCGGTTTGTAGGCGGGAGCGGCAGTGGGCGTGGCCGACGTCGTTCCCGGCGATGCGGACGCGGTCGACTCCACGGGGGCCGCCGTCGTCGGCGCCGGCGGGGACTGTCCGCCCGAGCAGGCCGTCGTACCGACCAGGGCGGCAAGAAAGAGGGCGACTGCGGCGCTGAGCCGGCGGGGCATTGGACTATGAAATGGCATGTTCAGCTGATCCCCCAATAGAAAATCATGACGCCTGAAATCCAAACAATGCCTAAGGGTAACTGAACCGCAGGCCCCCGGTAAGAGTTATCCACAGATCATTCGGACCGCCCACATCCCGGCCAAACAGTTCCTTTCGGCCTCTGGCGTCCCTCTACGCCGGATAGAAGAATGGGCCCATGATGTTCGAACACGCTGAAGGTCAACCGATCCTGACTCTGACCGAGGATCAATGTTGGAAACTCGTCGAGGGCACCAAGCACGGGCGTCTGGTGGTCACCGTCGGCGGCGAGCCGGACATCTTCCCGGTGAATTACGCCGTCGCAGACCGAAAGCTTTATCTCCGCACCGCCCCCGGCAATAAACTTGCCGAGCTGACCATCAACGCCAAGGTCCTCTTCGAAACAGACGGCATCCTCTCCGAAGAAGCGTGGTCGGTGGTGGTGCGCGGCACGGCCCGCACCCTGGAACACTCCGCCGAGATCGCCGCCGCAGAGGCCTTGGAGCTCAAGCCCTGGGTCCCCACCCTCAAGGACTTCTACGTCGAGATCGCCCCCACCGCCGTCAGTGGACGCCACTTCCAGTTCGGCGAACATCCGGAACGGGACATCTAAGGCCGAGCCGCAGGAAGAACCAACCACCAGAGGCAGGGCCGGCCGCAGCCGGCAGCCCTGCCTAGACTTAACGCATGGCGGACAGTCTGACCCCGGAGCGGCGCAGCTGGAACATGTCCCGCATCCGGGGCAAGAACACCAAACCAGAGCTCCTGGTCCGAAGGCTGCTGCACGCCAAGGGCTACCGCTACCGCCTCCACGGCACCGCCCGGGGCGGCAAGCTCCCGGGCAACCCGGACCTCGTATTCGCCGGCCGGCGCAAGGTCATCTTCGTCAACGGCTGCTTCTGGCATTTCCACGACTGCCGCGTGGGCCAGCACGCACCCAAGAGCAACGCCGAATTCTGGGACACCAAACGCAGCCGCACGAAGGCCCGCGACGCCGAACAGCGCCAGCGGCTCGAAGACCTGGGCTGGGAGGTCCTCACCCTCTGGGAGTGCGGCATCAAAGATCTCCCCGCGCTGGAAGCCGAGCTGGAATCCTTCCTCGGCCCGGAAACGGCCGGCACCACAAAGCACCGCGCCCCCGGCGCCGACGTGACGCACGACACGCCGCCGAACCCTTCGAGGACCGCCTCCGCGTCCTAGGCCCTACCGGCCGGTAATCTCGGCTTCGCCGGCACTGCCCCAGCGCCGGTTTGCTGCAACCCGCCGTCGTGGATTTGTGACGATTTCGGGGGAACTGATCTGTGCCGGTATGCTCGCGACGGAAATATCTGGACTATGCCCAGAGACAGTCTTGCGCACCTGGGCTAAACTCGGCATTCGGGGAACTAGGACTCTATCGGTCAGTACGTGGGGGTACTACTCACTCCTCAGGAGAAGCACGATGCCACACCTATTGTTGTCCACCGAGGCCCGCCCGCTGCACGCGGTTCGCAGTCCGGAGGCCGCGTCGGAGCTCGATCCCCTCCGCAGGCAGGTGACCGACATCATCGACGCCATTCTTTCCGACGAGAACCCCGACGAGGCACTCGTCCGCGAACGTCTCCGCCAGCACGTGGCGGACAATCCGGGCCAGCCCGAGAAGGCCCTGCTGAACCACCTGCTCTCGGTTTCCACCACCGTGCAGGACGGCACGGCCTAACCACAGGCCACCGGCCTAGCGGCTGATGGTTGCCTGACGTACGACTTCGCCCCAGGACTGCTGGGCAAGGTCCGCCACCGAGGCGAGAATCTGCGCGGGCGGCTGGGACAGGTCAAGCGGGAACTCCACCACGTCGATGTCCGTGTTCAGTATCCGGCGCAGCTTGATCTCCCCCGACCCGGGGTAGATCAGCCACGCGGTGGGCACCCGCAGGGACGTGCAGTAGGCCAGCATCCGGTAGTGGTCCCCCGAGAGGGACGCGCCGACGTCGGACGCGGCCTGGTACTTGGCGTCGTACACCATCACGGGGCGGCCGCCGAGCAGGTGCACGGCGCCCGGCTGGACCATGATCCGGTCCGCGTCGTCCACCGCCTCGTTCAACATGGCGTTGTACCGCAGCCGCATCTCCCCCGGAAATGCACCCATCGCCTCGCGCAGGGCGACGCCCACGAAGTCGGAAAACACCTTGGACATGTCGACGACGAACGACGCCGCCTGCTGCTTGCCGTCGCCGGCCTCGGCCGAGGCGTTGCGCAGGATCAGTTCGGCCAGGCGCAGCGCCGGGTGGTAACGGACATTCATCCGGCTGGCCCGCCACGGCGGCAGCGGCGCCCCGGACTGCAGCCGGGTGACCGCGTCGAGCTTGCCCTTCAACCGCCGCAGCCGGCTCAATACGTCCGCCCGGACCCCCGGCACCTGCGACATCCGCTCCAAGGCCGCGCGCAGGATCCGGTTTTCCGGGATGTCCTCGGTGAATTCATCGTAGGAGACCTCCAGGGGCACCAGCATGCCGGGCCGGCGGGAAATCTGGTCCGAGATCCGGATCCTGCCCTTGACCGTCCGCAGCGATTCATCCACGTTCAGGTACCCCTGCAAGACGCCTCGGCTCAACGCCCGGTCGGCGAGCTGGGCCAGGGACTCGGCCAGGGCGCTCCAGAGTTCGGCGTCCTCCACGGCGGCGACGGCGTCATCGCGGAAGCCCTGGTTCTCGGTGTAGCCGAGCAGGAACAGCAGCCGGGCCAGGCCGAGGCGCTCCTTGGGCCGGACCTCCAGCTGGACGGTGGGGGTGCGGACCGAGCCGACCTTCCCGACCGGTTCGATCCGGAACAGGCCCATGCCCAGCGGCGACGCCTTGGCCAGGCCGCTGCCGTTGATGTACGCGGCGCTGCCGGGATCGAGGCGCTCCACCACGCCCTGGGACAGCTCGTCCATGGCGATCTGCCGGACGGCCGGCTGCCCGGCGGCCTGCCCGGCGCCCGGCGGCTGGGCGTACCCGTCCCGGAGGGCGCTAGACGCGGGCAAGGCGACCCATCAACTGCTCGAGCCCGAACCGCTCCTGCAGCTGGGCGCGGTTCAGCTGACCGTGGTAGTGCTCCTCGAGCAGCGGCATCAGTTCGTACTTCCAGATCCGCCGCAGCCCGGCGGGGGTCTGGGCAGCCTTCTTCATGAAGTAGGACGGTCCGATCATCAGGTCCCGGTCCCACTCGTCGATCGCGTTGTTCAGCTCATCGAGCAGCAGCGCCGGCGTCGTGTCGAGGCCGCGGGCCTGCAGGAACCGCAGCAGCGTCCCCTTGACCGGTTCGGTGCTGGGGTGCAGCTCGATGAAGGAGAACCGGCGCCGGATCGCGGCGTCCATCATGGCGATGGAGCGGTCTGCCGTGTTCATGGTGCCGATGATGTAGAGGTTGTCCGGCAGCGAGAACGGCTCGGTGGGGCTGTACTGCAGGTAGATCCGGTCGTCGCGGTACTCCAGCAGGAAGTACAGCTCGCCGAAGACCTTCGCCAGGTTGGCGCGGTTCATCTCATCGATGATCAGGAAGTAGGGCTTCTTCTCGTTGCCCGGCTTCGCGGCTTCCTCGGCCAGCCGGCGCAGCGGCCCGGCCACCAGCTTGAAGGAGACCTGGCCCTCGTCGGTCTTATCCGGCCGGTAGCCCTCGAAGAAGTCCTCGTAGGCGTAGGAGGGGTGGAACTGCACCAGCTTGACCCGCTCGTCCCCGGTGTCGCCGGCGAGTTCAGCGGCGAGGTGCTTGGCCAGGTAGGTCTTGCCGGTGCCGGGCGGGCCGTACAGCACCAGCTGCCGGTTCTCCTCCAGCATTTCGGCGATTTCCTGGAGCGGCTCCAGGTCCATGTGCAGGGTCGCGGCGAACTCCGGGGTCAGGGGACGGAAGCCCTCGCACGGGGGTTCGACGACGGCGGCCGGCTCGGCGCCGTCTGCGGCATCGCCCTCCGCCTCGGCCGGGAGCAGCGCCTCAAGCGCCTGGATCACGCGGGTGACGTCCACGACAACGCCGGAGCTGGCCAGCTGCCGCTGCACGTGCCGGGGCAGCTCGGCGAGCTGGTGGTCGCCGTCGAACCAGCGGACCTTGCGGCGCAGCCGGCGGTTGTCCTCGTTCTGTTCGGGTTCGCCCAGCACCACGCCCACGCGGACCGCGCCGGCGCTCTGGTAGAGCGTGAGGTCGCCCGGCTTCATGACGGTCAGGAAGGCGAAGACGGCGGTCTTGGTGTCCTCGCGCTCGACGTAGCTCAGGTGCTTGTAGTCCTCGTCGACGGCGTGCTGGACCAGGCCCGCGGTGACGCCCGGGTCAAGCTGGCGGAGGTGTTCGACGTCGAGCGTCACCGCTTCCTCGTCCTGCCACGCGGCGAGCAGCTCGGCGTTGTCGTGGTGGCTGCGCAGCAGCCAGGCGCGGCGGCCGGGGTCCCCCACCTTGCGCCACTGGCTGACCAGCTGCCGGGAGTACCAGTCGATCCGCTGGCCGGCCTGTTCGTCCAGGTGCAGGCGGATCCGGTGGATGTCGGCGGAGATCTCCTCATCCGAATCGCCCTTCGCGCCGCCGACCAGGGAGGCGAACGCGTCGCGGATCTCCTGGCGTTCGACGTCGGCCACGATCGGTTCGAAGTAGGCCGGCCAGACCAGGAATTCGATGCTGCGGCGGATCGCCGGCTGGTCATCCGGGGTGCCCATGGTCAGCTCGTGGAACGCCAGCGGGTCCTTGATGGCGGCCTGCACGACGCCGGCGGGACGCTGCGCGACGTGGCGGACGAAGCGGCAGAGCCACTTCAGGTGGTCCCAGATGGTCCAGTTGAACTCGGCGGTGCGGTCCCGAATCACACCGTGGTCCGTCATGCCGGCGTAGAGCTCCTCCGGCAGGTCCAGCGGAGGCTCGAGCCAAGACGCGGCCTCGGCCACGCGGGCGCGCTTGACCTTGAGGGACTTGACCTCGTGGGCCAGCGGGAGGGACTGAAGGAAGAGCAGTTCGACGGCGAGCTGCTTCGCGCCGCGGGTGGCCCCCTCAAGGTTTTCCCGCAGGTTGGTCATCATGGGCGCCTTGGGGTCCGGGATGCCCCGTTCCAGCCGCTCCAGCAGCTCCGAGGCGGCGGCCACGGACCAGGTCCGGGTGCGGCCGTCCAGCGGCGAGGCCTTGCCGAGCAGACCCGGGCCGAGCACAAACCACGCCGCGTCTTCGATTTCCTTGGAGATGCCGAGGGCGCGGTGCATGGCAGGCTTTTTGTGGGGGGTCATGCCCTCCAATTTACAGGCTTAAGCTGAACGCCCGCATCACGGGCCGGCCCGCCGCCGGGCCGTCCGGGGCGTTCTCGGGGCGCCCGGGCGGGCTACTTGCCGCCGGCCCTGCGCTTCACGCCGAAGGTGAAATAGCTGCCGGGTCCGACGAAGTTCACCAGCGTGGCGACCCGCCAGAGCGCCTTGCTGCCGCGGATTTCCTCGGCCGGCCGGCGGGAGATGTCCCGCTGCGCCGCGACCAGGAGGGAAAGCTGCACGAGGGCCGCCGTGACGGTGCCGAACTTCGCCATCGGCGAGAGTTCCTTCCACGTCTTCTTTTTGCCCGCCGCCTTGCTTCGCTTGGCCATGGTCCTGCTCCTCGCTTTGGTCGGTTCTGGTGCCGATGCCCGTGGGGCGCGTCCAGTCTAGGGCGGCGCGGGCGGCCGGGGTAAGGGCCTCCCGCCCCATCCCTTTTGGTCAACTGACTCGCAGCCGGGGCCGTTCCGGGGTCTCACAACGGCCTGAGGTGCGAGTCAGTTGGGGGTCCGCGCGGTCAGTGGGCGGTGAACTGCTCCAGCTTGGCCTTCTGCTCCGGGGTCAGCCGCACCACCCGGCCGGTGGCCTCGTCCACGAACGCCAGGTGGCTGCTGGCCTTCACGCAGTCCTCGCCGGTGACGGGGTCCTGGACCAGGTAGTGGATGTCGAAGCTGGCACCCTTGACCGCGCCGATCCAGAGCTGCACGAGGGCCGGGATGTTGCGGTACTCCAAGGTCCGGACGTAGCGGATGCGGTGTTCGACCACCAGCGCCAGGGTGCCGGCGGGAACCTCGCTGAAGAGCGGGACCACCGGCTCCAGGCCGGGCAGCCCGGTGCCGCCGGGCGGCCCGAAGGCGGCGATGCGCGCTTCCTCCAGGATCCGGACCAGCTGGACGTTGTTGATATGGCCGTAAGCGTCCATGTCGCCCCAGCGCATCGGCACCCGCACCTCCAGCCGGCGCGGCTCCGCTCCCCCGGCCGCCGCGGCGCTCAGCTGTGCACCGGCGTCGGGCCGCCCGCGGCGTCGGCCAGGGCCGCCTCCGCATCCTCGCCGGCGAACTGGGACATGTACAGCCGGTAGTAGGCACCCTGGCTCTCGAGCAGCTCGGCGTGCCGGCCCTGCTCCACGATCCGGCCGGCCTCCATCACCAGGATGGTGTCCGCGTCCCGGATGGTGGAGAGCCGGTGCGCGATCACGAAGCTGGTCCGTTCGGTCCGCAGCGCGGCCATGGCCTTCTGGACCAGGGCCTCGGTTCGGGTGTCCACCGAGCTGGTGGCCTCGTCCAGGATCAGCAGGGACGGGTCGGCTACGAAGGCGCGGGCGATGGTGATCAGCTGCTTCTCGCCGGCGCTGACGTTGTTGCCTTCCTCGTCGATGACAGTGTCGTACCCGTCCGGCAGGGCCCGGACGAAGCGGTCCACGAAGGTGGCCTTCGCGGCGGCCATGATCTGGTCCTCGGTGGCGTCCAGCTTGCCGTAGCGGATGTTCTCGTAGATGGTGCCGCCGAACAGCCAGGCGTCCTGCAGCACCATGCCCACCTTGGAGCGGAGCTCGGCGCGGCTGAGCCGGGTGATGTCCACGCCGTCCAGGGTGATGGTGCCGGCGTTGAGCTCGTAGAAGCGCATCACCAGGTTCACCAGCGTGGTCTTGCCGGCGCCGGTGGGTCCGACGATCGCGACGGTGTGGCCGGGTTCGGCGGTGAAGGACAGGTCCTCGATCAGTGGCTTGTCCGGGGTGTAGCTGAAGGTGACGTGGTTGAACTCCACGTGACCGTCGGTCCTGGCAGGCAGCTGGTCCGTAACGGTCTCCGGATCCTGCTCGTCGGCGTCGAGGAATTCGAACACGCGCTCGGCGGAGGCGACGCCGGACTGCAGCATGTTGGCCATGCCGGCCATCTGCCCCAGCGGCTGGGTGAACTCGCGGGAGTACTGGATGAACGCGGTGGCGTCGCCCAGGCTCATCCCGCCGGAGGCCACGCGCAGGCCGCCGACGACGGCGATGCCCACGTAGCTGAGGTAGGAGACGAACTGCATGACCGGCATGATCATGCCGGAGACGAACTGGGCGCCGAAGCTGGCCTTGTAGAGTTCTTCGTTCCGTTCGTCGAAGCGGGCCAGCATGTCCGCGTCGCGGCCGAAGACCCGGACCAGGTCGTGCCCGGAGAAGGACTCCTCGATCTGGCCGTTGAGGTCGCCGGTGTTCTTCCACTGCGCGGCGAAGAGCTTCTGGCTGCGCGCGCCGATGACGCCGGCGGCCACCCCGGAGAGCGGCAGTGCGATGAGGGCGATCAGGGCCAGCTGCCAGGACACGATGAACATCATGATGACGATGCCGATCACGGTCAGCGCCGAGTTCACCAGCTGCGCGAACGCCTGCTGCAGGGCCTGCTGGATGTTGTCGACGTCGTTGGTGACGCGGGAGAGGATGTCGCCGCGCTGGCGGGTGTCGAAGTAGTTCAGCGGCAGCGCGTTGAGCTTCTTCTCGGTGTCATCCCGCAGCCGGCGCACCACCCGCATGACCAGGACGTTGAGGACGTAGCCCTGAAGCCAGAGGAAGATGTTGGCGACGAAGTACATCACCAGCACCACGCTGATGAGGAACGCCAGCTTCTGGAAGTCGATGCCGACGCCGGGGACCACGTCCATCCGGGAGAGCATGTCCGCGAAGTTGTCCTGGCCCTGGGCACGGAGCCCGGCGATGAACTGGTCCTTGGTGGCCCCGGCCGGGAGCTGCTTGCCGACGACCCCGCCGAAGATCACGTCCATGGCCTGGCCGAGGATCCGGGGCGCGACGACGTTGAGGACGACGGCGACCGTCACCATCGCCAGGACGGCGATGATGCCGGCGCGTTCGGGTTTCAGCAGGCCCATCAGGCGCTTCGCCGAGGGCCAGAAGTGCTGGGCCTTCTTTGCCGGGACCGCGCCGAACATGCCGCCGTCGGCCTCGCCGGGGGTGAATTCCTCCTCGACAAAGTCCTCGTCGGCGGTGTCCGGTGCGTCCTGCGGGCCGGTCACAGCGCCGGCCGTTTCGTCGGGCGCGTTGCGGCCGAGCTTTTCGTTGGTGCTCACGCGATGGCCTCCGCGGTCAGCTGGGATTCGACAATTTCCTGGTAGGTGCTGGAGCTCTCGAGGAGCTCCTCGTGGGTGCCGCGGTCCACGATCCGGCCCTTGTCCAGCACCAGGATCTGGTCCGCGTCGGCGATGGTGGAGACCCGCTGACCGACGATGATGACTGTGGCGTCAGCGGTCTTGGCCTTGAGGGCCTTGCGCAGCCGGGCGTCGGTGGCGACGTCGAGCGCGGAGAACGAGTCGTCGAAGAGGAAGACCTTGGGTTCGGTGACCAGGGCCCGGGCGATGCAGAGCCGCTGGCGCTGGCCGCCGGAGACGTTGGTGCCGCCCTGGGCGATCCGGGCGTCGAGGCCGTTCTTCTTCTCGCGGACGAAGTCGGCTGCCTGCGCCACGGTGAGGGCGTCCCAGAGCTCGGCGTCGGTCGCCTCGGACTTGCCGAACCGCAGGTTGTGCCCGATGGTTCCGGAGAACAGGTAGGGCCGCTGCGGGACCATGGCGACGCGGCTGGTGATCTCGGCCCGGTCCAGGTTGGTGACGGGGACGCCGTCCAGCAGGATCTCGCCGGAGGCGGCGTCGAAGAGGCGCGGCAGCAGGGCCAGCAGCGTGCTCTTGCCCGCGCCGGTGGACCCGATGATCGCCACGGTCTGGCCGGGTTCGGCGGTGAAGCTGATGTCGCTGAGCACGGGGGCCTCGGCACCGGGGTAGGCGAAGGAGACGTTCCGGAATTCCACCCGGCCGGCCCGGGCGGCGGGAGCCACGGGGGTTCCGGGTTCGTGGATGGAGGGTTCGACGTCGAGCACCTCCCCGATGCGGTCCGCGCAGACGGAGGCGCGCGGGATCATCATGGCCATGAAGGTGCCCATCATGACCGCCATCAGGATCTGGAGCAGGTACTGCAGGAACGCGGTCAGCGACCCGACCTGCATCTCCCCCGCATCCACCCGCTGGCCGCCGAACCAGAGCACGGCCGCGGTGGAGATGTGCAGGATCATGCCGATCGCCGGGAACATCAGGACGAACAGCGAGCCGATCTTGAGCGAGACGTTGGTCAGGTCCTGGTTGGCCGCGCCGAAGCGCTGCTCCTCGTGCGGTTCACGGACGAAGGCGCGGACCACGCGGATGCCGATGATCTGCTCGCGCAGGACGGCGTTGAGCCGGTCGATCTTGGCCTGCATGGAGCGGAACAGGGGCATCAGCCGGACCACCAGGTAGCCGACCACCACCACCAGCAGCGGCACGGAAACCCACACCAGCCAGGAGAGGTTCAGGTCCTCGCGGAGGGCCATCACGATGCCGCCGATACACATGATGGGCGTGGCCACCATGAAGTTGAGCGCCATCAGCATCAGCATCTGCACCTGCTGCACGTCATTGGTGCCGCGGGTGATCAGCGACGGCGCCCCGAAGACGTTGACGTCGCGGGCGGAGAAGCTGCTGACCTTGCGGAAGACCCCGCGGCGCAGGTCGCGGCCGAAGGCCATCGCGGCACGGGAACCGAAGTAAACGCCGGCGATAGCCGTGACCACCTGGACCAGGGCTACGCCGAGCATCAGGGCGCCGGTGCGCCAGATGTAGTCGGTGTCCCCACGGGAGACGCCCTCGTCGATGATCTGGGCGTTGAGGCTGGGCAGATACAGCGCGGCGATGGTGGAGGCCAACTGGAAGACGACGACGGCCGCGATGAACGGCAGATACGGCCTCGAGTAGCGCCGGATGAGGGTGAGAAGCATGCCCACTGGTCCTTCTGGAAGAAGCGGTTAATCCAAATACATGACAAAAGTAAAGCAGCAGGGGCCGACAGCCTTAGCCGTCCAACTCTACGAGGTCTTGGGCGCCGGCGGAACAGCGTCCGGAAAGGGAGACCAACGGCCCCGCACCTCCCCTCGCGGGAGGTACGGGGCCGCCGGATCCTGGCTGCGACGCCTGGCGGTGCGCGGGGCTATTCGCCGCGGTGCCGGCCGTGCGTGGCGATGTAGTCCGCGGCGGCGCGCTGCAGCTTCCGTTCCTTGGCCAGCTGGCGGCGGAGCGTGGTGAGCTGCTCGGCCACGCGGGCCTGTTCAGCGGCGATCGCGCGCTGCTCGGCGGCCTGGTCATGCACCGCGCGGAGGGCGTCCGCGAGCTGGACCTGCTGCTCGGCGAGCAGCCGCTGGGTCTGCATGAGCAGCTGCAGCACGTCGGCGTCGTCGGCCTTCGCGTCCGCCACCATGGTCCGGGACCGGAGGCGGGCACCCTCACGCTCCGCGCGGGCGTCGGCGTCGTCGGCCGGGCCCTGCTCGCGGGCCGCGGCGGGGAACCGGGTTCCGCCGTTCCGCTGCCGGCTCAGGACCTCGATGAACTCGCGGTCCAGGTCCACGATCCCGGTGGGGGTGGTGTCCGTGGACGGCTCGCCGGGACCCTGGGCGGAACCCCCGCCGGCAGGACCGTGGGCGGCGACGGCGTGGGCGGCAGCCCCGGCGTCGATGTCCGCACCGGATCCGGTGATGGCTCCGGACGCCGCGGTCTGGGCGGCGGGCTCGGGCTGGACATCCACGGTGCGGCGCAGCGGCTTCTCCTTGATGAACAGGACGGAAACCAGCGCCAGGATGCCCACGATCGCCGAGATCATGAAGATTTCCGCCGTGGCATCACCGTAGGCGGCGCGCATGATGTCGCGGATCTGCGGGGGCAGGTCCTTGAGGTCCAGGCTGCCACCGGAGGAGCCGCCCTGGACGGGGATGCCGGCCGCGGCCAGGCCCTGGGTGGCGAGTTCCTTGACCCGGTTGCCCAGGACGGCGCCGAGGACGGAGACGCCGATCGCGCCGCCGACGGAGCGGAAGAACGCGACCGAGGCGCTGGCGGTGCCGATGTCCGTGGCCCGGACGGTGTTCTGGACGGCGAGGACGAGGTTCTGCATCAGCAGGCCCAGGCCGAGGCCGAGGACCGCGGTGTAGAGGCCGGTGATCCAGAGTTCGGTGGTGTGGTCGATGGTGCCGGCGAGGCCCAGGCCGCCGATCAGCAGGATGGAACCGGCGATCAGGTAGCGCTTCCACTTGCCGGTGCGGCTGATCAGCTGGCCGGAGAGGACCGAGCCGATCAGGTTGCCGGCGATCATCGGCAGGGTCAGCAGGCCGGCCTCGGTGGGGCTGGCGCCGCGGGCCACCTGGTAGTACTGGCCCAGGAACGCGGAGGAACCGAACATCGCGACGCCGACGGCGACGGAGGCCAGGATGGCCAGGGCCGTGGTGCGCTCGGAGATGATCTTGAGCGGGATGACCGGCTGCGCGACGCGGCCTTCGACGAAGACCAGCAGGGCCAGGAGGGCGATGCCGCCACCGACCATGGCGACCGTCTGCCAGGACCACCAGTCGTAGTAGTCCGGGTTGCCGGCGAAGGAAACCCAGATCAGCAGCAGGCTGACGCCGGAGGTGAGCAGGATCGAGCCCAGCCAGTCGATCTTGGCGGGACGCTTGACGTGCGGGAGCTTCAGCGTGATCTGCAGCAGGATCAGCGCGACGATGGCGAGCGGGACGCAGACGAAGAAGGTCCAGCGCCAGCCCAGCGGGCTGTCCACGATGAAGCCGCCCAGGAGCGGGCCGCCCGCGGTGCCGACGGCCATGACGGCACCCATGTAGCCGGAGTACTTGCCGCGGTCACGCGGCGGGATCATCGAGCCGATGATGGCCTGGGCGAGCGCGGTGAGGCCACCCATCGCGATGCCCTGGATGACGCGGGCCGTGAGCAGGAACGGGATGGTCTGCGAGAAACCCGCCATCACGGAGCCGGCGACGAAGACGACGATGCTCAGCTGGACCAGGAACTTCTTGTCGAAGAGGTCCGCGAGCTTGCCCCAGATGGGGGTGGTGGCCGCGTTGGCCAGCAGCGCGGCGGTGATCACCCAGGCGAAGTCGGTCTGGGTGCCCTTGAGCTCCGACATGATGGTCGGCAGGGCGTTGGCGACGATGGTGCTGCTGATGATCGCGGTGAAGAACGCTGCCAGCAGGCCGGTGAGGGCCTCCATGATCTGGCGGTGCGACATCACCACCTGCGGCGCGGGCTGGGGATTCTGCGTGGCTGTCGGGGCTGGCCCGGCGGCCGCTGCGTGACTGGCCATATCTTTACTCCTCAACAAAGGTGGTGGTATCGGTGGATCCGGCCGTCTTTGCCCGGGCCGAGTTCCGAAGGGACTCGGCAAGTTTTTTCAGTGAGCGGGCGGTCTCTTCGACGTCGTCCTCGCTCCAGTCCTGCAACAGGGACTGCAGGCTGGCCGCCCGGTGTTCCTCGATGACGCGGAGCTTCTCCACGCCGGCCGGGGACAGCGCCACCAGCTGGGCGCGGCCGTCCTCGGGGTCGGGCCGGCGCACGACGTAGCCGTGGTCGACCAGCTCCGAGAGGTGCCGGCTGAGGACCGGGGCGCTGACGCCGAGCCGTTCCGCCAGGTGGGTGGCGCGGGTCTCGCCCTCCCCCACGAAGCGGAGGACGCCCTGAAGCGCGACGCCGGTATCGTCCCCGCGCAGGCTCGCGGCGGCAACGCACCGGACGGCGCGCTGAAGATCAAAAATGTGGTGGACCAACTTGGCTGCAGTGGTCGATGCGACTGACATATGAGGATGCCCCCTTATTTGCTTGCCCGAAGCAACAATACATGAAATTGATTGCTTTGGGAAACTAAGGGCGTTCGTGGGCGGCCTCGCGGGTCTGCCATGGGGCTGCCATGAGGGTCCTCCGGAGACGGCGAAAGGCCCCGATCCAGGCGGATCGGGGCCTTTCGTGCTGCTGGTTTTAGACGTCCAGGTGGGTAGGGGCGAACATCTTGAGCAGGGTCTCGACGACGACGACGTTGGGGCCGTCCGCGGCGAAGCCCGCCGTCAGCGCCTCCCCGACGTTCTCGGGGGCCACCCGCACCGCGGGAACGCCGAACGCCTCGGCGAGCTTGACGAAGTCCGGCCGCGCGAGTTCGGTGGCGGTGGCCTTGCCGAAGGCGCCCACCATGTACTCGCGCAGGATGCCATACCCGCCGTCGTCGACGATCAGCCAGGTGACGGGGACGTTGTGCTGCTTGGCCGTGGCGAGCTCGGAGATGGAGTACATTGCCGAGCCGTCGCCGGAAACTGCCAGGACCCGGGCCGAGGCGCCGGCCTGCCCTGTCGTCTCGAGGCCCACCGCCCCGCCGATCGCGGCGGGGAAGCCGAAGCCCAGGCCGCCGGCGCCCTGCGCGGAGTGGAACTGGCCTTCGCGGGCGTCCCAGCAGCTCCAGGCCCAGTACGCGGAGATGGTCATGTCCCAGAAGGTCTGCATGGTGGCGGGGACCGCCTCGCGGATGTCCGCCATGAACTGCAGTTCCTTGCCGAGGTCCTGGGACTCCAGCCGGGCGCGGACCTTGGCGAGGGTGTCCTTGACCAGGGTTTCCGGCGGGGTTCCGTGCCAGTCGGCGCGTTCCCCGTGGGGTTCGGTCAGCGCCTCGTCCAAGGCGGCGAGGGCCTGCCCGGCGTCGGCCCGGATGCCCAGGCCCGGCCGGTTCGACTCGAGCACGCGGGGTTCGGCGTCGATCTGGATGATCCGGCCGCGCGGCTCGAAGGTGAAGTAGTTGGAGGTGACCTCGCCCAGGGAGGAGCCGATGACGATCAGCACGTCGGCGTCCTCGAGCAGCTCGGTCATGTGCTGGTCTTCGATCCAGGACTGCAGCGAGAGTTCGTGGGTCCAGGGGAAGGCACCGTTGCCCCCGGGGGTGCAGATCACCGGAGCGCGGAGCTTCTCGGCCAGCGACAGCAGGGACTTCTCCGCGTGGCCGCGGCGGGTGCCGCCGCCGGCGATGATGGCCGGGCGCTTGGCGTCCTCGAGCCACTTCACGGCCTCGCGGACCAACTCCACCCGGGGCGGGTTATCGGCGGCCTCGGCGAGGGCGTCCTCCACCGGGGGCACCATGATCGGGTCCAGCAGCACGTTCTGCGGGATTTCGATCCAGACCGGGCCCTGCGGGGAGGAAATGGCCTCGGTCCAGGCGTCCTGGATGGCGGATGGGATGCCGGAGGCGTGCTGGATCAGCCGCTGGCTCTTGGTGACATTGGCGGCGGAGGCCTTCTGGTCATCGAGCTGGTGAAGCATGCCCTTGCGCCGGGCACCGAGTCCCTCCAACGGGATCTGGCTCGCGACCACGACCATGGGCACGCCGGTGGCGTAGGCCTCCTGCAGGCCGGCCAGGGAGGTCAGGGCGCCCGGGCCGGTGGAGAGGAAGAGCACGCCGACCTCGCCGGTGGCGCGGGAGTAGCCGTCCGCGGCGAAGGCGGAGTTGTTTTCCACCCGGGAGGAGACGAACTGGAGGTTGCCGCGGCCCATGGCGTCGAACAGGCCCAGGGCGTGCTGGCCGGGGATGCCGAAGACGGTTTTGGCGCCGAGCGCTTCCAGGGTTTCGACGACGAGGTCGCCGCCATTGCGGACGCCGTTCATCGGGCCGCCTCCGCGGATGCGGCCGGGGCCTGGGCGGGAGCGGCGGCAAAGCCGGCCGGGCGGCGGTTTTCGCGGCCCAGCGCCTGCGCCGCGTAGCCGTTGCCCGACGTCGGGCCGCCTTCGTCCGCGTTATCCGCCATCAGGGTCACCAGTTCGTAGGCGACGTGGCTGCCGGCGACGCCGGTGATGTCCGCGTGGTCGTAGGCCGGGGCGACCTCGACGACGTCGGCGCCCACGAGGTTCATGCCGCGGAAACCGCGGATGATCTCGATCAGCTCGCGGCTGGTGAGGCCGCCGGCCTCCGGGGTGCCGGTGCCGGGGGCGTGGGCCGGATCGAGGACGTCGATGTCAACGGAGATGTAGAGCGGGCGGTTGCCGATCCGGTCGCGGACCTTGGCGACGGTTTCCAGCACGCCCTGGTAGTAGACGTCCGCGGAGGTGACGATGCCGAAGCCGAAGCGGTGGTCGTCGTCGAGGTCCTTCTTGCCGTAGAGCGGGCCGCGGGTGCCGATGTGGCTGATCGCCTCGGTGTCGAGGATGCCCTCCTCGACGGCGCGGCGGAAGGGGGTGCCGTGGGTGTACTCGGCGCCGAAGTAGGTGTCCCAGGTGTCCAGGTGGGCGTCGAAGTGCAGCATGGCGACGGGCTGGCCGGAGCGTTCGGCGGCGGCGCGCAGCAGCGGCAGGGCGATGGTGTGGTCCCCGCCGAGGGTCAACAGCTTGCTGCCGGCGGCGGTCAGGTCCAGCGCGTTCTGCTGGATGGACTCGATGGCCTCGTTGATGTTGAACGGGTTGACAGCCATGTCGCCGGCGTCGGCCACCTGGAGGTTCTCGAACGGGCTGACGTCCCAGGCCGGGTTGTAGGGCCGCAGCAGGCGGCTGGCCTCGCGGACGTGGTTGGCGCCGAAGCGGGCGCCGGGCCGGTAGGACACCCCGGAGTCGAAGGGCACGCCCACCACCGTGACGTCCGCCTTGGCCACCTGGTCGAGGCGGGGCAGGCGGGCAAAGGTGGCCGCGCCGGCGTACCGGGGGATGCGGGCGGAATCGATGGGGCCAAGGTTTCCGTTGGCCTCGATGCGCAACTCTTCCAAGCGGGCGTCTCCTTCTGGATACGGGGGTGGATGTGACTGTCATCATACACTCGGAGTTGCCTGCTGCGCACCTGTTGTTTACCTCTAGCGCCTGGTCCGGGCGGCCCCGTGCGTTCCTCCCCAGTTACTCCAACCCGCATACCGGTCCAGCCGGCCGAACCCCCGTCGTTCCGCGGATCGGACCGGACGGGATCGGGTAGCCGCGGAGGTAACCGGGGAGGATCGCACGCCGGACCGGGCGGAGGAGGTCCCGGAGTTGTCCAGATAGACCCGCTCCCCCGTTCCGGGCGGCCCCGTCCGGGCCTGGACTGGGTCCCATGGATCCACTCATGCACCTCTCACAGCTCGGCGGCGTCGCCCGGACCGGTCAACTGCTGGCCGCGGGCTACTCCCGGCGGGATATCGCGCGGCTGGCCGCACTCGTCCGGCAGCCGCGGCGGGGCATCTTTACCCTCCCCGACTGCCGCCCCGAGTTCCTCGCCGCGGTCCTCAACGACGCCCGGGTGACCTGCGCGAGCGCCGCCACCCACTACGGGCTCTGGCTCCGCGGCGCCCCGGACAGCCACCATCTGGCCTGCAACCACGGCCACGGCGGGGGCTTTATCCGGCACCGGACCATCCGCTTCGGGGCACCTGCGGGACCGCCGGTGGCCGCCGTCGAGGATGTGGTCCTGCACGCCCTGGGATGCCTCGCCCCGCCGGCCTCCACCGCGATTGCCACCTCCGCCATGCGGCTGCTCGGCGTGCCGCGGGAGTTGCTGGCAGACCAGCTGCGGGCCGACCGCTCCGGCACGGCGCGGACGGTGCTGCGGGAACTGGACCTGCGGGCCGAGTCGATCGTGGAGGTGGACGCCATCCACCTGTTCCGCACTAACGGCATCTCCTACGAGGCGCAGGTCTTCCTGGCGGGGATCGGCCGGGTGGACTTCCTTCTGGCGGGATTCCTGATCGTCGAGGTGGACGGCTTCGCGTTACACTCGGGGCGGGAGGCGCTGCGGCGCGACCTGGGCCGGAACAACGCCTCGACGCTGAACGGGTTCGCCGTGCTGCGCTACATGCCCGAACACCTATGGTTCGAGCCGGAGCGGGTCGTGGCCGAGATCCGCGCAGCGCTGGCAGTGAACCGCCGGGGCGGACGTTAGGGCGGCGTACGCTCCCGCCCGGTTACCCGCTCCCGCGCCAGAGACCACCCGCGGAGCGGCGGGCGCCACCCATGACCGCCGCCCAACCCCAAACCCGGCCGGGCGGAGGCAACCGGGGAGGAACGTACGGGGAGGGGAGCTACTGGCTGGCGGCGGGGACCAGCACCCAGAGCACCTCGACGGGCTCGTCGGTGGGGTTGATCCAGGTGTGCGGTTCACGGCCCGGGAAGGTGACGGTGTCGCCGGCCGCCAGATCGAAGGCCTCATTGGTCAGGACCAGCCGGATGCTGCCCCTGACCACGTGCAGGACGTCGACGTCGCAATCCACGGCGTACAGCTCGGACTCACCGCGGCCGCGGGGTTCGATCACGGCCTGGATGATCTGCAGCCGCCGCTCGGACCGGGCCGTGAGCAGCCGCTCAACGATTCCCTCGCCGCCAAGGGAGATCCGCGGACCCTCGCCCCGTCGGGTCAGGTGCGTCTCCGGGGCGGCGAAGAGGTCGCCGATGGAGATGGAGAGGACCTGGCAGAGCGTCACGAGGGAGCTCACCGACGGGGAGGTCAGGTCCCGCTCCACCCGGCTCAGGAAGCCCTTGGTCAGACCGGTGGCGTCGGCGACCTGTTCGATGGTGAGCCGCTGGGACTGCCGCGCGGCGCGGATTCTGGAGCCGATGGCAACCGGGACGTTGCTCGGTTCAACAGGGAGAGCCTTCATATGGGAACCTTTCACGGCCGGCCGCGCGGCCCCAGCATTGGTGCCAATCCTAGCCGTTGCCCCGAGGCCGTTCCCCGCTGGGACACACGGCGTTCACGGGTTGACTGTAAGCACCATCACAATCTAGCGTTTGGCAACAGGTGTTGCCTATTTGGCAATGAACGTTACACCTCGCACCCTCCGCATGTTCTTCCGTCCAGCAGATCCGGCGGCCGCTTCGCAGTGCCGCGGCCGGCCCGCGGCTGCCACAACCGCTCCAAGGAGCCTCTATGGATGCACAAATCCTCAACATCGCCATCGTGGTGGTGTACCTGATCGCCATGCTGGCGTTCGGCTGGTGGGGCAAGTCCCGCACCAGGAACAACAGCGACTTCCTCGTAGCCGGCCGCCGGCTCGGACCCTTCCTCTACACCGGCACCATGGCCGCCGTCGTCCTGGGCGGCGCCTCCACCGTCGGCGGCGTCGGCCTGGGCTACAAGTTCGGCATCTCCGGCATGTGGCTGGTGGTGGCGATCGGCGCCGGCGTCCTGCTGCTGAGCCTCCTCTTCGCCGGGACCATCCAGAAGCTGAAGATCTACACCGTCTCCCAGATGCTGACCCTGCGCTACGGCAGCCACGCCACCCAGGCCTCGGGCATCGTCATGCTGGCCTACACCCTGATGCTCTGCGCCACCTCCACCGGCGCCTACGCCACCATCTTCGTGGTGCTCTTCGGCTGGGACCGGGCGCTCGCGATCGCCGTCGGCGGCGCAATCGTGCTGGTCTACTCCACGATCGGCGGCATGTGGTCCATCACGCTGGCGGACCAGGTCCAGTTCGTGATCAAAACGGTCGGCATCTTCCTGCTCATGCTCCCGTTCACCCTCAACGCCGCGGGCGGCCTGGACGGCATCCGCAGCCGCGTGGACGCCAGCTTCTTCCAGATCGACGGCATCGGCGCCCAGACGATCATCACCTACTTCGTCGTCTACACGCTGGGCCTGCTGATCGGCCAGGATATCTGGCAGCGCGTGTTCACCGCCAAGACCCCCTCCGTCGCCCGCTGGGGCGGCGCCACCGCAGGCATCTACTGCATCCTCTATGGTGCCGCCGGTGCCCTGATCGGCCTGGGCGCCCGCGTGGCCCTGCCCGCCATCGACGTGAAGGCCCTCGGCAAGGACGTGGTCTACGCGGAGGTCGCCACCAACCTGCTGCCGATCGGCATCGGCGGCCTGGTGCTCGCCGCCGCCGTCGCCGCCATGATGTCCACCGCTTCCGGCGCCCTGATCGCCGCGGCCACGGTGGCCCGCGCCGACGTCGTGCCCTTCGTCGCCGGCTGGTTCGGCAAAACCGTCAACACCGACGACACGGACAACCCGGAGCACGACGTCAAGGCCAACCGCGTCTGGGTCCTGGGCCTGGGCGTCGTGGCGATCGTCATCGCGATCATCACCAAGGACGTCGTCGCCGCGCTCACCATCGCCTACGACATCCTGGTCGGCGGCCTGCTGGTGGCAATCCTGGGCGGCCTGGTCTGGAAGCGCGGCACCGGGATCGCCGCCGCCGCGTCCATGGCCGTGGGATCGGTCATCACCCTTGGCACCATGATCATCCTCGAGATCAACGCAGAGGTCCCGCTGGACGGCATCTACGCCAACGAACCGATCTACTACGGCCTGATCGCCTCGGCGCTGGTCTACGTGGCGGTCTCGCTGCTGACCAAGCCGACCGACGCCGCCGTGATGCGCTCGTGGCAGCAGCGGGTCGCCGGCGGTTCGGCGGAGGAGTCGGACGAGGTCCCGGTTCTCACGCACTAAGGATCCGCGTGCATTAAAACGACGGATTAAGAACGACGGCGGCGCCTCCCATGGGGGCGCCGCCGTCGCGCTGTGTGGGGCCGGGGCTACCCGCCATCCTCGGGGCCGCGGAACTCGTCCGCGTCCGGCGACCCGACGGGCTGGTCCTCACCCAGGAAGTCCTCCGTGTCCAGCGGGAGGCGCTGGTCGGCCTCCTCCAGCAGCTCATCCTCGACGGTCTCCGAGTCCTCGACCGGCGCGTCGTCGGCGAAGTCGTAGTCGGGGTCGGACTCAACGGAGTCCCTCGACGGCCGGGCGGCCTGTGATCCGGTGTTGTCCATGGTGCGACCTCCGTGCGCTCGGGCTGGCAGCGGTGTGCGGTTGCTCCGCTCACGTTTCCGGGAGCGGCTGGCGGGCCTGCCGGGAATCCCGCCTGGCGTTTTCATTCGAACACCGGCCGCGCTTCCGGTCAAGGAAACGCCGCCGGCGCCGTAGGGGCGCCGGCGGCGATTCGCGGGACTGCGCGGCTGGCGCCGCCCTCAGGAGACTTGGACGGCCGACTGCCGGGGAAGGAGCGGGGCGAAGAAGGCAGCGAGTTCCGCCGTCGCCGTGAGCGGCAGCACCGTGGCGACGTATTGGTCCGGCCGGACCACGACGACGGCGCCGTCCCGGCTGATGCCGCGCAGGTCGAAGATGTCCGCGGACGGGTCCGTGCCGTAGACCTTCTCCAAATAGGTCAGCGCGAAGGGGCCCACCTGTGGCTTGAATACGTCCGGGACGGCGGTGATGTCCACCTCCGTGTGGGGCTGCTGGTAGATGACCTTGACGTCGAACCAGGCATCCCGGTCCAGGCCTTCGGGCGTCGCGGCGAGCGGCGAATCCGGGGCCTCCGCCAGCCAGGCCGCCAGGTCGGTGGTGGGCGAGGGTGCGCCGGCCACAGCGGGATCTGCGAAGACGTAGATCCGCCAGCGGCCGTCCGCCGTGGCCTGGTGGCCCAGGTGCAGGGGGTTGGTGTCGCAGACCCGGACCACGGGCGCGGACTTGAAGCGCTTGCCGATCGGGAACCCGGCGGCGAGGTCCTGATGCGCCGGCTCACCGATCAGGATGGAGGGGGCGTACTGGGTCATGAAGCCGGCCGGGAATTCGGCGGTGCTGACGTAGAAGTCCTCCAGCTCGGAGGGGCTGTTGAACTCCTCCGGCTTCTTGGCCATCAGGGTGGACCATTCCTTATCGAAGTCGATGAGGTTCTTGGCCACCACCTGGCGCTCGGCCGAGTAGGTCGCCAGCAGCTCCTCCGGGCTGCGTCCCTCGAGCACGTGGCCCAGCTTCCAGCCGATGTTGAAGCCGTCCTGCATGGAGACATTCATGCCCTGGCCGGCCTTGGCGCTGTGGGTGTGGCAGGCGTCGCCGGTGATGAACACCCGCGGGGTGCGGGTCCCGCGGTCCGCGGGAACGACGTCGTCGAACCGGTCGGTGAGCCGGTGGCCCACCTCGTAGACGCTGTGCCAGGCGACGTTGCGCACGTCCAGCGTGTAGGGGTGGATGATGGCGTTGGCCTTGGCGATGATCTGCTCGATGCTGGTCTGCCGGACGGCGCCGGCGTCGCCCTCGGGGACCACACCCAGGTCCACATACATGCGGAACAGGTGTCCTCCCTCGCGCGGAATCAACAGGATGCTGCCGCCGGAGCCGGAGGTGATGGCGCACTTGGTGCGGATGTCCGGGAAGTCGGTGTTGGCCAGCACGTCCATGACACCCCAGGCGTGGTTGGCCTTGTCCCCGGCCATGGTGCAGCCGATCGAGTCGCGGACGCGGCTGCGGGCGCCGTCGGCACCGACGACGTATTTGGCCCGGACGGTGCGCTCGGTGCCGGCGTCGGGCCCGGCGGCGCGGGTGAGGGTGACGGTGACGGGGTAGTCGCCCTCCCCCACCTCCAGGCGGACGAAGTCCCAGCCGTAGTCCGGCCGCATCCGGGCCGGGGAGTTGGCCATGAACTCGGCGAAGTAGTCCAGGACGCGGGCCTGGTTGACGATCAAGTGCGGGAATTCGCTGATGCCGGAGGGGTCGTCCAGGGCGCGGGCGGAGCGGACGATCCGGGAGGGGTCGGCCGGATCCGGCTTCCAGAACGCCATCTCGGTGATCCGGTACGCCTCGGCGATGATCCGCTCGGCGAAGCCGAAGGCCTGGAACGTTTCGACGCTGCGGGCCTGGATGCCGTCGGCCTGGCCGATGGCGAGGCGGCCCGGACGGCGTTCGATGATCCGGGTACTGACGCCGGGGAACTGGGCAAGCTGCGCTGCGGCCAGCATGCCGGCGGGGCCGGTACCGACGATCAGCACGTCCATCCGGTCGGGCAGCTCGTCGGGACGGTCGAGGCCGACGCCGGCGGCGGGCTGGACCCGCGGGTCACCGGAAACGTATCCGTGGTGGTGGAAATGCACGGGCTGTCCTCACTTCGTTGTGTGGCGTTGGGCTTCGGGCGCCGGAGACCACCGGCTCCCCACCCTAGAGTGTTCGATAATAGAATTTTGCGTTCGATAATAGAACGCTTGTGACTACTCGTCGACTGTACGGCAGGTATGACGCAGCTTACAAGTGGCCCGAAATATCCCGCGGTGACGGGGTTGACAGAGCCCCGCCCCCAGGGGGACAGTGATCGTATACGATTTCGTACTCGATGAGGAGTAGCCCTTGGAACAGGTCACCGACCACACCCTGGCCGCGGCACGGAAGGTCATTGCGGTCCACCTCAATTACCCCAGCCGGGCCGCCCAGCGCGGCCGCACGCCGGAGCAGCCCTCGTATTTCCTGAAGCCATCGTCCTCCCTGGCCCTCTCCGGCTCAAGCGTCGAACGTCCGGCCGGCTGCGAACTGCTCGGCTTCGAGGGCGAGGTGGCCCTGGTCATCGGCAAGGACGCCCGCCGCATCGGCATCGAGGACGCCTGGAGCTACGTCGCCGCGGTGACCGCCAGCAACGACCTCGGCGTCTACGACCTGCGCTACGCGGACAAGGGCTCCAACGTCCGTTCCAAGGGCGGTGACGGGTTCACCCCGGTGGGCCCGGCCCTGATCCCGGCCGACGCCATCGACCCCGCCGGGCTGCGGATCCGCACCTGGCACAACGGCGAGCTGGTCCAGGACGACACCACCGCGGACCTGCTCTTCCCCTTCGCCCGGCTGGTCGCGGACCTCTCCCAGCTGCTCACGCTGCAGGAGGGTGACATCATCCTCACCGGCACCCCGGCCGGAGCCTCCGTGGCCCGGCCCGGCGACGTCGTCGAGGTCGAAGTCAGCGGCGGCGCGCACAGCACCGGCCGGCTGCGCACCACAGTGACCGAGGGAACGACGCCGTTCGCCGACTTCGGCGCCGGGCCCAAGGCCGACGACACCCAACGCGAGGAGGCGTACGGCTGCCGTGCGGCGGCAGGCCTCCCCGAGTCCGGTACCGCCGAAAACACCGCATCTGCCCTGTCCCCCGAGCTGAAGGCGAAACTCGAGAGCGTCTGCACCGCCACCCTGTCCTCGCAGCTGCGCAAGCGCGGCCTGAACAACGTCAGCATCGACGGGCTCCAGTCCACCCGCCCCGGAAAGCGGATCGTGGGCCTGGCCCGGACCCTGCGCTACGTGCCCAACCGGGAGGACCTCTTCAAGACCCACGGCGGCGGCTTCAACGCCCAGAAGCGCGCCATTGACACGGTCAACGACGGCGAAATCCTGGTCATGGAGGCCCGGGGCGAGAAGGGCACCGGCACGGTCGGGGATATTCTGGCCCTCCGCGCCCAGGTCCGCGGCGCGGCCGCCATCATCACCGACGGCGGCGTCCGCGACCTGTCCGCCGTCGCCGCCCTGGAGATGCCAACCTACTTCGCCAACCCGCACCCGGCCGTCCTGGGCCGCCGACACGTCCCCTGGGACACGGACATCACCATCGCGTGCGGCGGCACCACCGTCCAGCCCGGGGACATCATCGTCGCCGACGCCGACGGCATCCTGGTGATCCCACCGGCCCTCGCCGCGGAACTGGCGGAGGACTCCATCGCCCAGGAACGCGAGGAGGCCTTCATCGCCGAGATGGTGGCCCAGGGGCACAGCGTGGACGGCCTCTACCCGCTCGACGCCGCCTGGCGCGGGAAGTACGAAGCCTGGGACGCGGAGCAGCCCCGTGACTGAGACCGCCGCTCCGGGCGCCGGAACCACCGCTGCCGCCAGCAAGTCCCAGCAGGCCTACGACGCGGTCAAGGCCAGGATCGTGGACGGCAGCTACTCCCCCGGCTACCGGCTGGTGCTCGGCGCCATTGCCAAGGACCTGGGCGTCAGCGTGGTCCCGGTCCGGGAGGCGATCCGGCGGCTCGAGGCCGAGGGACTGGTGACGTTCGAGCGGAACATCGGCGCCACCGTCGCCGGGATCGACCCCACCGAGTACCTCTACACGATGCAGACCCTCAGCATCGTCGAGGGTGCCGCGACCGCACTGTCCGCTCCCCTGATCGGCGCCGCGGACGTGGCCCGGGCCCGGGCGGTCAACGCCGAGATGCGCGAGTGCCTGGAGTACTTCGACCCCGTCCGGTTCACCCGGCTGAACCAGGACTTCCATAGCGTCCTGTTCGAACACTGCCCCAACCCGCACATCCTGGACCTGGTGCACCGGGGCTGGAACCGCCTCGCCGCGCTGCGGTCCTCCACGTTCCGCTTCGTCCCGGGCCGGGCCAGCGAATCGGTCGAGGAGCACGAGGCGCTGCTGCGGCTGATCGAGGACGGTGCCGACGCCGACGAGATCGAGCAGGCTGCCCGCCGGCACCGCAGCGCCACCCTGGACGCCTACCTCGCCCAGACCAACCACTGACTGACCACCGATCACCAGATAGGACCTCAACGATGACGACTCCTGCAGAAACCACCGTCACCCGGCACGTTCCGGCAGACCTTCCCACCACCATCCAGCACTACATCAACGGCCGGTTCGTTGACTCCGTGTCCGGGAAGACCTTCGACGTCCTGGACCCGGCCTCCAACCAGACTTACGCCACCGCCGCCGCCGGCCAGAAGGAGGACATCGACCTCGCCGTCGCCGCCGCCCGGGAGGCCTTCACCAACGGACCCTGGCCGACGATGAAGCCCCGCGAGCGCGCCCGGGTACTGAACAGGATCGCCGACGCCGTCGAGGCCCAGGAGGCTCGTCTCGCCGAGCTGGAAACCTTCGACACCGGCCTGCCGATCACCCAGGCCAAGGGTCAGGCCCTCCGTGCGGCCGAGAACTTCCGCTTCTTCGCGGACCTGATCGTGGCCCAGTTCGACGACGCCATGAAGGTCCCCGGCGCCCAGATCAACTACGTCAACCGCAAGCCCATCGGCGTCGCGGGCCTGATCACCCCGTGGAACACCCCGTTCATGCTCGAGTCCTGGAAGCTTGCCCCGGCCCTGGCCACCGGCAACACGGTGGTGCTCAAGCCGGCCGAGTTCACCCCGCTCTCGGCCTCCCTGTGGGCAACGATCTTCAAGGACGCCGGCCTCCCGGACGGCGTCTTCAACCTGGTCAACGGCCTGGGCGAGGAGGCCGGCGACGCGCTGGTCAAGCACCCGGACGTCCCGCTGATCTCCTTCACCGGAGAGACCACCACCGGCCAGACGATCTTCCGGAACGCGGCGGAGAACCTCAAGGGCCTCTCGATGGAGCTCGGCGGCAAGTCCCCCTGCGTCGTCTTCGCCGACGCAGACCTGGACGCCGCGATCGACTCCGCCCTGTTCGGCGTCTTCTCGCTCAACGGCGAGCGCTGCACCGCCGGGTCCCGGATCCTGGTCGAACGCCCCGTCTACGAGGAGTTCTGCGAGAAGTACGCCGCCCGGGCGAAGAACATCGTCGTCGGCGACCCGCAGGACCCCCGGACCGAGGTCGGCGCGCTGGTCCACCCCGAGCACTACGCGAAGGTGGCCTCCTATGTCGAGATCGGCAAGACCGAGGGCCGCCTGCTGGCCGGCGGCGGCCGCCCGGAGAACCTTCCCCAGGGCCTGGACAACAGCAACTACATCGCCCCGACCGTCTTCGCCGACGTCGCCCCCGACGCCCGGATCTTCCAGGAGGAGATCTTCGGCCCCGTCGTCGCCATCACCCCGTTCGACACGGACGAGGAGGCCCTCGCCCTGGCCAACAACACCAAGTACGGGCTCGCCGCCTACATCTGGACCCAGAACCTGACCCGCGCGCACACCTTCTCACAGAACGTCGAGGCCGGCATGGTGTGGCTCAACAGCCACAACGTCCGCGACCTGCGCACCCCGTTCGGCGGCGTCAAGGCCTCCGGGCTGGGCCACGAGGGCGGCTACCGCTCGATCGACTTCTACACCGACCAGCAGGCCGTCCACATCACCCTCGGCAAGGTCCACACCCCCAAGTTCGGCGCCTGAGTCTTCCAGCCAGCGCTCACCTGCCCCCCTACTTTCAACGAAGAGAGACCCCCATGACCGATTTCATCCCCACCCCCACCGTCCCGGCGCCGGACATCGTCCGCTGCGCCTACATGGAAATCGTCGTCACCGACCTCGCGGCATCCCGCGCGTTCTACGTGGACCTGCTCGGCCTGCACGTGACCGAGGAGGACGAGAACGCCATCTACCTGCGCTCCCTCGAGGAGTTCATCCACCACAACCTGGTGCTGCGCAAGGGACCGGTGGCCGCCGTCGCCGCCTTCGCCTACCGGGTGAAGTCCCCCGCCGAGGTGGACGCCGCCGAGGCCTACTACCGGGAGCTCGGCTGCCGGGTGGAGCGCCGCAAGGAGGGCTTCGCCAAGGGCATCGGCGACGCCGTCCGGGTCGAGGACCCGCTGGGCTTCCCCTACGAGTTCTTCTACGAGGTGGAGCACGTCGAGCGCCTCACCCAGCGCTACGACCTGTACTCCGCCGGCGAACTGGTGCGCCTGGACCACTTCAACCAGGTCACCCCGGACGTCCCCCGCGGCCGCAAGTACCTGGAGGACCTGGGCTTCCGGGTCTCCGAGGACATCAAGGACTCCGACGGCGTCACGTACGCTGCCTGGATGCACCGCAAGCAGACCGTGCACGACACCGCCCTGACCGGCGGCAACGGCCCGCGCATGCACCACGTCGCGTTCGCCACGCACGAGAAGCACAACATCATCCAGATCTGCGACAAGATGGGCGCCCTGCGGATCAGCGACCGGATCGAGCGCGGCCCCGGTCGGCACGGCGTCTCCAACGCCTTCTACCTCTACATCCTGGACCCGGACGGGCACCGGATCGAGATCTACACCCAGGACTACTACACCGGCGACCCGGATAACCCCACCATCACCTGGGATGTGCACGACAACCAGCGCCGCGACTGGTGGGGCAACCCGGTGGTCCCGTCCTGGTACACCGAGGCGTCCCTGGTCCTGGACCTGGACGGCAACCCGCAGCCGGTCATCGAGCGCACGGACGCCTCGGAAATGGCCGTCACGGTCGGCGCCGATGGCTTCTCCTACACCCGCAAGGACGGCTCGCCCGAGGGCGACCGGACCGGGTTCAAGCTCGGCGCGCAGCTCTGACCATGATGGAGCAGGCGGCGATCGAGGCGATCGCAGACGAACTGGTCGACGCCGGCCGGACCCGCACCCCGGTGCCCCGGCTGACGGCCCGGTACCCGGAGATGACGGTGGAGGACTCCTACGCCGTGCAGCGGCTCTGGCGGCGCCGCAACGAGGACGCCGGCAGGACCCTGGTAGGCCGGAAGATCGGCCTGACCTCCAAGGCCATGCAGGCCGCCACCGGCATCACCGAACCGGACTACGGGGCGATCTTCGATGACATGGTGCTGGAGACCGGCTGCTCCGTGCCGTGGGACCGGTACACCCACCCGCGGGTGGAGGTGGAGCTCGCCTTTGTGCTCAAGGACGGGCTCAAGGGCCCCGGCGTGACGCTCTTCGACGTGCTGCGGGCCACCGAATACGTGGTGCCGGCACTGGAGATCCTGGACTCCCGGATCGAGATGGAGGGACGGACCATCGTGGACACCATCGCGGACAACGCCGCGATGGGCGCCATGGTGGTGGGCGGCAACCCGGTGAAGCCGGGCGACGTCGACCTCCGCTGGGTCTCCGCCATCCTCTACAAGAACCAGACCGTCGAGGAAACCGGCGTCGCCGCCGGCGTCCTTGACCACCCGGCCAACGGGGTGCACTGGCTGGCGAACAAAATCGCCGCCCACGGGGACGCCCTGGAAGCCGGGGACATCATCCTGGCCGGGTCCTTCACCCGCCCGCTCTGGGTCTACCGGGGCGACACCGTCCACGCCGACTACGGACCGCTGGGAGCCGTGACATGCCGTTTCGACTAGAAGAAACCTTCCGCGACGCCCTCCACCGCCGGGCCGAAGGGGTCCGGCCCCTGGCGGGCATGTGGGTCTGCTCCGGCAGCCCGCTGATCGCCGAACTCTGCGCCGGGTCCGGCCTGGACTGGCTGCTGGTGGACGCCGAGCACAGCCCCAACGGGCTGGAATCGATCCTGGCCCAGCTCCAGGCCGTCCACGGCTACCCGGTCCACACCGTGGTCCGGCCGCCGGTCAACGACACCGTCCTGATCAAGCAGTACCTGGACCTGGGCGTGCAGAACCTGCTGATTCCCATGGTCAACTCCGCGGCGGAGGCCGAAGCCGCGGTAGCCGCCACGCGCTACCCGCCGCAGGGAGTCCGCGGGGTGGGCTCCGCCCTTGCCCGCGCCGCGCGCTGGAACCGGGTCCCGGACTACCTCGCCCGGGCCGGGGACACCATCAGCGTCACGGTCCAGATCGAGTCCACGGCCGCCGTGGACGCGGTGGCGGACATCCTCGCCGTCGACGGTGTGGACGCCATCTTCCTGGGCCCCTCGGACCTCGCCGCCTCGATGGGGCTGCTGGGACAGCAGGAACATCCCGACGTCGTCGCCGCCGTCGAACGCTGCCTCGCCGCGGCGCGGGAGGCCGGGAAACCCACGGGCGTCAACGCCTTCAGCCCGGCGACGGCGGACCGCTACCGGGCGGCCGGAGCTGCCTTCATCCTGGTGGGCGCCGACGTCGCGCTCCTGGCCCGGGGTTCCGAGGCGCTCGCCGCCCGGTTCTGCGTGGACGGCCCTTCTGGAGAACACACGGGGGCGGACGACGGCGCCGCGGCGGGCGGCGGGACGGCCAGCTACTGAGGCCGCCGGAGGGGCCGCCGGAGCCCGCAAATTTTACGGCGGCCCTAAACTTTTCGGTGAGGAATACCGGCCGAAAATCCGCGGAATACCGGGGTACGCTGGGAGCTGATCCGGGCCCGACGAGGCCACATCCAGCCAGGAGTTTTTCCGTGTCCCAGCACGCACCATCCAACCAAAACCACGCCCACGGCGACGCCCGGCCGGCCGGCTCCGGCCACACCCCGGCAGCGTCGATGACGGAGCACAAGCCCGCCGACATCCGGCGCTGGCGCCAGTACCTGGCCGACGAACGCGCCGAGGCCCGCGTCTACCGGGAACTGGCCCAGAACCGCAGCGGCGAGGAACGCGCCATCCTGCTGGCCCTGGCCGAGGCCGAGGGCCGGCACGAGGCGCACTGGCTGCAGCTGCTCGGCGAGCACGCCGGCCGGCCGCGTCCGGCGTCGCTGCGCAGCCAGCTGCTGGGCTTCCTGGCCCGGCACTTCGGCTCGGTGTTCGTCCTGGCCCTGGCACAGCGGGCCGAGAGCCGCTCCCCCTACGCCAACGACCCGTCCGCAACCCCGGCCATGGTCGCGGACGAGCAGATCCACGAGGAGGTGGTCCGGGGCCTGGCAACCCGCGGCCGCAACCGGCTCGCCGGCAGCTTCCGCGCCGCCGTGTTCGGCGCCAACGACGGACTGGTTAGCAACCTCTCCCTGGTCATGGGCATGGCGGCGTCCGGCGTCGGCAGCTCCGTGGTGCTGCTCAGCGGCGTCGCGGGCCTCCTGGCCGGTGCGCTGTCCATGGGCGCCGGCGAGTTCATTTCCGTCCGCTCCCAGCGTGAGCTGCTGGCCGCCACCCGGCCCACCCAGATCACCCTCGCCGCTGCGCCATCCCTGGACATCGAGCACAACGAACTCGTCCTCGTCTACCTGGCCCGCGGCATGTCCCGGGAGGCCGCCGAGCACCGCGTCGCCGAGCGGATGGGCCTGCTGGACTGCGACTGCGATCCGAGCCTCTCGCTCCAGCCGGAACTGCCCGAGGCCGAGGACCAGCACGAGGCCGTCGGCACGGCCTGGGGCGCGGCGGCCTCGAGCTTCTGCTTCTTCGCCTCCGGCGCGATCATCCCGATCATCCCGTTCGTCCTGGGCATGACCGGCATCGGCGCCCTGGTGGTCTCCGCCGGCCTGGTGGGCATCGCGCTGCTGCTGACCGGCGGCGTCGTGGGCCTGCTCTCCGGCACCTCCCCGGTCACCCGCGGCCTGCGCCAGCTGGCGATCGGCCTGGGCGCCGCCGCCGTCACCTACCTGCTGGGCCTGGTCTTCGGCGCGGTGGTCGGCTAGTGGAAGACCCGGGCCCCCGGAACCGGCCGCCGCGGCACAGCCGTGCCGCCGGCGGCTTCCGGGCGGCCCGGAACCTGGCGGCCGTCGCGTTCATCGCGGTGGCCGCTTTCGCTACCGCCGGGCTGGTCTACAACGATCCCCGGCTGACCGAGCTGCTGGGGCTCTCCCACGACTCCACCGCCCGACGCGTGCCGGGGACCGGGCTGGGTACCGGGCCCGGCGCCGTCGGACACGCCACGGCCAGCAGCCCCGCCCGGCAGGCCGGGGTCCCGGCCGACGGCACGGCCATGGCCGTCCCGCCGCCCGGCTACGAGGAACAGGACCAGCCCCTCGGCCAGGCCCGAAAACCCGCGGCGGCCAGCAGCTCCTTCAAGTTCCTGGCCACGAACCCGGACGGCGGCCCCGTGGGCTACTCGCCCTGCCGGCCGCTGCACTACGTGGTCAACGCCGCCCTGGCCCCGGCCGGCGCGGAACGTTTGGTGGAGGATGCCATCGCCGCCGTCGCCGCCGCGACCGGGATCAGGTTCGTCAGCGACGGCTCCACCACCGAACTGCCGTCCCAGACCCGTGCCCCCTACCAAAAGGACACCTACGGCGACCACTGGGCACCCCTGCTGATCGCCTGGACGACGCCGGCGCAGGCACCCCAGCTCGACGGTCCGGTGATCGGCACCGGCGGCAGCACGCACTTCAGCTTCGGGGGCGGTCCCAAAACCTACGTCACCGGCAGCCTGGAACTGGACGCCCCGCAGATCACCGAGGAGCTGCGGCGCGGCGACGGGTCCGCCTACGCCACCGCCGTCATCCTGCACGAGCTGGGCCACGTGATGGGCCTGGAGCACGTCACCGACCCAAACCAGTTGATGTATCCGGAGATCGGCGCCCCGGACGGACTGGCCGCCGGCGACCTGAACGGCCTCTATGAACTCGGCCGGGTGCCCTGCCGCAAGGATCTCTAGGCCGGCTCAGGCGTCCAGGACGGCCAGCGCTTCCTCGACGGTGTCCACCAGGAAGACCCGCCGTTCCATCCGCCGGCCCGAGGCGATGCTCTGCAGCAACGGCCACGCCGGGTAGCGTCGCAGCCAGTGCTCCCGCCCCACCAGGACCATGGGCGTGATGGTCTCCGGCGCGGCGTAGTAGTTTTCGCAGGCATCCTGGAAGATCTCCTGGATGGTGCCGCCGGAGCCTGGCAGGAAGACGATCCCGCCGTTGCACAGCTCCAGCAGGACCGCCTCGCGGATGGAGTTCGCGAAGTACTTGGCGATGTGGGTGGCGAAGTAGTTGGGCGGTTCGTGGCCGTAGAACCAGGTGGGGACGCCCAGCGACGGCGTCCCGTCCGGGTGGCGCTCGACGACGGCGGCGGCCGCCCGGGCCCAGGCCGACACGGACGGGCGGAAGCCGGGAACCGCGGCCAAGTCCCCCAGCGCCTGCCGGAAGTCGGAGTCGGCCGCGCCGCTGAGGTAGGCGCCCAGGTTGGCGGCCTCCATGGCGCCCGGTCCGCCGCCCGTGGCCACCAGCCGCCCCGCGCGGGCCAGCAGCCGCCCAAGCAGCGCGGCCTCCGTGAAGCCGGCCGCTCCCCGGGTGGCCGTGTGGCCGCCCATCACCCCCACCAGGGTCTTTCCGCGGACCACATCGGACCGGGTGAACTCGTCGAGGGCGTCCCCGATCGCGTGGTCGTGGAGGGCGGCGGCCAGCGTGGCATCGAGCCGGCGGCGCTGCCCGGAGTGGATGCTCCAGTGGTAGATCCGCGCGTCCGGAGTGTCCTCGTAGGGGGTGTCCGCGATGCCGGCGTAGAGCTCCTCCGGGGTGTAGAGCGTTCCGCGGTACGGATCGAACGGGACCTTTTCCAGCCGGGGAAAGATCAGTGCGCCGCCGGCCCGAAGCATGGCCTCGACGCCGTCGTCGAAGGTGCAGCCGAGGAAGACGGCGCCCTGGACGTCGGCGGCCTCCAACACCGCGCGCCGGCCGCGCAGGTCCAGGGACTGCAGGTGCCAGCCATGCAGGGACCGGGCGCCGCCGGACAGCAGCCGGTCGAAGCTCTCCAGGCTCTCGACCTCAAGGGTGCGGGGGCTGGGGTGCAGGCTGCGGGCGGCGCTCATCCGGCGCTACGCCCGGGCGTCCGGGGCGGGAACGTCCCGGGGTGCGCGGGCGGCCAGGTACCGGTCCAGCCGGAGCAGGGTCTGCTCCAGGTTCGCCGGATGCCGGCGCAGGTACCCGGCCAAGCGCAGCAGAAACCGGCCGCGCACCGGGCGGGCGTCCCACTGTTCGGTCACCAGGGTCCCCTGGACGCCGGCCTCGGTGGCCGGTTCCAGCAGGTACCGCCAGATGTGGCCGTAGAAGTGCCGCCACGCGATGCGCCAGCCCTCCTCGAACTCGCAGATGGTGTTGAGGATCTTGTAGTCCACACCGATCTTCATCTCCATGCCGAACCTGGCGCCCGGACCCAACCGTTCCGGGCCGCGCGGCTGGGCGCCCTTGACCGTGCCCGAACCGTCGATCTCGCTGTGCAGCGCGGGCGTGGCGAGGACCTCGAAGATCTCCTCCGGTGAGGCGGCGATGAAGCGGCTGCGGGAGATCAGGTACCGGTTGTTCATCCGGCCATCCTAGCCTCCGGCGCGCGCGGGACGGGCACCGCGGCGGGGCCCGGAACGTGGTGCAGAATGAGGCATGCAGATTCCGTCTTCCTCCGCCGGCGGTCCCCGCATCGGGGTGCCCGTCCGGCTCAGCAGTTCCTCCGATCCGGACCCCAGGGTGGGCGAGGCCAACGAGCTCTTCGACTACATCGTGGCCCTGCTGCGCGAGGCCGGTGGCGAGCCGGTGCTCCTGACCGATGCGGAGGGCGTGAGCGGACTCGACGGCGTCATCCTGCCCGGCGGCGGGGACCTCGACCCTGTCCTCTACGGGGAGACCGACGGCGGCACGTGCTACGACGTGAACGCCGGCCAGGACCGGCTGGACCAGGCGGTGGCCCGGGCGGCGATGGAGGCCGGTGTGCCGCTGCTGGGCATCTGCCGGGGCCACCAGCTGCTGAACGTGCTCTACGGCGGCACCCTGGTCCAGGACATGGACCCGGGCGCGGTGCCGCACCGGGAGGCCGGCCCGTCCGGCGCTCCGGACCACGATTCCGGGCCGTGGGCCTGGCACGACGTGGACATCGTGGCCGGATCGAAGGTCGCCGCCCTGTACGCGGGCTGGAATCCCGAGCGGGTCCGGATCGCCTCCGGACACCACCAGGCCGTCGCCCGGGTGGGCGACGGCCTGGTGGTCACGGCTCTCGCCGACGACGGGACCGTGGAGGCACTGGAGGATCCGGCGCGCTGGGTGGCCTCGGTGCAATGGCACCCCGAGGCCGCCGAACTTCCCGAGGCCGAGCGGCTGGCGCCGTTCGCGGCGTTCGTGGCAGTCTGCCGGCATCGGGTGCCGGCAGACCGGGCGGGAGCCTAGCCCCGGCCCGCGGCCACCGGCTCCGCGGTTTCCGCGGCGGCGGCGCCGTCGTCGTTCATGGCGTCGCTCTTCGTGTCCCCGCTCCGCGCGGGGACGTTCCGTGCCCGCTTCGCGGCGCCGGCGGCGGCGACGGCCATCACCACGAGCCCGGCCAGCGTGGTGGCCGCGCCCGCCCAGATCGGGGAGGTGTAACCCAGGCCGGCGGTGATGGTGAAGCCGCCCAGCCAGGCGCCCAGGGCGTTGCCGACGTTGAACGCGCCGATGTTGGCGCCCGAGGCCAGCGTGGGGGCGCTGTCCGCGTACTTCATGACGCGCATCTGCAGGCCGGGGACGGTGGCGAAGCCGAAGCCGCCCAGCAGCACCATGGAGGCGATGGTCATCGGCTGGTTGGCGGCAGTGAGGGCGAAGCTCACGAGCACCACGACGAGGGCAGCGAGCACCACCAGCAGGGTGCGGTCCACGTTCCGGTCGGCGGCCTTGCCGCCGATGGTGTTGCCGATGAACAGTCCCACGCCGAAGACGATCAGCAGCCACGGGACGGTCGCGGCGGAGAAGCCGGTGACCTCGGTCAGCGTGAAGGCGATGTAGGTGAAGGCGCCGAACATGCCGCCGTAACCCAGGATGGTGACCAGGATGGACAGCCAGACCTGTCCGGACCGGAAGGCACGGAGCTCACCGTGCAAACCGCCTGCGGTAGAACCAGCGCCGGTGTCGCCGGCACCGGTCCGCGGGACCAGAGCCAGGATGCCGGCCAGTGCCAGGACCCCGATGACGGTGATGGCCCAGAAGGTGGAGCGCCACCCCGCCGCCTGGCCCAGCATGGTGCCGAAGGGGACGCCCAGGACGTTCGCGGCGGTCAGGCCGGTGAACATGATGGCGATGGCGCCGGCCTTCTTGGTGGGCGCGACCATGCTGGCGGCGACCACCGCGCCGATGCCGAAGAAGGCACCGTGCGCGAGTGCGGCGATGATCCGGCCCACCATCATGACGGTGTAGCCGGGTGCGAGGGCGGAGATGAGGTTGCCGGCAATGAACAACACCATCAGGGCGGCCAGCACGGGCTTGCGCTCGAACCGGGTCACGGCGGCGGTCAAGGCCAGCGCCCCCACGACGACGGCGAGCGCGTACCCGGAGATGAGCCAGCCGGCGACCGCCTCGGTGACGTGGAAATCCGCGGCGACCTGCGGCAGCAGGCCCATGATGACGAACTCGGTGAGTCCGATTCCGAACCCGCCGAGGGCGAGTGCTATCAGGCCGATAGGCATGGATGACTCCTTCGAAAACTGTACTGAAAGTGGGGGGACGCGTAAGCTATTAGTTGCAGACGCGTTATTTATTGTTGCACACGCAACTATAGCGCGCAAGCAACTACTTTGGGTCGGCCGGGCACTCGACGGTGCCGCGGACGGTCCGATTGGGAAAGGAAGCACGCGAATGGGCATCAAGGACGACGCCGTGGAGGTCCGCGCACAAGGCTGGCGCACCCTCGCGGCCCTGCATGGACTGATCGAGACGGAGCTGGAACGGGCCCTGCAGGCCGAGGCGAAACTCTCGGTCGTCGAGTACACAGTTCTGGACGCACTCAGCCGCCAGGACGGCTGGCACATGCGGATGCAGCAGCTCGCCCGCGCGACCGCACTGAGCGCGAGCGCCACCACCCGGCTGGTAAACCGGCTGGAGGACCGGGGCCTGCTGACCCGGATCCTCTGCGATGACGACCGCCGCGGCATCTATACCGAACTCACGGCCAGCGGCATCGCGCTCCTGGAGCAGGCCCGGCCGGTCCACGACGGCACACTGGAGCGCGCCCTGGCGGCGGCGCAGGACATCCCGGAACTCGCCCCACTGGTGGATGCCCTCCCCCGGCTGCACGCCGTCGCCTGAGTCCGGGGAGGGAAGCGGCCCGGAGAGCCGGTCCCGCTCGAGGTATCCGCCACTCCGGGTCTGGCGCATGCGCGCCCGCGGCGGTACCTTTAAACAACCACCTGGTTGATCAAGCGATGAGTTGACTACTTCCCGCTGACCACTCGATGGCATGCCACGCACCGCGGCTGCACCTCCGGCTTTGAGGGGGCACTTCATGGTCCACGACGACGACCAGCTCGACTCCGCCTTCCTGGCGCTGGCCGATCCCGTCCGCCGCAGGATCATCGCCCGGCTCAGCCGGGGGCCGGCCACGGTGAATGAACTGGCGGAACCCTTCGCGATCACCAAGCAGGCGGTCTCGAAGCACATCCAGGTCCTCGAACAGGCGGGGCTCGTCACGCGCACACGCGACGCCCAGCGCCGGCCCGTCCACCTGGACCCCGCGCGGCTGGAGGCACTCACCGCATGGATCGACCAGTACCGGCTGGTCCGCGAGGAGCAGTTCCGCAGCCTCGACGCCGCGCTCCACACCCAGGCCGCAGCACGCGGCACCCAGGCAAAGGACTCATCATGAGCAACGCCCTGAAACTCAGCGTCCCGGAAGGGTTGCCCTTCATCGACTTCGAACGGGACTTCGACTTCCCCGTGGCGGACGTGTTCCGCGCCCACAAGGACCCCGCCCTGATCGTGCAGTGGCTTGGCCCGCGCGGGATGAGCATGGAGGTGGACCACTACGACTTCCACACCGGCGGCAGCTACAGCTACACCCACACCGGGCACGACGGCGTCCCGCACGTTTTCAGCGGCGTCTTCCACACGGTCCGGGAGAACGAGTTCGCCATTCAGACCTTTGAATTCGACGGCTACCCGGACGTGGTCAGCATCGAATTCATGACCTTCACGGATCTCGGCGGCGGCCGCACCCGGCTCAGCGCCCATGCGGTCTACCCCAGCATGGAGGCCCGGGACGGCATGGCCCAGTCCGGGATGGAAGGCGGCGTCAGCGAGGGCTACGAGCGGCTCGAGGAACTGCTGGCCGGCGCCACGGCCTGAGGGGCCGGACGAACCCGCCCTAGCAGCACTCGAAGTCGGTCAGTACCCGGACCTTGGCCGCCGACGCGGACGACGGATCGAAGGTGTAGCCGATCCACTCGGCGGCCAGCCGGCGCGCGAGTTCGATGCCGACGACGCGCTGGCCCATGGTCAGGACCTGGCAGTCGTTGGACAGAATGGAGCGTTCCACGGAGAACGAGTCGTGGGCGGCGGTGGCGCGGATTCCCTCGACCTTGTTCGCGGCGATCGCCACCCCGATGCCTGTCCCGCAGAACAGGATGGCCCGGTCGGCGGCGCCGTCGCGGATCATTTCGCCGGCGGCGATGCCGACGTAGGGGTAGGGCCGGGTGAAGTCGTCGGGGTCGTCGCCGCGGCGGACGCCGATGTCGATGACCTCGCTGACCCGCGGGTCCTTGCGCAGGTCTTCCAAGACCCGGTCCTTGTAGTCCACGCCGGCCTCGTCCGCGCCCACGATCAGTCGCAGTCCCATGCTGTGCTCCTTCGATGTCATTGTCCGGCTCCCGCAGCGGCGGGGGTGGCGGTGCTGATGGTGAGGTGCGGGCCCATGACGCCGAAGACCATGGCCAGGGAGGTGGCACCGGGGTCCGCGGTGCCGAGGCTCTTCCCGGCCAGCGGGCGGGCCCGGCCCTTGAGGGGCAGCAGGTCTGCAGTAGCCTCCGCCGCCGAGGCCGCTTCGCCGGCCGCCGCCTGCCAGGCCCGGCCCGGGTCGGCGCCGTCCTCCACCGCGCGGGTGAAGGAGGCGGCGAACGGCAGGAGCGCGTCCACCATGGTCTTGTCGCCGGGTTCGGCCTTGCCGAGCTGGACGATGCGGTCCGCGAACGCCGTCACGGCAGATGCGACGGCGGCGGCGTCGGGGGCGGCGGTGTTTCCCACCGCCTCGCCGAAGGCGCGCAGGCCCGCGCCCCAGAGCACCCCGGAGGTCCCGCCGGCTTTGTCCGCCCAGGCGTCGCCGGCGGCGGCGAGGACGTCGCCCGCTCCCGCCCCATGGTCGAAGGCCTCGGCGGCGGCGGAAACGGCGGCGTCGATGCCGCGGACCATGCCGCGGCCGTGATCGCCGTCGCCGGCGACGGCGTCCATCCGGCCCAGCCGTTGCTCGGCCCCATGCAGGGTTGATTGGGCCGCCGTCAGGGCCTCGATGCAGGACGCCGCGAAGCCACGGGAGGCGTCGGCTGCCTCAAACGATGCGGGCCCGGCGCCGGCGTCGTCCGTGTCCTCATCGGCGGCAGGCCCGGACCCGGCCGCCACCGCACCACGGCGGAACGCCGGCGTTTCCGCCGCCGCCGTCCACAGCGGCTCCAGCTCCTGGTCCAGCCAGGTGACCGTGAGCGATACCCCGGCCATGTCCAGGCTGGTAACCAGCTCGCCGACCTCCGGCATGACCAGGGTGTGCCCCGCGGCGCGGAGCAACGGCGCGACGGCACCCCAGAGCACAAAGAGCTCCTCGTGCTTGGTGGAGCCGAGCCCGTTGAGGATGACGGCCAGCCGGTCCCCCGCCCCCTCGGGCTTCTCCGCCAGGACCCGGGCCACCAGTTCCCGGCCCAGCTCCGCGGCCGACGGCAGGTCCGTATCGTGCAGCCCCGGTTCACCGTGGATGCCCAGACCAAGTCCCATCTGGCCTGCGGGAAGGGAGAACAGCGGCTCCCCTGCACCCGGGAAGGTGCAGCCGCCGAACGCGCTGCCGATAGTCCGCGTCAGGTCGTTCGCCTTGCGGCCCAGGCGGACCACCTCGGCCAGGGTGGCGCCGGCGTCCGCGGCCGCACCCATCACCTTGAAGACGGTGAAGTCGCCGGCGATGCCCCGGCGCTTAGCCGCCTCCGCCGCGGGGGCACTGGCAATGTCGTCCGTCACCAGGACGTTCTCCACGGCGATCCCCTCGGCGGCCAGGCGGTCACTGGCCAGGCCGAAGTTCATCACGTCCCCGGCGTAGTTGCCGTAGGCGAAGACGACGCCGGCGCCGGATTCGGCGGCCTTCGCCACCGAGTAGGCCTGCTGGGCGGATGGTGAGGTAAAGATGTTCCCCACCACGGCGCCGTCGGCCAGACCCGCGCCGATCAACCCGGCGAAGGCAGGGTAGTGGCCCGAGCCGCCGCCGGCGAGGACGGCGACCTTCGGCTGCGCCGGGCGTCGCCGGCGGACGGCTCCGCCGGCAACCGGCCGGACCAGGTCCGCGTGGACGTCGCAGAAGCCGGTCAGGGCTTCCTCGGCGAATGCTGAGGGGTCGTTGAAGATTTTCGTCATGGTGGTTCTCCGGCGTCCGGGTGGTCGGGTGGGCTAGGTGGCGGACTGCTAGTGCAGGTGGCTGCCGCCGTTGATGTCGATGGTCGTGCCGGTGAGGTAGGCGGAGTCCTCGGAGGAGAGGAAGGTGATGACGGAGGCGACCTCCTCGGTGCTGGCGTTGCGGCCCAGCGGGATCCCTGCGTTGATGGCCGCTTCCTGCTCCGCGGTGCTGCCCACCCGGATGTTGGTGTCGACGGCGCCGGGGGTAATGGCGTTGATGGTGACTCCGGTGGTGCCGAGCTCGCGGGCCAGGGCCTTGGTGAAACCGAGGATGGCCGCCTTGGCCGCGGAGTAGGGCACCTTCCCGAAGACGCCGCCGCCGCGCTGGGCGGAGACGGAGGACATGTTCACGATCCGGCCCCAGCCGTTGGCGATCATGTCCGGCAGGAAGGCCTTGGTGACCAGGTAGGTGCCGGTGGCGTTGACGTCCATGATCTTGTGCCAGAGCTCAAGGGTGGTCTCCAGGAACGGAACCGGCGAGGTGATTCCGGCGATATTGGCCAGGGCGCCGACCGGCGGGAGGTTCCCGGCAGCCACCTCGGCGGCGACGGCGGAATGCGCGGCGGTCACGGAGGCTTCGTTGGCGACGTCGATCTCGTGCCCGAAGGCGGGGACGTTGAAGTCGTTGCCGATCTCGGCGGCGACCTTGGCCGACTTCTCGCCGTCGAGGTCGAGGATCACCACCGCCCAGCCCTCCCGGGCGTAGCGGCGGGCGGTGGTGATGCCGATACCCCGGTCGGAGGTGGCTCCGGTGAGGACGGCGGTGCGCTGGATGGTGGTCATGGTGGTGCTCCTTGGGTGTGTGCAGGTCAGATGAGGTCGGTAATGAAGCTGGCCGCCTTGGCGGTGGCCGCGGGGCGTTCGTCGTTGGTGACGTCCCGGGTTTCCAACTCGAGGGAAAAGTGGCCGGCATACCCGTCGGCGGCGAGCCGCCGAAGTCCGCCGGCGAAGTCAGCGTCGCCGTTGCCGATACTGAGGTTGATGTTGCCCGGCACGGCGTCGCGCAGGTGGACGTGGCTGATCCGGTCCCGGTGCCGGTCCAGGTAGGCCTCGAGGTCCTCGCCCGCGGCGACGATGTGGCTGAAGTCCATGACGATCCCGACGCCGGAGCCCGCCAGCCGGTCAGCCAGCCGGCTGGCCCGGTCCAGGTTCCAGCAGAGCCGGAGGAAGTGCAGGGATTCGGTCCAGAGTTCGACGCCGAACCCGGCGGCCCGTTCGGCGGCGCCGGCGAGCCGGGCTGCCACGAGGTCGAGGTCCTGGTCCAGGCTGCCGCCGATGGGTGCGTGGCCCAGGGCGCCGCACGGGAGGACCAGGGCCGTGGCTCCGACGGCTGCGGTGAGGGTGAGCAGGGCGTCCAGGTGCCGGCGCCTCCGTCGCTCCCCCGCCGCGTTCAGGAGGGCATTCAGGTCACCGATGTCCCCGTTGACCGACCGGGTCCGGAGCCCGGAGCCGTTGACCGTGGCCGCGACCGCCGCCACCGCGGACGCGTCCAGGTCGTAGGGCACGTGGTCGCAAACGCCGGGCAGGGCGCCCAGGTCAATCTCCTCGAAGCCCAGGTCCCCCATGGTGGCCAGGGCCGGCCCGAGCTTCAGGTGCCGGAAGCTGATGGATGAGCATCCGAGTCTTGTGTGGAACATCGCTGGTCCTTTGATGTGCGGCTGTCGTAGTGACGGGCACCACTCTAGTCCCGTCTACTGTCGACAGTCAACCGTCATAGTTGACTGTTGACAGTGACCATGATGAAGGTCACACTTGCCATATCATTTGTTAACAGTCGACAGCGGCGGACCTCCTTCAGCCGCTTTTCGAAAGGGAACCACCATGAGCAAAGATGCTCTGAGCATGCGAGGCCCGGTCCACGGCACCAAGGACGCCCGGCGGGTGGCCATCGGATCCGGCGTGGGGGCCGTGATTGAGACGTACGACTTCATCGGTTTCGGCACAGCTGCGGCGCTGTACTTCGGCACCGCCTTCTTCCCCGGCACGGATCCGGTGACCGGCACCCTCGCTTCCTTCGCCACCCTCGGCGTCGGCTTCGCCGCCCGCCCGCTCGGCGGCATCATCGGCGGGCACCTCGGTGACAAGGTCGGCCGCAAACCCGTCCTCGTGGCCTCCCTCATCCTGATGGGCCTCGCCACCTTCGCCATCGGCCTGCTGCCCACCTACGCCGCGGTGGGGCTGATGGCTCCGGCGCTGCTGGTGTTCGTCCGCATCGTCCAGGGCCTGGCCTTTGGCGCCGAGTGGGGCGGGGCCATCCTGATGAGCTACGAGCACGCGCCGTGGAAGGCCAAGGGCAAGTACACCGGCATCGTCCAGGCCGGCTTCCCCGTCGGCCTGCTGCTGGCCAACCTGACGTTCCTCTTCAGCGTCCAGCTCGGCGGCGAACTCGCCTGGCGCATTCCGTTCCTGGCCAGCATCCTGCTGGTGGCCGTGGGCCTGGTCATTCGATCCAAGGTTCCCGAGTCCCCGGTCTTCGATGAGGTCAAGGACAGCGGGGCAATCGTGAAGGCCCCCATCGTGGAGGTCATCCGGACGGACTGGCGCAACATCGTCAAGGGCATCGGCCTCCGGATCGCCGAGACCGCCGGCTACGCCGTGTCCATCACGTACATGATTTCTTACCTCAACAGCCAGCACCTGGCGGATAAGAGCCAGACACTGATCGCTCTCTGCATTGCCTCGGCCATCGGCATCTTCGCCACCCAGGCCTGGGCGGCGCTGACCGACCGGATCGGCCGCCGCCCGCTCTACGTCTGGTCCACCGCCTTCGCGGCCCTGTTCGCGATCCCGATGTTCCTGCTGGTCAACACCGGCCTATTCATCGCCATCATCCTCACCATCGTCATCTCCTACGCGGTGTGCCAGAACTCGCTGGCCGGCGCCCAGGGCGCCTGGTTCCCGGAGCTCTTCCAGGCCAAGACCCGCGCCTCCGGTGCCAGCCTGGCCTACCAGATCTCCGCCATGGTCTCCGGCTTCACCCCGTTCATCACCACCCTGCTGTTCGTCAGCTTCGGCTGGATGGGTCCCGCGCTGCTCTTCGGTGCCTACGCCCTGATCGGCCTCTGGGCCGCGATAGCCACCCGCGAAACCTGGGGCAAGCGGGAACGCGAACTGGCCGACGAGGCCACCAAAAGCACCCCCAGCACCGTCAACGCCTGAATGACCGGCACGGACCACACCACCACGGAGTCAGCAATGCCTACAGAAACCCTCCAGGACGCCGTCCCTCCGGGACAACCACAACAGGGACAACCACAGCAGGGCCAAACACCGCAGCGACACACACCGACCACCGCGGTGAGCGCCGAGCGGGCGCAGAAGATCGCCGCCGCCGCCTACCGGATCCGGCACCACGCCCTCATGATGGGCGAGGTACAGGGCCAGGGCTACGTCGGCCAGGCCCTCGGTGCCGCCGACATGCTCGCCACCGTCTACCGCGACCAGCTCCGGTTCCGGCCCGAGGACCCGCATTGGGAAGCCCGCGACCGCTTCCTGCTCTCCACCGGCCACTACGCGATCGGTCACTACGCGGCCCTGGCCGAGGCCGGAGTCGTCCCGGTCGAGGAACTGGAGACCTATGGCTCGGACGACTCGCGGCTGCCCATGTCCGGGATGTCCACCTACACCCCGGGGATGGAAATCTCGGGGGGCTCCCTGGGCCACGGCCTGACCATCGCCGTCGGCATGGCCCTGGGCCTGCGCTACCAGGGGTCCACCGCCCGGATCTTCAACTTCCTCTCCGACGGGGAGCTGGATGAGGGCTCCACCTGGGAGGCCGCCATGGGGGCGCACCACCACCAGCTGGGCAACCTCACGGCCATGGTCGACATCAACGCCCTGCAGGCGGACGGCAAGACCGACACGGTGCTCCGCACCGAACCGGTCACCGAGAAGTGGGAAGCCTTCGGCTGGTACACCCAGCGGGTGGACGGCAACGACGTCGGCGCGCTGCTGGCGGCGTTCGACAACGCCGCCGCCCAGGCCGCCGCCGTCGGACGCCCCTCCGTCATCCTGTGCGACACCAAGGTGGGCCGCGGAGTCCCGCTGCTGGAGAACCGCGAAAAGGCGCACTTCATGCGCATCGAGGAACACGAATGGCAGATCTGCCGCGAGCAGCTCACCGCCGGATACGAAGGAGAAGCGTCAGCATGAGCACCACCACCCCTGCCGCCCCGGCGTCCGCGGCCGGCACGGCCAAACCGAAACTGAAGACCTCGGCCATGATCGCCTCCTTCGCCGACCCGGGCCAGAAGACCGCCAGCGCCCCGTTCGGGCACGCCCTGGTCAAGGCCGCACAGGAGAACGACAGGATCGTGGGCCTCACCGCAGACCTGGGCAAATACACAGACATGCACATCTTCGCCCAGGCGTTCCCCGAACGGTTCTTCCAGCTGGGCATGGCCGAGCAGTTGCTCTTCGGCGCCGCGGCCGGCCTGGCCGAGACCGGGCTGGTCCCCTTCGCCTCGACGTATTCGGTGTTTGCCGCCCGCCGCGCCTACGATTTCCTGTGCCTCGACGCGGCCGAACCGAACCTGAACGTCAACATCGTCGGCGGCCTGCCGGGCCTGACCACCGGCTACGGCCCCAGCCACCAGGCCACCGAGGACATGGCAATCTTCCGCGGCATGCCGAACCTGACCATCGTGGACCCCTGCGATTCGGTGGACATCGAGCAGGCCGTCCCGCAGCTGGCCGGCTCGGACGGGCCCACCTACCTGCGGTTGCTGCGCGGCAACGTGCCCACGGTGCTGGATGAGTACGGCTACACCTTCGAGCTGGGCAAGGCCAAGGTGCTGCGCGGCGGCAACGACGTCGTGTTCGTCTCCTCCGGCCTGATGACCATGCGGGCGCTGCAGGCGGCGAAGGCGCTGGCGGCGCACAATGTGGACGTCGCCGTCGTCCATACCCCGACGATCAAGCCGTTCGACGCCACCACCGTCCTCACGGAAATCAACACCGATCGGCTCGCCGTGACGCTGGAGAACCACTCGGTGGTGGGCGGGTTGTTTGAAACGGTGGCCTCCGCCGTCGTCACCGCGGGGCTCGGCAAGCGGGTGGTTCCGATGGCCCTGCCGGATCAGTTCCTCGACGCCGGCGCGCTGCCCACCCTGCACGAGCGCTACGGCCTCGCGGTGGACCGGATCGTTGCCAAGGTGCTGGCGGAACTCGGCTGATACCCGGCCGGGACAAGGGGCACGGAGTCGGGAGGTCCCGATCCGTGCCCCTTGTCGTACTATCGGAGCACAGGCAACTGTAGACAGTCGACCATTAACACAGAGGACCACCCCATGACCGGAGCATCCACCTCCCTCCCCCTCCTCGGGCTGGAGAAGAAGAGCCTGCGGGAACAGGCCGTGTCCTCCCTGCGCACCGCCATTACCAGCGGCGACCTGGAGCCGGGCCGGCATTTGGTCGAAACCGAGCTCTCCGAGATGCTGCACATCAGCCGCGGAACGTTGCGGGAGGCGCTGCGGCAGCTGGAGCAGGAGGGTCTGCTCTCGGCGGGCCCGCGGGGCCGGCTGTCCGTCCGCCACCTGGACGAGAAGGAAATCCGGGACATCTACGCCGTCCGCGCGGCGCTGGAAAGCCTGGCCGCCCGCAGCCTCTGCGAACTCCATGACCGCGAGCAGGTGATCGCTGCGCTGCGGACTGCGGTCGACGCCATGCGCACCGCCGAGGCGGAAGGGCTGCAGGCCCGGGTGGAGCGGGACCTCGACTTCCACCGCACCCTCTGCCGCCTCACCGGCAACGAAACCCTGCTGCACACCTGGGAATCCCTGGAAGGATCCATCCGGATGTCCATCATGTTCGCCGGCCTGGATAAGGGCGTGCGGAACATGAGCGTGGACCGGCACCACGACATCGTCGCCGCCATCGAGACCGGTGACGCGTCGCTGGCCCGGAAAACCATCCGCGAGCACATGGACCAGGCGGCCGACAACCTGGTCGGCTAGGACCCGCCGCTTAAACCACAAACGCGGGGCCACCCCGGCCCGCCCGGCGAAACCGGACGGGCGGGGTGGGCCCCGCGTTGTGGTGCTGTGGCCTAGAGCGCGGCGAACACTTCGCGCAGCAGCTTGGCGGTCTCGGACGGCGTCTTGCCGACCTTCACGCCGGCAGCCTCGAGGGCTTCCTTCTTGGCCTGCGCCGTACCCGCGGAGCCGGAGACGATGGCGCCTGCGTGGCCCATGGTCTTGCCCTCGGGGGCGGTGAAGCCGGCCACGTAGCCGACAACCGGCTTGGTGACGTGGGCCTTGATGTAGTCGGCCGCACGCTCCTCGGCGTCGCCGCCGATTTCGCCGATCATGACGATCGCCTTGGTCTCGGGGTCGGCCTCGAAGGCCTCGAGGGCGTCGATGTGGGTGGTGCCGATGACCGGGTCCCCGCCGATGCCGATGGCGGTGGAGAAGCCCAGGTCACGCAGTTCGTACATCATCTGGTAGGTCAGGGTGCCGGACTTGGAGACCAGGCCGATCGGGCCCTTGCCGGTGATGTTGGCCGGGGTGATGCCGACCAGGGCCTCGCCGGGGGTGATGATGCCGGGGCAGTTCGGTCCGATGATGCGGGTGACCTGCTTGCCGTTGGCGTCCACCTTGGACTGGGCCAGGGCCCAGAATTCGGCGGAGTCCTGAACCGGAACGCCCTCGGTGATGACGACGACCAGGCCGATGCCGGCCTCGATGGCCTCGACGACGGCGTCCTTGGTGAAAGCCGGCGGCACGAAGACGATGGAGACGTCGGCGCCGGTCTCCGCCATGGCTTCCTTGACGGTGCCGTAGACGTTGATTTCCTTGTCGCCGTGGACGACGGTGGTGCCGGCCTTGCGGGCGTTGACGCCGCCGACGACGTTGGTGCCGGCCTTGAGCATCAGGGCGGTGTGCTTGGTGCCTTCGCCGCCGGTGATGCCCTGGACGATGACCTTGGAGTCCTTGTTGAGGTAGATAGACATGTCGCGTCCCTTACTTCGCTGCGTTGGCGAGCTCGGCGGCCTTGTCGGCGCCCTCGTCCATGGTGGCGGCCAGGGTAACCAGCGGGTGGTTGGCCTCGGCCAGGATGCGGCGGCCTTCCTCGACGTTGTTGCCGTCGAGGCGGACGACCAGCGGCTTGTTTGCGGAGGAGCCCAGTTCGGCGAGAGCGCCGACAATGCCCTTGGCGACGGCGTCGCAGGCGGTGATGCCACCGAAGACGTTCACGAACACGGCCTTGACCTGCTCGTCGCCGAGGATGACGTCCAGGCCGGCGGCCATGACCTCGGCGGAGGCTCCACCGCCGATGTCCAGGAAGTTGGCGGGCTTGACGTTGCCGTGCTTCTCGCCGGCGTAGGCGACGACGTCGAGCGTGGACATGACCAGGCCGGCACCGTTACCGATGATGCCCACCTCGCCGTCGAGCTTGACGTAGTTCAGGTCCTGCGCCTTGGCCTTGGCCTCCAGCGGGTCCGCTGCGTCCTTGTCCTCCAGGGCGGAGTGCTTCGGGTGGCGGAAGTCGGCGTTCTCGTCCAGCGAGACCTTGCCGTCCAGGGCGACGATGTCGCCGGCGCCGGTCTTGACCAGCGGGTTGACCTCGACCAGGGTGGCGTCTTCCTTCTTGAAGACGTCCCAAAGCTTGAGGATCACGGCGGCGACCTTGCCGCGCAGTTCCTCGGCGAAGCCGGCGGCGTTGACGATTTCGTCGGCCTTGGCCTGGTCGATGCCGACGGCCGGGTCGATGGCAACCTTGGCCAGCGCTTCCGGGCGTTCGACGGCGAGCTGCTCGATTTCCATGCCGCCCTCAACCGAGCACATGGCCAGATAGTTGCGGTTGGCGCGGTCCAGCAGGACGGAGAAGTAGAATTCCTCGGCGATGTCGGCACCCTGGGCGATCATCACCGTGTTGACGGTGTGGCCCTTGATGTCCATGCCGAGGATGTTGGTGGCGTGTTCCAGAGCCTCGTCGGCGGTCTTGGCGACCTTAACGCCGCCGGCCTTTCCGCGGCCACCGACCTTAACCTGTGCCTTGACGACAGTTACGCCGCCGATCTTCTCGGCAGCTGCCTTTGCTTCTTCAGGGGTGTGCGCCACGATGCCAGCAAGCACGGGTACACCGTGCGCCTCGAACATATCGCGCGCCTGATATTCAAACAGGTCCACGGTTTAGTGTCCTTCTACGTCGAAGTAGTTTCTGTACAGCCGCTCGCCGCGGATTCGCGGTGACCGGGCTGCGGATTAAAGGCACCCTGCGACAGGTCCGGAGACGAGCCGCACGACGCAATGCTCCTTGTGGAACTCTAGTCCTTTGGAGCGGGCAGCCCGACCCACAGTACAGGTTATGTGAGTAACGACACTATTCTATTGAGCGTAGAAAAACCCCTACATTACGGGGATTTTGAGGCCTTCGGAGCCGCCGCGGAGGGCGTCGCGCCGGGTCCCTTAATGAGCTCGTAACGGTCGCGGGAGACGAAGAAAGCGACCTGCGCGGAGACGTTTCCGCAGGCCACGCCACCGTCGTAGGCGGAGCAGCGCAGGCCGTTCCGCTCCACGTTGCCGCCCTCCGGCAGGACCGCCAGCTGGGAGATCGGCCCGGTGGGGCTCCCCTTTGGCCCGTATTCGGCCTCCTGGGCGGTGACGCCGGAGCGGCATTCACCGTAGACGGCCTTGTCCGGGGTGAGCAGCGCCGTGCCGCCGAGGTAGCCCAGCCCGGTGCCGGCGCAGTCATCGGTGATGTCCTGGGCGGCGGGGCGGGGGTAGGCGGAGAGTTCGCAGTGCGCGACGGGGACGGTGGCCAGCTTGGCGTTGGCCGGCGCGGTGAAGCTGTTGGGCTCGTAGGGGAGGTTGATGCTGGTGCCCCGGGCCGAGGTGAGGCTGCAGGCGACCGTGTGGTCCGCGGTCACGAAGCTGACGGCGTCCGTGCCCGCCCCGAGGGTGGCCGGGTCCGTCAGCGGCGCCTGGCGGAGCTGCTCGAGGACCGGCAACGGCGCCGGCGGGACGTAGTCCGGGTCCTGCCGGGTGACGCTGCAGCCACTGGCCGCGAGCAGCACCAGGACGGCGAGGGCGGCCTGCTTGGTTCGACGCATGGGCTTCATTATGCCAATCACGGGAGCCGGCGCCGGGCGGAGCCCCGCCGGACGGTGGCGCCGGTCAGGCCGTGATCTTGGTCAGCGGCGCGTAGCGGAGCAGGAGGCGCTTCTCCCCCACCGCGAAGGTCACCTTCGCGACGGTCTTGTCCCCGGCGCCCTCGACGGCCAGCACGGTGCCGTCGCCGAAGCTCGTGTGATTGACCCGGTCCCCCACGCTGACGGCCACGATCTCCTTCTGCGGCTGGACCCGGTTCCGGGCGATCGCCGCCGGGACATCCGCATTAAAACCGGCAGCGGAGTCGGCCCCGGTGCCGCGGGCTGTGCCCGCGCCCCAGAAGGATCCGCTGTAGCGGCTGGAGCCGATGGACCCGCCGCCCCAGCTGGCCGCCTGGTGGCTGGTACCCTCGCGTTTCCACTCGACCAGTTCGGCCGGGATCTCCTCGATGAACTGGCTGGCGGGGTTGTACTGGCTCTGCCCCCACATGTTCCGGACCTCGGAGCGGGTGAGGTAGAGCCGCTTCCGGGCCCGGGTCAGGCCCACGTAGGCGAGCCGGCGTTCCTCCGCCAGTTCTTTGGGGTCCGTGGCCGAACGCTGGTGCGGGAAGAGTCCGTGCTCCATGCCGGTGAGGAACACCACCGGGAACTCGAGACCCTTGGCGGTGTGCAGGGTCATCAGGGTGACCACGCCGAGCCGCTTGGCCTCGGCAACGGCGGCGTCAATGTCCGCCCCCGGGGCGTCCGGGATCTGGTCCGCGTCCGCTACCAGGGAGACCTGCTCCAGGAAGGCACCGAGCGAGCCCTCGGGGTTGTCGCGTTCGTATTCACGGACGACGGCGACCAGTTCGGCGAGGTTTTCGACCCGGGATTCGTCCTGTGGGTCCGTGCTGGAGCGCAGGGTGGCGAGGTATCCGGTCTGTTCCAGCACCGCCTCGAGCGCCGCGGCCGCACCGGAGCCGGCGGCCACCTCCGCCAGGTCATCCAGCATCTTCACGAAGCCAAGGACCGCATTCACGGAGCGGGTGGCCATGCCCGGCGCCTCGTCGGCCCGGCGGGCGGCGGCCATGAAGGAGGTGCGGTCGCGCTGGGCCAACGAGGCGATGGCACCCTCGGCCCGGTCGCCGATGCCGCGCTTGGGCTCATTGAGGATGCGGCGGAGGTTGACGTCGTCGTCGGAGTTGACCAGGACGCGCAGGTAGGCCAGGGCGTCCTTGATTTCCTTGCGCTCGTAGAAGCGGGTGCCGCCGACCACCTTGTAGGGAAGGCCGACGCGGACCAGGACGTCCTCGATGGACCGGGACTGGGCGTTGGTGCGGTAGAAGATCGCGACGTCGCCGGGCCGGAGGTTGCCCTCGTCCTGCAGCCGATCGATCTCCTTGGCGATGAACTGGGCCTCATCGTGCTCGTTCTCACCCACGTAGCCGACGATCTTCTCGCCGTCGCCCTCGGCCGTCCAGAGCCGCTTCTCCGGCCGGTTGGGGTTGCGGGAGATGACCGCGTTGGCGGCGCTGAGGATGGTCTGGGTGGAGCGGTAGTTCTGCTCCAGCTTGATGGTGCGCGCGTCCGGGTAGTCCTTCTCGAACTCCACGATGTTGCGAATGTCCGCCCCGCGGAAGGCGTAGATGGACTGGTCCGAGTCGCCCACCACCGTCAGTTCCGCCGCGCCGTCGCCCTCGCCGACGATCTCGCGGACCAGGGCGTACTGGGCGTGGTTGGTGTCCTGGTACTCGTCCACCAGCACGTGCCGGAAGCGGCGCCGGTAGGAATCCGCGAGCGCCGGGAAGGCCCGGAACATGTAGACGGTCTCGGCGATCAGGTCGTCGAAGTCCATGGCGTTGGCCTGGCGCAGGCGCTGGGTGTACCCCTTGAAAACCTCCGCCACGGCCTGTTCGAACGGGTCGTTGTGGTTGGCGCTGGAGGAGTAGCTGTCCGCGTCGATCAGTTCGTTCTTGAGCGCGGAGATCTTGTGCTGGATGGCCTTGGGCGCGAACTTCTTGGGGTCCAGGTCCAGGTTCTTGGCCACCAGGGTGATCAGGCGGAGCGAGTCGGCCGAGTCGTAGATGGAGAAGTTGGAGTTCAGGCCCACGTTGGCGGCCTCGCGGCGCAGGATGCGGACGCAGGAGGAGTGGAACGTGGAAATCCACATGGTTTTTGCCCGGCCGCCGACGAGTGCCTCGATCCGCTCGCGCATCTCGGCGGCGGCCTTGTTGGTGAAGGTGATGGCCAGGATCTCGCCGTGGTGCGCACGCCGGGTGGCGATCAGGTAGGCGATGCGGTGGCTGAGCACCCGGGTCTTTCCGGACCCCGCTCCGGCCACGATCAGCAGGGCGCCGCCGGCGTGCTTGACGGCCTCTTCCTGCTGCGGGTTGAGGCCTTGGAGGAGCTCCTCGGCACTGGGCAGCCGGTGCCGTTCGCCGTCGGCATGGCCCTGTCCGCCGTCGCCCCCGTGGCCGTGCGCCAGGGCGGGCATCCCGGTGCCGGCGCCCGCGTGAGCCGCCGCTTTCGCGGGCGCGCCCGGGGTCGCAGCTGCTTGGAAGGGTCCGTCGGCGTAGGGGTCAAACAACATATCCATGGTGTTAACAAGTCTAGGTGGTGCCACCGACGGTGAGGTTCGGGGCTACTGCACGGACCCCCGCTGGAGCGCGGCGCGGAGCTCCCGCACCGCCGTCGCTCCCCCGGCGATGAACCACTCGAGCCCGTTGACGCGGACGACGTCGGTGCTGCCGCCGGCCGCCCGCACGATCGCCTGGCCGGGCAGCCAGTCCCATTCCGGGCAGCTGTGCTGGAACCAGCAGTCGAGTTCGCCGTCGGCCACGCGGGCCAGGTCGCAGGAGCCGGATCCGAACATCCGCAGCGATGCCGCGGAGACGGCGGCCGCGTGCCAGGGCATGGCGCACATCGGGTCCGCGAGCCAGGTGGGGTGGATGTAGGTGGCTGCACCCTGCTCCGCGAGGGGCGCCTGGTCCCTCGCCGGAGCTACTCCCTCGGGGGCGAAACCGGTCAGCCGCTCCCCGTTCAGGGTGGCGGGGTGGTCCGTGCCGCCGAGCCAGAGCTTATCCGCCTCGGGCTGGAAGATGGCCCCGAGGATCGGCCCGGTTGCGTCCTTGAGCGCCAGGGCGGAGCACCAGTAGCTGGAGCCGTGCAGGAAGTTGTAGGTGCCGTCCACCGGGTCGATCACCCAGGTCCGTCCGCTGGTGCCGGTCTTGGCGGCGCCCTCCTCGCCGAGGATGCCGTCCTCGGGCCGGCACCGCTGGAGCTGTTCGAGGACGTAGGCTTCCGCGGCGTGGTCGGCGGCGGTGACGACGTCGGACACGGAGGTCTTCTGGTGGCCTTCCAGCCCGGCGTGGCGCATCAGCAGGGCCAGGTTTCCGGCCTCCCGGACCAGCGCGGCCGCCAATTCGGCGTCGTCGAGGTCGGGGCTGAGGTCCGCGGCGCTGTGCCGTCCGAGCCGATGCCTGCCGAGGTCGCTGTGGCCGAAGTCGTTGCTGCCTGTTTCGCTCATTCGTTCAGCCTACCGGCGCCGGGCATAGGGGCGGGGTGCAGGGGCGATAATGGGTCCATGGCCAAAACACCCGCCCAGCGGCTCAAAAAACATGGCGCCAACGCTGCCCTCCCCCAGCATCAGCTGCCTCCGGTGATCAACCCCAGCACCTCCCGGACGCCGCAGAAAGCGCAGAGCAACGGCAACCTGATCCTGATCGCCGGGGTGGTGGCGAGCCTCTTCCTGTTTTGGTACCTGCACCTCCTGACCCTGAACCAGTTGACCCAGCTCAGCGCCGGGCTGCCAATGCCCGATTCGCTGATCGGCGGCTTTGACCAGGGGTTCGTTGACCAGCTTCGCACGGCCATGGATAACGACGCCCGCGGACAGTTGAACTATGTGCATAAGACCGCCGGGACGCTCTTCCCGCTGATCTTCGGCTTCACCTGGCTGCTGTTGATCGGGGTGAACGTGGCCAGGAAGCCGCTGCGCTGGGCGTTCTGGGCACTGCCGCTGCTGTTTGCCGTGGTGCGGCTCTGGGGGAATGCCGCGATCGACGGCATGATGTCGGCCGGCACCCTCGACGGCGGCCAGGTGGCGCTCGCTTCCGCGCTCACGGTGGCCGGGTGGGTCCTGTTGCTGCTCAACCTGCTGGCCGGCGGCGCGGCCGTGTTCCTGAACCGTAAGTCGGCCCCGGCGCGCGGAGCTGCTGCCGACTAGTGCCGGCCGAAGCCGGCCGCACGCCACAGCCGTGACCACAGTGACACGGGGCCCAGTTCGACGGCGATGAACTCCCTGGCCTGCTCGGCGCGCAACTTTGCGCCTGCATTCTCGAAGTGAGCGGCAGCCTTTTCGAGAGCACATCTCGCAGCACTCTTTTCACCAGTCTCCAACAAAGCCCTTCCGAGCAGGAAACAGGAGTCTCCGGTGTTTTGCGGCGTCATTCCTCCACTACGGCAGAGTTCCTGCAGCATTTCCGCCGCGGTCTGCGGATCGCCTGCCAGTAGAGTCCAATGCCCGCGGATAAGCCGCAGAAGGAGAAGGTCGTTCTCACTCCCTCCGATGATGTCCGTGGCCAGCTCGGCGCGTTCGATACACCGAAGTGTGTCTTCGTCGGCGACATTGGCTGCGAGCCGCATCGCCGCGGACGCTTTATTGAACTTCGCCCAGATGTCCAGGTCCCGCGCAGGGGAAAAAGTCGCCGCCGCCAGTTCGTGATAGCGCAGCCCTTCCGAGACCTTTTCGGAGAGGAACGCCACGTTGCCTATCACCCAATAGCCCTTGCCCGCTTGTTGCTCATCGACCTCGTCGGAGATGACGGAGGCGAGGATCTTACTCTCCCTCCATGCCTCATCCATTTGTCCGGCATCTGCCAAGGCAGCGATGAGCGCCTGGCGTGCTTTGACGTTGATATCGATGTGAGCCTCGTCGTCAGTGAGCACGACGGCCGCGCGTGCCTCTTCGGCAGCGAATTCAAGTAGACCTACGCCTTGGTTTGCGCGGGCCAAGAGAACGTGCGCGCGGGCTAAGTCGTGCGCCTGCCGGAACCCCGGTGCATCGGAAAGCAAATACTTGGCCAGCCCTGCACAGTCCTCAAATCGGTCGGCATCAAGGAGGTTCTCTGCTTGAAGGAACGTCATGTTCCACGAGGAAGTGTTGTCACCGTCTCGGTGTGCGATGTCCGCTGCTTCTCGCGCGCTGTCCGCCGCCTTTGCGAAGGCGTGATTGCTCCGATGCTCGTGCGCCTTGAGCTCGGCGGCGGCGTACAGCGGCGATACGGAGTGCATGAGACCAGTATCGAGTGCATTCGAAGAAAAAGGGGAACGCGGCACGCAAACTACGCCGACTCGTAACCTCAGCGACGCACGATTAGCACAGTTTTTTGAAAGATCCTGAATTCTTGCTGTGCGGCGTGTCCAATGCCCCTATACTGAAGCTGCATTACACGAGTCACTTCAGCCACTTTAGTAACAGGAGCCCTCCATGAAGAAAACCCTCGCAACTCTCCTCGTCGCCGGCGCCTTGGCTGCAGCAGGCGTCTCCGCGGCTTCCGCCGTGTCCGCCAACGGCTCGAACACGGGCTCCGTCGAGGCTGTCGGCTTCTGGCCGAACTCCACCCCGAAGAACTAACGCTGGGGTTAGCCGCTGAGGGCGGGTGACGGATTTCGATCCGGCACCCGCCCTTTGTTTTGCGCCTCTTTTCTGCGGTTCAGAAGACGAAAAGATCGCCTTACTCCGCGGCCGCGCTCCAGGAAAGAATGTTCTCCGCAACGGTCTCGGCCGGGGCCGGCCTGCTGAAGTAGTAACCCTGGCCGCTGGAGCAGCCCAGCCGCACGAGTTCATCGGCCTGCTCCGCCGTCTCGATTCCCTCCGCCACGGCCCGCAGCCCGCAGGCGTGGATCAGGTGCAGCACCGCCTCGACGAACCGGCCCTGCTCCTCGTCGGTACCCAGCCCATCGATGAGGCTCCGGTCGATCTTGACGACGTTCACCGGCAGCCGCCGCAGGTAGCTGATGGACGAGTAGCCGGTGCCGAAGTCGTCGATTTCGAGCTGGACACCCAGCTGACGCAGGCCGCTGAGCGAGTACTTGTCCACGTCGCCGCCGGTCACCGCCATGGATTCGGTCAGCTCGATGATGAGGTTGGCGGCATCCACGCCGGTCTCGCGGAGAATGTCCTGGACGTGCTCGATCAGCTCCAGGTTCTGCAGCTCGGTGGTGGAGATGTTGACCCGCATGGAGAAGTCCTCATCCAGCGGGAGCTCCTCCTGCCAGGTCCGCAGCTGCCGCACAGCGGTCTTCAGCACCCAGTGGCCCAGGTCCACAATCATCCCGGTTTCCTCGGCGAGCGGGATGAACTGGTCGGGCATCAGCAGTCCGCGCTCGGGGTGGTTCCACCGCACGAGCGCCTCGACGCCCTCCATTCGGCCGGTCGCGAGCTCCACGACGGGCTGGTAGTGCAGCACCAGCTGGTCCTCGAGGATGGCCGTGCGCATCTCGGTCACCATCAGGCTCTGCAGGCGGCGGGCGTAGAGCAGGGCCGGTTCGAAGACCTTAATCCCGCTGTGCGGCTGGGCCTTAGCCGCGTACATCGCGGTGTCCGCCTCCATCACCAGGTCGTCCACGGACTGGCCGGGTTCGGCTACCCGCACGCCGATGCTGGTGCCGCAGGTGATCCGCAGGTCGCCGATCTCCAGGCTTTCGTTCAGTGCCTTCAGGATCCGGTTCGCCACCCGGCGGGCGCGGACCAGGTTCGATTTGGGCAGCATGACGGCGAACTCGTCGCCGCCCAGCCGGGCGACGGTATCCGTGACGCGCACGGCGTCCTGGAGGCGTCGGGCGATGACCCGCAGGACGTCGTCGCCGGCGCTGTGGCCCAGCGTGTCGTTAATGCCCTTGAAGGAGTCCAGGTCAAGGATCAGCAACGCGGGCGGGGCCTCGCCGCGGGAGGTCTCGGCCAGGGCGTGGCTCAGGACGGAGTTCAACGCGGTGCGGTTCGCCAGCTGGGTGAGCGGGTCCGTCAGGGCCATCCGCTCGAGTTCCACCTGGGCTTCGCGGAGCATGGCGGTCCGGCTGTCGACCCGCTCCTCAAGCTCCTGGTAAATGGTCTGCAGGTCATCGGCCATCAGGTTGATGCCGGCGATGACGGCGGCGACGTCGTCCCGCGCACCCGAGTGGGGAATGCGGGTGCTCAGATCGCCGCTGGCGATCCGGACAATGCCCTCGACCAGGTTATGGAGCCTGGGATCCGGTTCACTTTTCACTCGGTGTACTGCCTTAACCATTCGAGGGCCGCTGGACGGGAAAGAAAGAATTGCGCCGGGATGCTCTCGCTGCGGGAGCGCAGCAGGTAGTGCGCGATCACCCGGTCCACGGGACCCTCCCCCACGATGGCGACGGCGCGGGCGGCGATCGACTCGGAGTAGGCGTGCCGGGCCTCGGGGCTGACGCCGATGACACCGGAGATGTTGAGCATGACGCCGACGCGGTTGCGGCCGGCGATCGTCTGGACGGCGGCGGCAGCCCGCCGCGCCTCGGAGGCGCCGATTTCGACGTCGCGCGGCATTTCCAGTTCAACGAGCGACGGAGTGACCAGCGTGACGGTGATCTCCGACGTCGTCCTTTCGGGAGACATATCCAGCGGCGGGGCCACCGGGGGTGCTGCCGTCATGGGCGTCCCTCCGGCGCAACAAATACGCGCCCGCAGGCGGGGGCGGGGTCGCCAAAGGCCGTCGCTGCCGTGACCGGCACAACCCTTGGTTCAGACATTCGTCCCCAGCACTGCTCAGTCCTTGATTTCGCATGCGCCGGATGGAACCCGGCACAAGACTCCCGGCGTTCCGGCGAATGACCCCATGATAGTGCACGCCAGCGGCCGAATGAGATGTACGACACCCCGTCGCCGGGACGGCCCGGCCGCCCGGTCTCCAGCCGGCCAGCGCCCCGCCGGCCGCTTACCCTCGGGAACGCAGGGTCTGCGCCTTGCGCGTCGTCCGTTCCTTCCGCACCCGCTGGGCCACGACCAGACCCACCGCCGCGGTGCCGATGGTGATCGGGTAGCCCATCAGCCGTTCGAGGGTTCCCGGCTCGGGGACGGCCATCCCTGTGATGCCACCGGTGATCAGGGCGGCGATTCCCATTGCACCGCAGGCCAGGATGAACCAGCCCAGCGGCGTCCGGCGCCGCCAGAGCCAGCCGATCAACCCCAGGGCCAAGCCGCCGGCCGAGAAGTACGCCACGGCGCCGATGTAATGCCACGGGGAGCCGGCGTCCTCGGGCACCAGCCCCACCACCACGGTCCCGGCACCGGCGATGGTGGTGAGAGCCCGGGCGATGAACGCCGGCACGGACGCCGGGCGCCGGCCCCTGGTGCGGGGCAGCCGTTCGCCGGCGCGGGCCGCCACGCCGATCACCGCGGAGGTGAGCAGCATGGCCCCCACCATCATGCCGATGCCCTGAACGATGAAGGAGGCGTTCATGAGCAGGTGGGCCGGGGAGCAGACGTCGCGGCCCGAGTAGGTGCCGCAGTGCAGGGCCCCGAGGTCGCTGATGTAGCCCGTGCGGCGGCTGTAGGCCTCCCTGCCGGCCCAGGCGCCGATCACCGCGGTCTCGGCCACGAAATATTGGAGGACACTCAGTTTGGCCAGCGCCCCGGCGTAGAACCGCGTGGACGCCACATCCGGAAGGTAGAGGAGCTCTCGGTTTGCTGCGCGTGCGGGGGCGGTCATGCCTTGAGCGTAGTACGCGCCCCCACCTTGTATGCTGGTATCCGTGTTCGGACGGGTCGGCTGTGGCCGGCCGCGACGGACGCCCGCCCTCGTAGCTCAGTGGATAGAGCACGGCTCTCCTAAAGCCGGTGTCGTTGGTTCGATTCCAATCGAGGGCACGTGGATTCCCAGAGACCAGGCACTCCTGCCGGCAGCCACGCCACCGGTCATCACGGGGCGGTCGAGGACATGCACTCCTACCTCGCGGGCACCTGGACCGTGGCCCGCACCATGCTGGACCGCGCTACGGGCACCCGCGGCTCCTTTGCCGGCGTCGTGCGCTTCACCGCGACGGACGACGGCGGCCTCCGCTTCCGCGAAGAGGGCACGGTGACCTGGAACCCGGCCGGCGCCCCGCCCTTCACCGGGCCTGCGAGCCGTGAGTACCTGCTCCGCCCCACCGCCGCCCCCGGCCTCATGGACATGCACTTCGCCGACGGCCGCCCCTTCCACCGGATGGGTTTCGGGCCTGACACCGCCAGCGACCGCCACTGGTGCGATCCGGACACGTACCGGGTCCGCTACACCCGGCTCGGCCCGGACGCCTTCCGCTACACCTGGGATGTCACCGGCCCTGCCAAGGACCTGCTGCTGGAGTCGGAACTGCGCCGGGACCCAGTTTCCGGCTCCGCGCCGCCGCCCGGCACCAACCCGGACATCGTGGTCTCCGCCGTCTGTGTGTACGACGCCCACGGCCGGCTGCTCACCGTCCGCAAGCGCGGGACGGACAAGTTCATGCACCCCGGGGGCAAGCCCGAAGCCGGGGAATCAGCGGCGCAGGCAGCGGCCCGCGAACTGGCCGAGGAGGTCGGCATCGTGCTGCCGCCCGAGGCCCTGCAGCCGCTGGGCCGGTGGCTGGCCGACGCCGCCAACGAGGCCGCCACCCGGATCGACGCGACGGTCTTCACCGCGCCCGGGATCTGGACCGCGGCGCCGTCGGCCGAGATCGCGGAGATCCGCTGGCTTGACCTGGCCGGCGAGCTTCCGGGCGACCTGGCCCCGCTCCTGACCGACCACGTCCTGCCGCTGCTCGCGGCGGCACGCGACGCCGGGGCCTAGGCGGGGCCGGGCAGGCGGGACCCAGCCCCGGCTTCCCTTCGGGCCGGGCCCCCTACGGGCCGGGTCCCTGCGTCCGCCCTATGCGTCCGGCAGCGCGTCGGCAGCCACCGCGGTGGCCTCGGCGAACTGCGTCCGGTACAGCTCCGCGTAGCGGCCCTCGGCGGCCAGCAGCTCGCTGTGCGTCCCCCGTTCGACAACCACGCCGCCCTCGATCACCAGGATCGCGTCCGCGGCGCGGATGGTGGAGAGCCGGTGGGCGATCACGACGGCGGTGCGGCCTTCCAGCGCGGCACCGAGCGCGTCCTGGACCGCGGCCTCGTTGGTCGAGTCCAGCGCGGCGGTGGCCTCATCGAGGATGACCACCCGCGGCTGGGCGATGAGCAGCCGGGCGATGGTGAGGCGCTGGCGTTCGCCGCCGGAGAGCCGGTAGCCGCGCTCCCCCACGATGGTGTCCAGGCCGTCCGGCAGCGAGCGGATCATGTCCTCGAGGCGGGCCTGCCGCAGCACGTCCCACATCAGCTCCTCGGTCGCGTCCGGGCGCGCCAGGCGCAGGTTGGAGGCGATGCTTTCGTGGAACAGGTGGCCGTCCTGGGTCACCATGCCCAGGGTCTCGCGCATCGAATCGAAGGTCAGGTCGCGGACGTCGACGCCGGTGCCCGGTTCGCTGCCGCCGAAGCGGACCGCGCCGGAATCGACGTCGTACAGCCGGGAGAGCAGCTGGGCGATGGTGGACTTACCGGCGCCGGAGGACCCCACCAGCGCCACCGTCTGGCCGGGTTCGACCCGGAAGCTGATGCCGTGCAGGACTTCCTCGCCGCCCCTGGTGTCCAGGGTGGAAACGTCCTCGAGGGAGGCCAGGGACACCTTGTCGGCCGAGGGGTAGGAGAACCGGACGTTGTCGAATTCCACGGAGAGCGGTCCGCGCGGGGATGCCACGGCGTCCGGCTTCTGCTGGATCAGCGGCTTGAGGTCCAGGATCTCGAAGACCCGCTCGAAGCTGACCAGGGCGCTCATGATCTCCACCCGGGCGCTGGAGAGCGCGGTGAGCGGGGCGTAGAGGCGGGTGAGCAATAGGGCCAGCACGACGACGTCGCCCGCGGCGAGCTGGCCGCCGAGCGCCAGCCAGCCGCCCAGGCCGTAGACCAGCGCCAGTGCCAGCGCGGAGACCAGGGTCAGAGCGGTGACGAACGTGAACTGCAGCATCGCGGTACGGACGCCGATATCCCGCACCCGGCCGGCGCGCACGGCGAATTCATGGGATTCCTCGTCCGGGCGGCCGAAGAGCTTGACCAGGGTGGCGCCGGGCGCCGAGAAGCGCTCGGTCATCTGCGTACCCATGGTGGCGTTGTGTTCGGCCGCCTCACGCCGCAGCTCGGCCAGCCGGGAACCCATCCGCCGGGCCGGGATCAGGAAGATCGGCAGCAGGATCATGGCCAGCACCGTCACCAGCCACGACTTGTTCAGCATCACGGCCAGGGTCAGGACCAGGGCCACCACGTTGCTGACCACGCCGGAGAGGGTGCCGGCGAACGCGGACTGGGCGCCGATGACGTCATTGTTCAGCCGGCTCACCAGGGCGCCGGTGCGGGTGCGGGTGAAGAATGCGATCGGCATCTTCTGGACGTGGTCGAAGACCCGGGTGCGCAGGTCCAGGATCACGCCCTCGCCGATGGTCGAGGACAGCCACCGCGTCACCAGTCCCAGGCCGGCCTCGGCCACGGCCACGATCGCGATCAGGACAGCCAGCCAGATGACCGTGCCCGCGTCCGTCTTGGCGATGATCGCGTCGACCACCTGGCCGGCGAGCACCGGCGTCGCGACGGCCAGGACCGCCATCACGATGGAGAGCAGCACGAAGGCGATCAGCCGGTTGCGGTGCGGCCGGGCGAAACCGAAGACGCGCTTGACCAGGGCCTTGGAGAAGGTCCTGGAACCGTCGGCGCCGCGGGTGATGTTGTAGAGGGAGCTCCAGGCGACCCGGTCCATACTCATGTGTTGGTGCCTTTCGGGGCGCTCGCGCCCAGCAGTTCGGTGACGGTGCCGTCCACGACGTTCCAGCGGACGTCGAGGCGGACGTTTTCCAGGAGCCGGCGGTCGTGCGTGACCAGCAGCAGGGCGCCGTCGTAGCTCTCCAACGCCTGCTCCAGCTGTTCGATCGCGGGCAGGTCGAGGTGGTTGGTGGGTTCGTCCAGGACCAGCAGGTTCACGCCGCGGGCCTGCAGCAGCGCGAGGGCCGCGCGGGTCCGTTCCCCGGGTGAAAGGGAGTCGACGGTTCGGGAGGTGTGGTCCGCCTTGAGCCCGAACTTGGCCAGCAGGGTCCGGACCTCGGCCGCCGTCTGGTCGGTCAGGACGGCCTCGACGGCGTCGGCCAGCTTAAGGTTTCCGGCCAGCAAGCCGCGGGCCTGGTCGATCTCCCCAACGGCCACGGAGGCGCCCATCGAGGCGTCCCCGGAGTCGGGCCGCTGGACGCCAAGCAGCAGGCGCAGCAGGGTGGACTTGCCGGCCCCGTTGGGGCCGGTGATGCCGATCCGTTCTCCGGCGTTGAGCTGCAGGTTCACCGGGCCCAGGGTGAAGTCGCCCTGGCGGACGACGGCGTCGCGCAAGGTGGCGACGACGGCGCTGGAGCGGGGGGCGGCGCCGATGCTGAACTGCAGCTGCCACTCCTTGCGCGGCTCCTCGACCTCTTCCAGCCGGGCGATCCGGGACTCCATCTGCCGGACCTTCTGGCCCTGCTTCTCCGAGGACTCGGTGTTGGCGGCGCGGCGGATCTTGTCGTTGTCCGGGCTCTTCTTCATCGCGTTGCGGACGCCCTGGGAGCTCCATTCCCGCTGGGTGCGGGCCCGGGAGACCAGGTCTGCCTTGGTGGCGGCGAACTCCTCGTAGCGTTCGCGGGCGTGCCGACGGGCGACGGCCCGTTCCTCCAGGTAGGAATCGTAGCCGCCGTCGTAGACCGCGACGGCGTTCTGGGCCAGGTCCAGTTCCACCACGGTGGTCACGCAGCGGGCCAGGAACTCGCGGTCGTGGGAGACCAGCACGACGCCGCCGCGCAAGCCCTGGACGAAGGCCTCCAGCCGCGCCAGGCCGTTCAGGTCGAGGTCGTTGGTGGGCTCGTCCAGCAGCACGATGTCGAAGCGGCTGAGCAATAGGGCCGCGAGCGCCACCCGCGCCGCCTGGCCGCCGGAGAGCCCGGTCATGGCCGCGTCCTCGCCAACCTCCAGGCCCAGGTCCGCGAGCACGGCCGGGATGCGGTCGTCCAGGTCGGCGGCGCCGGAGGCCATCCAGCGGTCGAAGGCGGCCGCGTAGGCGTCGTCGGAGCCGGGTGCACCGGAGCCGAGGGCCTCGGCGGTGGACTCCATCTCCACCGTGGCCTGGGCGCAGCCGGTCCGCCGGGCGATGTAGCCCGCTACGGTTTCGCCGGGGATCCGCTCGTGTTCCTGGGGCAGCCAGCCGACAAACGCGTCCGCCGGGGCCAGGCTGACCGTTCCCTCCTGGGGTTCGTCGACGCCGGCCAGCAGCCGGAGGAGGGTGGACTTGCCGGCACCGTTCGCTCCGACGACGCCGACCACGTCGCCGGGTGCCACCGTGAGGGAGAGTTTGGAGAAAAGGGTGCGGTGGTCGTGGCCGCCGGAAAGGTCTTTTGCAACGAGGGTTGCCGTCATGTATCCATCCTCTCACCGGCCGCCCGGGCCAGGCGGCGGGGGCATCTGCCGGCCGGCAGCGGGCCGGGCATAGAAGAACCCGCTGGTCCGGACTTGGGGGGTGTACGGACCAGCGGGTTCGAGCAACTAGCATAGTTGATTCGGGCCCGCCGGCAAAATCGTTGGCGTCAGGGTCCGGACTCATGACAGGGCACAGCGGGGGCAGGTGCGAACACGCCGAAAGAGGAACCAGCCCGTGATCACCACTCTCCTGGTCTGCGTCCTGGCGGTCTGCGCCGTCATCACGGTGCTAAGGATTCCCGCTGCGTTGCGCGGCGAAAACCGATCCCTGTTCGGCATTTTCCTGCTGGCCACCGTGGCCATGGTGCTCAGCATTCAGGCAAGCTATAACGCCATCGACCATCTACTGGGGTCTCAAAACTACGCCAACCTGATCCTGCGGTTCGTCATCTACGGCACCGTGCTGCTGGCCGGCTACAAGATCGCCAAGGGCTTCGAGAACAAACGGAGCCTCCGGCTCCTGCTGGGCCCGGTCGGGCTGACCGCTCTGGCGCTGATCTGCCTGGCCACCGCCGTGCCATTCCTGCTGGCGAACACCGCCGGCACCTCGGTAGGACTGGCCACGCTGCCGGACCAAAGCGAGCACAACCGCCAGCTCATCGCCCTCTACACCCTGGCCGGTCGGCTCTACCCCGCCTACGTGGCCGCCTGCCTCCTGCCGGCAACCATCCACGCGCTGCGGTCCCGCCTCCCGGGGCTGGTTCGGGGAGGGGCCGCGCTCCTGACGCTGGGTTCTATCGCCATGGTTGTGATGCCGTTCAGCGATCTCGTCCCCCGCGGCCTGACTTTCCTCCAGTACTACATCAGCTCGGCTGCCGTCATGGGGCTGGTACTGGGACTGGCCCTGATCTGGCTGGGACGGCTGTCCGCCCGGCGGTCCGTGGGCTCCGGGCTGAAGAATTCCCACGAATCCCGCATGGCGGGACCGGCGAAGACGGGCAAGAGCGACCTATAATGGTTCTCAGCATTGGGGGGTGCCGGCCATCGTCGGCGGCGTACCGTTAGTGCTGTGAGGCCCTGCCAACCCGCTCCGGTACGAATCCGCAGAAAGTCATAGATGCCCTTACCCGCCAAAGCCTTCCAACTCTGGCTCCATGGTGTTGCGCCCGCGGCAAGCACCGCTGACATCTGCAGGATCTCGGGACTGAAACGGACGACCCTGGCGCAGCAGTTGGTGCGGGGCAAGGTGGCCGAAACCTCCGTGGTCAGCATCAGCCGGGCACTGGGGATCAACCCCGCCGAGGCCCTGTCCTCTTTCGATCAGTACGCCGAGCTCAAGCAGCTGAGGCGGCCTCCCACCTCCGCGGAACTCGTGAGCCAGATCGCCACCATGGACCTCCTGGAGGCTGTCGTGGCGCGCTCCTCGGGCCGGAGCGGACGACTGACACTGAGCCCGCCGCCCCACGCCACCTCCGTGCGGAACTGGGTGGACGCCGTCGACGACGGCGAACTGCGGCACCGGGTGTCGGCCGCCTCCGGCGTCGCCCCGCAAAATTACTCGGCGCAGCTGACCGCCAACCGGTTGTCCCCGGAACTGGCCATTGCCACATCGCGGGCTGCCGGCGTCGGCTTCAGCGCCGGCTTTGTGGCTACCGGCCTGATCACGGAGGCGGAGGCCGGTTGGTCCCCCTCAGCCCGGCAGGAAGCCCTCGACGCCCTGTCCGACGGTGACCTCGTTTCCCTCGCCGGTGACCGGCTCCAGGCCCTGGGCCGCACCCTGCGGCGGCAGGAACAGGAACAGGCCCAGACCGAGAAGATCTGGGAGAACCTGGGGTGATCGACATCCTGCAATGGACCACGCTGGGCGTCTGCGCACTCCTGGCCGTGTTTCGCATCCCTAGCGCCCTCCGCGGGGAGAACCGGCTCATGTTCGGGATCTTTCTGCTGATGACGCTCGCCATCCTGCTCAGCATGGAGGCGCCCTACGTCGCGGTGGACCAGCTCCTGGGCGGCACCAACATTGCCAACCTGGTGCTCAGGTTCGTCATCTTCGGGGTCATTCTGCTGATCGGGCTGCGCGTCGCCCGCGGTTTCGGCGCCGGGCGGGCGCTCTCATGGATTGCCGGGAAGCCGGGCGTCACCGCACTGGCCGTGGCCTGCGCCGCCGTCATCGTGACCTTCCTGCTGATGGACACCCAAGGGTCCTCTGCGGGCCTCAAAGCTATTGCAGCCAAGGACGCTCGAAACGCCGCACTGGTAGAGGTTTACGGCGCGTTCGGCCGGCTTTACCCCTGCTACATCGCGGTGGTCCTGTTGCCGACCATGATCCGTACCGTGCGCAGCCGCCTCCCGGTGCTGATCCGGCTCGCGGCGGTGTTCCTGTCGGTCGGCGCGGTGGGGTTGGTCCTCAGCCTGTCGTCACCGATCATCCCACCGGGCATGGGATTCATCCGGTTCATCGTCAATTACACCGCCGTGCTCTGCTACGTCCTGGGCCTGGCCGCCGTCTGGGCGGACAAAATCAGGGCGCAGGCCCGGCGCCGAAATCCGCTGCCTTCATCCGAGAGCAGCTTCTCCCCCTAGAAACGAGGCATCATGACGTTGCTGGGATGGGGAACCCTGATTGTTTGCGGCGTGGCTCTGCTGCTCCGTGTGCCCGACGCCGTCCGCGGCCGGAACCGGACCGTCTTTGGCATCCTGTTCCTGGCCACCCTCTGCAGCCTGCTCAGCCTCCCGGGCCCCTATGCCGCCGTCGACGGCGCCCTCGGCGGGATCAACCTGACCAATCTCGTCCTGCGCTTCCTGGTCTGTGCCATGGTCCTGCTGGTGGGGCTGCGCCTATCCCGGGCCCTGGGCGGCGCCCGTACCCGGGAACTGGTGACGGGCAGGTGGGGACGCCTGGCCCTGGCAGCGGCGTGCGTGGCGCTTGCGGTGACGTTCTTCCTGATGGACACCCGCGGCTCCTCGGCGGGGCTGGAGGCGCTGCCGGACCGGGGTGGGCGGAACGCAGCGCTCGAGCCGCTGTACGCGGGCTTCGGCCGCGTCTACCCTGCTTACATCTCGCTGGTCCTGCTGCCCGCCCTTCTCGCCGCGGTGCGGGCACAGTTGCCCCGGCTGGTGCGCAGCGGCGCGGGCCTGACCGCCGCCGGAGCGGTCGCCGCCATCCTCACGGTCCCCGTTAGTTTTGCGCCAGACGCCTGGGACGACGCAAGCATCGTGGTGAACTACGCGGCGGTCCTCGGCTACGTGCTCGGGCTGCTGCTCTTCTGGTTGTCGGGGCGCCTGTCCCGGCCGCAAGATAACGCTCCGGCAACGTTCCGGGAAAAATAACGTCATGCATTCACAAAATCATTAGACCGTGAGAGAATCATGAATGTGTGAAAACGCCGCCCGGTCCCTTGAATGGGGATTCAGTCTGATTGGACCGGCGGTCGTCCAAGCGCCATTGGGGGGATGAGTGGTAGCGGTCCGCAAGGACCGCTCCCACTCAGCCTGGTTTAAGGCCCCTTTTCCGCTCCGCGGGCTTTCAGCAGGCCGCCGAGCCCGCCGGAAAGACCCGGTTCAGCGGGCCAGGCGCAGGGTCACCAGCTGGAACGGGCGCAGCTCCAACACCGCATCGATCCCGCGGATCTCGACGCCGGGTGCTTCCGCCGGACGCTCCAGCAGGTCCACGGGCCAGACACGGGACGCGGCGAAGGTCGCCGAGAGTACGCCCCGCGAGCGTCGGCCGAGGGCCTCATAGAGCCTGACCACCACGTCACCGGAGCCGTCCTCGGCCAGTTTTACCGCCTCCACCACCAGGGCCGGGTTGCTCACGGCGACCAGCGGCTCCGCCCCATGCGCCCCCTTGACCACGCGGGGCGCAAGGTTGGTGCGGTACCCCTCCTCGACGGCGTCGGCAATGCCCGCACCGGGCCGCACCGTCACGGTCAGCTCGTGCGGCCCCTGGTCTGCGCCGGGGTCGGGGAACTTCGGCGCCCGCAGCAGCGAGACCCGCACCGTGGTGGTGGTTCCGCCGTCGTCGCGGACCTGGCGGGTGACGTCGTGGCCGTAGCTGGCCGCGTTGCTGACCGCCACGCCGTACCCGGGCTCCTCCACGTGGATCCAGCGGTGGGCGCAGATCTCAAACTTCGCCGCCTCCCAGGACGTGTTGACGTGCGTGGGCCGGAAGACATGGCCGAACTGGGTCTCCGCGGCGGAACGGTCCGCCCGGAGGTCGAAGGGGAACCCCAGCTTGAGCAGTTTCTCGCGCTCCCGCCAGTCCACGGCCGTGGCGATCTCCAGCGACGCGGACCCCGGCGCCAGCCTCAGCCGCTGCGTCACGGGTGAGCCGCCCGCCATCCGCTCGATCACGACGATGGCGTCACCGCCGTCGCGCTCCAGGGTCACGGACCGAGCCTCGGTCAGGGCGGTGACGTTGCGCCGGTAGAAGGAATCGATGTCCCAGGCGTCCCATTCGTTGGGGGTGTCCCGGTGCAGTTCCAGGAGGTTGCCGGCGGTGCCGGGGGCGATCGCCTCCCGTCCGCTCGCGTGGTCCCGGAGTGAGACCAGCAGCCCGTTCGCGTCCACTACGGCACGGATGATCCCGTTGTCCAGCACGAAGCCGCTGTCGGCCGCCGTCGCGTTCACGGCGGCGCCGGCGGTTTGAGGTTCGGCCGCGCCGAGCGCGGGGACCCCGGCGCGGGCGTGCGGGGCGGCGTTGAGCAGGATATCGCGGTCCCCGTCCCCGAGAGCGGCGGCGGCCGCGGCCGCGATGATCGCCTCGAGGTCACGGGCGACGGCGTCGTAGTTCCGTTCCGCGTCCTGGTGCACCCAGGCGATCGAGCTGCCGGGCAGGATGTCGTGGAACTGCTGCAGCAGCACCAGGCGCCACAGCCGCTTCAGCTCGGCCGCCGGGTAGGCTGCGCCGGCCCGGACCGCCGCGGTGGCGGACCAGAGCTCCGCCTCCCGGAGCAGGTGCTCGCAGCGGCGGTTCCCCCGCTTGGTGTTGGCCTGGCTGGTGTAGGTGCCGCGGTGGAGCTCCAGATACAGCTCCCCCACCCACACCGGCGGTGACGGATAGTCTTCCGCCGCCCCGCCGAAGAAGTCCGCCGCGGAGCCGATCCGCACCCGCGGCGAGCCCTCCAGGTCAGCGGTGCGCCGGGCGGCCGCCAGCATCTCCCGGGTGGGTCCGCCGCCGCCGTCGCCGTAGCCGAAGGGCAGCAGGGACATGCTGCCGCGGCCGTGGTCCCGGTAGTTGCGCTCGGCGTGGGCCAGTTCGCGGCCGCTGATCTCGGAGCTGTAGCTGTCTACCGGCGGGAAGTGGGTGAAGAGGCGGGTGCCGTCGATTCCCTCCCACTCGAAGGTGTGGTGCGGCATCCGGTTGACCTGGTTCCAGGAGATCTTCTGGGTCAGGAACCAGCGGCTGCCGGCGGCCTTGACGATCTGCGGCAGCGCGGCGGAGTAGCCGAAGGTGTCCGGCAGCCAGGCCTCGTGGCATTCGACGTCGAACTCGGCCAGGAAAAAGCTCTTGCCCTCGAGGAACTGCCGCGCCATGGCCTCGCCGCCGGGCATGTTGCTGTCCGCCTCGACCCACATCCCGCCGACGGGGACGAACTGGCCGGCGCGGACCTTGTCCCGGATCCGTTCGAACAGTTCCGGGTAGAACTCCTTCATCCAGGCCAGCTGCTGCGCGGAGGAGCAGGAGAAGACGAAGTCCGGGTCCTCGTCCATCAGCGCCACCACGTTGGAGAAGGTCCGGGCGCACTTGCGGATGGTCTCCCGGACCGGCCAGAGCCAGGCCGAGTCGATGTGCGCGTGGCCGGTGGCCAGCAGCCGGTGGGCCGAGGCGTAGGCCGGGCGGGAGAGCACCTCGGCGAGCTCCGCCCGCCCGGCGGCGGCCGTGCCGGCGACGTCGTCCGGGTCCATGGTGTCCAGCATCCGCTCCAGGGCGCGGAGGATCTCGTGGCGGCGGGGCAGCTCCATGGGCAGTTCGTGCATCAGCCCCCGCAGCGTCCAGATGTCCTGGTGCAGTTCCCAGACGCACTGGTCCAGTTCGGCGATCACGATCCGGCCCAGCCGGTAGCGGGGCTCGGTACCCGCGGTGGCCTTGTCCCCCAGCGGCGTGGCGGCGAAGGTCCAGCCCTGTGAGAGGTCGGGGTTCGCGGCCGCCTCGACGTAGAAGTCCACCGTCATGCCGCTGCCGAGGAGTTTCAGCGGAATGTACTGGTTCCGCGGCGAGATGGCTTTGATCACGGTACCGTCCGACCGCCAGGCGGTGCCCTCACACTGGAAGCCCGGCAGGTCCGCGCTGAACCCCAGGTCAACCAGGACCTCGACGGCGGTGTCCGGCGCGCTGCCCCAGGTCTCCGGCACCTCGCCCTGGAGCCGCAGCCAGGTGGTGGACCACGGGCCGCCCCAGGGTTCCTCGGGGTCCTGCGGGGTGAAGTCCTGCTGCAGGGCTTCGAGGGCCGGGACGGGTTCCCCGGGCGCGGTCCAGCTGCTCAGGCGCAGCGGGACGGTGCGGGGGTAAATGGCCGGAACGATGCGTTCGCGCACGAAGCGGTCCAGCCGGACTTCCGTGAGACGGCGGTCGTCGTGCACAGTGAACCTCTTTTTGCTCTGGTGCGGAGGAACCGGGCGCAGGCCTGAATCCAGTCGTTGGATTAATCTACGGCGCCACGGGTGCTTAGGCCAGCCGTCCGGTTGAGGGCAGGGCGGCCGGCACGCCGATCCGTTCGTGGCCGGCGTACACGTTCAGGCTGGTGCCCCGGCTGAAGCCCGCCAGCGTCATCCCGCTGGCTTCGGCGAGTTCCACGGCCAGGCTGCTGGGTGCGCTGACGGCGGACAGGACGGGAATTCCGGCGAGCGAGGCCTTTTGCACGAGTTCGAAGGAGGCGCGGCCGGAGACTTGCAGGACGGTGCCGCGCAGGGGCAGCAGCCCCTCCCGGAGTGCCCAGCCCACTACCTTGTCGACGGCGTTGTGGCGGCCGACGTCTTCGCGCAGGCAGAGGAGCGCGGCGCCGCCGTCGTCGGAGATGCGGAACAGCCCCGCGGCGTGCACGCCGCCGGTCGCGTCGAAGACCGCCTGGGCCTCACGCAGCCGGTCCGGGAGCGCGGCCAACGTCTCGACGGGCACGGCCACCGGGTCCCCCGCGGGGCTGAAGTGCGAGGACTTCTCGACGGCCTCGATCGAATCGGTGCCGCAGATCCCGCAGGAGCTTGAGGTGAAGAAGTTCCGTCCGGTGTCGGGGCGGACGACATCGGGCCGGAGCTGGGCTTCCACCACGTTGAAGGTCTGCACGCCGTCTTCGTCCTCGCCGGTGCAGAAGCGCAGCGAGACGAGCTGGTCGGCGGACCAGATGATCCCCTCGGAGACCAAGAAGCCGGCCACCAGGTCGAAGTCGTTGCCCGGGGTGCGCATGGTGACGGAGAAGGACGTGCTGCCCAGCCGCACTTCCAGTGGTTCCTCCACCGCCAGCACGTCCTCGCGGTACCGGACCGGGAACTCACGCGCCTGCGGGGATCCGTCCAGGACAAACTTGTGCACTTTGCGGCGTTGCGTCACGCGGCCCATTCGGTACTCCTCATCAGCGGTGCGGTGGGGCGGCCCGGCCTGCGGCCGGTTCCCGCCCCTGGATCCATTCTGAACTCGGCCGTGGTGCCAGCCAAGCGGGCGCCAGTGGTGCCGGCCGAGCGGGCGCCAGCCACGCCGGGCTCCGTCTGGCCGGTGTCAGCCAAGCAGGGCGCTCCAGTCGACCGGACCGTTGCCGGCCGGTTTCTTCGGGGTGCGCCGGGCGGCGGGTTTCGGTGCGGGCTTGCCGGCGTCGGGCTCGGGCAGCGGCCGCCCCCAGGGCAGCGCGAACGCCGGGACCGGTTCGCCCAGCTGCGCACCGTGCGGCGGGACCACCAGGACCCCGTCGGCGGCGGCCAGTCCGCGCATCATGCCGGGGCCGGTGTGCTGGGCCGGGGAGGCCATGCCGTAGACCATGCGGAAGGGCATCAGCCGGGTGCGGCCGGGATCGGCGTCGATCATCGTGCCGCACGGGACCTCCGTGACGGGCGGCGGGGGCCGGTGACCCAGCGCGGCCAGGAGTGGTCCGCCGATGGTGGAGAGCGCCATCATGGCGGCGAGCGGGTTGCCGGGCAGCCCGATGATGAAGCGTCCGTCGGGTAGTTCGGCGAGGACTGCGGGGTGCCCGGGACGCATCGCGATGCCGTCGATCAGCAGCCTGCCGCCCAGCTGCTCGACGGTGCGGCGCAGGTGGTCGGTCCCGGACCGGCCGGTCCCCCCGGTGGTGATGACGACGTCGGCGGGCGGGGTGTCCTCGTCGTCGCCCACGGGTTCGGGGTCCTCCAGGGCGGCGAGCCATTCCGCGTCCCCGTCACCGATCTTGATCTCGCCGGCGGGGACGCCGCCGAGCAGGTCGACGACGGCGGACAGTTGAGGGCTGAAGGTGTCCCGGACCTCCCCCGGTTGGGGCATGCCGCTGGCGACCACCTCGGAGCCGGTGAAAACCAGGCGGACCACCGGTTTTCCCAGCACGGGCAGGGCGTCGTGGCCGGCGAGGGCGGCGAGGGCCAGGTGGGCCGGGTTGAGCACGGTCCCCTTGGGGATCAGGACCTCGCCCTCGGCCGCTTCCTCGGCGGCTTTGCGGATGTGGTCGCCGTTGCGGGGCTCCCCCGGCTTCGCGCCGCCGCCAAGCTTGAGCACCGGCAACTGGTCCTCGTCGGGGCCGATCACACCGCTCTCGCTGCGGAGCACGGCCTTCGCGCCGGCCGGGATCAACCCGCCGGTGACAATGGGACTGGCCTGGTGAGGGGCGAGGCGCTGCCCCGGCTCGGCCAGGATCCAGGGGCCGCTGCCGTTCACCGCCCAGCCGTCCATGGCCGAGGACGCGTAGTGCGGCATGTCGTGCAGGGCCGTGACGTCGGCGGAAAGGGTGCGGCCGAGGGCGCGGCGCAGGGCCACGGGGGCCGGCGGGATCGGGCTGGCGCAGTCGAACGAGAGCTCGCGGGCTTCCTGCCACGTGTGGGCCAGGTGCCGGTGCGCGGCGGGCTCGGTCCGGGCGTCGTCGGCGTCGTCGCGGGGTGGCTCGGACGTCATTCCCCGGGGGCCTCGGCGGCGTATTCCTTGGCGAGTTTCCGCGCGACGCCCATGGCGGCGCGCATGGAGACCTCGTCGGTGGCCTGGCCGGTGCCGGAGGCCAGCCCGGCGGCGAAACCGGCGATGAAGGTGGTCAGCGGTGCGGCCGGGCGGATCACGGAGTGCGCGGCAACCCCGGCGAGTCCCAGTACCTCGTTGATGTCGATGTCGACGCCGTCGAGCTCGAGGGCCTGGAGCAGCGCGCGGCACCAGTCCTCGAGGGTTTCGTCCTGGCTCTTCACGGTGGGCCTTTCATGTCGTGTGCGGGCGGCCGCTTCCGTTCCCGGCCACGCCGGGACGCGCGACCCCCAGGGCCTGGGCGTCCGCCCAGGTGTCGACGTCGTCGGTGGACCCGGGCGGCACGGGAACCGTCCGCAGGTCCAGACTAGCAAGCAGGCCGAACAACGATCCGCCCACCAGCGTGCCGTGCCGTGCCGCGTCCGCCACCGATCGTTGTAGCGCGGCCGTGTCATAAAGACCGGCCAACGGCTGGATCCGGCCGTCCGCGGAAACGGCGACGCTGCCTTCCGAGCCGGGCTGCGCCCGGGAGCGGTCGGCGAAGAGGGCGTGGACGGCGTCGGCAACCAGCGGCATGTCGCAGGCCAGGACCAGCGTCAGCGGCGCGGGGTTTCGGCCCGCCGCCCCGCCGCCGGCAAGGGCCTCGAGCCCGGCGGCCAGGGCTGCCGCGGGTCCGGCGAAGGGCGGGTCTTCACGGCACAGGAGGATGCCGCCCGGGAGGCTGCCGGCTTCCGGGCCCACGACGGCGACGCTGCGTGCCCCGGCCGCCGCGAGCAGCGACCGCTCCAGCAGGGTGTCCCCGCGAAAGCGGAGGGCGGCCTTGGGGGTTCCGCCCAGCCGGGAGGACCTGCCCCCGGCGAGGATGACGGCGTCGAATTCCACCCGCCCAGCCTAGCCGCCTGCGGGCGGCCGACGGTGCTAGTGCGCGGATTCCGGCAGCAGGAACGGGTCCCATGCGGGGGTAGGCTTCTCCAGCTCCTTGATCTGCCAGATGGTGCCCTTCGGCGGACCGGGAGTGAAACCGAGCTTCCAGCCCATCTCGGCCGGGGTGTGATCGCCCTTGACGTTGTTGCAGCGCAGGCAGGCGGCCACCAGGTTCTCCCAAGAGTCGGCGCCGCCCCGGGACTTGGGCTGGACGTGGTCGATGGTGTGGGCCGGTTTGGCGCAGTACGCGCACCGGTGGCCGTCCCGGCGGAGCACTCCGCGGCGGCTGACCGCGGTCACCGTGTTGTAGCGGGGGCGGATGTAGCGGTTGAGCAGGATGACGCTCGGCCGGCCGAGGATGTCCTGCGGCCCCACCACCGGGTCGTCCCCCTCGGCCACGACACTGGCCTTGCCCGTCAGCACGAGCACCAGTGCCCGGCGGAAGGTCACTACCGCCAGCGGTTCATATCCAGCATTCAGAACGAGTGTGCGCATCCGCATCCCTCTTCACGGCCGCACCCGCCAGTGGCACGAGGGCCGGCTGCCCTCTGCATGGTCAGGCTAAGGATCGACACCACAAGAGTAAACACGGGTGGCCCGGATTACCGAATTTCGGGCTCTGGGCCCTCCGTGGCGGATCCCGGGCCGGTCCGGCTCCGGGGCCTTCCGGCGAGAGCCCGAGGGCTTAATGGAAAAGGACCCCCGCCGGTGACAGGGGTCCTTTTCGAAGCTTCGCGGGAAGCGGGGGTCTTAGCCGCCGACGCGGATGAAGACCGGGCCGGAACCGACGTTGACGCTGTAGAGGGCGGTGGTGCCGCCGTTCCAGCCGCCGTGGACGGCCATGCCGTTGCCGACGTAAACGGCGATGTGGGCCATGCCCATGCCGCCGTTCTGGTAGTACGCGAGGTCACCCGGCTGCGCTTCGGCGGCGCTGACGGTGCGGCCCAGGGACAGGTAACCTGCCGGCCAGCCGTGGTAGTGGATGCCGACGGCGGCCAGGGCGTTGGTGGCCAGCATGGTGCAGTCCTGGGACACGCCGATCTGGGCGTAAGCGGCGGCGGCGATCGAGGCGCCCATGCCGCTGGTGGCGGCCGGAGCCTTGGTGGCGACGGACGCGTTGACCGCGGTGCCGGCAGCCGGGGTGGCAGCGGCGGTGTTGGCGGTGGTGTCAGCTTCCTGCACCTTGACGACGGGCTTCGGGGCCTCGACGACGGGGGCGGCCGCGGTGGTCACAGCAGGCTTCTCGTAGGAGATGGCGATGCTGGAGGCCGCCGAGATGGTGGCTGGAGCGGTGGACTGAACCTCGGTGGCGGAAGCAGAGGTGGATTCGCGCTGAACGTTGGTCTCGGCGGCGTTGGCCGCGATACCGCTGGTCAGGACCAGGCCCGAGGCAGCAGCGATAACCGCAGCCTGGCGACCCATGCCACCGGCGTTGTCGCCGACGGCCTTGGCAATGACAGCCAGCGAGTTGGTCTTGGTGACCTCCGCGCGGTGGCGTGCAATGGTTGCACGAGTAGTCATTTAGTTCTCTCTTTCGTGATCCTTTGTGTCCGCGCTCTTGAACAGGCGGGACTAAGGACGCTCCGGCATCTTGGGGGTACGCCGGATCGCCCCGAAACGGGTTTCTTTAGCGAAGGGTGTACTGCGAAGACGCGCCAAAAGCAGGAACTGCATTGCGTGAACCATCCCGGGCGCCGGCAAGGGCAACGCGGTGCATGGTCATCAGCGGGCTCGACTGAGCCTCGCCGGCGCGAAAACGCGCAGCATTGTGGCGTGAAGACACGAAAGTAGCCTCTCCCAATGCCTACGAGGTGAGCTGTCGGATTCGGATGGGAGTCACCCGGCCGCTCCGCTTCCTGGGAAGCTTTGCGACTTAACCCCTAGGCCCTCTTGCGAAGACCAAAATTGGTTCCCCCGCCCCTGCCAGACGATGTCATGCGAACGGACCTTGAGCGGTGGCAGAGTTAGGCAATCCACTCAAGAGCGCCAACTTCGGTGAAGTTGGCGTGCTTCATACGGTACAACAGTTCGGACTCAATGTCACATTCAGATCACGGCGTGTCACGGAAGTGTGAGCATTGCGAAGGGCTCTTCTAGAGCCAGCCCAGCGGATCAACGACGTCCCCATTGACCATCACCTCGAAGTGGAGGTGGCAGCCGGTGGAGGCACCGGTTGTTCCGCTCATCGCTATCACATCGCCACGGGAGACCTTCTGGCCGACGTGGACGCTGGATGACGACAAGTGGTTATACGTGGTCTCCAGGCCATTGCCATGGTCGACCACAATCCGGTTGCCGCCCCCGTAGGGGTGCCAGCCGGAGAAGGTTACGGTGCCGCTTGCTGCGGCATGGACGGCCGTCCCGCACTGGGCGGCGTAGTCCTGGCCGCGGTGGAATTCGCCCACCGCGCCGGTAATGGGGCTGATCCGGTAACCGAAGGGCGAAGCCGTGATCATGGTGTCCAGCGGGGCGCCGAGCGTCCCCGCGGATGCGGCGCGGGTGATGGAGCCGACGGATTGCGCGCTGAGCAGCTGCTTGAGCTTGCCGTCCGGGTCGCCCTTGGTGGTGACGGCGGTGCGGTTGAAGTCGATCTGGGCCGCGGCGGCCTTGACCTCGGGCTGGGCCGCCGCGGAGACAGATCCCGAGGTGGGGGCGTCGACGGCCAGAGCGGGGCCGGTAACGGGGACGGCCACGGTGAGCGCGATGCCAGCGGCGGCCAGGGTCATGCCGGCCTTCTGGCCCATGCCGGTGACGGCGGCGAAGTCTGCGACCTGGCGGAGCGGGCTGCGCCGGCTGCGGCGCTCGTCCCGGTGCGCGTCGCGGGGGCGCGGGGCGGTGACGTCGACGGCGGGGCGCGGCTCCGGAGCCGGGCCGGCGGCGCGGCGGCGCCCGCGGACGGTCTGCGTGCTCAAGTGGTTCCTCTCTGAAAAGCCTGCGAAGTTAGCTGTCGGATTCGGGTCAGAGAGTGCATAGACCCGGTCCGCCGATGCAAGCATCCAGGCAGAGAGGCACCCGGAAATGGTGTCCTCAGAGAGTTCGCTTGCCGCTAGCGGACTTCACCCCAAGGCCGGAATTACCGGCCGGTAGTGGTTCCCCCGCCTCTGCCAGAAGGTGATTCGCACCCTGATCCGCTGGCAGAGCTCGGCTTCGGATCAGGTAACGCTTTAGTCTCGGTACTAGTCGATAACTATAGGGGATTAAGACCCGTAGTAATAATTTCGTTATCTCCTAGACGGGCTAGTAAACAGCACCCTTACGGTATGCTTCCGCGTCGACCTACCCGCGGGTAACGAAAACGTGGGCGGCGACCTCGGGCGGCAGCTCGAGCGCGCCCTCAATGTCGGGGACGCGGACGGAGATGTACTCCCCCACCCGCTCCAGCGAGACGGTGGCCCCGGGCCGGATACCGCCCTCGTCCAGCTGCACCAGCAGCTCGGGTTCCACCTGGATGGGTTCGGCAAGCCGGCTCACGGTGATTCTGGAGTCCGCGGCATATCCCGCCATGGCGTCCAGGAGGTTGACGACGCCGTCGGCCTGTTCCGCCGTCGGCAGACCGCCCAGTTCGGCGAGGCCCGGGATGGGGTTGCCGTACGGGGAGACGGTGGGGTGGTCCAGCATCTCGAAGATGCGGCGCTCAACCCGTTCGCTCATCACGTGCTCCCAGCGGCAGGCTTCCTCATGGACATAGGCCCAGTCCAGGCCGATCACGTCGGCCAGCAGCCGTTCGGCGAGGCGGTGCTTGCGCATCACCTCGGTGGCGCGCCGCCGACCCACCTCGGTCAGCTCCAGGTGGCGGTCGCCGGAAACCACTACCAGCCCGTCGCGTTCCATCCTGCCGACGGTCTGGGAGACGGTGGGTCCGGAGTGGCGGAGTCGCTCGGCAATGCGGGCCCGGAGCGCGACGATGTTCTCTTCCTCAAGCTCCAGAATGGTCCGAAGATACATCTCCGTAGTGTCGATCAGATCCGTCATCCAGCTCAGCTCCTTGAGCGCCGTCCTTGCGTCATTCCACCGTACAACGTGCGGGGTGCGGCCACCCGGGATCCGCCATACGCTCCGGACAGCCTAGCCTATTGTGAATTACTCCGGATAATTTGAGGGCCGACTTCCTGACCGGACTATGACAGCCCGTTTTCCGGCGCCGGGGCCGCCGTCGGGCAGAATGGAAGCGGTCCTTACCGGCCGACCAGCCACCTCTCGCACCCAGCCGACCATTGGAGCCATTGTGAGCGACACCAGCATCACCATCCCCGCGAACCTTCTTCCCAAGGACGGCCGGTTTGGCGCCGGGCCCTCGAAGGTGCGCCCGGAACAGATGGAGGCCCTGGCGTCGGCCTCGGCCACCCTGCTCGGCACCTCGCACCGCCAGGCCCCGGTCAAGAACCTGGTGGGCTCGGTCCGTTCCGGCCTCAGCGACTTCTTCCGCGCCCCCGAGGGCTACGAGGTGGTCCTGGGCGTGGGCGGCTCCACGGCGTTCTGGGATGTCGCCAGCTTCGGGCTCGTGGAGAACAAGGCCCAGCACCTCTCCTTCGGCGAGTTCGGGTCCAAGTTCGCCGCGGCCACGAACAAGGCGCCTTTCCTGGCCGAGTCCTCGATCATTAAGGCGGAGCCGGGCACCCGGCCCGAGGCGCGGGCGGAGACCGGTGTGGACGTCTACGCCTGGCCGCAGAATGAGACCTCCACCGGCGTGGCCGCCCCGGTCCGGCGGGTGGCCGGCGCGGACGAGGGCTCGCTGGTCCTGGTCGACGCGACCTCCGCCGCCGGCGGCCTGGATGTCGACGTCGCGGAGTCCGACGTCTACTACTTCGCGCCGCAGAAGAACTTCGCCTCCGACGGCGGACTGTGGCTTGGCCTGTTCTCCCCCGCGGCCCTGGAGCGGGCCGCCCGGGTCAAGGCCTCCGGCCGCTGGATCCCGGACTTCCTGGACCTGCAGACTGCCATCGACAACTCGCGGCTGAACCAGACCTATAACACCCCCGCGCTGGCGACCCTCGTGACCCTGGACGCGCAGGTGCGCTGGCTCAACGCCAGCGGAGGCCTGGACTTCGCCGCGGCACGCACCGCCGACTCCGCGGGACGGATCTACCGCTGGGCCGAGGCGTCCAGCTTTGCCACCCCGTTCGTTACGGACCCGGCCGACCGCTCCAACGTGATCGCCACGATCGACTTCGACGAGTCGGTCGACGCCGCCGCGATCGCCAAGGTGCTGCGCGCCAACGGGATTGTCGACACCGAGCCGTACCGGAAGCTGGGCCGTAACCAGCTGCGGATCGCGACCTTCGTCGCGATCGAGCCGGACGACGTGTCGGCCCTGCTGGAGTGCATCGACTACGTCGTGGCAGAGCTGGCGAAGTAGGCCCGGGGCCGCCCTCCGGGGCGGCCTAGCGGCTGGGGGCGTCGTCGGGGTTTACCGCCCGGACGACGCCGTCGTCGTCTGCCGTGCCGATCGCCCCACCGGGCACCAGCCGGAAGAAGCGCAGGCCGCGGGCCCGCCGGTTGAAGGCGATCCGCAGGTGGCGTGCCCGGATGATCCAGACCATCCCGATCAGGGCCGCGCCCACGCCGGCGGCGGCGGCGACGCCCATGGACCAGCGAGGGCCGGCGACGTTTGCCACCCAGCCCACGAACGGTGCCCCGATGGGTGTTCCGCCCATGAAGATCGCCATGTACAGGGCCATCACCCGGCCGCGCATGGCCGGGTCCGTGGTGGTCTGCACATAGCCGTTGGCGCTGGTCATCATGGTGATGGCGCACAGCCCCACCGGCACCAGCGCCACGCCGTACCAGAAGTAGTTCGGGGCCAGAGCGGCCAGCCCGGAGGTGATGCCGAAGACCCCGGCGGCCCCGAAGATCATCCGCATCCGCGGGCGGCCGCGGCCGGCCGAGAGCAGGGCCCCGGCAACCGAGCCGATGGCCATGATCGAGTTCATCAGCCCGAAGGCGCCGGCGTCGAGGCCGAACTCGGTGCCCACCATCGCGGCGATGAAGAGCACGAAGTTCAGGCCCAGGGTCCCGACGATGAAGACCGCCACGAGGACCACCACGATGTCCGGCCGGTGCCGCACGTAGCGCAGTCCCTCCCGGATCCGGCCCTTGCCGCCGCGCGCCTTGGGGAGTTTCCGCAGCGACGCCGTCGGGATCCGGGCGAGGCTGGCCAGCAGCGCCACGAAGGTCAGGGTGTTGACCAGGAACACCCAGCCGGGCCCGATCGCGACGGTCAGGACACCGGCGACCGCGGGCCCGATCATCCGGGCGACGTTGAAGGAGGCGCTGTTGAGGGCGACGGCGTTGGGCAGGTAGTCGTCCTTGACCAGCTCCGAGACGAAGGTCTGGCGGACCGGGGCGTCGACGGCCGAGACGACGCCCAAAAGCAGGGCAAAGATGTACACGTGCCAGAGCTGCGCCGCCCCGGAGAGCACCAGCGCGCCCAGCAGGGCGCTCAGCAGCGCCATGGACGACTGGGTGAGGTTCAGGAGGGTCTTGCGGTTGAAGCGGTCGGCCACCAGTCCGGCGACCGGGGCCAGGAACAGCTGTGGTCCCAGCTGGAGGGCCATGGTGATGCCCATGGCGCCGGCGTCCTGGTGGCTGAGGTGATCGAAGACCAGCCAGTCCTGGGCGGTCCGCTGCATCCAGGTGCCGATGTTCGAAACCAGGGCCCCGAGGAACCAGATGCGGTAGTTCAGGATGTGCAGCGATTTGAAGGTGGACCTCATGGAAGGTCCTCCCGCTGCTCCGCCCTGAACGCCGCCAAACCGCTAGTCGGTCCCGGCGACGGACCGGGCGTCCGCTGCGCGTTCGTCGGGTTCGTCCCCGGGCTCGTCCGTCGCGCCGGTCCCGGACTCCGCGGGAGCATCGTCCTGGCCCGACTCGTCCTGGGGGGCGTCCTGCACGGCGTCGTCCCGGGCGGCGTCGGGGCTGCCGGCATGGTCGGCCTCGGCGTCGGACTCGTCCCGGTGCTCAGCCCCGGCGTCCTCGTGACCGTCGTCGGGCTGGGCGTCCTCGGGCCGGACGCGTTCGGCCCACGGCACCCACTCGGGGGCCAGGATGGAGTCCTCCGAGGGCAGCAGCCCCAGCTCGTCCACCGTCACCACCTTGGAGCGGGAGTTGCGGGTCAGCACGGCGTACCACTGCCAGCCGCCGTAGCCGGGAAGCTTGGACTCGAACAGATGGGTCACCAGGCGGTCACCCTCGCTCTTGGCGGCCAGGTGGCGGCCCACCTGCCCGGGCTCGGCGATGCCCTCCACCGCGGCACGGGCGACGTCGACGGACGCGGCCAGGAAGGCGTCGGGCTTGCCCACCCGCCACACGGGCACCCCATAGCGCGGTTTGGCCGCCGACTTCGTGCCCTTCGCTCCGGCGGCGGACGCCTTGGACGCCGGCTTCCGTCCGGAGTCGGGCACCGGGGAGCCGGTCTCTTCAGGTTCCGCAGTCATCGGCCGGACCCTACGCGTCCAGCTCGTCGGCAACCTTGCGCAGGGCGGCGGCAATAGCCTTCGCCTTGTTGCCCTCGGGGTACTTGCCGGCCGACAGGGTGCCGGAGAGGTTGTCCAGCACCGTCACCAGGTCCTGGACCAGGGGCGCGAGGTCCTTGGCGCTGGGCCGCTTCGCCTTGGCGATCGACGGAGTCTTGTCCAGCACCCGCAGGCCCAGGGCCTGGGCGCCCTTGCGGCCGTCGGCCACGCCGAACTCAACCCGGGTTCCGGCCTTCAGCTCAACGACGCCCTCGGGCAATGCGGACTTGGGCAAGAAGACCTCCTGGCCGTCCTCGCCCGCGAGGAATCCGAAGCCTTTGTCCTTGTCATACCACTTGACCTTGCCGGTAGGCACGTAATCAACCTTCTTCGTTCTGCTGGGACGCGGCCGGCGGTCACCGCATCCGCACCGATGTGCGGGTTCAGGGTATGACCGCCCCGACCGTGTTGGTCTGTTCCTTCAAGGTTATCGTGCCCGGGCAGATTTGAGCGCTTGAGGCGCGGATGCAGGCGGACTGTTAGCGTTGCTGTCATGACTCCACAGCGTCTCCGGCGCTCCCTGCTGATCCTCGCCGCCGCCGTCGCCGTCCTTTCCCTGGCCGCCTTCGGCGCGGTGATCGCCCTGGCCGCCGGCAACGCCGTGGCGCCGGTCTGGCTGACCGCGGCCGCGCTGTACGGCCTCCCGGCTGCGTTCCTGCTGATGGCCCTCCTGGTGCTCGACGCCGTCGTTGCCCGCCGCCGTGCCCGCGGCCTCGGCAGGGGCTGACGGAAACGACCATGTCCCAGATCCGCGCGCTCGGCGAGGACCTGCAGGCGCGCAGCGACGAGTCGTTGCGCGCCCTTTTCGCCGCGCGGCCGGACCTGATGATCCCCGCGGTCCCCGACTTCGCCGCCCTGGCCGCCCGGGCCAGCGGCCGCGTCAGCGTCCAACGCGCCTTGGAACGGCTGAACCGGCCGCAGATGCAGGTGCTGGAGGCGCTGCACCTGTGCACCAACGCCGACACCGGCCACAGCGCCTCGGCGGCAACCCTCAAGCGGCTGATCAAGGGCGCCACCGTGGCGGCGCTGGAGCGGCTGCTCGCCTCGCTCCAGGACCTGGCCCTCGTGCACCGGGCCGACCCGCCGCACGGCACGGGGGCCCCGGCGGCACGGCAACGCCACTACCTGCCGGTCGGCAGCCTGAAGGATGTCATCGGCATCTATCCGGCGGGCCTGGGCCGCAGCTACACCGAGCTCGTGCGCCTGCAGCCGGCGTTCGCGCAGCGGGTGGTCCAGCTGGTGGCCGAGCTGCACCAGTCCGGGGCGGGCATCGCGCCGGCGGACACCCCGATGGACGCCGCCCTCGCCCTGCAGCACTGGACCGGCTCGCCCGAGGCGCTGCAGGCCTTGCTCTCCCGCGCCCCGGACCGGACCGCCGCGCTGCTGGACCGGTTCGGGAACTGGGCCATGGGCGCCGTCCCGCAGGCGCAGCGCCGCGTGTCTGTACTGACCGAGACCCCCGACGCCGGGCCGGTCGACTGGCTGCTGGCCCGCGGCCTGCTGGTCCCGCTGGACGCCGCGCACGTGGAACTGCCGCACAGCGTGGGGCTGGCCCTGCGCGGCGGGTACGTGATCGACCACTTCGCCCTGGCCCCGCCGGTGCCGAACCTGGGCCTGACCAGCGCCGCGCTGCGCCGGAACGCGGCGCTCGGCGCGATCGCCGAGACCCTCCGGCTGGCCGGCGAACTGCTGCACGCCGTCCAGGCCCAGCCGCTTGTCACGCTCCGCAGCGGCGGCGTTGGCGTCCGGGAAATGAAGCGGCTCGCGGACACGCTGCGGATCGGGCTGCCGGAAGCCGGGGTGCTGGTGGAACTGTGCGCCCTGGCCGGACTGCTCCGGCTCGACGTGGACAGCTCGGCCTGGGTCCAGCCCGAGCAGCTGGAATGGTTGACCCTGCCGCGGCAGGAGCAGTGGCTGTGGCTGGTCAACGCCTGGCTCTCCAGCGAACGCGTCCCCTCCCTCGTGGGCCAGCCTGCCGGCGGCGCGTCCGCCCCGGCGGGCCGGGCCGCGGGGGCCGCCGGCACCATCAACGCGCTCTCCGCCGAGGCCCAGCGGCCGGACGCTCCGGTGGTGCGCAAGCGGATCCTGGAGATCCTGCAGGAACTCACCATTGAGGCCGGTGCCGCGGACGGCCAGGCCCCGGTGCTGGACGCCGCGGCGGTGCTGGAGCGGGCCGACTGGTCGCAGCCGCGCATGGCCCGCCGCTTCAGCTCGCTGATCCGCGGCGTGCTGGCGGAGGCGGAGATGCTGGGCCTGGTGGGTTCCGGGGCGCTGAGCCAGATCGGCGCCGAGATCGCCTTGGACCATCCGGAGACGGCGCTCGGCATCCTCGGCGAACACCTTCCGGCGGCCGTGAACCACGTGCTGCTTCAGGCCGACCTGACCGCCGTCGCCCCCGGCTACCTGGACCCGGAGCTAAGCGGGAAGCTGCTCGCCATGGCCGACGCCGAGGGCCAGGGCCCGGCGACCATCTACCGGTTCTCGGTCGGCTCCATCCGGCGCGCCCTCGACGCCGGCCAGGACGCCGCGGGCCTGCTGGAATTCCTCCGGACGCACTCGGCCACCGCGGTGCCGCAGCCGCTGGAGTACCTGATCGAGGACACCGCGTCCCGCCACGCGCGGCTGCGGGTGGGCCCGGCCTCCAGTTTCATCCAGAGCGAGGACGAGACGGCGCTCCTGGAACTGCTCAACGCCCCCGCCGCCGCGGGACTGGGCCTGGTCCGCCTCGCCCCGACGGTCCTGGTCTCCACGGCCGCTCCCCGGGACGCGGCCCAGGTGATGCGCGGACTGGGCATGACGCCCTCCCTCGATGACGCCGCGTCCGCCGTCGTCCGGCTGCGGCGCAGCGCCGCCGCGCCCGGCAGCGCACGCCCCGTCTACACGGCGCCACGGTCGGCCCCCGAGGACGCCGACGTCGACGCCCAGCTCGCGGTGCTCCGCGGCGGGCACCCGGCCGGCGGCGCGGGACCCGGCTCCGCCCACGGTCCGGGCCGTCCCGGCGCCGCGGGGACGGCCGCCGAGGCGAGCACCCAGCTGGGGCTGGAGACCCTGCACCGGGCGATCCGGTTGAAGCAGGCGGTGATGATGAACATGGTCGACGGCCTCGGGAATGCCACCCGCGAGCGCGTTGTTCCGCTTGCTGTGAGTGGCGGACGGGTCCGCGTGTTCGACCCCGCGAGGGAGACCGAACGGGTCCTGTCCGTCCACCGGATCATTGATGTCGAGGCCACCGAGGAACTGCTCCCGTGAATGACGGACCACTGATCGTCCAGAGCGACAAGACCATCCTTCTGGAGGTCGACCACGAGCTGGCCACCGAGGCGCGCCACGCCATCGCCGCCTTCGCCGAACTCGAACGCGCCCCCGAGCACGTGCACAGCTACCGCCTGACGCCGCTGGGCCTCTGGAACGCGCGGGCCGCGGGCCTGGATGCCGAAAAGGTGCTGGACACGCTGCTGAAGTACTCCCGTTTTCCGGTGCCCCATGCCCTCCTGATCGACATCGAGGAGACCATGTCGCGGTACGGCCGGCTGCGGCTGGAGAAGGACCCCCAGCACGGCCTGGTCATGCGCACCTCCGACTACCCGGTGCTCGAGGAGATCAGCCGCGCGAAGAAGATCGCGCCGCTGCTCGGCCCGCGGATTGACGCGGACACCGTGGTGGTCCATTCCTCCCAGCGCGGTCAGCTCAAGCAGCTGTTGCTGAAGCTCGGCTGGCCCGCGGAGGACCTGGCGGGCTACGTGGACGGGACCCCGCACCCGATCATGCTGGACGAGACCGGCTGGAAGCTGCGGCCCTACCAGCAGCTGGCGACGGAGAACTTCTGGGCCGGCGGCAGCGGCGTGGTCGTGCTCCCCTGCGGCGCCGGCAAGACCTTGGTGGGCGCGGCGGCGATGGCCACCAGTTCCACCACCACGCTCATCCTGGTCACCAACACCGTCTCGGCCCGGCAGTGGAAGGACGAGCTGCTCAAGCGCACCTCCCTGACCGAGGAGGAGATCGGTGAGTACTCCGGCTCCATCAAGGAGGTCCGGCCGGTGACCATCGCCACCTACCAGGTGCTCACCACCAAGCGCGGCGGCCTCTACCCGCACCTGGAACTGGTCGACGGCAACGATTGGGGCCTGATCATCTATGACGAGGTCCACCTGCTGCCGGCGCCGATCTTCCGGATGACCGCGGACCTGCAGGCCCGGCGCCGGCTGGGGCTCACGGCCACCCTGGTCCGCGAGGACGGCCGCGAGGGCGAGGTCTTCAGCCTGATCGGCCCCAAGCGCTACGACGCCCCGTGGAAGGACATCGAGGCGCAGGGCTACATCGCGCCGGCGGACTGTGTTGAGGTCCGGGTGGACCTGCCGCGGGACGAGCGGGTGGCGTACGCCATGGCCGACGACGCCGACAAGTATCGGCTCTGTGCCACGTCCGAGACCAAGACCGGGATCGTGGAGCGGCTGGTTGCGGAGCACAAGGGCGAGCAGCTGCTGGTGATCGGCCAGTACATCGACCAGCTGGACGAGATCGGCGGGCGTCTCAAAGCCCCGGTGATCAAGGGCGACACCTCCGTCAAGGAACGCCAGCGCCTCTTCGATGCCTTCCGCGCCGGCGAGGTCCGCACCCTGGTGGTGTCCAAGGTGGCCAACTTCTCCATCGACCTGCCGGAGGCGTCCGTGGCGATTCAGGTCTCCGGATCCTTCGGGTCCCGGCAGGAGGAGGCGCAGCGGCTGGGCCGGCTGCTGCGGCCCAAGCAGGACGGCCGCGCCGCCCGCTTCTACTCCCTAGTGGCACGGGACACCCTGGACCAGGACTTCGCCGCGAAGCGCCAGCGGTTCCTGGCCGAGCAGGGCTACGCCTACCGGATCATGGACGCCAAGGACGTCGGCGCTGGGGACTAGGCCCCGCCGCTCCCCTGTCGCGCTAGCCGCATCACTGCCCGGACACGGATCGGCCCGGTCCCGCCGCCGCAGCGGACGGGCCCGGGCCGCCGTTGTCCTTGCCTGCCTCGCCGCCTAGGTGACGCCGGTGGAGCCGTCCTGTTCCATCAACCCGGTCCGCGGGTCGAGCTGCGGCTTCTGGTAGGCGAACTCCCCGCCGCTGCGCCCACCGAAGGGGCGTCCGTGGTCGGCGAACTCCTCCCGGAAGTAGGCCAGGCACCACGGACCCATCTGCAGCCGGGCGCCGGTGCGGAGGATGGAGCTGTCCGCGGGGCCGAAGCTTCCGGTGACCACCCCGTGCCGGACCAGGACGTACTCGTCCCGTTCGTTGTGGACGATCTCCGCATGGATTGGTTCGAGGCCGTCCAGCCGCAGGTCGGCGTCCGGCCCGCTGCCGATGCTCATCCGTTCCCCGGAGAGATTGAACTCGCGCGGCACCTGGCCGTCCCACGTGGCCGAGTCCTGAACGAAGATCAGGCGGGGGCGGCCGCTGCCCCTGGTGTGGTGCGTCGTGGTTACCTTGCGCACGATCCGGCGTTTGACCGTGGGCAGCAGCGGCAGCGGGGTTTCCGGCGGGAGCAGGGACATCCCGACGTCCTTGGTCCGCCCGCCGCGCCGGGCCAGCGGAGCCACGGTGCGCACGTTGCCGAGCCGGATATGCGGGGACCGGGTCAGCAGCCGCTGGGCCCGGCCCGTCCGGACCGACCCCAGGGATGCGATGAGACCCTGCGGTCCCTCGATCACTACGGTGAGTCCCTGCTCGGCCAAGGTCTTAGCCAGCGGGCGCAGCTGCTGCAGGGATGGCATACGCTGGCCAAACGACGCGTCGAGGCTGCCCAGCGTCACCTTCACCTCGGTGCCGGCCGCCTGCACCGAGCCGGACGTACCCCCACCTGAAGGTTCCGTCACGGAGAACTCCAGGTCGGCGTCGACCCTGAACCGGGGTCCCATGTCAGCGTCTGTTCTTATCGGACCCCGCCGCATCGCGGTCGCTGGTTGTGACGCGAAGGCTGCCGTTGAGCTTCCACGTGGCCCGCGGCGCATCCGGGCCGATGTCACGCGGAACCTCCACGGTCATGTCGACGAACTCGTAGTTGATCGCGGCGCCCTTGCCCGTCAGGTAGGACCACATTTCCTCTGCAAGATCCGCCCAGTCCCGGATGGAACGGTTGGCCGCTGAGTCCGCCCCGCCGGACTGTGGAATTGTCGCTTCAGACATCGTTTACTCCAGTCGTAGAGTGACGCTCCCGGCTGGAACCGGGCCGTTAGCCAACTCTAATCCGGGACCCGCCGCACGGGAATGGCTTCGCCAAGGTTCTCTCCGGAAGGGCACCCGGAGATGATCACGCAACACACACGATTCGTCCAGAAAACTCACAGAGTCTGGGAGCAAGATGGGAATCATGAAAAAGAACGGTCCCGAAGCCAAGCTGCTCGTCGTCGATGATGAACCGAACATCCGCGAGTTGCTGTCCACCTCGCTGCGTTTCGCAGGCTTCGAGGTTGTCTCGGCCGGCACCGGGCGCGATGCCCTGGCAGCCGCCGACCAGCACTCCCCCGACCTGGCCGTCCTGGACGTCATGCTCCCGGACATGGACGGGTTCACCGTCACCCGGCGCCTGCGTGCCGCCGGGAAGCACTTCCCCGTGCTGTTCCTGACCGCCAAGGACGACACCGAGGACAAGGTCACCGGGCTCACCGTCGGCGGCGACGACTACGTCACCAAACCGTTCAGCCTCGACGAGGTCGTGGCCCGGATCCGCGCGGTGCTGCGCCGCACCCAGCCGCTGCAGGACGACGACGCCGTCATCCGCGTCGATGACCTGGAGCTCGACGACGACGCCCACGAGGTGCGCCGCGGCGGCACGGTGATCGAGCTCTCCCCCACCGAGTTCAAGCTGCTCCGCTACCTGATGCTCAACCCCAACCGGGTGCTCTCCAAGGCCCAGATCCTTGACCACGTCTGGGAGTACGACTTCAATGGCGACGCCTCGATCGTGGAGTCCTACATCTCGTACCTGCGGCGCAAGGTGGACACCGACCCCGGTGCCGCCGCCCTGATCCAGACCAAGCGCGGCGTCGGCTACGTGCTCCGGACGGCCGAGAAGCGCTGACCTTGCTGCGCCGGTGGAAGGCGGCCTCGCTGCGTTCGCAGCTGGTGGCCATCATGATGGCTTTGATGCTGGTGGCGTTGACCGCCACCGGCGCGGGAACGCTGGCCCTGCTGCACAGCTACCTGCAGGGCCAGGTCGATGACCGGCTCAAGGTCGCCGTCGAAACTGCCCGCCAGCAACAGTCCTTCGAGCAGTTGCAGGATCAGGGGCCCAACGTTCCCACCGACTACTCGCTGTTGCTTTTCACCCCGGGACAGCCATCGGTGATCCTGGGCGGCAAGGGTCCCCGGCCGGCCATCGGCAGCATCAGCCCGGAGGACGCCCACAGCCGTGCTGAGGTACCGTTCCAGGTCCGCGGCACCGACGGCCGGAACTGGCGGGTGGTGGCAGTCAACGTCCTGGACGCCAACCGGCGCAACGCCGTCGTCGTCATCGGCCTGCCCCTCTACCCGGTGGACTCCGTCATGGAGCATGCCACCCTGGTGGTGGTCGGCGTCGGACTGCTGACGCTGGTGCTGGCCTTCTTCATCGCCACCTGGACCGTCGGCCGGTCCTTCCGTCCGCTGTCCCGCGTGGAGAAGACCGCGGCCGCGATCGCCGCCGGGGACCTCTCCCGGCGCGTGGACGTGGAGAATCCGGACACCGAGGTGGGCCGGCTCAGCCGCTCCCTCAACGCCATGCTGGCCCACATCGAAACCGCGTTTGCCGCGCGGATGGCCTCCGAGGCCAAGATGCGCCGCTTCGCCGCCGACGCCTCCCACGAGCTGCGCACCCCTCTGGTGACCATCCGCGGGTTCTCCGAGCTGTACCGGCACGGCGCCCTGGCCACCCCCGAGGACGTGGCCACCGCGATGGGACGGATCGAGAGCGAGGCCATTCGCATGGGCGCGATGGTGGAGGACCTCCTGCTCCTGGCCCGGATCGACGAGCAACGGCCGCTGCAGCAGAAACCCATTGACCTGCTCCTGCTGGGCCATGACGCCGTGGTGGACACCCAGGTTGCCGACCGCAGCCGGGTCGTCTCGCTGCGCGGGCTTGACGGCGGCTCCGCGTCCCCGGCGCCGGTGCTGGGCGACGAGGCCAAGCTGCGGCAGGTGATCAGCAACCTGGTGGGCAACGCCCTGCGCTACACGCCGGAGGGCAGCCCGATCGAACTGGCCGTGGGGGTGCGGACCGAGGCCGACGGCGGTCGCCGCTCGGTGATCGAGGTGCGTGACCACGGCCCCGGCGTCTCCGAGGAGGAGGCCGCCAGGATCTTCGAGCGGTTCTACCGCGCCGATACCTCCCGCACCCGGGAGACCGGCGGCAGCGGGCTGGGGCTGGCGATCGTCGCCGCCATCGTCGCCTCCCACTCCGGCAGCGTCCGGGTCCAGCCGACCGACGGCGGCGGCGCCACCCTGGTGGTCAGCCTGCCGTACCTGGACGAAGCGCCGTCGGAGGAGCCCGGGACGGCGGAGACCCTCCCGGCGTCCGGCGGCGGCGCCGACCGGGCCGTACCGGCTGACGGGCCTGCCGACGAGGTTGCTGCAACCGGTGGTGCGGACCGCGCCCCGGGCGGCAGCCAGGGAACCGGGTTATCCACATAGCGACTTTGCGGCGTGGAAGCCGACGGCGGCGCCTTCGTAGGCTCGAGGAGTCCGGAAAGCCCGGACCCTCCACCGCAGGCAGCCGGGAGCCCGCCGCACGGCCCTCCCTGTGGCCGCCCCTACCGGTCCGGCGCCCGGCTGCCTGCCCCTCGAAAGGCCGCACCGTGAGCATTCTTTCCGTCGATACCGAGCTGTTGCAGCTCAAGTCCGCCACCGTCCAGGCCACGGTCGACCGGATCAGCGCCGACGTCCAGGCGATGAAACGCGGGCTGGAGGAGCTTCAGTCCAGCTGGCGCGGCGCCGCCGCCACCAACTTCCAGGCGCTGGTCGTCGAGTGGTCCCTGACGCAGGGGAAGGTGGAGGCCTCCCTCGCCTCGATCAACCACGCCCTCAGTTCGGCGGCCGCGACCTACGACCAGACCGAGCTGAGCAACGCGCAGCGCTTCGGCTAGGGATCAGGCCTCGGCGGTGCCCTGGTGGAACCGCAGCCGCCACTGGTGTCCGTCGAGGACCCAGAGCGAGCTGCGCAGCACCGTTCCGGCGCGGGTCCGGCTGCGGTAGGTGAGCAGGACAGTGTCCGGGCCGATGCGCTCCGCCGCCAGCGTCTCCAGGGCCGCGTGCGGGCCGGGGTTTTCCTCCAGCGCCATCATCACCTCGTCGCGGGTCCAGAGCCGCCCGGAGCTTCCGATCTCGGTGAACTCCGGGTGCAGCAACACCCCGGTCCGGCCCAGGTCGGCCCTGGTCTCCGGCTGCAGCAGTTCCCGCTCCAGGGCCTCCACGATCTGCTCCGGCTCCTGCGCCGTCGCTGCGGCCGCGGTCTGGTCCGCCAGCTCACTGAACAGGTCCGGTTCCGCGTACCCGTCCGGGCCGCCGAAGAGGGTGGGCTCGTCAAAGGCCACGGGTGTCGCGGCGGCCGGAGCGGCGGCTGCGGCGGCCGGAGCAGCCGTCGCCGGGGGCGGCGTGGTTGGGCGGCCGGAGCCAGTTGCCGGGGCCTGGGCGGTCGCCGGGGCGGTTGTTTGCGGGGCCGCGGGGGTGCCGGGGCGGACGAAGCCGGGGCCTTGCCGGACGGCGACACCCTGCTGGTAGGCCATGGCGGCGCCGCGGGCACGGTCGTCAGCGGCCTCGTTGAGTTCGTGGCCGGCGTGGCCGCGGACCCACTCGAACCGGTATTTGCGGCCGACCAGGGCCCGGTCAATGTCCTTCAGGAGGTCCACATTGAGCACGGGTTTGCCGTCGGACTTCTTCCAGCCCTTCCGCTTCCAGCCCGGCATCCACTTGGTGACCGAGTTGATGACGTACTGGCTGTCGCAGAGGATGTGCAGCTCCTCGTCGGCGAGGTGGGCCGTGGAGCGGAAGAGGTCCAGCACGGCCATCAGCTCGCCCTGGTTGTTGGTGCCGTGCGGCCAGCCGCCGGCGTGCCAGCAGTTGTCATTCACGTACCAGGCCCATCCGGCCGGACCGGGGTTTCCAAGGGCCGAACCGTCGGCCGCAGCTGTAATCGTCACTGCACCATCCTGCCAGACCTCCCCGGCTTCGCTGCTCTCTCACGCCCGGCGCGGGCGGCTTAAACGCCGGCGGCGGCCCCACCATAAGGTGGGACCGCCGTCGTCGTTGTACCGGGGCCGGCAGCGGACTGCCGGCCGGGGTGGGCCGGGTGGCCGGGTGGCTAGAAGCCGCCCATACCGCCCATACCGCCCATGTCGTCGCCGCCGCCCATGGCCGGAGCGTTCTTCTCCGGCTTGTCGGCCACGACGGCCTCGGTGGTGAGGAACAGGCCGGCGATGGAGGCCGCGTTCTGCAGGGCAGAGCGGGTGACCTTCACCGGGTCGTTGATGCCGGCAGCTAGCAGGTCGACGTATTCGCCGGTGGCGGCGTTCAGGCCGTGGCCGGCGGCGAGGCCGCGGACCTTGTCCACCACAACGCCCGGCTCGAGGCCGGCGTTGAAGGCGATCTGCTTCAGCGGAGCGTCGATGGCAACGCGGACGATGTTCGCACCGGTAGCCTCGTCGCCCGAGAGCTGCAGGTTGGCGAACGCCTTGGCGCCGGCCTGGATCAGGGCCACGCCACCGCCGGCGACGATGCCCTCTTCAACGGCAGCCTTCGCGTTGCGGACGGCGTCCTCGATGCGGTGCTTGCGTTCCTTGAGCTCGACCTCGGTTGCGGCACCGGCCTTGATGACTGCAACGCCGCCGGCCAGCTTGGCCAGGCGCTCCTGCAGCTTCTCGCGGTCGTAGTCGGAGTCGGAGTTCTCGATCTCGGCGCGGATCTGGGACACGCGGCCGGCGATCTGGTCGGCGTCGCCGGCACCTTCGACGATGGTGGTCTCGTCCTTGGTGACAACAACCTTGCGGGCCTTGCCGAGCAGCTCCAGGCCGGCGGTCTCAAGCTTGAGGCCGACTTCCTCGGAGATGACCTGGCCACCGGTGAGGATGGCGATGTCGGCCAGCTGGGCCTTGCGGCGGTCGCCGAAGCCCGGAGCCTTGACGGCGACGGACTTGAAGGTGCCGCGGATCTTGTTGACGATCAGGGTGGCCAGGGCCTCGCCCTCGATGTCTTCGGCGATGATCAGCAGCGGCTTGTTGGACTGCATGACCTTCTCGAGGACAGCAACCAGTTCCTTGACGTTGGAGATCTTGGAGTTGACGATCAGGATGTACGGGTCCTCGAGGACCGTTTCCTGGCGCTCGGCGTCGGTGACGAAGTAGGCGGAGATGTAGCCCTTGTCGAAGCGCATGCCTTCGGTGAGCTCCAGCTCGAGGCCGAAGGTGTTGGACTCCTCGACCGTGATGACGCCTTCCTTGCCGACCTTGTCCAGGGCCTCGGCAATGAGGGCACCGATCTCGTTGTCGCCGGCGGAGATGGACGCGGTGGCGGCGATCTCTTCCTTGGTCTCGATTTCCTTGGCGGAGGCCAGGAGCTCGGCGGTGACGGCATCGACAGCCTTCTCGATGCCGCGCTTGAGGGACAGCGGGTCAGCGCCGGCCGCGACGTTGCGCAGGCCTTCCTTGACCAGGGCCTGGGCCAGCACGGTGGCGGTGGTGGTACCGTCGCCGGCGACGTCGTCCGTCTTCTTGGCAACTTCCTTGACCAGCTCGGCGCCGATCTTCTCGTACGGGTCGTCCAGCTCGATCTCCTTGGCGATGGAAACACCATCGTTGGTGATCGTGGGGGCGCCCCACTTCTTCTCGAGGACGACGTTGCGTCCACGCGGGCCGAGGGTGACCTTGACGGCGTCGGCGAGGATGTTCAGACCCCGCTCAAGACCGCGGCGTGCCTCTTCATCAAATGCAATGATCTTGGCCATAACGGCAGTAGTCCTTTCGGGACAGTCGTTAAAGAATGAACCTTGGCGTCGGTGCCCGCGACGGACGATACCTGCCCGGCAGCCTCTGTATGCAGCCGAACCGGGATCTCACCCAGCCAGGTGTTTCCTTTGCTCCCGCGGCACCGATGCTGTACCCGGACCGGGGCCCGGCGTTAGCAGTCGATGAGCGGGAGTGCTAACTCCATAATTAGCACTCCCCCGGGGAGAGTGCAAGAAGGCTTCGCGCTCCGGGGCCTGTCCCCGCGGGACGCTTCGCCGAGGGCGATCAGGACCCGCCGCTGCGGGCCGTTTCGCTGCCGGTCATCTTCGCCGTGTTGTCCGGCCCGTAGGTGTAAACCATGTAGGCCGCGGCAGTCACGTCCCCGTTGCTGTCGAAGTTCACGGGCCCGGACTGGCCCTCGTAGTTGGGGCGCTTGCCTGCGTGGAGGGCGTCGAGGCACTCCTTGTACGTGTGGCAGTCGGCGGCCTCTCCGCCGGCGGAGCCCTGCGCGCCCGCGGCGTTCCCGCCGGAGACGGCGATGAGCCGGGAGGCGATGGAGGTACCGGCGTCGTCCTGCGCCGCGGCGGCGGCGATGGCGGCGAGGTTGACGGCGTCGTAGGCCTCAGCGGCGAAGGTCATGTCCTTGAGCCCGGGATCGATGCCGACCAGGCCCGCCTGGAACTGCGCGCTGGGGAACGTGCCGGGGAGCACTCCGCGGGCACCGTCCAGGGCGTGGGAGCCCAGGCCCTGACCGTACTGGCCCACGGCGCCGTCGGAGAGCACCAGTTTCTTCCCCGCGAGTCCGGCGTTGTTAAGTTCGGCGATGGCGCCCTGCGCACCCTGCCGGGCGATGAGGACGACGGCGTCGGGCGCGGCGGCCTTGGCCGCGGCTGCGGCCTGTTGTGCCTGGCCGGCCGGGAATTCGGCGTCGATGGGCGTGCCGAGACCGGCGGACTTCGCCGCGGCGGCAACCGCCACGGACACCTCCTTGCCGTAGCTTCCTGCCTCGTGCAGGACGGCGACCGTCTTGGCGCCGCCGTCCTTGGCGAGCTTGACCAGGATGAAGGCCTGGGCGACGTCGGCGGCGGCGGTGCGGAAGTAGTAGCCGCCGCTCCGGTAGCTGCTGAGTCCCGGTGCGGCGTTCGCCGGGGAGATCATGGCGATTTTGGCGTGGGAGAGCACGTCAATCGCGGCGGCGGCGTGGCTGGAATCCGTGGGGCCGATGACGACGTCGGCCTTGGCCGCCACGAGGGCCTTGGCCTGGGCAGCGGTGTCGGAACTGATCGTTTCGGGGATCAGTTCCACGGGCTTCCCCTTGTGGCCGCCAGCGGCGTTGATCTCCTTCACGGCGAGTTTGACCGCGGCCAGCTGCGGTGCGTTGAGGAAACTCTGGTCCCCGGTGTTGTCCAGCAGCACGCCGATGCGCAGGGTTCCGTCGCCGCTGGCCTCGGCGGCGTCCGTCCGGGCGTTGCCGGTGGCGCCGGAGCACCCGGTGAGGGCCAGGGCGGAGGCAAGAAGCGTGGACACGACGACGGCGGCGCTGCCGGCCGTTCGTTGGCCGGCAGTGGGTCGGCCGGCCGTGCGACGGCCGGCAGTGGGTCGGCTGGCAGTGGGCCGGCCAACGGTGGTCTGAGCCGCGGCGGTCGGCGTTGAGTCAGGACGGGCCACTAGGCGGGCCTGACGCTCTCGGCCTGGGGGCCCTTTTCGCCTTCGCCGACCTCAAGTTCCACCCGCTGGCCCTCGGCCAGTGCACGGTAGCCCTCGCCGGCGATGGCTGACCAATGGACGAAGACGTCGATGCCCGAGCCGTCCACGGTGATGAAGCCGTAGCCCTTCTCCGCGTTGAACCACTTGACGGTGCCCAGAGCCATCGTTCCCACACTTTCAGCTAGCTTGGCCGCGGTGCACCTCGCTGTGCGCCGCGGAGCGGTCATGAACTCCGGCCACTGTACCCGCCGGTCCCGGGCGCGCCGGTCCGCGCGTCACGGGGTCGGCCGGAACGTTATGCAGGCGTAACCGGCCCGGCCAGCAACCGGGTCAGCGGTAGCCGGGGCCCAGGACGACGACCAGGGGCATCTTGAAATCGGCCGAATCGACCAGGGTGGCGATTCCCAGCAGGGCGGCGAGTTCCTGCGCATTGGCCTTCTGCGCGGCGCCGTTGTAGTAGACCACGGAGGTCTGCTGCCGCGGGCCGGTCCAGTTGCCGAGCGGGCCCAGGACCCACCCGTCGGAGGTGACCGTGCTGCCGACACGGCCGGCGAGGCCCGCCGTCGTCGTCCCGTTGTAGACCGCCACCGGCTGCGTCTTGTCGACGGCGGCCGCGGTTGCCGTCGGGGCCGGAGTGGTGCCGGAGGAAGCGGCAGCCACCGTACTGCCCGGGTCGCTGGTGGGCGACGTTGTCGGCTGCGCGGTCGGGGCCGCGGTGGGCTGCGCGGTGGCGGACGCGGCGGCCGTGGCGCTGCTCTTATCCGCGGCCATCGCCGTTCCGCCGGCGGGACCAAAGCCCAGCCGGGGCAGCAGCAGGAAGGCCACCAGGCCGACGGCCAGGGCGAACGCTCCTACCGACAGGATGGGTGCCAGTCCGCGGGACCTGGCGGCCGCGACGGTGCGGTGAACCCCTTGGCGCGTGGAGGTCTCCGGGACCCGGTCAAATTCATCCCGTGGGTATCTGGTCATGGTGAAGCGCTGTCCTTGCTGATTTCTAGTGGTCCGCAGCCGGAACCGGTGCAGATTCCGGGACTCCGGAGCCGCGTTCTGCCCGGGGCGTACCCGGCGGGTTCAGGCGTCCGAACCCAGGCGCCGGGCCGTGCGGGCACGTTGTCGTGACGTACGTAGTCTACGCAATCGCTTCACCAGCATCGGGTCATGGGCCAGCGCGGCCTCGGTGTCGATGAGGGCGTTGAGGATCTGGTAATAGTGCGTGGCGGACAGGTCGAAGAGCTCCCGGACGGCCTGTTCCTTGGCCCCGGCGTACTTCCACCACTGCCGTTCGAGGGCCAGCATTTCCTTCTCGCGGCTGCTCAGCCCGGACTCGTCCGGTCCGGCTTCCCCGTGGCCTGCGTCGACCGGAACCTCGTCCGCCGTCGCGTTGTCAGGCACTGCTTCGGCCACGGCTCACTCCCTGCTCGCTGTTGTGGATTCCTCCCCAATGCTACGGGCGAATAACAGCCCTGTCATTCGGTCGGCGCCGTGCCGCGCCGGAGGTCTGCCCGGATCGCCGGCCCGAAACGCCGCCTCGCGCGCCTGCCAGAATGAGGGGGTGAGCGAATTCCCGCAGACCGAAGCGCTGTTTCCCCTGGATGCCGTTTCCGACCCAACCGTTGGGGTGCCGCAGGGCTCCGACGACGGCGGCGGCGGTTTCGCCGCGCTGGTCCGGCGCCCGCTGGGCGAGCTGGTGGCCCCGGACTGGGCTGCCGCCCTGGAACCCGTGGAGCCGCAGCTGCGCCGGGCCCTGGAGTTCGTCGCCGCTGAGGCCGCGGCAGGCCGCCAGGTGCTGCCGGCTCCGGACCGGCTGCTCCGGGCTTTCCAGCAGCCGCTCGCCGGCGTCAAAGTGCTGATCGTGGGCCAGGACCCCTACCCCACCCCCGGCCACCCGATCGGGCTGTCCTTTGCCGTCGAGGGCCACACCCGCCCCCTCCCCCGCAGCCTGGCCAATATCTACAAGGAACTCGACGCCGACCTGGGCCTGCCGCCGCGGATCCACGGCGACCTGAGCCGCTGGACGGGGCAGGGAGTGCTCCTGCTGAACCGGGCGCTCAGCGTGCGCGCCGGCGCCGCCGGATCGCACCGGAACAAGGGATGGGAGGCGGTCACAGCCGCCGCAATCCGCGCCGTGGCGGACCGCACGGACCCCCAGGGCGGGCCGGTCCCGCTGGTCGCCATCCTGTGGGGCAAGGATGCGGAGTCCGTCCGGCCACTGCTCGGTGGGACCGCCGTCGTCAGCAGCCCGCACCCAAGCCCGCTCTCGGCTGCCCGGGGATTCTTCGGATCCCGGCCGTTCAGCCGGGCCAACGAGCTGCTGGCCGCCCAGGGCGCGGCGCCGGTCGACTGGGAACTGCCTCCGCTGCCCTAAGCTTTCCCTGAGCCTCCCCCGGACCCCGGCGCCGCCCCTCTGTCCCGTCTGTCCTGGGACGGCGGTCCCGGCGCCCTGGCGCGGCCTGGTTGGCTAGGCTTAGCCGCATGACTTCTGTACCCGCCGCCACCTCCGCCAACCGGAACTCCCGGCCCCAGACCACCCTGACGGTGCTGCGGCGCGAGCAGCTTTCACCGCACATGGTTCGGATCATCGCCGGCGGCCCCGGCTTCGCGGACTACCGCAACAACGCGTACGTGGACCGCTACGTGAAGATCGCTTTCCCGCAGCCCGGCGTGGACTACCCCCAGCCGCTGGATCTGTGGGCCGTCCGTGAGACCCATCCCCGGGAGCAGTGGCCCTACACCCGCACCTACACGGTCCGCTGGGTGGACGAGGCGGCGCAGGAGCTGGCCATCGACTTCGTGATCCACGGGGATGAGGGGCTCGCCGGGCCCTGGGCCGCGTCCGCGCGTCACGGGGACGCCCTGATCTTCACCGGCCCGGGCGGCGGCTACAACCCGGATCCGGAGGCGGACTGGCACCTCTTCGCCGGGGACGAATCGGCGCTGCCCGCCATCGGCGCGGCCTTGGCGGTTCTCCCCCGCGATGCCCGCGGTCTGGCCTTCCTGGAGGTGGGCTCCGCGGCGGACGTCCTGGCCCTGGCCGCCCCCGCCGGCGTCGAACTGCGCTGGCTTTTCCGCGGAAACGAAGGGTGCGCAGGCGACGAGCGCCGCCTGGCTGACGCCGTCGGGTCCGCCGACTGGCTGGAGGGACGCGTCTCGGTCTTCGCGCACGGCGAGCGGGGCGCCATGAAAGCCCTGCGGGAGGTGTTCTTCACCCAGCGGGGGCTGGAACGCGGGCAGGTCTCCCTCTCCGGCTACTGGGCCCGCGGCCGGGTGGAGGACGACTTCCAGGCCGAGAAGAAACTCCCCATCGGCAAGATCTGATTGCCCCGGCAGCCCGCTGACGAGCGCTGGCGCGGGCGCCGGCCGCTGCCGCCGGGCGGGGACGGCCTAGCGGCGGCGGGCCCGGCGCCGTTCGTTGCTGGCCAGGCTGCGGGTCAGCGGCCGGGCGAGCGTGTCGCCGAGGACGATGCCCGCGGCTACGCCCAGCACGATGGCGCCGGCGTTGAGCATCCCGCCGGCACCCATGAGGATTTCCTGCTCCTCGATGGTCAAGACATACATGGACCGGAATATGGTCAGGCCGGGCAGCAGGATCAGCGCGGCGGGCACGGCCACCACCAGCTGCGGGGCGCCCATCCGGAGCGCCACCACCCGGGCCAGCAGGCCGATGACGACGGCGGCGAGGGCCGGGGCGAAACGCGGCCCGATGCCCAGTTCCGTGCCGCCGATCAGCACGAGGTGGCCGACGACGCCGACCGCCGCCGTCGGCAGCAGCAGCTTCGCGGAGGTCTGCTCCGTCACGCCGATCGCGACGACGGCGATCGCCACCAGCGGCACCAGCACCCAGAGCGGATACCTTGGCGGGAATGTTTCGGTTACGTCGATGGACTGCATGCCCGTCATCGCCCCCACCACGAAGCCGACGGCGATACCGGAAACCAGGGCGCCGAAGGTCAGCATGGTGGAGAGGAACCGGCCGGCGGCGGTGACGGGGAAGCCGTTGATGGCATCCTGCACCGAGGACACGAGGCGTCCCGTGGGCAGCAGCAGCAGGATGCCGCCCACCACCACGATCGCCGGGGCGATGGTGATCCCCACCGGGCTCCCGAACCGCCAGAGCAGCAGGGCGATGATGGTCACCACGAAGGAGCAGGAGGCGGTGATGAAGAAGTCCGGGGTACGCCAGCGGCCCAGCTGCCGGGCCAGGAGGCTGACCAGGAGGTTGGACAGGAACGCGATCCCGGACGCCGCAATGCCGCCGCCGAGTACCGCCACGAAGACGGCGGAGAAGACGCCGAAGGCCACGGTGACCATCCAGCGCGGGAACGGCTTGGCGCTGTGAGTGATCTCCTCGAGGCGCCGGGCGGCCTCCTCGCGGCCCACCCCGCCGGCGACGATGTCGGTCACCAGCTGGTGCACCTCGGCGAGGCCGGCATAGTTGTTGGTCCAGGACCGGACCACGCGCAACAGCGAGAGCGGCGTCTGGTCCTTCGGGGCGTAGTTGATTGCCACCGACTGGTTGGTGATGTCCACCTCGATGTTCTTCAACCCCAGGGCGGCGGTCACCGCGATGATGCTGGTCTCCACCTCGAGGGCGCCGGCGCCGTATCGGAACATCGATTCCGCGAGCTTGAGTGCGAAGTCGATGGTTTTCCTGGCGGACGCGTCCACGCCGCCGACCTGGATCATCGGGTTCGCGTAGGGGCTGCCGGCGAGCCGGTCCACGATGCTCAGCGGCGCCGTCGGAGGGTTCTCCCCCTGGACCAGGCGGCGGAGCATGCGCCGGGCGGCGGCGTTCTGCCGCACCTGCATGGCCGACATCGGTTCGGTGCGGGGCAGGCCGTCCGTCTGCGGTCCGCGGCGGCCCTCGGGGGTCTTATTCATCCCGGCCATCTCACTTCACCTTGCTGGGCGGTCTAGTAGAACTGCTGGCCGGTGCGGCGCGTGTAGAGCTGGCGGGCAACCCGCTCCCCCGCTGCCGTCCAGGCCTTGTACTTCAACGGGCTGAGGACCTGGTCGTAGCAGCCGACGAAGTCCGTGACGGTCTTGCTGAAGCTGGTCTTGAACAGGCCCAGGCCGTGGAAGGGGTTGGACGTGTCCTTGAGCTTGTCGCTCGGCGGGGTGCCGCAGAAGTCGTACTCGGTGCAGCCGAGCTCTTTCAGCTGGTTGATGGCGGTCCACTGGACCAGGTGGGAGTCGCCGTACTGGCCGCGCTGCTGCAGGGAGCCGCCGTCCTTGTACGTTCCCTTGCGGCCGTAGTTGATGACGAAGGCACCCACGGACGGGACACCGTTTTCGTAGACGAACAAGAGACGGCCCTGGCCGCGCTTGAGGAAGTTGGTCCAGAAGCGCTGGTAGTACCCGAAGTCCCGGACGCGGACCTGGGACTTGGCCTCGACGGTGGTACTCATCAGGCCGTACATGGCCCGGAAGTTCTCCTCCGTGGGCTCGACGTTGTGCACTTCCACGCCCTCGCGGATGGCGCGGCGGACGGCGTTGCGGCCGCGGGAGTGCAGGTTGCGCAGCAGCTGGTTCTCCTCCGGGGAGATGTCCAGCAGGGCGGTGGAATCGTTGGGCTGCAGGTTGTGCGTCTTGACCAGGCCCGCGCCCTCGATGACGCGCCGGGCATCGTCGGTGAGGACGACGTCGGGCTCGATCTTGATCGCGAAGACGCCCAGCCGGGCGCGCTTGACGAAGTCGGCGTTGGCCTTGGCGATCCCCGGAATGTCCTCGACGGAGGCGACGTCGGGTCCCTTGATCATGTACCAGAGCTTGCCGAGGACGGGGAAGCTCTTCTCCAGGACCAGGTTGTAACTGGTGTAGTCGGCCGTCTCGTACACCAGGTGCAGGGGCTTCCAGCCGTAGTGCTGCTTGACCTCGGCGAAGGCCTCCGACTGCAGCAGGTTCCCGCCGTTGGGGTTCGCGGTGACGCGGGCGTCCCAGGTGGCGACCTCTTCGGCGGAGGCAAAGCGGGCGGTGAATTCTCGCAAGGGTGCGGTATCCAATCTTTGCGGGACGAGCTTCGGCGGCATGGCTGGCATGCACCACCAAGTCTATCGGCGTCACGGGTGGCCGGGACGCCGGCCCTGTGGCCGCCACCGGCTCCCGGGCTAGGCTGAAGGCATGAAACCTCAGCCGGACCCGCAGCCGGAATTAGACGTCTCCCGCCGGGTCGGCCCGGGCGCGTCGGCGCACCGGGGAGCCGGAGCCCAGGTGCTGGGCCTGCTCGTGCTGCTCGCCGCCTCCGCGCTGGTGGCCGGACTCGGCGGCCTGGCCTCCGCCAGCAACGTCGACGGCTGGTACGCCGGGGCGGACAAGGCCCCGTGGTCCCCGCCGAACTGGGTGTTCGGACCGGTCTGGACGCTGCTCTACACCGTCATGGCGGTGGCGGCGTGGCTGGTCTGGCGCACCCGCGCCGAGGGCACCGGCCGGGCGTTGACCTTGTACGCCGTCCAGCTTGTGCTGAACCTGCTGTGGACGCCGGCTTTCTTCGCCCTCTACCCGGCCCTGGGCACGCCGGCGCTGTGGATTGCCCTGGCCATTATCGTCGCGCTGGCCCTGGTCCTGGCCGCAACGCTGGTCCGCTTCCGGCGGATCAGCCGCCCGGCCGGGTTGCTTCTGGTCCCCTACCTGGCGTGGGTGGTCTTCGCCTCGACGCTGAACCTGTGGGCGGCCGTCACCAACTGAGCGGGCGCCTCAGCACTCCACCACATTGACGGCGAGGCCACCCATGGCGGTCTCCTTGTACTTGGAGCTCATGTCCTTGCCGGTTTCGCGCATGGTCACGATCACCTCGTCGAGGGAGACCCGGTGCGACCCGTCGCCCCAGAGCGCCATTTTGGCGGCGTTGATGGCCTTCGCGGCCGCGATCGCGTTGCGCTCGATGCACGGGATCTGCACGAGTCCGCCGATCGGGTCGCAGGTCAGGCCGAGGTTGTGTTCCATCGCGATTTCGGCGGCGTTCTCCACCTGCTGCGGGGTGCCGCCCATGACCTCGGCAAGGCCGGCCGCGGCCATCGACGACGCCGAGCCCACCTCGCCCTGGCAGCCGACCTCGGCGCCGGAGATGGAGGCCTGTTCCTTGTAGAGGACACCGATGGCACCTGCGGCGAGCAGAAACTTCACCACGGTCTCGTCCCGGTCCTGCTGGGTGGCCTTGTCCATGCCGGGGGCGAAGTGCAGTGCGTAGTAGAGCACGGCGGGGATGATCCCGGCGGCGCCGTTGGTGGGTGCGGTGACGACGCGGCCGCCCGAGGCGTTCTCCTCGTTGACGGCCAGGGCGATCAGGTTCACCCATTCCTGCCAGTACTTCGGGTCCCGGAAGTCCGGGTCCTCCTCACAGCTTTCCTTCATCAGCCGCTCGTGCCAGTCCGGGGCGCGGCGACGGACGTTCAGGCCGCCCGGCAGCAGGCCCTTGCGCTTGAGGCTGACGGCCACGCATTCCTCCATGACGGAGTAGATGTGCAGCAGACCGGCGCGGATGTCCTCGGCGCTGCGGCTGTCCTCCTCGTTGACCAGCATCACGTCGCTGATCCGCAGGGAGGTGTTCCGGCAGTGCTCGAGCAGTTCCGCGGCGGTGCGGAACGGCAGCGGCAGCTCCTTCTTGGATTCGTCGAGTTCCTGCTGCGCCGCTTCCTCCTCGCCCTCGCGGACGATGAAGCCACCGCCGACGGAGAAGAACGTCGCCTGGTGCAGGATCCCGCCGTCGGCGTCCGAGACGGTGAACGTCATCCCGTTGGTGTGCCGGGGCAGCACCGTGAGGGGGCGGAGCACCATGTCCTTGACCCCGTAGGGAAGGCCGACGGCGCCGGCCAGCTGCAGCGTCCCGGTCCCGGCGATCGCGGCGAGCCGCTCCTCGACCTCGTCGGGGAGGATCTTCTCCGGGTGGTACCCCTCGAGGCCCAGCAGGATGGCGGTCATGGTGCCGTGCCCGTGCCCGGTCGCGGCCAGCGAACCGTACAGATCCACCCGCAGCGACGCCACCCGCTCAAGCTCGCCGGATGCCTTCAGCTCCTCGGCAAACACCGCCGCGGCCCGCATCGGCCCCACGGTGTGCGAACTCGAGGGCCCGATCCCAATCGAGAACAGATCAAAGACGCCTACAGCCATTACTAAATCCTAACTAAACACTGCTTGAGTGAGCTTCGCCGTCGGGGCGGCTTGGGTGGGAGTGCACCGGACATCCTCTGCATGCTGCTCCTTCGTCGCTTTGACGCATGCTGCCGGATGCCCGGCACCCTCCCTTGGCCCCTCACCTTGGCGCCGTGGTCCCGGACGCCAATTGAGTAATGACAACAACGGCAAGCGACCCACGAGGGGTCGGCGGAGCCGGGCTTTTCGAAAGCGTGCGTCTAAGCGAGGTACGAGCGAGCACGCGTGAAAAGTCCGGTCCGCCGGCCCCGGAGCCAACCACGGAGGACGGCACCGGAGCGAGCCACGCCAGCGGGCACCGGGGGCAGGAGAACGAGGGGCGAGTTAGCCCAGGTTCGTGACCGACGGGTAGAGCGGGTGGGCGGCGGCGAGGGCCTGGACCCGGTCGCGGAGCCCGGCGAGGTCGGCGTCTGCGTCGGCCATGAGGGCCTCGGCAATGATGTCCGCCACCTCGGTGAAGGCCGCCTCGCCGAAGCCGCGGGTGGCCAGGGCCGGCGTGCCGATCCGCAGCCCGGAGGTGACCATCGGCGGGCGCGGGTCGAACGGGACGGCGTTGCGGTTGACGGTGATGTCAATCGCGGCGAGCCGGTCCTCGGCTTCCTGGCCGTTGAGCTCGCAGTCGCGCAGGTCCACCAGGACCAGGTGCACGTCGGTTCCGCCGGAGACCACGGAAATGCCCCTGGCGGCGACGTCGTCGCGGGTGAGCCGGTCGGCGAGGATCCTGGCGCCGGCCAGGACGCGCTCCTGGCGCTCCTTGAACTCCGGGGAGGCGGCGACCTGGAAGGCGACGGCCTTGCCGGCGATGACGTGCTCCAGCGGCCCGCCCTGCTGGCCCGGGAACACGGCCGAGTTGATCTTCTTGGCGATGTCGGCGTCGTTGGAGAGGATGATGCCGCCGCGCGGACCGGCGAGGGTCTTGTGCGTCGTCGACGTCGTCACGTGCGCGTGCGGCACCGGGGAGGGGTGCAGCCCGGCGGCGACCAGGCCGGCGAAGTGCGCCATGTCCACCATCAGGTAGGCGCCGACGGCGTCGGCGATCCGGCGGAACTCGGCGAAGTCGAGCTGGCGGGCGTAGGCGGACCAGCCGGCGACGATCAGCTGCGGCTTGTGCTCGTGCGCCAGGCGCTCGACCTCGGCCATGTCGATCCGGTGGTCGTCCTCGCGCACTTGGTACGGGATGACGTTGTAGAGCCGGCCGGAGAAGTTGATCTTCATGCCGTGGGTCAGGTGGCCGCCGTGGGCCAGGTTCAGGCCCATGATGGTGTCTCCCGGACGGATCAGGGCGTGCATGACGGAAGCGTTGGCCTGGGCGCCGGAGTGCGGCTGGACGTTCGCGTATTCGGCGCCGAAGAGGGCCTTCACGCGGTCGATGGCGAGCTGCTCGATCACGTCGACGTGCTCGCAGCCGCCGTAGTAGCGCTTGCCCGGGTAGCCTTCGGCGTACTTGTTCGTCAGGACCGAGCCCTGCGCCTGCATGACGGCGCGGGCGGTGTGGTTCTCGGAGGCGATCATCTCCAGGCCGTCGCGCTGGCGGGCGAGTTCGGCGTCGATCTTCGCGGCGATCTCCGGGTCCAGCTCCGAGAGGTCCGCGTCCAGGGACGGGGAGATGACCTGTTCGAACGCTGCGGTGTGGGTGCCTGCGGCCGCACTCACAGTTCGCCGCCGTTCTTGGAGGCGTAGTCCTGGGCGGAGAGGAGCGGTCCATCGGAGACGGCGGCGACCTTGAAGAGCCAGCCGGCGCCGTACGGGTCGCTGTTGATCAGGGCCGGGTCGTCGACGACGGCGGAGTTGGTCTCGGTGACCTCACCGGTGACGGGGGCGTACAGGTCGGACACGGACTTGGTCGACTCGACCTCGCCGCAGGTCTCCCCCGCGGTGACCGTGGAGCCGACCTCGGGCAGGTCGACGTAGACGATGTCACCGAGGGCGTCGGTGGCGACGGCGGAGATGCCGATGGAGACGACGTCGGTGCCGTCCTCCCGGGAAACCCACTCGTGCTCGTCGGAGTACTGCAGTTCAGGAGCTACTTTTGCCATGAAAAATTCCTAAGTTTAGAGGGTAAAAAGCCTAACGCGTGGGCGCGCCCCTGGAGGGCGCGCCCACGGAGTGTTACTTCTGGCGCTTGTAGAACGGCAGGGCGACGACCTCGAACGGTTCGGGCTTGCCGCGCAGGTCGATGTCCAGGGCAGTGCCGGGTTCGGTGTAAGCGACGTCGACGTAGGCCATGGCCACCGGGTAGCCCAGGGTGGGTGAGGGCTGGCCGGAGGTGACTTCGCCGACGACGGCGCCATCCTTGAGGACCGGGTAGTGGCTGCGTCCGGCGCGGCGGCCGAGGCCCTTGAGCCCGACGAGGCGGCGGCCGGTGGTGGTGCCGGCGCCCGCGTCCTTCTTGGCGGCGAGCGCGGCCTTGCCGACGAAGTCGGCCTCCTTGGAGAGCGCGACGACGGGGCCGAGTCCGGCGGCGAAGGGATCGCCCTGGAGCGAGAGTTCGTTGCCGTAGAGCGGCATGCCGGCCTCCAGCCGCAGGGAGTCGCGGGAGGCGAGCCCGGCCGGAGTCAGTTCCCCCTCCTCGGCGATGGCGATCAGCGCCTGCCAGAGGGCGGCGGCGTCGTCGTTGTCCACGAAGATCTCGAAGCCGTCCTCGCCGGTGTAACCGGTACGGGCGAGCAGCAGGTCCTTGCCGGCGCCGGCGACCATGAAGGGAACCTCGACGGCGGCGTAGTACTTCAAGCCGGTGACGAGTTCGTGCTGGGCGGCGGGAACCAGGCGGAGCAGGTTGGCCTCGGCCTTGGGGCCCTGGACCGCGACCAGCGAGATCTCGGCGGACGCATCCCGGACCGTGACGTCGAAGCCGCCATCCCGGGCAGAACCCGCACGCTCGGCCAGGGCCGCGGCGACGACCTTGGCGTTGCCGGCGTTGGGCACCACGAGGAAGGCGTCCGTACCGTCGGCCCCCGCCGGGCGGCGGTAGGTGATGAGGTCGTCGATGATGCCGCCGTCCTCGTTGCAGATCAGCGAGTACTTGGCCTTGCCGACGGCCATAGCGGAGATCTTGCCCACCAGGGCGTAGTCGAGGAAGGCCGCGGCGTCGGGGCCGGTGACCCAAACCTCGCCCATGTGGGAGAGATCGAACAGGCCCGCGGAGGCACGGACGGCGTGGTGTTCGGCGAGTTCGGAGCCGTACTTCAGCGGCATCTGCCACCCGCCGAAGTCGGTGAAGGAGGCGCCGAGCTTCTTGTGCTCTTCGTACAGGGCGGTGTAGTTCTCAGTCATCGGTGGCCTCAGTTTTCGAATTCGGACAGCGGCGGGCAGGAGCAGATCAGGTTGCGGTCGCCGGCGGCGCCGTCGATCCGGCCGACCGGCGGGAAGTACTTGTCCTGCTTGAGCGTGTGGACGGGGAAGACGGCCTGCTCGCGGGAGTAGGAGCGGTCCCAGTCGGTGCTGATGGCCGCGGCCGCGGTGTGCGGGGCGTTGCGCAGCGGGCTGTGCTCGACGGTGAAGTCGCCGTGGGCGACCTGGTCGATCTCGGCGCGGATGGCGATCATCGCGGTGATGAACCGGTCGATCTCGCCGAGGTCCTCGGATTCGGTGGGTTCGACCATCAGGGTTCCGGCCACGGGGAACGCCAGGGTGGGGGCGTGGAAGCCGTAGTCGATCAGGCGCTTGGCGACGTCCTCGGCGGTGACGCCGGTCTTGGCGGTGAGTTCGCGCAGGTCCAGGATGCACTCGTGCGCCACCAGGCCGCCCTCGCCGGTGTAGAGCACCGGGAAGGAGTCGTTCAGGCGGGCCGCGATGTAGTTGGCCGCGAGCAGCGCCGACTTGGTGGCCTCGGTCAGGCCCTCGCCGCCCATGAGCTTCACGTAGGCCCAGGAGATGGGCAGGACGCCAGCGGAGCCGTAGCGCGAGGCGGAGATCGGGGTGCCGTCCGCGCCGTTGGCCGGGTCCGCCGCGTTGCCGGGCATGAACGGTGCCAGGTGGGCCTTGGCGGCGACCGGGCCGACGCCGGGTCCGCCGCCGCCGTGCGGGATGCAGAAGGTCTTGTGCAGGTTCAGGTGCGAGACGTCCCCGCCAAACTGGCCCGGCTGGGCGAGGCCAACGAGGGCGTTGAGGTTGGCGCCGTCGATGTAGACCTGGCCGCCGGCGGCGTGGATCGCGTCGCAGACCTCGCGGACGTCGGCGTCGTACACGCCGTGCGTGGACGGGTAGGTGATCATGATGCAGGACAGGGCGTCCTTGTGCTCCTCGATCTTGGCCTGCAGGTCGGCGTGGTCGATGGTGCCGTCGGAGGCGGTGGCGACGACGACGACCTTCATGCCGGCGAGCACCGCGGAGGCGGCGTTGGTGCCGTGCGCGGAGGCCGGGATGAGGCAGACGTTGCGCTGCTCGTCGCCGCGGGAGAGGTGGTAGCCGCGGATGGCCAGCAGGCCGGCGAGCTCGCCTTGGGATCCGGCGTTCGGCTGGATGGAGACCTGGTCGTAGCCGGTAATCTCGGTCAGCTGGGCCTCGAGGTCATCAATCAGTTCGCGCCAGCCGGCGGTCTGGGATTCCGGGGCAAACGGGTGGATGGAGGCGAACTCCGGCCAGGAGATGGCCTCCATTTCGGCCGTGGCGTTCAGCTTCATGGTGCAGGAGCCCAGCGGGATCATGGTGCGGTCCAGGGCCAGGTCGCGGTCCGAGAGGCGGCGGATGTAGCGCAGCAGCTGGGTCTCGGAGCGGTGGGTGTTGAAGACCGGGTGCTGAAGGTAGTCGGAGCTGCGTTCGACGGCGGCGTCCAGGGCGAAGGCAGTATCCGTGCCTGAGGCAGGGTCGGCCACGCTGGCGCCGAAGGCGGCGACGACGTCGGCGACGATCGCCGTCGTCGTGGCCTCATCGGCGGAGATGCCGACGGTGTCCGCGTCGATGGCGCGCAGGTTGATGCCCTTGGCGTCGGCGGCGGCGATGATCTCGGCGGCCTTGCCCGGCACCGAGACGGTGACGGTGTCGAAGAACGAGGTGTGCAGCACGTCCAGGCCGGCGGCCTTGAGCGATGCGGCGATGGTCCGGGCGTGGCCGTGGGTGGTCTCGGCGATGGCCTTGAGCCCGTCCGGGCCGTGATAGACGGCGTAGAACGAAGCGACGATGGCCAGCAGCGCCTGCGCGGTGCAGATGTTGGAGGTGGCCTTCTCGCGGCGGATGTGCTGCTCGCGGGTCTGCAGGGCCAGGCGGTAGGCGGGGATGCCGGCGGAGTCCTTGGAGACGCCCACCAGGCGGCCGGGCATGGAGCGCTCCAGGCCCTTCTGGACGGCCATGTAGGCCGCGTGCGGGCCGCCGAAGAACAGCGGGACGCCGAAGCGCTGGGCGGAGCCGACGGCGATGTCGGCGCCCTGCTCACCGGGAGGGGTGATCAGGGTCAGGGACAGCAGGTCAGCGGCGACGGTGACGAGCGCGCCGCGTTCCTTGGCCTCGGCGATGACGGCGGAGTGGTCGAAGACGCGGCCGGAGGCGCCGGGCTGCTGCAGCACGATGCCGTTGATGGTGCCCTCCGGGAGACCCTTGGACAGGTCGGCGACTTCCACCTCGAAGCCGAGGGCCTCGGCGCGGCCCTTGACGATCGCGATGGTCTGCGGGAGGCAGTCGGCGTCCATGACGGTCTTGCCGTCGCGGGCGTCCTTATTTTTGTTGGCCCGGCGCATCATCAGCACGGCCTCGGCGACGGCGGTGGCTTCGTCCAGCAGCGAGGCGTTGGCGATCGGCAGGCCCACCAGGTCCTGGACCATGGTCTGGAAGTTCAGCAGGGCCTCGAGCCGGCCCTGGGAGATCTCGGGCTGGTACGGCGTGTAGGCGGTGTACCAGGCCGGCGCCTCGAGGATGTTGCGGCGGATCACGGCCGGGGTGACGGTGTCGTAGTAGCCCTGGCCGATCATCTGCACGGCGGTCTTGTTCTTGGCGGCGAGCTTGCGCAGCTCGGCCAGGACCTCCACCTCGCTCAGCGCGGCGGTCAGCGCCAGGCCGGAGTCCTGACGGATGTCCTTGGGAACGGCGGTGTCAACGAGCGCGTCGACGGTGTCGTAGCCGACGGCCTTGAGCATGGTCTCGACGTCGGCCTGGCGGCGGGCGCCGATATGCCTGTCGACGAAGGACGTGGAGGCTGAGGTAACGGTCACAAGGAACTCCATAACTAAGGCGGCGCAGGGTACGCCGCAGTGATTCGGGTTCCTCCCCGCTCTGTATTGGACCTGAGAGTTTCCGCGCGACCCTTGGCGGGGTCCCGCTTGCACCGTCGGTGAGCGCGGTATCCCGGGGGGACATGTGGCGCGCTGCTTTCCAGAGTGGCCTCGCCGCGGCGGTACATGGGCCTGAGAGATTCCTGGGGAGGATTTGCTCCTACGGCGCCTGCGTGTACCACTGGCAGGACTCTCCCGCCGCAGATCAAAGGCATATTCAGTTGCTCGTGACCATGGTCACAGCATTCATTGTCCTATGCCGGAGCCCACGTCCGCAAACTTCATTTCTCCCCGCCCGACGCTCCCTCACTTTCGGCGCGATTTCCCGCGACCCTCCCTCACGTCCGCCCCACTTTTCCACGACGCTCACTCAGGTTCAGCCCGATCTTCTGCGACGCTCCCTCACCTCCGGTCCACGTTTCCACGACGCTCCCTCAGGTTCGGAGGTTATTTCCAGACCGCCCGCTCACCCGACATGCGGGTGCATCCCTCAAATGAGCGCGGGACGTGAGGGAGCGTCCGCTGGAGAGGCACCGGACGTGAGGGAGCGTCCGCCGGAGAGGCACCGGACGTGAGGGAGCGTCCACTGGAGAGGCACCGGACGTGAGGGAGCGTCCGCCGGAGAGGCACCGAACGTGAGGGAGCGTCCGCTGGAGTGACGCCGGACGTGAGGGAGCGTCGTTTAGGGGCGGAGGCGGTCGACGGCGGCGAGGAGGCTCTCGACGTCGTCGTCCACCGCCAGCGGCGTGGCACCGGCGCTGCGGGCCAGCATGGCATTGAAATACAGCCCGTCCCCCATGTAGAGCACCGCCTTGGCCATTCCGGGCCCGACGTCGGCGGCGAGCAGTTCCAGCCAACTGGCCTGCACGCCGGCCATGCGGCGCAGGGTCTCGGCGTGCGCCACCTCGGCGAGCCGGGTGGCCGCGACGAAAACCCGGTCCAGGGCGGTATCAGCCCAGACCGAGGACCTAATGAAGTAGGCGGCGGCGCCCTCCGGCGCCGCGGCCATGGCGGCCAGGTCCTCGGCCAGCAGCAGGTCCAGCCGTTCCAGGAGGACCGCGATCATGGCCTCCTTGTTCGGGAAGTGGTACAGCAAGCCGCCCTTGGAGACCCCGGCCCGCTTTGCCACCGCGTCGAGGGTGGCGGCCCGCTCCCCCTCGGCGATGAGCAGGGACTCGAAGGCGTCGAGGACGGCCTCGCGGGCGACGGGTTTCCTGGGCATGGCTCCCATCATGCCCGGTGGATGCCGGATTTCTTAACTATACCGTCCAGACGGTACAGTTATTCGGATGAAGACCCTGCTTCCTCTTGCCGCGAGTCCCGCGACGCGCTCCCGGGCGCCGTGGCGGGACTGGCTGGCGTTGTCGCTGCTGATGTTCCCGGTCCTCCTGGTGGCGGTCGACAACACCGCACTGACCTTCGCCCTGCCCGCGATCGCCCGGGACCTAAATGCCACCGGCGTCCAGCTGCTGTGGATGGTCGACGTGTACCCGCTGGTGCTCGCAGGCCTGCTGGTCGCGATGGGCAGCATCGGGGACCGGATCGGCCGCCGGCGGCTCCTCTTCACCGGCGCGGCCGGCTTCGCGGCGGTGTCCGCAGCGACGGCATTCGCCCCGGGCCCCGAGTGGCTGGTGGCCGGCCGTGCGGCACTGGGGTTCTTCGGGGCCATGCTGATGCCCTCCACGCTGTCCCTGATCCGGAACATCTTCCCTGAGCCGAACCGGCGCCGCCTGGCGGTGGCCATCTGGGCCGCGGGCTTCTCCGGCGGCGCGGCCCTGGGGCCGGTCCTGGGCGGCTGGCTGGTGGAGCACCTCTGGTGGGGCGCGGTGCTGCTGATGGCGGTTCCCATCATCGTGCCGCTGCTGGTCCTTGGCCCCGCCTTCATTCCGGAATCCCGCGACCCGAACCCCGGGCCGGTGGATCTGCCCAGCATCGCGCTGTCCATGCTGGCAATGGCGCCGGCCGTCTATGGCATCAAGATGCTGGCCGTGGAGGGCGCCGGTCCGGTGCCGCTGGCGGCCCTCGGCGCGGGGCTGGTCATGGGGTACGCCTTTGTCCGGCGGCAGCGCAGGCTTGCCGCGGGCGCAACCACCGCTCCCCTGCTGGACCTGGGCCTGTTCGGCAATCCCGTGTTCAGCACGGCCATCACGGCCAACGTCCTGGCGCTGTTCTCCTACAACGGCTTCATCCTCTTCCTTGCCCAGCACCTCCAGCTCCTGGAGGGGCAGACGCCGTCCGAGTCCGGGCTGGCGATGGTGCCCGCGCTGGCCGCGACCGTGGCGGCCGGGCTGCTGGTGGTCCCGCTGGTGCGGAAGGTCCGGCCCGGGTTCGTCGTCGCCGGCGGCCTGCTGTTCAGCGCCGCCGGGTACGCGCTGGTGGCCTTCGGTGACCACAGTTCCGGGCCGGCGATGCTGCTGGCCGCGCTGCTAGTGCTGTGCCTGGGTGTGGGGGCGGCCGAGACCATCTCCAACGACCTGATCCTCGGTGCGGCCCCGGCCGCAAAGTCGGGAGCCGCGTCCGCGATCTCGGAGACCGGGTATGAGGTCGGTTCGCTGCTGGGCACGGCCGTGCTGGGTTCCATCCTGACGGCGTCCTACCAGCGGAATCTGATCCTGCCGGCTGGCCTCCCCCAGGCCGACCCGGCTGCCGCCGGCCAAGCCCGGGAGACCCTGGCTGGCGCGGCGGAACTCGCCGCGACCCTGCCCGGGCCCCTGGCCGACGCCGTGATGACCGCCGCCCGCGCGGCATTCGACTCGGGCGTCCACATCACCGCGGCGATTGCGCTCATCCTGATGGCCGGCGCCGCGGTGCTGGCCGCCGTCGTCCTCCGCCGGGTGCCGCGGGCCCACTGACCCGGGTCCGTTCACTCACGCTCACTGACTCGGGCGCCCCAAAGGGACACCAGCGGCCCTGCACCGGCCCAAAAACGGCAGCGTCCGACGCCGGGACTCCCGACGTCGGACGCTGCACTGTGTCCTTCGGTTTACTTGCCGGCGTCCGCCGTCGTGACGGAGGCCGTGGCCCGCATGGTTTCGGCGTTGACCAGCCAGGCGAACTGCTCGAGCTTGGCGATGAAGGCGTGCAGCAGGTCCGCGGTGGTGGGGTCCTCCTCGTCCACCTCGTCGTGCACCTTGCGCATGGTGCCGACGGCGGCCTCCAGCGCGGCCACGATCTTCTCGATCGCGTCCTTGGTGTTGATCAGGCCGGTGGGAAACTCGGGCAGGGCGGCGGTCTTCGACACCGTCGAGCTGCGGCCGTCCGGGAGGGCGTGCAGGGCCCGCATGCGCTCGGCCATCTCGTCCGCGAAGGTGCGGGCGGCGTCGATGATCTCGTCGAGCTGCAGGTGCAGGTCGCGGAAGTTGGTGCCGACGATGTTCCAGTGCGCCTGCTTGCCCTGGACGTGGAGTTCGATCAGGTCCACGAGCACGGCCTGCATATTTCCTGCGAGGGTGGGTGTTGCTTTCATGAATCCTCCTTGGTGGAGCGTCTGGACGGGCTGATGCCACAGACGCTACCGCAGGCAGGAGACGGCAGGGAGGGTTTTCACGATAAGCTTAGTAAGTGAACTTACTAAGCTGGATTCGGAGTCTAAACGGCCTGATTCAGCGCGGGTCCCTGCGGGAATATCGCCCGCGTGATCCCGCCGGCGGTGGCCTCGGACAGCTGGGCCAGGTAGTCGTTGCGGCGCCGAGGCGTGATCCGGGATTCGGGCTCGAAGCCGCGGTCCGGGTCGTCGGCGTAGTGCGCGGTGAGACCGTCGCGCATCAGCCGGATGGCTTCGGCGCGCTGCTGGGATACCGCGGCGTGGGTGGAGCCGAGTTCCGCGGCGAGGTCCTTGACGGTCCGGTCGCCGAAGTAGATCTCCTCCACCACGTAGCGCATCCGCTCGGGCAGCGACTTCACGGCGGCGCGCAGGTATTGGAGCCGCTCGTCGGCCAGGACCGAGCTCTCCGGAGACAGCGTTTCGGCGGCCAGGGTGTCGACGACGGCGTCGTCCAGCGGGGTGAGGGTGCGCGAGGCATCCGCGAGCGCTGCCTCCACGACGCTTTGCTGGACACCGAGGGCCGCGGCGATCTCGTCGACGGTGGGGGTCCGTCCGAGGGCGGAGGCCAGGGTCTCCTGAACCGACATGGTCTCTTTGATCCGGCGGCGTGCCGAGCGCGTCGCCCAGTCAGAGGCACGCATCTCGTCGGCAAATGCGCCGAGGATGCGGCGGCGGGCGAACGCGCCGAAGGGAACCCCGAGCTCGGGGTCGAAGGAATCGGCCGAGGTAATCAGGGCTACGGCACCAGCCGACGCCAGGTCATCGCGCGAGAGGTGGGACGCCTTCGAGCACAAATCTGAGACGAGGTAGCCAACCAGCGGAAGGTGCTGAGTGACCATCTCGTTGCGTTCCACGCGATTCAATAGTGTGTCCCCCCATGAGACCGGTTCAGGAGCTGTAAAACAGCGGAAGCCGCATCCCCAAACGGCCCCGTGCTCCCCCCATGGGAGTCGGTCTTCGACGGTCGGGTGCAGCACCCAGATCGAAACCTATCACCTGATCCGGAATCTGCGTGTACCCTCAGGAAAAAGCTTGGCCGAAAATGCGGAAAGCCGTCATACGGCCGGGATGGCAAGGGAATGGGGCCCATGGGTGCGGGGGATCTTTCGGCGGCGCTGTGGCAGGAACGCCGGCAGCTTGAGCTGCTGTTGTTCCGGCTCGAAACGCAGCGCCTCCATCTGGCCGCCGGCAACCTCGCCTGGCTGAATTTCACCTCTTCCGAAATCGAAGCCGTGCTGGACCGGCTCCGCTTCGAGGCGCTGGCCCGCAACGTCGAATCCGCGGCCGTGGCCGGTGAGTGGGGCCTCCCGGCGCAGGCCACCTTAGTAGAGCTGATCGCCGCCGCGCCGCCCGGCGCCTGGCCCACGGTCCTTCAAGATCACCTCAACGGGTTGCGGGCCCTGCTCCGGCGGCTCGCCGCTGCCTCCGCAACGAACGAAACTGCACTCCTGGGGCTTGAACCGCCGGCGGCCGCGAGCGCCGAGGCGATGCTCGACCAGCTGACGCTGGCCGCCAACATCGAACGTGCCCTGACCATCACCCGGCGCGCCGCACAGCCGCTGATGGCCCAGTACCTCGGGGACGACGCGAACTCGCTCTAGCCGTTGGCTCCGGCAACGGGTTCGGCGTCGGATGCCGGTGTGGCGGGGTTGGACTGTGCCGGTGAGGCGGGGACCGGTGCGGACGGCACCGGCGTGGCGGGTGCGGGGCCCGGCGCGAGCAGGCCGCGCAGCGCGTCCTCGGTGCCGGACCCGTCGTCGGCTCCCGCTTGGGCGGCCGCGAGGTTCGCCGCGGCGATCGCCTCGATGACTTCACGGCGCTGGATCGGGACGCCGCGGGGTGCCTCGATGCCGATCCGGACGCCGTCGCCGCGGCCCTCCAGAACAGTGATGACGATGCCGTCGCCGATCATGATCTGTTCGCCCGGCTTGCGTGTGAGTACCAGCATGCTCTCAATCTACCCTTCGCTGCCGTCTGCGGCGGCCCATGGAAGCGGGTGACCGGCCGGCTTCCCGTCGATCCATCCCACCGGGATGTTCAGTGCCTCGACGGTTTCCGGCGAGGAGGTGTAGGCGGCGCCGACGACGGCCATGGCGTCGATCTCCAGCCGCGACCGGACCAGGTTGATCCAGCGGGCGGTGTCCGCGTTTTTCCGGCCGGCGTCCACCACCACCCAGACCTGGTCCGGGGAAAGGGCCGCGAGGGCCTGGAGCCGGGCCAGCGCGTGCCGGCCCTTGCCGAGGCCGAAGGCCGCGATGACCGTTTGTTCGGTTTCCACGGCGTGGGCGCGGGCCGCCGTCGCGCTCTGGCGTCCGTCGAGGTGCAGGTGGCCGTAGGCACTGAGCTCGCCCGCGGTGCGCACGTCCGCGCCGCCGGCGGCGATGGACATGTCCAGGGCCGTGTCGAGCGGGTCGTCGCCCAGGCCCACCAGGACCACGAGGTCTCCGGTGCCGCGCAGTGGGCCGGGAGCGGGGATGCGTCTTGGGGCCGCGGGTGCCTCGGACCGTTCCTCGGTCCGGCGGACATTTTCGGCCGGTTCGGCGGGGCCGAGCAGGCTCACGGCGGCGGTGCGGGCACCGGCTGTCGCGGCGCCCGGCGCGGTTCCGACGGGCGCGGTTCCGGCGGGCGCGGTTCCGGCGGGTGCGCCGGCCGGCTGCGGCGCCCGTGCGGGTGCCGGCGCGGCGGGGGCCGATGGCGGTTGCAGCCCGGAGCCGAGCTGGTTCAGCAGTTCGGCGAAGCCGGGCGTCTCGGTGGACAGCGCCGGCTGGGCCGGGCGGTGCATGGTCATCTCGGCGGCATCTGCCTCGGCCAGCAGGGCCGCGATGGCGTCGCCCTGCAGGGCGTGGCCGGGGGCGGATACCCGGGCCTGCTCGCCGGGGGCGGTAGCAGAAGCGGCGGGCCCCGGGGGGGCGCCCCCCGGCGGGGCCGGCGTGGCGGAGGCGGCGGGGTCGGTCTTCGCTGCCCGGCCGGCCTTGGCCGCCTTGGCGGCCTTGCGGCGGGATTTGCGGCCGGGCTCGTCGGCAGCCGGGGCGGACGGGGTCGGTGCAGGCGCCGTCGACGCCGGCTGAGGTACAGCGGCCGGGGCGCCCGGCATGGACGGAGCGGCCGGCACCGACGGCGAGGACGGATCGGACGCCGGCGCCGGGGCCGCCGGGACACCGTCGCCTCCGGTAGCCGGCGTGCCATCGCCGTCGGCGTTCAGCACGTCGGCGTCGGGCACCACCTCACCCGTGACAACGTCGTGCCGCGGCTGCAGCTCGACCACCGCCTCGTAGCGGTTGGCCGCGAACATTCCCGCGATGCCCGGGCTGATGACGCGTTCGGCCGAGACGATCCGCGCCGCGGGACCGTACTGGGCCCGGGCCTTGGCCTGGATCTCCTCGAGCGAGGCTCCCTTAAGCCGATAGCGGTTCGGCATGGCGCACGACTCCTACGGTCTCGATCCGGACGTTGGCGGAGGTGACCTCCCGGTAGGAGAGCACCGGGAGGGACCCGGGCTGGGCGCCCATCAGCCGGTGGATGGCCGGGCGGAGGGCGGGGGCGCAGACCAGCACGGGCTGCCGGTTGGCAGCCGCCGCGGAGTCCATGGCGTTCTGGACCGAGCGGAGCACGGCGTCGAGGCGGTCCTGGCCCATGACGATCTGGCTGCCGCCTTCGGCGGGGCGCATGTCCTCGAGCATGGACTGCTCCAGCAGCGGGTCGATCATGATCACGTTGAGCACCGGGCCGTCCATGAAGCGGGCGGTGAGCGCGGGGCCCAGGGACTGGCGGGCCGCCTCGACGAGGGACTCCGGATCGGTGGAGACCTTGGCGCGTAGCGTGAGCGCCTCGTAGATCCGGGCGAGGTCGTTAATTGGGACCTGCTCGTCCAGCAGGCCCTGCAGGACCCGCTGCAGCTCGGCGAGGGAGAGCAGCGCGGGGGTGAGTTCCTCGACGGCGGACGGGCTCTGCTTCCGCACGCCCTCGGTGAGGACCCGGACGTCTTCGCGGGATAGCAGCCGGGCGGCGTTGGCCGTGACGATCGAGGACAGGTGGGTGACCAGGACGGAGACGCGGTCGATCACGGTGGCGCCGGTCATTTCCGCGTTGTGCCGCATCTCGGCGGGGATCCACTTGCCGGCCAGACCGAAGACCGGTTCGATCATCGCCACCCCCGGCAGGGATTCCAGGGAGTCGCCGAGGGCCAGCATCTGCCCGGCCGGAGCACTGCCCCTCCCGGCCTCCACGCCGGCGATGCGGATGGCGTAGGTGGCCGGGGGCAGGTCCACGCTGTCGCGGGTCCGCACGGGCGGGATGACCAGGCCCAGGTCCATGGCGATCTTGTGCCGGAGGGACCGGACCCTGGCCAGCAGGTCGTCGGAGGCGCCGGAGACCATGTCCACCAGGTCCGGGGCCAGCAGGATCTCCACGGGGTGGATCCGCATCTCCTCGAGCAGCTTCTCGTTCGGGTCCTGTTCGGGGGCGCTCAGCGCGGCGGCCTCTGCCTCGCTGGCCCGGGCGGCCTGCCGCTGCGCGGCGACGGTGCGGCGCGAGGCCAGCACCAGGCCGGCGCCCACCAGGATGAACGGCAGCGGCGGCATGCCGGGGATCAGCGCCATGGCCATCGCGGCCACGCCGGCGATCATCAGGGCGTTCGGGGACTGCAGCAGCTGGGTGGACGCGGTCCGGCCCATGTCCGCCTCGGCGTTGGACCGGGTCACGATCATGCCGGTGGAGACCGCCATCAGCAGCGCCGGGATCTGGGTGACCAGGCCGTCGCCCATGGTCAGAAGACCGTAGGTGCCCAGCGCGTCGCCGATCTGCTGGCCGCGCTGGAGCATGCCGATGGCGATGCCGCCAACGAAGTTGATGATGATAATGATGATGCCGGCGATCGCGTCGCCCTTGACGAACTTGGAGGCACCGTCCATGGCGCCGTAGAAGTCGGCCTCGGCGGAGACCTCGGCGCGGCGGGCGCGGGCCTGGGTGTCCGTGATGAGGCCGCCGTTGAGGTCGGCGTCGATGGCCATCTGCTTGCCGGGCATCGCGTCGAGGGTGAAGCGGGCCCCCACCTCGGCGACGCGCTCGGCGCCCTTGGTGACGACGACGAACTGGATGACCACCAGGATCAGGAAGACGACGGCGCCGATGATCATGGAGCCGCCCACGGTGACCTTGCCGAAGGCCTCGATGACCTGGCCGGCGTAGCCGTTGCCCAGCACCAGGCGGGTGGAGGCCACGTTCAGGCCCAGCCGGAACAGGGTGGCCACCAGCAGCAGCGAGGGGAAGACGGAGAAGTCCAGCGGCTTCTTCACGAACATGCTGGTCAGCAGCACCAGCAGCGCCAGCAGGATGTTGCAGACGATCAGGAAGTCGAGCAGCGGTGCCGGGACCGGGACCACCAGCAGGAGCACGATGCCCACGATGCCGATGGGCACCGCCAGCCGGGCGAGCCTGTTGTTCATGACGCGGTCCTTTCACTGGGGCGTGCGCAGCAACGAGGGTTCATAGTGTGGCTCCCGCCATCCGGTGCAGCCCGGCGGCGGAGCCACGGGCCTTGAGCGACATGACGAAGGCCAGGACGCCAGCGACGGCGTGGTAGAAATCGACCGGGATCTCCTGGCCCAGTTCGCAGGCGCCGTGCAGGGCCCGGGCCAGCGGGATGTCCTGCACCATCGGCACCCGCTTGTCCTCCGCTTCCTGGCGGATGCGGGCCGCGACGTGGCCGGCGCCCTTGGCCACCACGCGCGGGGCGGACTTGCCCGGCTCGTACTTGAGCGCGACGGCGACGTGCGTGGGGTTGACGAGCACGACGTCGGCGTCGCTGATCGCGGCGATCATGCGGTTCCGGCTCATCGCCAGCTGCCGTGCCCGGCGCTGGGAGCGGATCAGCGGGTCTCCCTCGCTGCTCTTGTTCTCGTCCTGGACTTCCTTCTTGGACATCCGGGTCTTCTTGCGGTTCCGGCGCATGACCACGAAGAAGTCCACCGCCGCCAGGCCGATGCCGGCGAAGACCGCGAACTGCACCAGCGAGGCGACGCCGCCGCCGGCCGCCGCGACGACGCCGGAGACCGGCAGGCCGCCGGCGGTCAGCAGCACCGGGATCAGCCCCTGCACCACGGAGTAGAGCACCAGCCCGACGACGGCGACCTTGAGCAGCGCCTTCGCCCCGCCCCAGAGCGCCTGGGTGCCGAAGCTGCGCTTGAGCCCGTTGAGCAGGTTGAAGTTTTCGAAGTCGACCTTGAACTTCTTGACGTGGATGCCGCCCTGAAGGGCGGAGCCGATCAGCACCGCAAGGAACACCACCACCAGCATCGGGGTGATGATGCCCGTGACGGAGCCGAGTCCGTCGGTGAGGGCCTTCAGCGCCTTCGCCGGGTCCGGGTCCGCCATGACGGACCGGACGCTGAAGAGCTGGTCCACGGCAGAGTTGGCGCCGCTCTGGATGGTGGCGGGGATCATCACCGCGGCCGCGCCGACGGCCAGCCAGGCGGTGAGGTCCTGCGAGCGGGACAGCTGGCCCTTGGACCGGACCTCCCGCATCCGTTTGTCGGTGGCTTGCTCGGTTTTCTCCTGTGAATCAGCCATCAGCCCACCCCCAGCACCGTCTTGGCGGCCTGCCCGGCCAGGGTGGACACGATCCGCGGCAGCGCCAGGAACAGGAAGGCGGCCAGCGAGAGGGTGAGCATGATCTTCAGCGGGAAGCCCAGCGAGAACGCGTTCAGCGCCGGCGCCACACGGGTCAGGAGGCCCAGTCCGACGTCGGCGAGGAACAGCACCACCAGCAGGGGCCCGGCAATCTGCACCGCGGCCAGGAACATCCCGGTCACGGCGGAGGTCATGGCCTGGACGGGCTGGGCGAGGTCGAGGCCGCCGGCCAGGGGCAGCGCCGTGAAGCTGCCGGTGAGTCCGGCGATGACCAGCTGGTAGCCGTCGGAGGCGAAGAGCAGGGCCAGGGCAGCCATCTGCAGCAGGCGGGTGAACTGCGCGCCGTTGACCATCATCTGCGGGTCGAACGCCTGGGCCATCTGGAAGCCGCTGAAGAGGTCGATCAGGCTGCCGGCGGACTGCACGGCGGCGAAGACCAGCAGCACCAGGAAGCCCAGGACCAGACCGGTGGCCAGCTCCAGGACCACGGCGGTGAAGAACCCCGCGGTGTCCTTGGCGGTGTAGCCGCCGGAGACGCGGCTGGTGACGGCCAGGCCGAGGCCCACGCCCAGCATCGACTTGATCCGCGCGGGGAAGGCCGCGTGCGCGAACGGCGGTGCCACCACCAGGAACGCGGTCATCCGGACACTCGCCAGGAGCAGGACTTCCAGCCAGGTCTGGTCGATCGGGATGCCCACCTCACATGCCCCCGAGCAGGCCGGGGATCTTGGCGAAGAGGTCGTTGGTGAAGGACACCATCTCGGTGATCATCCAGTGGCCGCAGACCAGCAGGGCCACGGCGACGGCGGCGAGCTTGGGCACGAAGGACAGCGTGGCTTCCTGCAGCTGGGTGATGGACTGCAGCAGCGAGATGGCGAGGCCCACCACGAGCGCGGTGACCAGCACCGGGGCGGAGAGCTTGGCGGCGACGATCATGGCCTGGAGGCAGATGTCCAGGACGGCGTTGGCGTTCATCCGGATCCCGCGTAGCTCTGGATCAGCGAGGTGATGATCAGGCCCCACCCGTCCACCAGGACGAACAGCAGGATCTTGAACGGCAGCGAGATCATGACCGGCGGCAACATCATCATGCCCATGGACATCAGGGCGGCGGAGACCACCAGGTCGATGACCAGGAACGGGATGAAGATGACGAAGCCGATGATGAAGGCCGCGCGCAGCTCGGAGATCATGAACGCCGGGATGAGGGTCTGCAGCGGCACCGCGTCCGGATTGGCGGGGTTCTCCATCCCCGCGGCCCGGGTCATTAGCGCGATGTCCTCCTCGCGGGTGTGCGCCAGCATGAAGTGCTGCAGCGGCACGGAACCGGCGCTGAGCGCGCCGTTGAAGTCGATGGTGCCGTTCAGGTAGGGCTGCACGCCGGTGGTGTTCATCTCGTTAATGACCGGCCACATGACGAAGATTGAGAGGAACAAGGCGAGCCCGGCCAGGACCTGGTTCGGCGGGATCGATGGCAGCGAGAGCGCGTTCCGGGTCATCGCCAGCACCACGAAGATCTTGGTGAAAGAGGTCATCATCAGCAGCAGCGCCGGTGCCACGGAGAGCAGCGTGATGCCGATCAGGGTCAGGACGGCGCTGGAGGGCTTCCCGTCCATGCCGTTGATCTCGATGTTGACGCTGCCGGTGTCAGGGCTCGCCGGGGCGGAGGGGGTTGCCGGGGGCGTCGGCGGCACCGGCGCGGCGTGGCCGGCGGCGGCGTTGAGCCACAGGATGAGGATGGCCAGGAGCACGGCGGCCAGGCCGAGGGCCAGGATTTTCTGGAAGCGGTCGACGGCGGCGGGTGCGGGCTGGAGCGTGGAGGACGTGAGCGGGCGGATCAATTGCGGCGTCCGCTCCTGAGCGCGGCGGCGGCCTGCTTCCAGGTCGATCCGGAGAGGATCGACCCGTGCAGCGGCGGGTGGGTGGTGCCCGGGGTGGGGCGGCCGGCGGCGGTGCGGGGGTGGCCGTCGCGGTGCATGGAGCTGCGGCGGGAGAGCGGGAGCTCCGCGGCGGGGACGCCGGGGACGGGAGCGGGCGCGGCGGTTGCGCCGGGCGCGGCCGTTGCGCCGGCGGCCCCCGTGGCTCCGGCGGCGCCGGTGGCGGCGAGGATCTGGGCGAAGGCGCCGGCGGCACCGCGGCGCGGTTCGGCGTCGGCCACCTCAGCCGGTTCCTCCGGGATCTCCCCGGTGTGCAGGACGTTGACGGCGTGGTCGGTGACGCCCAGCAGGAAGCGCTTCCCGCCGGCGTCGACCACCACCACGGAGGCGCGCTGGCCCACGCTCTGGCGGCTCACCACGCTCAGGGTGGCGTCAGCCCGGCGTCGTCCCGGGCCCTTGCCCAGGCGGCGCTGGAGCACCCAGATCAGGCCCAGCACCGCGCCCAGGGCTACGACTACCCGCAGCCCAAGGATCAGCGAGTCCATTCAGCTAAGTCCCTCGGCCACGTCGAGGATCCGGGTGATGCGCACGGCATAGTCCTGGTCCAGGACCACGACCTCCCCGTGGGCGATCAGGCGGCCGTTGAGCAGGACGTCGGCGGGGGCGCCGGCCGAGCGGTCAAGTTCGATGATCTTGCCCGGCTCGAGGGAGAGCACGTCCCGGACGGACATCCGGGTGCGGCCGATCTCCACGGTCAGGGCCATTTCGATGTTGTTGATGCGGCCCAGGCGGCCGGCCACGGTGTCGCCGCCGCCGAAGAGGTCGCCGCCGCGGTCCTGCCCGCCGCCGTGCTCGCGCAGGCGTACGGCGAACCAGGCGGCCGGGTTGGTGCCGTCGGAGAGTTCAAACACGGCCGTGTCCGGGTCCGTGAGCAGGCCGGAGGCATCCGATTCGCGCAGGTCGGAGAGCACCCCGGCGCCGAAGACCGAGCTGGCGGCCTCCATCGCGGGGCGGAGAACGTCGGTGACGGAGACGACGCCGCCGCGGCCGCCGGCCATCCCGCCCGCCGCCTCGTCCAGGAAGGTGCGGTCGCTGAGCATCAGGGCCAGGTCCGCGGTGACGGATCCGACGAAGGTAGCGGTGACGGCCTGCCGGGCGTACGCCGCGGCGGCCCGCGCCGGGACGAGGGCCGTTACCTTGAGGGCCACCGGGCTGGGCAGCTCCTCGACGAGCCGTTCCGCCGACGATTCGTGCTTGGTCAGGGTCATGCTCATTGGTGGTTCTCCTCGATGGTGACAATGACTGCAGCGGCCCGGGACCCGTTGCGGGCGGGGGCGGCCGTTGCCAGCCGCGTACCGTCCAGGGTCAGGTCAAAGGGCCGGTTTTCCAGGTGCGGGAGGGTCAGCACGTCGCCGACGGCGAGGCCCAGGACCTGGCTGGGGGTGACATAGGAGGTGGCGAGCCGGACGGAAAGTTCCACCGGGACCCGCTCCAGCTGGGAGCTGACCCTGGCGGCGGCGTCGCCGCGGTTGTCCGTGGGGTTGACCTTCTTCAAGCGGCCCAGCAGCAGCGCCGCCGGGACGGCCAGGGTGGCGGGAGCGCTGATGTTGCCGACGTTGATGATGAACGCGGCGACGATCATCAGCTCGCTCGGCGCGGCGGCCTGGGCGAACTGCGAGTTGTACTGGACGGTGTCCACCTTGATGGCTTCGCTCAGCAGCGGCCCCAGCGAGTAGCCGAGGTCCTCAAGGGCTTCATCCATCAGCCCCTTGACCAGCGCCTGCTCGATCTGGGTGAACTTCCGGTCCGGCATGGCCGTGTCCGTGGAGGCGCCCAGCATCCGGTTGATCCAGCCCAGGGCCGCGGGGGCGGGGAACTGGACCACCAGCTTGGAGTCCTGGGTGTCCACGGCGCAGAGCACCATGGCGGTCACCGCCGGCAGGGACGCGGCGTACTCGTCGTAGCTCTGCATCCGCACGTCCTCGAGCCGAACCACCGACTTGACGCGCACCTTGGCGGTCAACTGGGTGCCCCACTGCCGGGCGAAAGTCTCGAAGGCGAGCTCCAGGACCCTGCTGTGCTCACGCGCCAGCGTCGCGGGACGCCGGAAGTCATAGACGCTGACGGTCCGCTCCCGTGCCACTTCCCGTTCATCCATAACACTCACGGATGCCACTATCGGCAAGGGAACCGGGCCGGTAAGGCTGCGGCGGCGCCTATTTCTCGGTGAGTTTCAGTGCCTCGGGGATAAGTGCCCGGACGGTCTCCGGCTCGTTCGAGAGGACCACGATGTCCACGCGGCGGTTGCGTTCCATCAGCTCCGGCGTGGAGTCGTCGTTGACCTGGCGGGCCGAGCCGAACGCGACGGCGCCGATCCGCTCGGGCGGGATGCTGCCGCGGTCCACCATGAAGCGCAGCACGTTGACGGCGCGGGCGGAGGACAGCTCCCAGGTGGAGGGGTAGGCGGTGATGCCGTTGGCGGCGTGGCCCTCCACCATGATCTCCAGCCCGGCCGGGGCGAGGATGGGCGAGATGATTTTGAGGACCTGGGTGGCGCGGTCGGTCAGCTCGGGCCGGTCCGGGGCGAAGAAGGCCTGCGAACCGATCAGCTTCACGGTCAGCCCGCGCTGGTCGATCTGGAACTCGACGTTCTCGGTCAGTCCGGCGGCGGAGAGGCCGGCCTTCATCTTCTCCTGCAGGGCGCGCAGCCGGTCCACTTCCTTCTTGGCTTCCTCCAATTGCTGGGCCTGGTCCGCAGGGGCGGTCGCGGGAATGGACGGAGGCGTGGAGGCTGGGGCCGACGCCGGGCTGGAGGCGGCGGCGAAGGCCTCGAGGTTCTTGTCGACGAAGTCGGGCGGCACCACCGTGCCTTCCGCGGTGTCCACCGTCTGGGTGGCCACCGTTCCGAAGCCGGTGGCCAGGGAGTTGCGGAGCTTTTCGAACTTGTTCGCGTCCACGGTGGACATGGCGTAGAGCACGATGAAGAGGCACATCAGGACGGTGACCATGTCCATGTAGGAGGCCATCCAGCGTTCGTCGACGTGGTGTGCCTCGGGCTTCTTGCGCCCGCGACGGCGGGAACTCACGCCGCGTCGTCCAGGCTGGCGGCCAGCCCGTCGCCGCTGGGGGCCTTCTTGCCGGAGCCGGCGCTCTTGAGCTGGTGTTCGGGCACCATGGAGCGGAGCCGTTCGGCCAGCAGCAGGGGCTGGGCACCGGCCTGGACGGCCAGCATGCCCTCCATCACCAGGGTCATGCGTTCGATTTCCAGTTCGGAGAGCCGGGCCAGGCGGGAGCTGAAGGGCAGCCAGATGAAGTTCGCGGAGAGCAGGCCCCACAGGGTGGCGACAAAGGCCGCGGCGATCATGTGGCCGAGTTCGTCCGGCTTGGAGAGGTTCTCGAGGACGTGGGTCAGGGAGACGACGGTGCCGACGATGCCCACGGTCGGGGCGTAGCCGCCCAGGCTGGCGAAGAACTTCGAGGACGCATGGTCGCTGCGGGTCTTCGTGTCGATCTCGTCCTCCATCTGCACGCGGAGGTCTTCGGCGTCGGTGCCGTCGGCGATGTTCTGGAGGGCGCGGGCGAGGAACGGGTCCTTGAGGCTGGCGGCCTCCTCCTCGAGGGAGAGCAGGCCCTCCGCGCGGGCCTTCTCCGCGAAGCGGACCATCTGGTCGATGCTTTCCTGCGGTTTGGCGGTCTTGCCCATGAACATTGCCGGCACGGCTTTGAAGGCCTGGATGACGTCCTTGAGCGTGTTGCCGGCCAGGCCGACGGCCAGGGTGGCGCCGAACACCAGGACCATGGGCCCGGGCAGCAGCAGCGACGTGATGTTGCCGCCTTCGATGAACACCATGCTGATCACGGCACCGAAGGCGAGGAGTATTCCGATGATTGTTGCGGGATCCATGGGCTTACTTCCTCGGTGCTTCGGGGTCCGGCGAGCCGGCGTCGTCGTCCGTCTCCGCGTCCGGGACCAGGCTCAGCGGATAGCCGGTCACCGCGGGAAAGTCCCGGGCCTTGCTCAACACGTAGGCGCGGTAGTCGGCGATCAGTTCGACCACTTCGGCCAGGCTTTCCAGCACCACGTAGGCGGCGCCGTCGAGCGTGACCAGATGGGTATCCGGGCTCTCGTGGATCCGTTCAATCAGGTCCGGGTTGACCGCGAAGCGCGTTCCGTTGAGGCGTGTGACGACGATCATGGGCCGATTCTGCTTTGGGGACGGCCTGGCCGGGGCGGACAGGCGGGACGGGTGTTCTCCCTTCACTGTCGGCCGGCGGTGCCCGTTCGTTAGGCAGGGGCGTTCCCGGACCCCGCTCCCCCGGGCACTTATCCACCCGGCAGCCCGCGTTGCCCTGTCACCTACGGCTGTTATCCGGCCGGTGTGGCCGCGGTAAGTGACAGGGCAACGACGACGGCGGTGCTAGCGCTTGAGCTGGGTGAGCTCCTGCAGGACCTCATCCGAGGTGGTGATGATGCGGGCGTTGGCCTGGAAGCCGCGCTGGGCGACGATCAGGTTGGTGAACTCCTGGGAGAGGTCCACGTTGGACATTTCCAGGGAGCCGCCGGCAAGGGTGCCGACGCCGGGGTCCCCCGCCGCGCCGAGCTGGACGTTGCCGGAGTTGGCGGTGGCGACGTAGGAGGAACCGCCGGCCTTCTCCAGGCCGGCCGGGTTGGTGAACTTGGCCAGCGCGATCTTGGCGAGCACCTGCTTGGTGCCGTTGCTGAAGGACCCGATGAGGGATCCGTCGTTGCCGAGGGTGAAGGATTCGAGCTTGCCGACCGGCGCGCCGTCCTGGCCCGCGACGGTGAGGGAGTTCATCGTGGCGTAGCCCGAGACCTTGGAGAGGTCGATCTTCAGGCCGCCGGCGCTGGTCAGGGTTCCCCCCGAGGTCAGCTTCCCATCGGCGGAGAAGGTCATGGAACCGATGGAAGTGGCCCCATCCGCGACGTTCCACTTGCCTGCGGTCTTATCGAACGAGAAGTTCAGGGTCAGGGTGCTTTCGGCCCCGCTGGGGTCGTAGACCTTGACGACACGCTGGAGGGAGGTTCCATCTGCGGCGTCGCTGGGCAGGTTGCCGTCCAGCGTGACGGTCTTCGTGGGCGTCGCCACCATGGTGTTCGGGTTCAGCGTGATGTTGCCGATCGGACCGGCCGGATCCACGGTACCGCCGTTAGCGGTCCAGCCCTGCAGGATGCCGCCGTCGGGGCTGACAAGCTGGCTGTTGGCGTCGAAGGTCATGGACCCGGCGCGGGTGTAGAGCTGCTGGCCGCCCTTGTTCGTGATGAAGAAGCCATCGCCGGAGATCATCATGTCCGTGGCGCGGCCCGTGCTCTGCGAAGAACCCTGGGAGAAATTGGTGCTGACGCCTGCCACGCGGACGCCCAGGCCGATCTGCGCCGGGTTGCTGCCGCCGGTCTGGCCCTGCGGTGCGGAGGCACCCTGGGTCATCTGGGAGAGGGTGTCCTGGAACTGGGTGGTGGAGGACTTGAAGCCCGCCGTGTTGACGTTGGCAATGTTGTTGCCGGTGACGTCGAGCATGGTCTGGTGGGCACGGAGGCCGGAGATTCCGGAGTACAGCGAGCGGAGCATGGGAACTGCCTTTCTACGGGGAAGAGCTGATTAGGAGGCGGCGGGCGCCGTAATGCCGGAAATCGAATCGAGGGGAATGGAGAGGGTGCCAACCTTGACGGTCGGCACGCTGCCTGCGAAGGACACGGAGCCGGCGAGGCCGGTCCCGGTGGTGCCGTCGCTGAGGGTGTATTCAACGTTGTGACCCATCAGCTGTGCGGCGGCGGAGCGCATCTGCAGCGAGAACGCTTCCTTGCTGTTGGTGGTCATCTCGGTGGTCTTTTCCATCATGGAGAGCTGGATGGTCTGGCTCATCATCTGGTTGGTGTCCATCGGGGCGCTGGGGTTCTGGTTTTTCATCTGGGCCACCAGCAGCGTCATGAAGACATTGGCGTCCATGGTCTGGACGGGTGAGCGCACGGATGACGCCGGTGTGGAGGTTCCCCCGACAGCCTGCGGGGTGACCGGCTGAGGGGTAACGGACTGCGGGGTGATCGGCTGGATCGTCATGGGTCGCGTTCCTTCGTGTCAGGCGAGAATGTCGAGGGTGGTCTGGGGACCGTTCAGGATCCGGGCGGTGCGGAGCGAGGATTCGTCCGCCAGGTCGTCCCACCGGTGGCCCGGCCGGCGGGCGCCCGGGGTGTCCTGGCCTCCACCGGACCCATATCCGCTGCGGCCGGGGTCCTGTCCCCCGCCCAGCCAGGCGTCGGGCCGGTTTTGCTGGGCCCCGTCCTGGCCCCCTGCCGGCGGGCCGCTCTGGTTCGAGAGGTTCAGGCTGGCACCGAAGCCGGCGCCTGCGAGTTCCTTCCGCAGTTCCGGCAGGAGATTACGCACCGCCTCGCGGCCGGCCTCCGCCGGTGCGAACAGTTCGATTCTCACGCCGGCCGCGTCGATGTGGGCGCGGACGGTGAGCGGCCCCAGGTCCTCGGGGGAAACCTTCAGAGTCATGATGTGCTGCCCGGGCGCGGCCGCAGCGAGGGTGAAGAGCGGCTTGGCCAGCTGGGGCAGGAGCGGCGGCTGCGGCGCGGCGGGAGCGGGTGCTGCCGACGCCGGGACGGCGGACGGCGCGGCGGGGGCAGAGGCTGCACCGGCGAAGGCCGCAGCGGCCGAAGCGTCGACGGCGGGAGCAACGGCAACCGGCGTTCCGGAAGCGTCCTGTGCGGCGGGTGCGCCGGCGGCGGCAGCCGCCGCGGGAACCGGCTGCGCAGCCGACACTGCCGTGGCGAAGGCGGCCGGCACTGCCACGGATGCGGCGCCTGCCGGGGCCCCGGCGGGCGCGGCCGCGGCTACTCCTGCGGCGCCCACGACGCCGGTCCGGTCCTGACCCGCGACGAGGCTGGCTGTTCCGGTCTTTGGAAGGATGGTCCCGGCGGCAGGATCCGCGGCAACGGCTCCGGCGGCAGGGCTCTCCGGCTCGTGACCCGAGGCTGCGCCGCCGGGACGGGCACCTGCCGCCCCGGCGGCGTCAGCGGCTGGTGCGAACTGCTGAGCCGCAGAGGCCGCACCAGACGCTGTAGCGGCAAGCCCAGCGATGGGTTCGGCTGCCTGCCCTCCGGTTGCGGTGGGGCGTCCTGCCGGTGCTGCGGCCTGGCCAAGGGTGCGCGCGAGCGCCCCCGGCAGGCGGAGCGCGTCGGCGGCTACGGCTGTCGGGGCAGGCGAGGTGGCTGGCGTTTCCCCGCCGGCTGCGACGGCGGGCTGCGCGGCACGGGGATCAGCAGTCACAATGCCGGCAGTCGCCGGTCCGGTCAGATCAGGTGTGGCCGCAGCGGCCTGAGCCGCATCGGAAGACGTCGCACCGGCCTGCGAGGCCCCGGGCTGCGCGGCTACGGCCTGCGGAGAAGCGGGCTGCGCCGTGGCGGCAGCGGCAGAGGCTCCGGCACCAGCGCCGGCGGCCTCATCGCTCGGAGTGGAAGCGACGCCGCGGCGCGCAGTCTTGCCGGTCGCGTGGCCGGCGGCGTGCCCGTCCGGGCCGCCGTCGTGCCCGGAACGTGGTCCGGCGGCAGCCGGCGCCGGGCGCCCTGCCCCGGCGTCGTACGGGGCTTCCGGCTGGGACCTGCGCGTGGTGGCCCCGACGGCGTCGTTCAGGGCACTGCCAAAGCGTTCCCCCGTCCCCGCGGCGGCACGGGAACCCGACTGCGCGCCGCGGGCCGCGGCCGTCGTCTTCGTGAGGGCGGACGCCAGGTCCGCCGATACCGGGGCCTTCACGAGGCCGCCCCTGCCGGGACAATCCGGCGGATAGCGGTCAGGTTGGACTGCTGCTCCCAGGCGTCCCGGATCTGGATGGTCTTGCCGGGGACAGGCGCGTCGATCGCCTTGCCGTTGCCGAGGTAGATGGAGATGTGGTTGCCGCCGAAGCTGATCAGCAGGTCACCCGGCTTGGCCTGGGCCAGGGATGCCACCGGGGTGCCCACCTTCATCTGGTCGCTGACGACGCGGGGAATGTCAATGCCCAGGTCCTTGAAGACTCGCTGGGTGAACCCGGAGCAGTCCATGCCCGTGGCCGGGTTGGTCCCGCCCCAGACGTACGGCACGCCGATGTACTTCTTGGCCATGGCGACGACGTCGGTGCCGGTGGCGCTGCCGGGAGCGACCGGCGCTGCTGCGGGCGTGGTCGGGAGGGCCAGTCCGGTCAGGGCGCCCAGGCCCAGCCCCGGGGCCGCCCCGGTCAGGGAGGACAGGTCGGTCTGAGTGGTGCCGCCGGTGCCGCCGAGGGCCGCCGTGAGCGCGTCGGTAAACGCGGCGGAGTTTGCGGTTCCGGTGCCAGCGGCCAGCGTCGACACGGCCGAGGCCTTCTGTGCCGCGGCGGTGCTCTGCGCGGTCTGCGCGGGACGGGTCAGTTCCGCGATCATCGATTGGATGCCCTGCATCCGGCCCAGGGCCTCAGCCATGCTCATGAGCGCACCTGCTGTTCGTCCCGGTGCCAGATGATGGAGGAAATCTCGTCCAGGGCGGACTGTTCGGCGCGGAGCTCCTCGGAGGCGACCTCGGCGTGGTGCCGGGCGGCCAGCTTCTCCAGGCCCACCGAGCGGGTGCGCGCGGCGATGAACTCCTCGCGTGCTGCGGTCTCGTCGGCTTCGGCCATGCGGCTGAGGGTCTGCAGGTCCGCCAGCATGCTGTGCGACGCCGAGCGGGCCGCAGCGACGGCGCGCATCGACGCCGAGCTGACGATGTCCGGGTCAGTGTCCGCCAACTGGCGGCGGGCCGAGGCTTCCCGGGCGCGCGCAGAGGTGGACCGTGACCGGGCGCGGGCCAGGCCGGAGGCGGCCTGGTCCTGCTGGATTTGGCGCAGGCGCAACAACCCGGCCAGAGAGAATTGCCGGCTCATGCTGCGGCTCCCAGGATCGACGTGAGGTGGCCCAGCTGGCGCCAGGACTCGGGGTGGGGGGTTGACTCTTCCATCGGCTGCTGCAGGAACGCGGCTACGGCGTCTTCGTTGGCCAGTGCCGCGTCCACGAGCGGGTTGGTGCCTGACTGGTAGGCGCCGACGTCAATCAGGTCCTGCGCGGACTTGCGGGCCGCCATGACCTTGCGCAGGGCTGCGGCGGCCGCCAGGTGGGGCCTTGCGTTGACCTTGGACGCGACGCGGGAGACGGAGCCGAGCACGTCCACGGACGGGAAGTGACCGGTCACGGCGAGCTTGCGGTCGAGCACCACGTGCCCGTCCAGGATGGAGCGGGCCGCGTCGGCGATCGGTTCGTTGTGGTCGTCGCCGTCCACCAGGACCGTGTAGATCCCGGTCACGGACCCGGTTTCGGCGGTGCCGGCACGCTCCAGCAGGCGGGCCAGGATGGAGAAGGTCGACGGCGGGTAGCCGCGGGTGGCGGGTGGTTCGCCGGCGGAGAGGCCGATCTCGCGCTGGGCCATGGCGACACGGGTGAGCGAGTCCATCATCAGCACCACGTCCTGCCCGGCGTCGCGGAAGGACTCCGCGATCCGGGTGGCGGTGAACGCGGCGCGCATGCGCATCAGAGCCGGCTCGTCGGAGGTGGCGACCACGACGACGGAGCGGGCCAGGCCTTCGGGGCCGAGGTCGTCCTCGAGGAATTCGCGGACTTCACGGCCGCGCTCCCCCACCAGGGCGATCACGGACACCTGGGCGTCGGTGCCCCGGGCGATCATGGAGAGCAGCGAGGACTTGCCGACGCCGGAGCCGGCGAAGAGGCCCATGCGCTGGCCCTTGCCCAGGGTGGTCATGGTATCCAGGACCCGCACCCCGGTCTGCAGCGGGGTGTCGATCCGGGCGCGCTTCATGGCGTTGGGCGCCTCGTTGTCGATCGGCACGCGGGGGCCGCTGAGCAGCGGTCCCTTGTCGTCGATCGGCCGGCCCAGGCCGTCGACGACGCGGCCGAAGAGCCCCGGGCCGGTAGGCACCAGGACGTTGCCGCCCTTGGCACGGACCGGGTCCCCGGCGGCGATGCCGGCAAGCCGTCCCAGCGGCATGCAGCGCACGGAGCCGTCCAGGGCGGCGACCACCTCGGCGTCGAGCCCGGGGTGTTCGCCCACCGTGAGCAGGTCACCGAGCGCACAGTCCAGGCCGGAGACCTCCAGGCCCAGGCCCATGACGGAGGTGACGATGCCGACGCGCTGCGGGGCGGCAGCGGCGAGGGCGGCTTCGAAGTCCGCGGCGCGGGGCCGCCACAGGGTTTTCACGGCCGGCCTCCCGGGGCGGGAGGGGCAGCGGGGTATTGGTGGTCGTCGAGCAGGGCAGCCTTGGCCCGGGCCAAGGCGGTGCCGAGGCTGGCGTCGAGCCAGCCCTGCTGGTATTCGACCTTGGCGTCGCCGCGCTGCAGGGACGGGTCCGCCACGAGCGGCAGCCCGCCGGGTTCGTCCTGCCCCTCGCGGCGCAGGACTTCGATGTCGGCCGGGTGCAGCCGGATGGCCAGCACGGTGGCGGCGTCGGACCCGGAGAGGGCACGGGCCAGCGCGGCCCGGGCCGTCCGGGTGCCCTCGGCGAGTTCATAGCCGAGGATGGCCTCGGCCAGTTCCAGGGCGGTGCGCGCCAGGACCTCTTCCGCGTCGTGCAGGGCCTGGACGTTGCGGTGGGCGAAGTCAGTACGGGCGACGGCCAGGGCGCGGACGGCCCGGTCCAGGTCCTGCTGCCCGGCGGCCAGTGAGGCTGCCTGTTCGGCGGCCATCCGGTCACGCCAGCGGCGCTGTTCCTTGGCGGCCGCGCGGACGCCGGCGGCGTACCCGGCGGCGTGGCCCTCGGTGTAGCCGGCCTGTTCGTTGGCGGGGCCGGTGGAGCGCAGCGACGGGAAGACGATCCGGGCAGGGGCCTCCCCCGCGGCGCCCGCCGTCGTCGCGCCCGCGGCGCTCCGCCCGTCAGTAAACATAGTCCTCTTCGTCCCCGCGGTGGATGACGATCTGGCCCTCGTCGACGAGCTCCCGGATGGCGCGGACGACGGCGGCGCGCGCCTCCTCGATCTGCGACGCGCGGAGCGGGCCGAGGGCTGCCATCTCGGATTCGAGGATCTCCAGGTTGCGGCCGGAGACGTTGGTGGTAATGGTTTCCAGAACCTGCTCGGTGGCACCCTTCATGGCCACGGCCAGGACGGAAGCGTCCAGGCCGCGGAGCACCAGCTGCACGTCACGGCGTTCCAGTTTGATGATGTCGTCGAAGGTGACCATCTGCGCGCGGATCTCCACGGCCAGGTCCGGGTCCAGCAGATCGAGGCCGTCCAGGACCGAGCGTTCGGTGCCGGCGTCGGTCCGGTTGATGATTTCCAGCAGCGGCTGGATGCCGCCCACCACCTTGGAGGCCTGCTGCGAGACGGCCGCGCCGCCGCGGAGCTTCAGGGTGTCGGCGACGATACCGATGGCCTCGGGTGCGCCGGAGCCCATGGTGGCGATGCTGAGGGCGACGTCGGCGCGCAGCGAGCCGGGCAATCCGGACATCACTGCGGAGGCCTTGCGGGGGCTCAGGTGCGCCAGGACCAGGGCGATAGTCTGCGGCAGTTCGCCGTCGATAAGGGCCAGGATCTGCACGGGCTCGATGTCCTCGAGGAACTCGAAGGACTTCCCGGCCATGTTCACGGTCAGGCGGTTGATCAAGCCGGCGGCCTTCTCCGAACCGAAGGAGGCCTCCAGCAGGCCCTCGGCCAGTTCCCGGCCGCCGCGGGCGGAGCGCGGGCTGCTCAGGGCAGTCTCGTGGAAGTCCTTCATGATCTTCTCGGCGGTCTCCGGGTCCACCTTGCGGAGCCGGACGATCTCCGCGGCGATCTCCTCGGCCTCCATGTCGGTCAGCTGGGCCATCACCAAGGCCGCGTTGGTGGGGCTCATCTGCATCAGGACGACGGCGGCGCGCTGCGTGCCGGTCAGGGCCTCACCGGTTTTCACGCCGGCTGCCTGTCATCCATCAGGCCGCGCAGGTAGTCGGCGGCCTTCTCCGGGTTGTTGGCCACCATCGCGTCGATTTCCTGCATCCGGCGCTCGGCCTCGAGGACCTCCGGGGCCGGCGCGGGCAGCGGCAGGGGCTCCACCGGCCGGGCGATCAGCGGGATGGCGGAGGTGGCCGGTGCGGGATCGAGCGCGGTGACGGTGGGGACCGGAGGGAGCAGGTCCAGGCGTTCGCCCAGGTCCACCGGTTCCCGCTTCTGGCGGCGGCGCAGGATGATCGTGATGATCAGGGCCAGGATCAACAGGCCCAGCAGGATGCTGCCGGCGGTGACGAGGGTGCCGAAGAACGCCTGCTGCTTCTGCGCCTCGATCTCGGCCTTGGCTGCATCCAGGGAGGCGTTGGCCTGGTCGGCGGCCGCTGTGCTGAACGGGATGACCTCGACGGTGACGACGTCGCCGCGGTTCTTGTCGACGCCGGCAGCGGAGGTGACCAGGGCCGTGAGGGAGCCGATGTTCAGTCCGCCGGCGGCGGACTGGCTGACGGCCACGGAGATGGTCTGGCGTTTGATGGCTCCCGGCGGGATGGTCCGGTCCTCGGTGACCTTGTTGACGGCGTTGTTCTTGGTCTCCGTGGTGGAGTCGAAGTTGCCGTTGCCGCTGCTGCCGCCGGGCACGGAGATGTTGTCCGGGCCCAGAACGCCGGCGGCGCCTCCCCCGGTTCCGGTGTACTTCTCGGTCTTTGACGACTCGCTCAGCGGCAGGGCTCCGGCGGTGTTGGAGAAGGTCTCACTCTTCTGCTGTGCGGATTCTCCGGTGACGTCCGCGGCGACGGCCACGGTGGAGTTGCCCGGGCCCACCACGCGGTCCAGGACGGCGCGGACGGCGTCGCCGGTGCGCTGCTGATAGTCCGTCGCCTGTTTGGAGGAGCTGCCCGCCGTCGTGCCGCCGACCGTGGACAGGACGTTGCCCTGGGAGTCCACGACAGAGACGTTGGAGGGCTTGAGGTTTTCAATCGCGGCGGAGGTCAGGTGGACGATCGCCTGGACCTTGTCGCTGGAGAGGGTCACGCCGGGGGCGGTCTCGATGAAGACGGAAGCGGTGGTGTCCGGAGTCTTGGAGACGAAGACGGTCTTCTCGGGGATGGCCAGCCGGACGGCGGCGGTCTTCACGCCCTCCATGGCGCCGATGGTGCTGGCGAGTTCGCCTTCGAGGGCGCGCTTGTAGGTGACCGACTGCTGGAACTCCGAGGACGTGACGCCCATCTTGTCCAGCAGCGAGTAGCCCGTTGCGGCTGCGGTGGGCAGGCCCGCGGAGGCTGCCTTCAGCCGCTCGTCGTAGACCTTTTCCTGCGGCACCAGGACGGTGGCGCCGCCGTCGCTGAGTTCGTAGGGGACGCCGTCCTTTTTCAGCTGGTCGACGATCGCGCTGGCGTCGGCGCTCTTCAGGCCGGAGAACAGCGGCGTCATGGAAGGCTTGGACAGCCAGGCCGAGAGCGCCACGATGCCGACCACCAGGAGGGCAGCGCCGATGACGGCCAGGGTGCGCTGGCCGGTGGTGAAGCTTTTGAGTCCGTTGCCGAAGCGCTGGAAGAAGATGGTGATCTGCGGAGGCATCAGGCCTGCATCCTCATGATCTCGTTGAACGCGTCAACGCCCTTGTTGCGGAGAGAGGCGACCAGCTCCAGGGTGACCTGGGCGCGGGTGGCGGCGATGGTGGCGTCCTGGATGTCGTTGAGGTTGCCGGTGACGGCGGAGACGGCCAGCTGGTTCGACGTCGACTGCAGTTGCTGGAGGTTATCGACGGCGCCGGTGAGGGACGCCGCGAAGCCGGAACCGTCCGTGCCGGAGACGGCCGAGGCTCCGCCCACGTAGTCCGTGGGCATGACGCCCTGGACCGGGGCGATGGGGGAAACGGGCATCAGGATCGTCCAATCTCAAGGGCAGCCATGTAGGTCTCACGGGCGCGGTCAACCACCTGGGCGTTGGCTTGGTAGCCGCGCTGGGCGACAATCAGGGAGCCCATCTGTTCGGCCATGTCGATGTCCGGGTATTTGACGTTGCCGTTGGCATCGGCGAGCGGATGGTCCGGTTGGTACACGATCCGGCCGGCGCCGCTGCCCAGGGGCGTGCTCTTGACGTAGACGCCCTGGCCGTCCGGGCTTTCGGACGCCTCCACATACTTCTGCTGGAAGGCGTTGCCGGAGGTGGCGGAGACATTGTTCATGTTCGCGAGGTTGTCCGACACGGCATCGAGCCACTTGCGGTGGACCGTGAGGGCGGAACCGGCGATGCCGATGGCGTCAAAGGTCATTAGTTGGTCCTCATTGCCGAACGGACGCCGCTGAATTCGTAGCCGATCGCACGGGACGCGAACTGGAAACGGAGCACGGTGTCAATGTTGGAAAGCGTCTCGGTATCCAGGTTCACGTTATTGCCGTTGAGCTGGGTGGGTTCCAGGGAGGACGCCGTGGTGGCCTGCACCCGGCCGTCGCCGGACTGCACTGACTGGGCCAGGGCATCCTCGAAGCTGACGCGCTGGGCGTGGTAGTTCGGCGTGTTGACGTTCGCGATGTTGTTCGCGATCGCGCGCTGGCGCTGGGACAACCCGTTAAGGGCGCTGGCCAGGGCGGCGGAAGTCACGGATTCGAGCACAGAGTCCTGCCTGGGAAAGGGTGGGGCTTGGCCGATCCGTGGCCGGGAAACGAGCGATCCGTGCTCTTACTGTGGTTATCGGCACAGCTCAGGGCCGCGTTAGGGAAATTTGAAACAACTTTTTCGGGAGGGTTTTGCCGAATGCCGGCGACAGGAACTATCCCCGGAAATCAGCCCTGAACGTCGAGGTAGACGGCCCGCGACGGGGAGCTCAGGCTCGGGACGGTGCTGAGCGCGTGGAGCTGGCGGGAAACGTCCTGTTTGGCCGCCTCCAGGCGTTTGGCGACGCGCTCCTGCGCTGCGGAGAGGGCCATGGCGCGGCGCCGGGCCTCGGGAGGCAGTGGTCCGCTGAGCACCGGCGGGCTCCAGCGTTGCACGGGCAGCGCTGACTCCGGCTGGTGCAGCGGCGCCGAGAGCGGCCCGAGCGGATCGTTCAAGGTTCTCTCCGCGGCATTCACGGCCATTTCCAGGACGTCCAGCACCAGGAGCCATGCGGCGGCTGCGGGATCATCGGTGTGCTCGGCGAGCTGGTCCTCCCCCCGGGACTCTTGTTCAGCCAAAGCCCAGGCTCCCGCTTCCCGCTCCGGAGGAAGCAGCCCAGGAACCTGCGGCGGCGAACGTCGACGGCGCCGTGGCCTGGGTGGGCTGCGCGGCGGGGATCGCTGCGGCAGCCTCGTGCCAGGCCTGGCGGAGCGGTTCCAGGAGGTCGATAGCCTCACGGGTCAGCGCGGGGTTGCGCTGGATGTTGGCGTTGATCAACGCGGTGGAGGCGTAGTTGTAGAGGCCCAGCAGACCGTCGGCGCCGTCCCAGGCGTCGGTGTTGAGAGAGGAGGAGAGCTCGGTGATGATGGCCTGGGCGTGGATGAGGTTCTCGGAGGCGAGGGACCAATCGGCCGTCTGCTGCGCGGCCTCGGCCCGGCCGAGATCGAGAAGGAGCCGGTCGTAGAGCATCGTCAGCAGCCGGGCGGGCGGGGCAGAGAGTACCGATTCGTTCAAGTACTGGTTCCGTTGAGCGGAATTGCCGTAGCCGCCGCTTCCGTAGGAGGGGTTTCCCATGAAGGGGGTGGTCATTCTTACTTGCTCCCTGCGGAAAGGCTGGTCAATTGCGAGGTCAACCATGCCGACTGGGACTGCATGGTGCTAAGGGTGACTTCCAGGTTGGCGTAGGTCTGCTTGAGTGCGGCCTGCCGGTCGGAGAGCCGCTGGTCCCAGGTCGAGATCTGGTCCGCAAGGTCCTTGGATCGCGCCTGCTGACCGGTGATGTCCGTCGTCAGGGTTCCGTTGTACTTGTCGGAGGCGAGATTGGCGGCCGCCGCAACCCTGTTGGCCAATTCCTGGAAGTCGGCTTTCGTTTTGACGGGATCTGCTGCCAGTGCGGCGGTGAATTTCGCCGCATCGAATTGGAAGGAGCCGTCCTTTTGGATGCTGATGCCGAATTCGGACGGGGACCTGCCGCTGCTGCCCACCGGCATGGAGGCTGCGTTCACCAGGTTCTGGTTGACGTCCCGGACGGTGGCTTCACCGGTGAAAACTCCGCCGCTGACCTTGGGATTACCGCTGGAATCGGTGCTGTTGACCACCGCGCTCTGCGTGGAGATTGCGGCAAAAATCCCGTTCAGGGATGACACCAGGTTGGAGGCGACGGCGGAGATCCTGCTCGTGTCCTTGGCAACGGTGACCGTCACGGCATCGGTGGAGGCGGCGGTGACACTGACGGAGACCCCGGGCAGCAGGTTGGTGAACGTATTGGTCGGCGAGGTGATGGTCTGGGCGGCCGTTGTGTTGGCGTACAGGGTCACCTGGGCGTCCGTGGCGGTCTTGATTGATGTCAGAGTCGCGTCGGAGACGGTGAATCCGGCCGCGGTTCCGGTGGCGCCGGCGCTGAACTGCAGCCGGAACAGGGCGTTGCCGGAGGCGTCGACTTCGCCGGTGGCGATCTTGAGGACATTGACGCCGGCGGCGGAGTTGTTCACAGCGGTGGCGACGTCGTCCAAGGACGTGGAGGCCGCAATGATGGTCGTCGGCGTGCCGGCGGCGCTGGTAATGGTGAAGGTGTTGACCGGCCAGGTGGCGACCTTGTCGCTGACCGAGACCTGGGCCTGGGCGGTCGCACCCACCACCACGTCGATGGACCCGGCCGCGGCACCGGAAGCGGCAGTGGCGGTCACGGCCGCCGAGCTGCTGGTGGCGGAGAACAACTCCAGCGAGTCGGGCTTGCCGGCTGCCGTGGCCACGGTTGCGAGGGAGGCCACTTTACTGTTCAGGCCCTGGAGGGCGGAAATCATTGATTGAACCGATGACGACTGGTTCTTCAGTAGGGTCTGAGGGATAGCCTCGACCTGCATCAGCTGGCTGATGAGGGAGGTGGTATCCAGCCCACTGGCCAGGCCAGGAAGTGAGAGCCCCATGGATTGTCCTTCTGCCGTCGTCGATCAGTGCGTATGCGGTGACGGCGGCCGGAGAGCTGTGGCTCTCCGGCCGCCGTTAGGTGCCAGTCCCTATCCGGCCAGGCCGGAAGGAGTCAGTCGTTGCAGCTTAGCGCAGCAGCGAGAGGACGCCCTGGGTGGACTGGTTGGCCTGCGCGAGCATGGCCGTTCCTGCCTGGGACAGGATGTTGGAGCGGGTGTACTTCGACATCTCGTCAGCCATGTCGACGTCGCGGATCCGGGACTCCGAAGCCGTGAGGTTTTCCTTGGCAACACCGATGGTCTGCACTGCGGATTCCAGGCGGTTCTGGGAAGCACCCAGGGCCGCGCGGGCGGTGGAGACGTCCTTGATCTTCTGGTCCAGCAGGTTGATGGCGTTCTTCGCGCCCGTGGCGCTGGAGAAGTCCAGACCGGTCATCGTGGTGCCGGCAACAGCCGCGCCGGTACCAAGGTCGGTGGAGGGTGCCGTGGTGGCAACCGTGCCGCCATCCTTGGAGGAGACGATGATGCCCTTCGTGCTGCCATCAGCGTTCTTCGCAACCGTGGCGCTGAAGTTGCTGGCGAAGCCGGCGTCGCCGTTGAGCTTGGAGACCAGGTCCTCCGCGCTGGTCGGGGTACCCGTGGCAACGGTTACGCTCGAGGTGGCGGTGCCGTTGGTGGAGCTGAAGGTGTACGCGCCGCCGGCGATCGTCGGCGTTCCGGTGGTGCCGCTGAAGGCCGCGAAGTCGAACTCCTGGCCGGCGTTCGAGGCAGTCTGCAGCGAGCTGGCGATCCCGCTGACGTTGGCCTTGCTCAGGTCCACGGTGATCTGGCTGCTGGCGTCGCCGCCGGCACCGATCTGGAAGCTCAGCTTGCCGTCAGCGCCCGCGCCAGCCTTGCCGTTGAGCAGGCTGATGCCGTTGAAGTTGGTACCGTCGCCAATGCGGCCGAGCTCGGACACCAGGCCGGTTGCCTCGGTGGCGATGGCGGCGCGGGAGTCGGCGTTGTTGGAGTCGTTACCGGCCTGGACAGCCAGGTCGCGGAGACGCTGCAGGATCGCGTGGGTCTGGTTCAGGCCGCCTTCAGCGGTCTGGACCACGTTGATGCCGTCCTGGGCGTTGTTGGCTGCGACGCCCAGGCCGTTAACCTGCGAACGCAGGCCTTCGGAGATGGCCAGACCGGCTGCGTCATCCGCAGCGCGGTTGATGCGCAGGCCGCTGGAGAGCTTTTCCAGCGACTTGTTCAGGTTGGTCTGGGTGTTGCTGAGGTTGCGGTAGGCGTTTGCTGCCGCGATGTTGGTGTTGACGACCATTCCCATGATGTTTCCTCCATGATTTGGGACGATGTGCGATGGCCCATCCGTGGGCCTTCATGGGTAGTTATCGCCCGTCGGCCGGCATAGGTAAGCGAATTTACAAAAAGAGTTTTGGGATGGCCCCTTTTCGGCAGACGACGACGTCGGCCTCCCCGCGTCGCTAACGAAGGCCGGACCCCTGCCGATAGTTCCAACGAACCCGAAGAGTGGCTCGCGTCGTCCGCACGACCCGAATGCTTGCCATGGGTAGCCCGTCAGCCCGCACACCATTGACTTATGAGGAGCCGTCCAGCCCATGGCCATCCACGAACTTTCCGCCTTGCTCTGGCGGGAGCGTGAACTCTTGGACGTTCTGACCTTCAAGCTCGAAGAGGAACAGCTGCTGCTCACGTCCGGTAACTCGCGGTGGCTTCCGCTCGGCACCAAAGAGGTCGAGCAGGTCCTGGGGCACCTCTCCCAGGCCAGCCTCGCGCGGACCATCGAGGCCGCCGTCGTCGCCGAATCCTGGGGCCTGCCCACCGACGCGACACTGAGCGAACTGGTGACGGCGGCACCCGAGGGAGCTTGGGCCGAGGTGCTGAGCGCCCATCTGACGGCACTGACCCGGCAAACGTCCCTGATCAAGGAGCTGCGGGACACCAATGAGCAGTTCCTGCGGTCCGCCGTCCGCTCCACCCAGGAGTCGATCGCCGACCTGCAGCCCTCCTCGGCCGCGGGTACCTATGACGCCCAGGGCAAGACCGGGGCAACCGCCGGTTCCCGTATTTTCGACCAGAGGTTCTAAGGAGCCAGCATGAGCACTTTCGGTGCCCTGAACACGGCCTACCGTGGACTGACCGCGGCCCAGCAGGGAATGAATGTGGCCGGGCAGAATATTGCTAACGCAGCCACTGAGGGTTACACCCGCCAGCGCGTGCAGCAGTCGCCGCTGGCGGCACCGGCGCAGGGCCTCTGGGGCGCGGGTGCACCCCAAGTCGGTCAGGGCGTCTCGGTTGACGCGATCGCAAGGCTGGGAAGCAGCTTCCTCGACGGCGGCGTCCGGTCCGCAGGCGCCCAGGCCGGGTACGCCAGTGTACGGTCCTCCGCCCTCCAGAACATCGAGGGCGTCCTCAACGAACCCGGCGACAACGGTGTTTCCGCCGCCCTGCAGGGGTTTTGGTCCGCCTGGCAGGGTGTCGCCAACCAGCCCGGCGAAGCCGCTCCGTCCGGCCTGGTGATTCAGGCCGCGAACACCCTGACCACCCGCATCGCCACTGCTTACCAGGCGCTGGACGGGCAGTGGAGTGACGCCCGGGGCCAGGCAACCGACGCCGTGAGTGCCGTCAATTCGGCGGCCTCCCAGGTCGCCGCCTACAACACCACCATCCGCTCCACCCTCGCCGCCGGCGGGTCGGCCAATGAGCTCATCGACGCCCGGGCCAAGCTCACCGAGAGCATCGCCCGGCTGGCGGGCGGCACCGTGCGCGAACAGGCGGACGGCACCGTCGACGTGCACATCGGCGGCAACGCCCTGGTGATGGGTTCCTCCGTGAGGACGCTTGCCCTCACAGGAGCGGCGACCATGGCCGGTTCGGCCGCCACACCGGTTCAGCTCGAGTGGGCGGACCGGCCCGGCGTTGCCGTGGGGCTCGACGGCGGCCAACTGGCAGGGTCCTTGTCCGTCCTGGCCCCGGCCGCCGGCGGATCCGGCGGCGTGATCGCCGAGGCCGCCGCTTCCTACGACCGGCTGGCCACCCAGCTCGCAACAGATGTTAATGCCGTCCACTCCGGCGGGCTGACTGCCGCGGGCGCACCGGCGGGCAACTTCTTCACAATCGACGCCACCCGTCCCGCGGCCCTTGGAATCAGCTCCATCCAGGACCCGGCCCTCCTCGGCGCGGCCGCCGCCGGATTCGGGGCCAAGGACGGGCACAACGCCGATGCCCTGGCCCAGATCGGCACCCGGACCACCTCCCCTGACGCCACGTGGCAGTCAATTGTGACGGGAATTGGCCTGCAGTCCCGGAACGCCCAGCAGCACGAAACCATGACCGCCGCCGTGGCAACCTCCGCGGAGACAAGCCGTGCGTCGTCCGCGTCCGTCAGCCTGGACGAGGAAAACGTCAGCCTGCTCACCAACCAGCACGCGTACCAGGCTGCGGCCCGGGTGATGACCGCGGTCGATGAAGCCCTGGACGTTCTGATCAACCGCACCGGCTTGGTAGGAAGGTAGCCATGCTTAACCGAGTCACAAACCTCACCATGTCCGCGGCTGCGCAGCGCAACCTCCAGCTGCAGCAGTCCAAGCTCGCCGGGCTGCAGGACAAGGCGTCGTCGCTGGACAAGATAGGCCGCCCCTCAGATGACCCGTCGGCCACCGCGCAGGCGCTTCAGACCCGCACCCGCCAGGCTGCGGCGGCCCAGTACAGCCGGAACATCGACGACGGGAACGGCTGGCTGACGGTCGCCGACTCCGCACTGGGCCAGGCCACCAATATCCTGAACCGGGTCCGTGACCTGACCCTGCAGGCGTCGAACGATTCGCTGGGCCAAAAGGAACGCGACGCCATCTCCACCGAGCTGAAGGGCCTGAACGCTGACCTGCTGTCGGTGGCAAACACGCAGCACCTGGGCCGGAACATCTTCGCCGGCACCTCGGACAAGGACGGCGCCTTCGCCCCGCCGATACCACCGGACCCGGCGATCCCCGGCGACCCGGGCACACCGCCTAAATTCAATGGCACGCCCGGAGCCTCAGTGGAGCGGCGCGTCAGCGATAACCGGACCATCCGGGTGGACGCCGACGGCGCCACGATCTTCGGGGACGCCGGCACGTCCCTCTTCGCCTTGATCGGACAGATCACCGGCGATCTTGACGCCGGGAAGGCGCCCAACACCCATTTGACCGCCTTGGACCAAGGCATCAAGAATGTCATCAGCGGCCGCGCGGAAATCGGCACACGGCAGGCCGAACTCGAACGCGCAGGAACCGTCAACACAGATTTGGAGGCCAGCTTGGACGCCCAGAAGACGGGAATCGAGAAGGCAGATCTCGGCAGCGTGATCATGGACCTGAAGCTGCAGGAAACCAATTACCAGGTGGCCCTGGCCGCCACGGCGCGGGTCCTGCAGCCCACGCTGATGGACTTCCTGCGATGAACTCCGTCCTGAGCAGCACCCCCGTGACCTTCACCGCCCCCATGCCGGGGCTGGAAGCGGTCCACGACTTCGCGCTCCGCAGCATCGACAGCGCCCCCGGACTCTTCGCCCTCGAATCGGAGTCCGCGCCCGTGCGGCTGTTCCTGGCGGACGCCGCCGTGTTCGTCCCCGACTACAGCCCCCGCCTGCCGCGCCCCGCGCTGGAGGCCCTTGAGCTCTCCGACGGGGAGACGCCCCGCCTGCTCGTGGTGGTCAACCACTCCCCCGAGGGCACCACCGTGAACCTGATGGCGCCGATCGTGCTGAACGAGACCGCCCGCAAGTGCACCCAGCTGGTGCTGGACGGCAGGGAGTATCCGCTCCGGGCAGTCCTCGGCGCCGCCTAAAAGCTGTAACCGGCCCGGCTTAGCGCCTACCAGTAGTGCCCGACGTCGATCACCAGCCGTGAACCGGCGTCCGGACCCGGCAGTGTGAACACCCGGAATGGCAACCGGGCCCGCACCCCGAGCCCAAGGGTGCTGTACCCCTCGAAACTGCCCGCCCAGGCGACCTGGCGGAACGTCCGGTATCCGGTGACATCAGTCAGTTCGTTCTTGTTGGCCGGCGAATACGTGGCCTGACCGGCGTCGTCGTAGGCCGGTGAATTTACCGTGATCTGCAGGAACGCCTGGCCGCGCAGCGGTACCGGCATCCCGGAACCCTCCTGCGCCACCTGCGGGACGTACCTCACGGTGTAGCCGCCCGCCGGCCCCTTGAGGTCAACCACCAGCCGGTCGTAACAGTAATGCTGGCCGGTCCGGACGTTCGTCACCGGGGCCCGGCCCATCGCCGGATCCGATTTGGCCAGCGAGCCCCAGACCTGGCCGCAGTACGGCGCTGCGACGGCGGCCCCGGGAGCCGCCAACAGCAACCCGGCCGCGAGCAGCAGGGCCATCAGCCAGCCTGCAGGTTTCCGTGAACGGATTCGAGTCATCACTGCCACCCCTCGGGCCACCCGGATTTCATACTTTTCCCGGATTCTTCCAGCGTAGGCCCGCTGTCGCCGGACGGGGAGGGCCCAAGGTCCGGCGGTCCATCAACCGTGACCCGTCATCAACCGCAGGTAACGCCAGTATAGGAATGCAGTACACAAAAGCGCCCGGCGCCGCTCCCCAAGGGAGTCGGCGCCGGGCGCTCAGGCGGTAAAAACTGGTACGGGCCGTGGTGCCGGCCCGAGGGGAAGGCTGTTTAGCCCTCGCAGTCGCGGCAGTACTTCAGGCCGTTCCTTTCCTTGGCGACCTGGGACCGGTGACGGACCAGGAAGCAGGAGGAGCAGGTGAACTCGTCGGACTGTTCGGGAACGACGATCACCGTCAGTTCTTCGCCGGAAAGATCGGCTCCGGGAAGGTCGATGCCCTCGGCGGTGTCGTTCTCGTCGACATCGATAACAGCAGTCTGGGCGCCGCCGCCACGGGACGCCTGAAGGGCCTCCAGCGATTCAGCGGGAGATTCTTCTTCTGTCTTGCGTGGGGCGTCGTAATCGGTAGCCATAACGGGATTCACTTTCGTTGCTGCATAGCGCCATTTCAGGCACCTCAGTGAAGCAGTTTAGGGCATCATCCCAGAAGTTGAAGAATAGTGTGCGCAAGGCGACATTTGGGGCAAAAAATCCCCGTGATGGCGCGGAAAATGTCGGTTTTATTCTGCCCGCACTGCTCAGGCGACCGGCCAGACCACCAGCGTTTTCCAGGTGGCGGGGTCCGGCTCCGCGGCCGGGTCGGTGAGGTAGTACTCCCACATGGCCTCCCCCGGGGTGAGCCCGTCCGCCTGCATCTTTGCCATGACGGCTCCGTAGGTTTGCGGGAGGGTGTCATACGGGCCAACGTGCGTGGCCTCCAGCGCCCGGCCGCCGGGAAGGGTCCCGGCGACGACGGCGCCGTCGCCCCCTCCCGGGTAGGGGCCGGCCAGGGGGAAGCCGGCTTCGACATCGACGACGTCGGTGGGTGTCCCCCGGTACAGCGCGAACGGCGGGCCAGCCAGCTGGACGTTCTGTTGCTGGACGGCGGACATGACGGAACGGTATGCCCGGTCGAAGAAATCCCGCAGGTCCGCCATCGACACTGTTTCGTGGATGACCGCGGTGGGCTGCTCCTGCCGGTCGCTGACGGTGATCTCCGGGGCGGCGTGGGGCTGGTGTTCGTTCATACGGCCACCCTCCCCGCGCCCCCGGTTCCGGTCAAGGGCCGGTTGGACCCCAGATTGGCCCCCGGTCGGTCCCCCGCGGGGAACTCCCCCGCGACCCTAGGACGCGCCCCTAGGAAGCTGCCGGACGGCGGTTGCGGTGCAGGAACCGGTTGACCCGTGCCCGGAATTCCACCGGATCCGCGGCCGGACCCGGCGGCAACGCCTTGGCCGGCTGTTCCACCGGGGCCAGTCCCTGGTTAACCGCCGCCTTGGACGCCCGCAGCGAAGCCAGGGACAGTCCGGCCCACTGCTCCGTCAGCCCAGCCACCGCGGCAGGACCACGGCCGGGGCCCGCCAGGGTGCTGACGAGTCCCGTCGCGTAGGCCTCAGCGGCGGAGAGGATCCGGCCGCCGAAGAGCAGATCCTTGGTCCGGGACGGCCCGATCCGCAGGGACATCCGGTTGGCAAAGGTGGGCGGAATGAGCATCCCCAGCCGGGCGATCGGCATCCCGATCCGCGCATTCTCCTCCAGCACTTGCAGGTCGCAGGCGAGCGCCAGCTGGCAGCCCGCGCCCGTGGCGACACCCTGCACCAGGGCCACCGTCGGCACCGGGATGGCCTCCACGGCCTGCAGCGCTGCCTCGATGGCACCGAAGGCGCCGGTCACCTGGTCCCCGCTCGCGTCCTGCCACTCCCGCAGGTCTGAACCGGAGCAGAAGGTCCCGCCGGCACCCCGGATCACCACGGCCCGGACGGCGGGGTCCGCGGCCAGCGCCCGGGCCTCCGCCGCGAGCGCCCGCCACTGGTCCGAGTCGAGGGCGTTGAAGCGTTCACCGGTGCCCACCTCAAGATGGGCGACGCCGTCGTCGTCGATGTCCAGCCGGACTCCCGGGGCGTGCCCCACCGCGGCCGTCACTGCACCGCGCCGCTGCTGTGCAGGGCGTAAATCCGGTCCGCGTCAAGGCCCAGCGACGCCAGCACCTGGTCCGTGTCCTGGCCCAGGACCGGCGGGGCGGTCCGCACCGAGGCGGGCGTCCGGGTCAACCGCACCGGGCAGCCCACCACCTTCATGGGTCCGGCGGTCGGGTGGTCCAGCTCGGCCACCATCCCACGGGCCAGGACCTGGGGATCGGCGAGTGCCTGGTCCACAGTCTGGATCGGTCCCACCGGCACACCGGCCTCGTCCAGTGTGCGCACCCAGTCCTCCGTGGTGCGGGTCCGCATGATGGCCTCGATCGCGGGAATCAGTTCCTCCCGGTGGGCTACGCGCGACGGATTGCTCGCGTACCGCGGATCCCCGGCGAGCGCCGCGTCGCCGAGGGCGTCCGCGAAGCGCCGCCACAGCCCGTCGTTACCGACGGCGACCATGACGAAGCCGTCCGCTGAGGGGAACGCCTGGTACGGGGCGATCGTGGGGTGCGCCGAGCCGTAGCGGCGCGGAACCTCTCCGCTGGCGAAGTAGCCGCTGGAGACGTAGGTCAGCCAGGAGACGGACCCGTCGAGCAGGCTGATGTCCACCCACTGGCCCTGCCCGGTGCGCTGCTTCTCATGCAGGGCGGCCAGGACGCCGATGGTGGCCCACATCCCGGCGACCAGGTCCGCGCTGCTGACGCCCACCCGAACGGGCGGGCCGTCGGTCTCCCCGGTGACGCTCATGATCCCGCTGCGGGCCTGGGCGATCGCGTCGTAGCCGGGCCGGAGCGCGTCCGGGCCGGTCTGGCCGTAGCCGCTGATGGAGGCGTAGACCAGGCCGGGGTTGTCCTTGGAGAGCTCCTCGTAGCCCAGGCCCAGGCGGGCGGCGGTGCCGGGGCGGAAGTTCTCCACCACGATGTCGGCGCGGCGGGCGAGTTCCCGGACCACCTCGAGCCCCTCAGGGGACTTCAGGTCGACGGCGAGGCTGCGCTTGTTCCGGTTCACGGAGAGGAAGTACGCGGCCTCCTCGCCTTGGAACGGAGGGCCCCACTGGCGGGTGTCGTCGCCGGCGCCGGGCTGCTCGATCTTGATGACGTCCGCGCCGAGGTCCGCGAGGGTCATGGTGGCGAACGGGCCGGAGAGAATCCGGCTCAGGTCCAGGACCACCAGGTCCTTCAGCGGTCCGGCGGCTTCCGTGGTCTCCGGGCCGGCCACTGTCTGCGGGCCTGACGTCTGCGGGGCTGCCGCCCCGGCGTCGTTCGTTGCCTCTTGGCGGAGTGCGGTGTCTGTCAGGCTCATACGGTGGCTTCCGTCTTGGTGGCGGCGCTGGTCGGGAAGCGGTGGCCGGCCTTGGGCAGGAAGATCAGGGCCAGCATCGCGACGGCGCAGCAGGCAATGATGTACAGGGCGATCGCCGTCGAGTTCCCGTACTGGGCCAGGAGGGCCGCGGCGATCAACGGCGCGGGGCCGCCCGCCACCACGCTGGCCAGCTGGTAGCCCAGCCCGGCGCCGGTGTAGCGGATGTCGGCGTCGAAGCTCTCCGCGATCAGCGCAGCCTGCGGGCCGTACTGGATGTCGTGCAGGATCAGGCTGACCACGATCGCGACGCCCACAATGAAGGGTTCCCGGGTGTCCAGCAGGGCGAAGTAGGGAAAGGCGAAGAGCGCGGTCAGCACGATGCCCACGCCGTAGACCCTGCGCCGGCCGAAGCGGTCCGAGAGCCGGCCGAACAACGGCACGCTCACCAGGCCCAGCGCGGCGGCGATCAGGGTGTCGTCCAGGATCGAGTTGCTGTTGAGCTGCAGGTGCTTGACGGCGTAGGTGATCACGAACGTGATGAAGAGGTAGAACGGTGCCTGCTCGGACATGCGGACCAGGGCCGAGAGCAGGATTTCCTTGGGCTGGCGCTTGATGACCTCGATCAGCGGGTTGCGGACGACCTTGTTGGACTTGCGGATGGCTTCGAACTCGGGGCTCTCGATCACGCGCATCCGGACGAAGAGGCCGACGCCGATCAGCAGGATGCTGATGATGAACGGGATGCGCCAGCCGAAGCTCGCAAAGCCCTCGGTGCCTGTGATGCCGGAGGTGATGCGGACGACGCCGGTCGAGAGCACCAGGCCCAGCGGCACGCCGATCTGCGGCCAGCTGGCGGAGAAGCCGCGGCGCTGCTGGTGGCCCCATTCCATGCTGAGCAGCACGGAGCCGCCCCATTCGCCGCCGACGCCGATGCCCTGGATGATGCGCAGCAGGGTCAGCAGGATGGGGGCGGCGACGCCGATGGCCTGGAAGGTGGGGAGGAAGCCGATCAGCACGGTGCCGAAGGCCATCAGGAAGAGGGTGACCATGAGGGTGGTCTTGCGGCCGATCCGGTCGCCGTAGTGGCCGAAGATGGCGGCGCCGACGGGGCGGGCCACGAAGCCGACGAACTGGGTGCCGAAGGCGGCCAGGACGCCGGCGAAGGCCGACTGTCCCGGGAAGAAGAGCTGCGGGAAGACCAGCGCCGCCGCCGTCCCGTAGAGGAAAAAGTCGTACCACTCGATGGTGGTGCCCACGACGCTGGCGACGGTTGCCCGCCGTGCGGCCTGCTCTCGGGTTACTGCCTGAACTGTCATCATCACTCCGTTGTTATGACGCGGCTGGGCCCAATGCCCTTGCTTGGATGGAGGCGTTGCCGGGTACTCGCGGGCTCCTGGCCCTTTCACCCTATGCGCAAAACCCACAATATGGTTTCGCAACCCATATTGCGGGTTTAGCCTAATGCTGTCAATGGAAACTCGGAGGTTTAGCCGACGATCGCGGGGCGCGTAATCCATCAGGACACCGGGACCCGCTGGCTATGATGGACACCCGTAGAGAAAGACGGTGGCAGGTGGCAGCTGGCAACGCGGCGGCAAAAGAGCAGGGTGACCGGACGACCCCCATCCTTGTGCTGGGCAAGGTCAGCGACATCCTGAATTGCTTCTCGATCGATGCGCCGGAACCGACGCTGCAGCAGATTGCCCGGGCCACCGGCCTGCCGGCGAGCACCTGCCAGCGGCTGGTGCAGAACATGGTGCGCGAGGGATTCCTGGACCGCGACGGCGACCGCTACCGGATCGGCCTGCGGCTGGTCCAGTGGGCCGCGCCGGGCACCCTGGGCCTGGACGTGGTCCGGCTGCTGCACCCGATCATCCAGCAACTCCGCGACGACAGTGGTGAGACGGCGTGCGTCTACATGCGGGACGGGCAGTACCGCACCGTGGTGGCCGTGGCCGAAACCCGTCACGTGGTGATGCGGCCCTTCCTGGTGGGCCAGGTGATGCCGATCCACGCCGGCGCACCCGGCAAGATCTTTCTGGCCTTCGACCCGGGAGCGCGGGAGGCCCTCAAGGACACCGAACTGACCCGGTTCACCGACGTCACACCGATTAGCTGGGCACAGCTCGACGCGCAGGCGGAACAGGCCCGCGAGCAGGGCTTCTTCGCCGCGTTCGGCGAACGGAACAGCGACGTCGGATCCATCAGCGCCCCCGTCTTCCGCTTTGACGGGCAGCTCGCGGCCGTCCTCGGAGTGGGCTTCCCGACCCAGCGGGTCAGCGCGGCGGACGTCCCGCGGCTGGGCCCCATGGTGGCCGGCGCCGCCCGTGAAGCCAGCGCCGCCCTGGGCTACCGGCCACCCACGCCAGCATCCGCCATCGAAGGGAACCATCCGTGACCGCTGCCGACGCCGCACCCCGCCGTCGTACCTACGACGCGCTGCTGCAGGACATCGAGGCGGACCTGCGTTCCGGGAAGATCAAGCTCGGCGACCGGCTGCCCGGGGAGCGCACGCTCGCCGAAAACTACGGGATCTCCCGGGCCTCGGTGCGGGAGGCCATCCGCATCCTGGACGCGATGGGCGTGCTGCGCAGCTCGGTCGGGTCCGGCCCCACCTCCGGCGCGATCGTCATTTCCAACCCGTCGGCCGGCCTGTCCTCGGCCCTGCGGCTGCATGTGGCCAGCAACCGGCTACCGGTGGAGGACATCGTGCAGACGCGCATCCTGCTGGAGACCTGGTCCGCGCAGGCCGCCGCCACCCGGCCCCGCGACGAGGGCGATGCCGGTCTGGAGCAGGCGGCCCAACTCCTGGAAGCCATGGACGATCCGGAGCTGGACCGGCCCACCTTCCACGAACTCGACGCCCGATTCCACGTCGCGCTCAGCTCCCTGGCCGGCAACACGGTGGTCGCCACCATGATGGAGTCGCTCAGCGGCGCGATCGTGGACTACGTCAAGGGCGCCATGGACGCAATGGAGTCCTGGCCGGAGGTCCTCGCGGTCCTGCGTGCCCAGCACCACGGGATCTACGACGCCGTCCGGGACCAGGACGGCGAGCGCGCGGCCCGGCTGCTGCGCGAGCACATCGAGTGGTTCTACGAGCGGGCGCAGGAAGTCTCGCCGCGGCAGCCCTCCCCGGTACCTAGCGATTAGACTCGGCCCCATGCCACGTCGTGGGGGAACGAGGACCATCCGGACCGGTGCCGTGCTGAGCGGGGCCGTGCTGCTGTGCCTGGCGGCCGGATCGCTGGCCGGTTGCACCTACGAGGACGACGACGGCGGGCGGCCACCTGCCACACCGACGTCGGCGGTTACCCCCAGGCCGGGCCGCACCATCCCGGCCGGCCCATCACCCGATGTTCTGGCCGCGCAGCAGCGGAACGAGGCCGCACTGGAGCGGCTGCTCGCGGGGGCGACGGGGCCCGTCGTGCTCGCAGATTCAGGACCGGCGGACGGCAACGGCGTCGGCTTCCAGAAGGCGGGACGGGTCAGGACCGCGGGCGACTACCAGGTCACGGCCGCCTGCGTCGGGGTCGACGCCTCGCAGGTCATCATCTTCCAGGACCAAACCCCGACCGGCCCCACGTCCATCGTCGTGGACTGCACGGCGCCTGTGTCCCGGACGGTGAGCCTCCTGCCCGGCCCCGTGAGCGTTCAGTTGACCCGAAGAAATCCCACCGGCCCGTGGACCGGTGCGGTGGCCGGCGTCCGGATCACCGGGCCCTGAGCCGGGCACAAAGAACCCCTCCATCCCGGTCAAAATCACAGGAACGGAGGGGTATCACTGGGCCCCCTGTCGGATTCGAACCGACGACCCCCGCTTTACAAGAGCGGTGCTCTGGCCAACTGAGCTAAGGAGGCAATCCGCCGTCGTCGTATCCGGCGGAAAGCGCGCGAGGACAACGGCTAGATAAGGGTAGCCCACCGATGCCCGGCGGTAAAAAATCCTCCGCCACACGAAAGCGGCCCGGTCCCGGAGAACTCCGGGACCGGGCCCCACCAGCGGACGTGGCGCTTACTTCTTGGCGTCCACCGCTGCCTGCAGGTACTGGTCGAACGGGGTGTTGGCGCTGTCGCCCTTGCCCCACTGCTTACCCTCGACGAAGACCGTCGGCGTGCCGGTGACCCCGATGGCCGCGGCTTCCTGGGTCGTGTACTTCACGTACGGGCGGTAGGTCTTGTCATCCACGCACTTGTCGATGTTCTGCGCACCGGTGTCGGTGGCCAGCTTCTTCAGCTCGTTGTCCGAGAGGCCGGCGCTGCCCTCGGCGGGCTGCTTGGCGAACAGGGCGTCCACGAAGGCCGCGTACTTCTCCGGCGACTCGTTCACCACGCAGGCCGCGGCGGCGGCGGCGCGGGAGGAGTAGTTGGTGGTGGAGCGGGTGTCCAGGAAGCCCAGCGGACGGTATTCGACGGTGATCTTGCCGTCGTTGCGCAGCTTGGTCAGGGTGTCGTTGTACTGCGCCTCGAAGTTCTTGCAGACCGGGCAGATGAAGTCGATGTAGAGGACAACCTTGACGGGCTTGCCGGCCTCGGCATCGGCGCCGGGGGCCTTCAGGTCTGCCGGCGGGGTGGCCGGGGCGGCGGGAACATCGGAGAGCTTGACCGTGGCGGCGTCAGTCTTCGCCACCTCCGTGTTGGCCAGCAGGGTCACGCCGCCGTGGACGTTGCCGTTGGCGGGCGTGGGCCCGGAGTCAGCTACGGGGGCGTTGTTCTTGATATTGGAGGTCACCACGAGGGCCACCACCACGATGATGGCGACGACGGCGGCGACGATGCCCCAGCCAATGAGCAATTTGTTGCGCTTGTCCTTCTTGAGCTGGGCCTCACGGATCTCACGGGCCTTCTCGCGGGCCGCGGCGGTGCGCTCAGCTTTGGACTGACGGGGTTCGTTTGCGGGGCTCATTGGTTCCTCGTGTCGATCGGCCTGGACTGCGCCAGCGGGTGGCACGGTCATCATTTTAGGTGAGAAAGCTGGGGAGCTTGCGCTTTCAACTTTCTTCCCGTGTGCCCAACGGACGAATAGCCCGGAAGATTCCGCCCCGATAGGGTGAACACAAGCCACAAGCGACCCCAGGGAGCACGAATGCAAGCAACCGAAAGCGCAGAGCACCGCGCCGAGAAGCACCAAGAGCATGGCACCGACGCGGGAACCGAGGGCAAGGCCGCGGGGCACCAGGGCGGAACGGACGACGTCGACCGTTTCGACTTCATGGTGGTGTCCAACCGCATGCCGGTGGACCGTTGCTCCCCCGACGAGCCCGGCTGCGAGGACGGCTGGCGCCGATCCCCCGGAGGCCTGGTCACGGCACTGGCGCCGATGATGACCAAGACCGACGGTGCCTGGGTGGGCTGGCACGGCGCCCCGGACGAGCACCTCGAACCCTTCAGCCACGGCGGCATCGACCTGATCCCAGTGCAGCTGAGCACCCGCGACGTGGAGCTGTACTACGAGGGCTTCTCCAACGCGACCCTGTGGCCGCTCTACCACGACGTGATCGCTCCGCCGGAGTTCCACCGCGCCTGGTGGGACACGTACCGGAAGGTCAACAAGCGGTTCGCCGACGCCGTCATCCGGCACGCCGCCGAGGGCGCCACGGTCTGGGTCCAGGACTACCAGCTGCAGCTGGTCCCCCGGATGCTTCGCGAGCAACGACCGGACCTGAAGATCGGCTTCTTCAACCACATCCCGTTCCCGCCTCCGGAGATCTTCGCCCAGCTGCCTTGGCGCCGCGCGATCATCGACGGCCTGCTGGGCGCGGACCTGATCGGCTTCCAGCGCAGCAGCGACGCCGGGAACTTCATGCGCTCCGCCCGCCGCTTCCTCGGCGCCAGCGTCAAGCAGCAGCAGGTGCACGTCAAGGGCGCCGACGGCCAGACCACCCACATCGCCCGGGCCCAGGCCTTCCCCATCTCCATTGACGTGAAGCAGATCAGCGAGCTGGCGCAAAAGCCGGAAGTCATCGAGCGGGCCAAGCAGATCCGCCGCGACCTCGGCAACCCCAAGACCATCCTTTTGGGCGTGGACCGGCTGGACTACACCAAGGGGATCCGGCACCGGCTCAAGGCCTACGAGGAACTCCTCGAGGACGGCAAGGTCACGGTGGAGGACGCGTCCCTGATCCAGGTGGCCAGCCCCAGCCGCGAGCGCGTGGAGCAGTACCGACTGCTGCGCGAAGAGGTCGAGGGCACGGTAGGCCACATCAACGGCACCTACGACACCATGCAGAACACCGCCGTCCGCTACCTGCACCACAGCTACCCCATCGAGGAGATGGTGGCGCTCTATCTGGCCGCAGACGTCATGCTGGTCACCGCCCTCCGCGACGGCATGAACCTCGTCGCCAAGGAGTACGTCACGGCCCGCACGAACAACGACGGCGCGCTGGTGCTCAGCGAGTTCGCCGGCGCCGCGGACCAACTCAAGCAGGCCCTGCTGATGAATCCGCACGACATCGACGGGCTCAAGGACACCATCATGCGGGCCGTGAACATGGAGCCCGCCGAGGCTGCCCGCCGGATGCGGGCCATGCGCAAGCAGATCCTGACCAACGACGTCGATCTCTGGTCCGCGGACTTCCTCCGCGCCCTGCAGGAAAAGGTGGTGCGTGATGACTCCTGAGCCCGACGCCAAGCTCTCCCTGTCCCCCGAACTGCTCGCGGCGGTGCGGCGTATCGCCGGCACCGAGGAGCTGCTGGTGGCCATGGACTTTGACGGCACCATGGCCCCGCTGGTGGATCACGCGGAGGACTCCCGCGCCCTCCCCCGCTCGGCCGCGGCGTTTGCCGCCCTGGCCGAACTGCCGCGGACCACGACGGCGCTGATCTCCGGCCGGGCACTGGACACCCTGCGCTCGGTCGCGTCCCCGCCGGAGAAGACCCTGCTGATCGGCAGCCACGGCGCCGAGATCTGGATGGGACCGGGCTCGGCCGAGCTTCAGCTCGACGAGGACCAGCGCCGGCTCCTGGCCGACGTGCGGGCCGTCCTGGAGGAGATCGTCCACGTGGCACCCGGCACCCTGCTCGAGGAGAAGCCGGCCGGCGTCGTGCTCCACACCCGCCTGGCCGCTAACGACGTGGCCGAGGACGCCGTGGCCGCGGCGAAGTCCGCCCTGAAGGACCGCGCCGGGGTTTACCTGAAGACCGGCAACCGGGTCCTGGAGACCTCCGTGGTCCACGCCTCCAAGGGCGAGGCGGTGTCCTTCCTTCGGCAGGCCACGGGCGCGACAGCGGTGGTCTTCGCCGGGGACGACACCACGGACGAGGACGCCCTGCGCAGCCTGGTCTCCGGTGACCTGGGAGTGAAGGTGGGCCTGGACTTCACCCAGGCGGAGTTCCGGGTGGAAGCCCCGCCGCACGTGTCCGAACTGCTGGAGGCACTGCTGCGCGAGCGGAAGGCCGCCGTCGGCAGCTGACCGCTGAGGGCTGCGGCTGCGACCGGGCTCAGGACTCGGGTTCGTAGCCGATCAGCCAGTGCAGTCCGTGCCGGTCCACCACCTGGCCGTCGGACGCGCCCCAGGGCTTCGGTCCCAGCGGGTCGATGACGCGTCCGCCGTCTGCCAGCCGGTCAAACCACGCGTGCAGGACCTTGGGCTCGGCCGTCCCCAGCAGCGAGAGCATCAGCCCCTCGCACCGGACGGTGGCTTCGCCCTCGGCCGCGTCGGAGCCGGCCAGGCGCACGTCACCCCTCAGCTCACCGTGGGCGATCGCATCGGCCGGACCGTCGGTGCGGTTGAACTGCTCGTAGGTGAACAAGGCCAGGTCACCGCCGAAGACATCGGCGTAGAACCCGAGCGCCTCGCGCGCGGTACCGGGGAAACTCACGTAGATCTGGAGGGCCGTCATGCGCACAGCCTACACAGCGCCGCACGGCCACGGGTGGTAGGGATCACCAGTGACATCCGTAACCTTTTCCCCCACTCGCGATCCATCTGACATACTCTGTATGTGATGTGGCGCACAGCTACCGTGCGGCGTCGCTGGCTGCTCCTCGGCTTCGGCCGGGGAGCAGGCGCAAGACTCACAACTGAATAAAAAGACCATTCACAACGGATCGTCCGGCACGTACCTGCCGGTGAAGGGATTGAAAACTGTGGCAACAGTTACTTTTGACAACGCAACGCGGCTCTACCCGGGCACCGAAAAGCCCGCGGTCGACAAGCTGAACATCGAAATCGCCGACGGCGAGTTCCTGGTTCTCGTCGGCCCCTCCGGCTGCGGCAAGTCCACCTCCCTGCGCATGCTCGCAGGCCTCGAAGACGTCAACTCCGGCCGCATCCTGATCGGTGACCGCGACGTCACCGACATGCCGCCCAAGGACCGCGACATCGCGATGGTGTTCCAGAACTACGCCCTGTACCCGCACATGACCGTCGCGGACAACATGGGCTTTGCCCTCAAGATCGCCGGCGTCAGCAAGGAAGAGCGGGCCGAGCGCGTCCGCGAAGCCGCTAAGCTGCTGGACCTCGAGCCGTACCTGGACCGCAAGCCGAAGGCCCTCTCCGGCGGTCAGCGCCAGCGCGTCGCCATGGGCCGCGCGATCGTCCGTAACCCGCAGGTCTTCCTGATGGACGAGCCGCTCTCCAACCTCGACGCCAAGCTCCGCGTCCAGACCCGCACCCAGATCGCGTCGCTGACCCGCCGCCTGGGCGTCACCACCGTCTACGTCACCCACGACCAGGTCGAGGCCATGACCATGGGTGACCGCGTCGCGGTCCTCAAGGACGGCCTGCTGATGCAGGTGGACACCCCGCGCAACCTCTACGACAAGCCGAAGAACGTCTTCGTCGCCGGCTTCATCGGCTCCCCCGCCATGAACCTGCTGGAGTTGCCCGTCGTCGACGGCGGCGTGCAGTTCGGCGGAACCGTCTACCCGGTGCCGCGCGATGTCCTTGAGGACGCCTCCGGCTCCACCGTCACGCTGGGCAGCCGTCCCGAGGACCTGGAGACCGCCAGCCAGGGCGAGGGCCTGCAGGTTGAGGTCGACGTCGTCGAAGAACTCGGCGCCGACGCCTACGTCTACGGCCACACCACGCTCGACGGCAAGGACCACGACATCGTGGCCCGCGTCGACGGCCGCCGCCCGCCGATGAAGGGGGAGACCATCTGGGTCCGCCCGCAGTCCGGCCACGTGCACCTGTTCGACACCAAGACCGGCGAGCGCCTCGGCGACTGACGCAGTCTTATCCGACGGCGGTCCTCCTGCGGGAGGGCCGCCGTCGGCCGTTAACCGCCCCGTGGTTAGGCGCGCCGCCGCCGGGTGCGGGAGAATTGCCCCATGACCGAGGAGAACCGCATGAGCGAGGACAACGGTGCCCAGTGGCACGACGAACCCACTGACTACGGCCAGATCGGGAAGCTGCCCCGGTACGTGCCCGCGAGCGCCAATGACGACAAGACGATCTCCAGCTCCCTGAGCATCACCGCCGCCGCCACCGAGCCGGAGCTGCTGGACCTGCCCTGGCACATCGCCCTCGAAGACTGGCCCGCCGAGTACCTGGCCGCCCTCCCCCGCGGCATCTCCCGGCACATCGTCCGGTTCGCGCACCTGGGCGGCTCGGTCATCGCCATCAAGGAAACCTCCGAGCACATCGCCCGGCACGAGTACCACATGCTCCGCAAGCTGGCCCGCCTGGATGTCCCCTGCGTGGAGCCGGTGGCGGTCATCACCGGCCGCACCACCCCGGACGGCAAACCCCTGAACCCCGTGCTGGTGACCCGGCACCTTAAGTTCTCCATGCCCTACCGCGCCCTGTTCTCACAGATGCTGCGCAAGGACACCCTCACCCGCCTGATCGACGCCCAGGCCCTCCTGCTGGTCCGCCTGCACCTGATCGGCTTCTACTGGGGCGATGTGTCCCTCTCGAACACCCTGTTCCGCCGCGACGCCGGCGCCTTCGCCGCCTACCTGGTGGACGCCGAGACCGGCGAGCTGTACCCGGACCTGTCCACCGGCCAGCGCGAGTACGACCTGGAAATCGCCCGGGTCAACATTGCCGGTGAACTGATGGACCTGCTCGACGGCGGGCTGATCGAGGAGAAGGTGGACCCCGTGGCGACGAGCGAGCTGATCATGGAGAGCTACCGCCGGCTCTGGACCGAGCTGACGGAGAAGGAATCCTTCGAGGTCGGCGAGCGCTGGCGGGTGGCCGCCCGCATCCGGCGGCTCAACGAACTCGGCTTCGACGTCGAGGAATACGCGATCAAGACCACCCAGAACGGTTCCACCATCCAGCTTCAGCCCAAGGTGGTCGACGCCGGACACCACCAGCGCCGGCTGCTGCGGCTTACCGGCCTGGACGCCCAGGAAAACCAGGCCCGCCGGCTGCTGAACGACATGGACTCCTTCCGCGCGGACAACAACCCCGGCATGGACGAGGAGTACAGCGCCCACCTGTGGGTCAGCCAGATCTTCGAGCCGATCGTCCGCGCCATCCCCCGCGACCTGTCCGGGAAACTCGAACCCGCGGAGGCCGTGCACGAGATCCTGGAGCACCGCTGGTACATGTCCGAGAAGGAAAACCGGCACATCCCGCTGGCCGAGGCCGTGCAGTCCTACATCGACTCCGAGCTGCGGCACCGGCGCGACGAGGCCGCGATCATGCTGAACCCGGACACCGAGCTGCTCAAGATCCTGGAGGTCGAGACCGAGGAGTCCCGCTACGACGGCGACGAGACCCCCGACGACGAAGACGAGTACCCGGACGCCGACGACTAGGCCGGTTGCAGCACAGCCGGGCTAGATGGCCTTGCCGGGGTTCAGGATCCCGGCTGGGTCGAAGAGTTCCTTGATCCGGTACTGCAGCTCGCGGACCGGTTCCTTCTGCTCCAGGCCCAGCCAGCGCAGCTTGTACTGGCCCACACCGTGTTCGCCGAGGGCACGCCGTACCAGGCCTCGTAGCTGCTGTGGTCCGGGGAGAAGTAGTAGTAGCCCGCCTCGGGCGCGTCCGGGCCGGCCAGTGCGTTCCGGAACCATTCGTGGGCGTCGCCGGAGTGGTTGGCGGTGAGGTCGCCCATCACCTTGAGCCCGCGGGCGTGGGCCGCCTCCACGAGTTCCACCAGCGCCTGGTCTCCGCCGAGGAGCGGGTCCACGGTGGCGAAGGTGGCGGCGTCATAGCGGTGGTTGGAGCGGGCCGGGAAGAAAGGGGTGAGGTACATGATGTCCGCCCCGAGCGCCTGGATGTGGTCCAGCCGTTCGGTGATGCCGGGCAAGTCGCCGCCGTAGAACTGGTACGGCGTCACCGCCGACGCGCCCTCCACCGGAGTGGTGTGCCAGTCCGCGGGGACGGCCCAGTCCGGTGCCGGGTGCGTGTCCGCCTGCGCGGAACGGGCGAACCGGTCCGGGAAGACCTGGTACATGGTCCCGGTCCGCAGCCAGTCCGGCCCGGCCGGGTAGGTGCCCAGCCGGAAGTCGGCGTAGTCGGAGACGTCCCGGCCGAAGAGGCCCTGGGCGTTCAGCTGCCAGTTCCGGCCGCCGGCCTCGATCAGGAACCGGTAGCGGAGGACGGGGTTGGTGGCCGTCGTCGCCGCCTCCCACCACGCCCAGCCGTCGGCGCTCCCGAGGAGGTCGCAGGGATCGTAGCGTGGTTCCCCGTCGTGCAGGGAGCGGAGCCAGACGCGGGACGCCTCGCCCCACCCGACGGGGATCCGGAGCCGCAGCCGAACCGGGCCGCCGCGCTCCACGCCGTCCGGGGCATGGAGCGCGGAGCCGTCGTGGTGCGGCAGGAGCCCGGCGGCAGCGGCGCCGGACACCCTAGCCCTTGACCGAGCCGGCCGTGAGGCCGCTGACGATGTACCGCTGCAGGTAGAGGAACAGGGCCATGACGGGCAGGGCGGAGATCACGGCGCCGGCGGCGAAGACGCCCCAGTTCTCCGAGCGCTGCTGGGCGACGAAGGAGTAGAGGCCGACGGCGAGGGTCTGGCTGTCCGGGTCGGTGAGCACCACGGAGGCGATGACGAACTCGCCGGAGATGGCGATGTAGGTCAGGAGACCCACGACGGCCAGGATCGGGGTGACCAGGCGCATGATGATGCCGAAGAAGATCTGGGTGTGGCTGGCGCCGTCAATCTTGGCCGCCTCGTCCAGGGACTGCGGCACGGTGTTGAAGAACCCGTACATCAGGTAGGTGTTTACGCCCAGGGCGCCGCCCAGGTAGACCATGATCAGGCCCAGCTGGCTGCCCAGCCCCAGGGCCGGGATGACCTCGGAGATGCCGCTGAGGAGCAGGAAGATCGCGACGACAGCGAGCAGTTGCGGGAACATCTGCAGCAGCAGCAGGCTCAGCAGCCCCACCCGGCGGCCGGTGAAACGCATCCGGGAGAAGGCGTAGGCCGCCATGGCGCCGAGGAACACGGTGGCCGCGGAGGTGATGCCGCCGACCACCAGGGTGTTCAGGAACCAGCGGGCGAAGGGCCGGGACGGGATGTTGAACAGGGCGGTGAAGTTGCCGAAGTCGATCTTGCTGAATAGGGCGTTGGATCCCACCAGGGTGCCGGTGGAGTTCAGCGCGGCGGAGAGCACGTAAAGGAGCGGGAAGATCGCGAAGATGGTGACGGCGATGCCCACCAGGTGCCGCCAGCCCTTGTCCGCGAACCAGACGCCGAAGGGGCGGCGGCGGTGCGAGGACTTGAGGCGTTCGACGTCGGCGGCGGTGGCGCGGGCTGCCTCCCCCGTTGCAGGCTCCGCCGTCGTCCCGGTGGCCTGGTCCGTCGGGGTCGCCGACGATGCGGTGCGCGATGCTGGCCCGTTCATGAGTTCACGTCCTCGAGTGCCTTGGTCTGCTTGAAGCTGATGGCCGATACGGTGGCCACGATGATGAAGATGATGATGGCAAGGGCGCTGGCCAGTCCGTAGTCGCGGCCGGTGCCCTGCCCGAAGGCCACCTTGTAGACCAGGGTGATCAGGATGTCCGTGGCGCCGATGTCCCGTGTGGTGTCCGCGAAGCGCGGGCCGCCGCCGGTGAGCATGAAGATGACGTTGAAGTTGTTGAAGTTGAACGCAAAGGACGAGATCAGCAGCGGGGCGATCGAGACCAGCAGCAGCGGCAGCTTGATCGACCGGAACACCCGCCAGGCGCTGGCGCCGTCCATCCGGGCAGCCTCGTCGAGTTCGGAGGGCAGGGACTGCAACGCGCCGGTGCAGACGAGGAACATGTACGGGTAGCCGAGCCAGAGGTTGACCACCAGGACGCTGATCTTGGCCAGCACCGGATCCGTCAGCCAGCCGATATGGGCGCCGCCCAGGAGGGTCTGGTTCAGCCAGCCGAACTCCGGGTTGAGGATGCCGGACCAGACCAGGCCGGTGAGGAAGGCGGGGAAGGCATAGGGCAGGATCATCAGGATCCGGTAGACCTTCTTGCCCTTGAGGTCCTCGCGGTTGAAGGCGATGGCCAGGAACAGGCCCAGGGCGAAGGTCAGCGCCACGGAGGCAATGGCGAAGGTGAAGGTCCAGAGAATGACGCCCAGTAGCGGCCCGCGCAGGCTCGGGTCGGTGAAGGCGCGGGAGAAGTTTTCGAAGCCGACGTCGATCTTCCAGCCGGTGGACAGCGTCTGCCCGTCGGCCGCGGCGAAGGCGCCCTTGCCGTTGTCGCGGTAGACGGCCCCGCTGTCCGTGTCCGTGAAGGTGTCCGCGCCGGCGTCGTACTTCAGCGAGGGCTTGAACTGATAGGCGTTGCTGCCGTCCGCGGTGCGCAGTGTTCCGTCGGCCGGGTCGGCGGAGACGGGGACGGTCAGGGCCAGGATCTTCTGCTGGTTGGCGACGATCTCCTGGAAGTTCAGGGTCTGGTAGCCGTCCAGGGACTTGGCCTTGCCGGTGGAGTCCTTGACCGCGCCGGCGGCGTCCTCAAGGGGCTTGTCCGTGCTGCCGAGGGAGACCTTGCCGGCCGGGTCGGTGAAGAGCAGGTAGAACGAATCGCCCTTGGCCAGGACCGAGGTCTTATAAGCCGGGGAGTCCGGGACGCGCTTCTGGGCGGTGAGCTGGATGGCGGCGATCGCGTCATCCTTGGTGCTGTTGTGCCCGTCGCCGTAGTTGGTGAAGGCGATGTAGCCGCTGAAGACCACCACGAAGACCTGGAAGATGAGCAGGAACAGGACACCGGGGGCCAGGTATTTGGCCGGAAGTCCGCCCTTGCGCAGGTAGATCCAGTTGATCGCCAGGACCACGACGGCGGAGACCACCAGGACGGTCCAGGAGTGGCTGAGGAACAGCATGGTCAGGACGAAGACGGCCAGCGCATCGACCAGGCCCAGCAGGACGATCTTGGCGATGATGCCCTTGGTCCCGTCCGGGGAGGTGCGGCGGCGGGCTGACCCGGCCTGCCGTCCCGTGCGCTTGCCCGTGCGGGATCCCGCGCCCGGGGCTGGCGGTGCGGCGGAGGGGTCGGTGCCCTCGCGGAGTTCTGTATCTGGCATGGCTCTTCAGTCCTTGGGAGAAGCAGGGTGATGCAGGAACGGGCCGGGCGGTGTGGTGCCGCCCGGCCCGGAGCTGTCCGGATCCCGCCGCGGCTGTTCGCGGCGGGATCCGGGGCGGGGGCTAGCCCCCGATCTTGGTCTTGATGCTGGCAGCCATCTTGGCCCAGTCGGCGGCCGGGTCGCCCTGGCCCTTGATCAAGGACAGTTCGGTTGCACCCCAGTCAGCCCAGACGGCGCTCATTTCCGGGATGGCCGGCATCGGGACGCCGGTGGCGCCGATCTTGCCGAAGGCCGCGACGACCGGGTCGCTGGCGGCCTTGTCGAAAGAGGCCTTCAGTGCCGGCGGGCGGCCGCCGGCCTTGTACATGGAGTCCTGGGCTGCCTCGGAGGTGAGGTAGTTGGTGACGAACTCGTTGGTGGCCAGGGCGTTGGCGCTCTTGGAGCTGATGAAGAAGCCGTTGACGCCGATGAACGGCTGCGCCGGCTGGTCGCCTGCGGTCGGCAGCGGGTCAACAGCGAACTTGATGCCCTTCTTCTGCACGTCCGGAACGTTCCACGGGCCGGTCAGGTAGTACGGGGACTCCCCGGCCAGGAACTTCTCCTTGGCGATATCACCGGTGATGTTGGAGTTGATGATCTTTTCGCCGGCGTCACCCCAGGCGGCGAGCTTCTTGGCGAACTCGACGCCGGCAGCGTCGCCGATGAGGAGCTGCTTGGGGTCGTAGCCGCCGTCGGCAGCCTTGCCGAAGACCTGCGAACCCATCGAGGACTGCAGCGGGTACAGGTGGTACGGGTCGCCCTGCTTGGGGTCCATGCCCACCAGGAACGGGAACTTGGCCTTGCCGTCGGCGACGGCCTTCTTGCCGTTGCTGATGACCTCGTCCATGGTCTTGGCGGAATCGGAGACGATTGCCGTGTTGCGCAGCAGTGCGATGTTCTCGATCGCGTACGGGACACCGTAAACCGAGCCGTTGTAGGTCATGGCCTTGATCGAGGAATCCTGGAAGGAGCCCTTCTTGTCGCCGAGTTCGACGGGGGCGATCACGCCGTTCTGGACGAACTTGCCTACCCAGTCGTGCGGTCCGACGATCAGGTCCGGGCCCTTGCCGGTGGGGACCTGGGTGATGAAGTCGTCACGGACGGCGGCGAAGTCCTTGACCACCAGTTTGACCTCGATGCCGGTGTCGGCCTGGAACTTGGCGGTGATGTCCTTCAGCGCCGGGGAGCGCTCGGCGTCGACCCACATGGTGATGGTGCTGGCACCGGAGGCCTTGAGGTCCGGCTTGGCCGTGGCGGACGGCGAGGCCGGGGAGGTGGCTGCCGCGCCGCCGCAGGCGCTGAGGGCCAGCGCGGCCACGACGGAGACGGCACCTGCCGTGAAAACCCGGCGGCTGGTGCCGGTGGTGAGGGTGTTCTGCACCTTCATTGGTGTCCCTTTCATAAAGATCCTGCATCCACACGTGAGGCCCGATCGGATCGAGTCGGGCCTGGTGGCATCGTCGGTGATGTGGCTCACAGCTGCAAGCGCTTCCAAGTTACACGCCGGTAGGTGGTTTGGGAAGTCGGCATTTGCCGGGCGTGTCGCGGGCGCCGGCCCCTCCGGCCGGCCCTTAGGGCTCCTCAGGCCGCCGATTGGCCCGGCGTTACAAGCAAATTCGCATCACTACCCCGACGGAGGTGCCCCGGTGCCGGGAGAGGCGGGTGACCGAAACTTCTGGAAGCGTTTTCATTTCGGTGTCTTCGGCCTTACGATTACCGGCATGTCAGTTGATACAGTCCCCGCCGCCCTCGCCGGCCCGTTGACCCTGGTGCACGCCGCAGACCACACGCCCGGCTGGTGGCGGTCCGCCGTTATCTACCAGGTCTACCCCCGGTCCTTCCGCGACCTGAACGGCGACGGCGTGGGCGACCTCGCCGGTATCACAGCAGAGCTGCCGCAGCTCGCCGAGCTGGACGTCGACGCCGTCTGGCTCTCCCCCTTCTACCGCTCCCCGCAGCGCGACGCCGGCTACGACGTCAGCGACTACTGCGACGTGGACCCGCTCTTCGGCACCTTGGACGACTTCGACGCCATGATGGCCGAGGCCAAGCGCTTGGGCCTGCGGCTGATCGTGGACCTGGTGCCCAACCACTGCTCGGACCAGCACGCCGCGTTCCGGGCCGCCCTCGCCGCCCCGGCCGACGGCCCGGAGCGGGACATGTTCATCTTCCGCGACGGACTCGGCGAGTCCGGCGAGCTTCCCCCGAACAACTGGCAGTCGCACTTCGGCGGTCCGGCCTGGACCCGGATCACGGAGCCCGACGGCACGGCCGGCCAGTGGTACCTTCACCTCTTCGATTCCTCCCAGCCCGACTTCAACTGGGACAACGACGCCGTCCACGCCGAGTTCGAACGCGTCCTGCGGTTCTGGCTGGACCGCGGGGTCTCGGGCTTCCGCGTCGACGTCGCCCACGCCCTGGTCAAGGCCCCCGGCCTGCCGGCGTGGGGCGGCCGCGCCGACGGCAACAGCTCCGACGGCTTCCCCGGCCACGAGGCGCCGATGTTCGGCCAGCCGGCCCTGCACGACATCTACCGCGCCTGGCGCCGGATCCTGGCCGAATACGGCCCGGACCGGATCCTCTGCGCAGAGGCCAATGTGGACCCGCTCCCCCGGCTGGCCGACTGGGTCCGCCCCGACGAGATGCACCAGGCGTTCAACTTCCCGTACCTGCACGCCGGCCTGGACCCGCACCGCATGCGCCGCGTGGTGACCGAGTCCCTGAACGCCCTGGACGCCGTCGGCGCCCCGACCACCTGGGTGCTGTCCAACCACGACGTCGTCCGGCACGCCACCCGCTTCGGCTACGACGGCCCGGCACCGCGCGACGGCGACGGCATCGGTCCCGCCGATCCCCAGCCGAACGCCGAGCTCGGCCGCGCCCGCGCCGCCGCCGCCACGATGTTCATGCTGGGCCTGCCCGGCGGGGCATATCTCTACCAGGGCGAGGAACTCGGCCTGCCGGACGGCATCGACATTCCCGACCACCAGCGCCAGGACCCCACCTTCGGGCGGACCGGTGGCGAGCGGCTGGGCCGCGACGGCTGCCGTGTCCCGCTGCCGTGGCGGGCCGGCGAACCGAACAACGGCTTCGGTTCCGGCGCGGACCCGTGGCTGCCCCAGCCGGAAAGCTTCGGCGCCTTGGCCCGGGACACCCAGGCCGCTTCGCCGTCGTCGCATTTGAACCTCTACCGCAGCATGCTCGCCCTGCGCAGGCAGCTGCGCCTCGGCGAGGGCTCCCTGGCCTGGCTCGAGGACTGGTCCACGGACACCTCGCTGGGTTACCTGAACGGGACCGTCGCGGTGCTGATGAATGTGGGCCACGAACCGCTCGACCTGCCTGCCGGAACCGTGCTGCTCCGCAGCTCCGCGGCTGCCGCCATGAACGCCCCGGAGCATCAGTTAGGCTCAGGGGAAACTGTTTGGCTGGAAATCTACATCGAGGACACGGAGAGCTGAAAATGCCCGGCATCAAGGACGTCGCGGAACGGGCCGGCCTCTCCATCGCCACCGTTTCACGCGCCTTGAGCGGCAAGGGCAACGTCTCTCCCCGCAGCCGCGCGTTGGCCCAGGCCGCGGCCGCGGAACTCGGGTTCGTCCTCTCCTACCATGCCTCCAGCCTGGCGTCCGGGCGGAACCACAACGTCGGCGTCGTGGTTCCGTCCGTGCACCGCTGGTTCTTCTCCGCGGTGGTGGAGGGTGTTTCGGCCACCCTGCTCGACGCCGGCTACGATCTCACGCTGTACAACGTCAGCGACGGCGAGGAGCGGCGGCACAGCGTCCTGAACGACTTCCTGCTGCGCAAGCGGGTGGACGCGGTCATTGCGGTGTCCCTGGAGCTCAGCGAGGCCGAAATCCAGCAGCTGCTAGCCATCCACCGGCCCATCGTTGGCATCGGCGGCCCCCTCCCCGGGGCTCCCACCATACGGATCAACGACTCTGCCCTGGCGGAGGCTGCCGCCCGGCACCTGATCCAGCTCGGGCACAGCAGGATTGCGCACATGACCGGAGACGCCGCCTACGACAAAGACTTCCGCCTGCCGGGCACCCGCCAGGCGGGTTTCACTGCGGCGATGCACGGCGCCGGCCTTCCCGTGCGGCCGGAGTGGCTGGTCTCCGCCGACTTCACCATCCAGGGCGCCTACGCCAGCGCCCGGCAACTCCTGGGGAGCTCCCCGGAGCGTCCGACGGCGGTGTTCGCCGCCTCCGATGAGATGGCGATCGGCACCATTCTCGCGGCCCGCGACTTCGGGCTCCGCGTACCTGAGGATCTTTCGGTGATCGGCATCGACGGCCACGAGCTGGGCGAGGTCTTCGGCCTCACCACCATTGACCAGGATGCCCGCGGCCAGGGCGCCCTCGCGGTCCGGCGCCTCCTGGAGGGGCTGGAAGGCGGCAATGGGGAGCCGGCCGCCACGGACATGGAATACCCCACCCGGTTCGTCATCCGTTCCAGCACGGCCGTGCCCCCGGCCGACGCGTCACCCCTGCACTAATCGTCTCCGCCGCACCAAGACCGCAGCCTGGCGTACGTTCCTGCCCAGTTACTTCACAGCCCGAGCACTTACTCAACCGCAGCGGCCGGATTGTGGACCTTCCTAGGTTCCTTCCCGTGATGCTTGGGCGAGTAACTGGGGAGGATGGTACGGGGACGCCCCCGTTAGCCCTGGTCGCCGCCCATGAACCGGACATAGCGCTGCAGAATCATGGGCCAGAGGCCTTCGTACTCGTCACGGGTCACTGCCGGGTGTTCTGCGCCTTCCCATCCGCTGTGAACCAGACGGAGCTCGGTACCGGCATCCACAGCCCGGAACGCTACGCGAATCTCCGTGGACCACAGCGCCTGGGTTCCTGGGTGCCAGCTGGCGTGGAAGGAGAGAGGGGGCTGCCAGTCGTCGATGGTCCCCCAGATGGAGGTGCGGCCGTCGTCCGCGGTTTCCAGGATCAGGCTTTCCTCGAACTCCACGTAGGATCCGGCCCCGTACACGCCGTGCTCCTCGAGCGGCCACCACAGGTGCGTGTGCTCGGTGAAACCCACGAATGCCCTGGCGACGGCGCCGGGTACGACGACGGTGCACACCAACGGGTCAAGACCCTCGGAGGGCCCGGGCGCTGGGGCGGCAGCTGCGTGGCTGAAGAGGTTATCCATGGGCATCAACTCTACTAGGGCAGTCGATGGCGCCACCCCGTGCATAATCCCGCTTCCAGAGCCAGCTCAGCGGGGGGGCTCCTACGCCGTTGCTGCCGGCTCCAGAGCCGGCTCAACGGGAGGGGCTCCTACGTCGTTGCTGCTGTGGTCGTTAAAGAGCTCAGGCCCCGACACTGAGTGTCGGGGCCTGAGCCGCTAAATGATGTTCCGGCGGTGACCTACTCTCCCACACCCTCCCGGGTGCAGTACCATCGGCGCTGTGGGTCTTAGCTTCCGGGTTCGGAATGGGACCGGGCGTTTCCCCCACGCTATGACCGCCGTAACCCTTTTACCCGGACCCCTGGTCGTGCCGCCCGTGGTGGGGTGGCTTTTTCCTGGGGTGGGAAGTCTGTGGTTACAACTCCTGCCCTGGGGCAGGTGGTGGTGTTGTATTTAATTATGGTTTGGTTCCGTGCAACACAACTCACCGGTGGTGGGTTTGTTGGTTGGGAACCACATAGTGGACGCAAGCAGTCTTGTTCTTCATACCCACCCCGATGGATCGGGGTGGTGTGTGGTGTAAGTTATCGGCCTATTAGTACCGGTCAGCTTCACGAGTCTTTAGTCCTCGCTTCCACATCCGGCCTATCAACCCAGTGGTCTGGCTGGGGGCCTCTCACACACAAGGTGT
>NZ_JBIMMV010000008.1:0-223141 GCF_044628475.1 Arthrobacter sp. BPSS-3
GGAGTCAGGCGGGCATTACGGTGGGACATGAGGACCTCTTAGTCGTTGGCTGTGTGTGGTAACCACCAACCTAAGAGGTCCTCACCTATTCACGATGTAACCAACGTCCTGACTCAGTACACCTAGCTGGTTGTCGGGGGTGTCTGCTCTACTTGTTGGATGACTACATTGACTGAAACCTCAGTCGCTGGCAACGACGACCAGCGCAACGCCAACGACAAAATGATGATCGCCCTCGACGTCGACGGAACCCTCGTCGACCACGACGGCCACATGTCCGTTCCCGTCCGGGAAGCCGCGCAGGCCGTGGTGGCCGCGGGGCATGAGGTGATGATCGCGACCGGCCGCTCCCTCGGCGCCACGCTGCCCATCATCGAGCACATCGGCATCGAGAACGGCTACGCCGTCTGCTCCAACGGCGGCGTCACCCTCCGCGTCGACTCCGGCCTCGCCGACGGCTACGAGGTGCTGCACAGGGCCACCTTCGATCCCGGACCCGCGCTGCGGGCGCTCCGGAAGCGGCTGCCCTCCGCCAAATACGCCCTCGAGGACGCCGACGGCAACTTCCTCTCCACCGAGCGCTTCCAGGACGCCAGCTTCGGCGTCGAGGCGATCGGCGTGGACTTCCAGACCATGCTCGAGGCCACCGCCGTGCGCGTCGTGGTGTTCAGCTCGGAGAACACCCCGGAGGAATTCAACGCCGCGATCCGGCACGTCGGGCTCGCCGGTGTCACCTACTCGGTGGGCTGGACCGCCTGGCTGGACATCGCCGCGGCCGGCGTCACCAAGGCCAGCGCGCTGGAGCAGCTCCGCGGCCGGCTTAGCATCGGGGCGCACCGCACCGTGGCGGTCGGCGACGGACGGAACGACATCGAGATGCTGACCTGGGCCCGGCGCGGGGTGGCCATGGGCCAGGCTCCCGCCGAGGTCATTGCCGCCGCGGACGAGGTCACCCACTCGGTGTTCGAGGACGGCGCGGCCCACGTGCTGCGCAGTCTGCTCTAGCGCACCTCGAGGATCAGGGACAGCAACCGGGCGGCCGCAGGCCGTGCGGCGTGCTCCTCGTTCCACTGGGCGCGCGCCACGGCCTTGCTCACCGCCTGCGTGGTGATGCCGAGCTCCTCGGCCACGACCTTCTGCTGGCCGCGGACGCCGGGCGTCAGCAGGTCCAGGACCCGCCATTCCGCCGCGCTCCGGTCGTGCACAATCTGGCCCAGCAGGCGCAGCACCGCTTCCGCCTCCGCGGCCAGCTCGGCCAGGGGGCCCTCGACGGCCACCGGGATCCGTTCCTTGCCGTTGCGCAGCCGGTCCACGGCCCGCCGGGCGTAGACCAGCCCATGGCCGGAAGCGTCCTTGATCTGGTTGGGCAGCGGTTCGTTGACCGGCCCGACGCCGATCCCGACGTACCAGGCGCCGGTGCGCAGGGCGATCAGCGCCGCGTCCACAGCCTGTCGCGGGCAATCCACGATGCCCTGGACCTCATCCTCGACGGACCGGTCGAAATCGAGGCGCGCCGGAATGTGCCGCAGGTCCTTGAGGAGCTGCGGCACGCGGTCGCCGTCGTGACGGCTGTCGGTCTGATTGATCGTCAGGGTGAACATTCTGGATGCCACACTACCCGGTGGCCGTGCCGCCGCAAACGGACGACGTCGGCCGTCATCCGGCGTCTATCCGGCGGCCACGAGGGCGTCCAGGCCGCCCGTTGGCACGTGGATCCAGCCCTCGGTCCGGGCCGCCGCGGCGTGCGTTTCATCCGGCCCGACGGTTGCCCCCACCGCCACGGCCCGGGCCGTGAGGGCGGCGATCACGGCGTCGAACAGGTCATCGGACCCGGCCAGCCGTTCTTCGTTCCCGGCGAGGTCAAGCCACGGCGCGGCGTCGCGCAGCGCGGCCAGCAGCCCGCCCAGCCGCTCCGCCTCGGGGCCGCCCCGGCCCTTGTACCCGCGGGCCAGGAGCCCCCAGGTCTTCAGCGACCCCGCCGGGTACACCTCGGCCAGTCGGCCGCTGCCATCCCGCGGCTGGAGCCCGTGCTCCCGGGCGATCTTGGCCTGGATCACCGCGCAGCGCATCGCCGGGTGCGCCAGCCGGTCTGCGGAGACACTCAGCGGGATCAGGCCGGTCAGCCCGGTGGTGAAGCGGTCCGTTTCCCGGTATGCGAGCAGCCGGCGGCCCTCGATGCCGTCATAGTCCAGCACCGGGTATGGCTCGCCGGCCAGGTGCGCGGCGATGAAGGGCAGGAACGCGTCGGGCCAGCCCACCGGGCAGTCGATGCCTGTCATGGCGCAGCCGCCGAAGAGCCGGACGATGTCGGCGTCGTCAACGTCGAGGGCCAGGTGCACCAGCCGGGCGGTCCCGCCCTCCCACTCGAGGACGGCGGCCGCGGTCTTCTTCGTCGCCGCGGCCAGGTCCACCCCGAGGGTCCGCACGGCTCAGACCGCCCGGTAGCGGAGGGCGCCGGGGATCCCGCCGTCGTCGTCGAGCCCCTCGCCGGAGGCGAAGCGGGCCCAGAGCGCCCGCATCGCCTTGCCCGGGACGTTGACGTCCTCCCAGCTGACGCCCGCGAGCAGGCCTACCCCGGCCCAGGTCTGCTCGTCGCCGAAGAGCAGCGGCAGGTCCACGGTGTGGGCGGCCCCGTAGATGTTCCCCGGGGCGTGCCAGGAGAGCAGGTAGCGGTGCGCGCGGCCGCCCGCGCGGACATGGCGGCGGGCGAACTTCCGCGTCGCCCGGCCGTAGACGGCCTCCGTGACGGCCCAGTTGACGGCCTTGACGACGGCGTTCCCCAGCACCGGGACCCGGCCGATCCGGCCCACGACGCGGTTGCGCGGCAGGAACATCCGCGCCTCCTCCGTGGTGTGTCCGATCAGGACCTCGATCCCGGGGGCTGCGGCGTCCCAGGCCTCTTCAATGGCGGCCTCTGGCGGCAGCGGGTCGTGGCCGTACTGGGTGCCGAAGGGCATGGCTGAGGCGAGTCCGAACTTCCGGGCCGTACGCGCCACACTGGCCTCGGCGGCCACGACATCCAGTGCCGGGGTGTCTTCCGTGATGTGTTGGGCCGCGGCACCCATGGCGGCGCTCATCTTGTCGCGTCCGCGGGTGATGCCTAGCGGGGCGCTCTGGATGATGGCGCGGCGGAACAGCGACGGCGCCTCCGGCACGGCCATCAGGTGGGCGACGGCATCCCCGCCCGCGGACTGGCCGAAGGCGGTCACGTTCTCCGGGTCGCCCCCGAACGCTGCGATGTTGCGGCGGACCCAGCGGAAGGCCTCCAGCTGGTCCAGCAGCCCCAGGTTCGCCGGGCGGCCGTCGCCGGCGGCGAGGTAGCCGAAGAGGCCAAGCCGGTAGGTGACCGAGACGACGATGACCCGGTTCTCCGCGACCAGGGCCTTGGGGTCGAAGATTGCCAGGTCGCCCGAGCCGGAGGTGTAGGAGCCGCCGTGCAGCCACACCATCACCGGGACCCGCTCGTCCGGGCCCAGGCCCGCCGGGATGGTGATGGAGAGGCGCTGGCAGTCCTCGCTGCCGGGCAGTTCGCCGTACCGGGTGCCCAGGATGTCATCCAGGAACGGCACGGGAGCCTGCGGGCAGGCGGGGGAGAGGGTGGTCGCTGCGAAGGGCGCGGTCCATCCCGGCGCCGGTGCCGGCGGCTGGAACCGGGCGGCCGAGGCATAGGGGATGCCGGTGGCGCGCAGCACCTCGCCGTCGTGCCAGCCGGTCACGGGGCCGCAGGGCGGGTTAAACGCGGGCTCTGTGGTCATGAACCAACGATTTCACATCTTCCTGATTCACGGCTGGCAGTGTCCGCCGCTGATCAAGACTCCCTCGTTAAACGCCGAAGGCCACCCGGCGCCGCCGCCCCAGATGGGCGGTCGGCGCGGGTGGCCCCGGCAGGGAAGAATCGGTCGGTTGCCGACGCGGCCTTAGTGAGCGTGCGGAACGAAGCGCTTGATCGAGGCTTCCAGCTCGGCTTCGGCGGCGGCGCGGTCGCCCCAGCCCTCGGCCTTGACCCACTTGCCCGGCTCCAGGTCCTTGTAACGGGTGAAGAAGTGCTCGATTTCCTTGATCAGGAACTCGCTTACGTCGCTGATCTCGTTGATGTGGTCGAAGCGGGCGTCGGCCGGCACGCAGAGGACCTTGGCGTCCCCGCCGCCGTCGTCGGTCATGTTGAACACGCCGATCGGGCGGGCCTCGACGATCACGCCGGGGTGCAGGTCGAAGTCCTGCAGCAGGACCAGGGCGTCCAACGGGTCGCCGTCCTCGCCCAGGGTGTTCTCGAAGAAACCGTAGTGCGTGGGGTACTGCATGGAGGTGAACAGGACGCGGTCCAGGCGGACGCGGCCGGTCTCGTGGTCGACTTCGTACTTGACGCGCGATCCCTTGGGGATCTCGATGGTCACGTCATGCTTCATGGAATGCTCCTCGACGGATGTAAGGGGATGCGCGGCACGGGCTGGCGCCCCAAAAAGGCCACCCGGTACCGCCGACTATTATTGAGGATATAGCGACAGGCCCTGGTTTCAGGAACTAGTGGGGACATTTCGGAACTAAGGACCATCAGCACCATGACACGCACAACGGGCCCGCGCGGGCAGGATTCCCCGGCCGCCGGGTGGCGCCGGACCGTCCCGGCCGTTCTGCTGGGGCTGCTGGTCATCGCGCTCTTAATCCCCGCCGGTTTCGCCCTCGGCCCCGGATTCGCCGGCCCGTCCCGTCCCCCGGCAGTGCCCGCGGCGGGCCCGTGGCAGCTCCCGCCGTCGGCCCTCACCGCCGTCCCCGGCGCGGTTAAACCGCTCGACGACGCCGCCCCCGTCGCCAACGCGGCCACCCTCGCGGAGCGGCTCAACGCCACCCTGAAGACCGACGGCGGCGGCACCTTCACCGGCATGGTGCAGGACGCCGCTACCGGCGAGGTCCTCTTCGACCGGGCGGCCGACGAGGGCCGGGCGCCGGCATCGAACATCAAACTGCTCACCGCGGCCGCGGCCTTCCGAACCCTCGGCCCGGACCGCCGCTTCACCACCCGGGTGATCGCCGGCGCCACCCCCGGCACCGTGGTCCTCACCGGCGGCGGGGATGTGCTGCTGGGCGCCGGGGATTCCGCCCCGGACGCAGTGCTGAGCCACGCCGGCCTTGCGACCCTGGCCAAGTCCACCGTAACGGCCCTCCGGCAGGCAGGCGTGACCGGTCCCGTTACCGTGCAGCTGGACGATTCACTCTTCTCCGGCCCGTCGCTCAGCCCCGCCTGGAGCCCGGATGACGTGGCCGCCGGCGAGGTGGCACCGCTGTTCCCGCTGGCACTGAACGGGGCCCGGTTCGCGCCCGGCAGCACCGCAGGGGCCCGGCCTCAGGACGCGGCCATGACCGCCGCCGAGGCCTTCGCCGCCCGGCTCGGCGAGGCCGGCATCACCGTGGCACCCGGCGTCGTGCGCGCCAAGGCGCCCATGCAGGAAGCGGGCGCCAAGGGCCAGGGGAGCAAGGATCCGGCAGAGAAGGGCGCTGGCGTCGCGTCCGACGGTTCGTCAGATGGTTCGTCCGAAGCGGCGGATGCCGGCCCTCGCGCCGGGGCGGTGCTGGCCGAGGCCGAATCCGCGACCGTCGGCGAACAGGTGGACCTGCTGCTGCGCACCTCGGACAACTACCTCGCCGAGGTCATGGGCCGGATGGTCGCACTGGCCAGTGGGCAGCCGGGCAGCGGCGAAGGCGCCATCGCCGCCGTCTTGAAGCAGCTGCAGGAACTCAAGATCCCCACCGACACCCTGCACGCCGCGGACCTGGCCGGGCTCACCCTGGAGAACCGGGTCACCGCCCGGCAGCTCACGGAACTGGTTCGGGCCATGACCAACGGCCCCGACACCCGGCTCCGCTCCGCCCTGGCCGGCTTCCCGGTGGCCGGTCTGACCGGCACGCTCGGCAGCCGGTACACGGATGCCACCACCGCCGCCGGCGCGGGCCTGGTCCGCGCCAAGACCGGAACGCTGAACTCCGTGATCGCCCTCAGCGGCTACGTGGTGGACGCCGACGGCCGGCTCCTGGTCTTCTCCTTCATCGGCAACGGCCTGACCCCCGGGGCTACCGGGAACAAGGAAGCCCTGGACCGGACCGCCTCCACCCTCGCGGCCTGCGGCTGCCGCTGAGGAATTGCCCGAACCGTCGAAACGGGCCCGGTCCGGGACGGATTCCTGTGCGGTGGCCCGGGCCCTGTGATCTGATGGGGACTATGGAGACCCCCTCGCGCGCCGGATCAGCAGAGACGTCAGCCCAGGCCCAGGCCCTGGTGAATTGGGAGCTCGCGGCGTCCACTGCCGCGCGGCTCACCCCGGCCGGTCCCACGCTCGGGGCCAAGGAAATCGGAACCGCGGTGGAGAACCTCCGCCTGATGGCCGACCTCTCCGTCCCGCACGTCCACGACATCACCGGCCTCGAGGCCGCCCGGGACCTGCGCGACTCCTCCGTCCTGGTGGTGGACCGCGCCTCCTGGGCCAAGGCCAACACCCAGAGCTTCGCCGTCATGCTGCAGCCCGCCATCGAGAAGATGCTGGAGGGCCGCCGCGGCAGCATCAGCCCCGGCAGCGCGAGCGTCGGCGGCGCCATCACCGGCAGCCAGCTCGGCGCCATCCTGGCCTTCCTCTCCAGCAAGGTCCTCGGCCAGTACGACCCGTTCTCCGCCCTGGCCCCCGGCTCCACGGCCCCGGCCGCCGGCCGCCTGCTGCTGGTGGCGCCGAACATCATCTCGGTGGAGCGGGAACTGAACGTCGCTCCCGAGGACTTCCGGCTCTGGGTCTGCCTGCACGAGCAGACCCACCGGGTCCAGTTCGCCGCCGCGCCCTGGCTGCGGCACCACATGCTGGACCAGATCGAGGGCCTCAGCGGGCACCTGCTGGGCAACGTCGACTCGATCATGGAACGCGCCGCCGCGGCGGCCAGGTCGCTCAAGGACCGGTCCGCTCCCGGCGCAGCCCCCGGCCGCGGCGCCATCCTGGACCTGCTGCAGGACCCCGAGGAGAAGGCCGCGATCTCGCACCTGACCGCCGTGATGAGCCTGCTCGAGGGCCACGCCAACGTGGTCATGGATGCGGTGGATGCCAGCATCGTGCCGTCGGTGAAGACCATCAGGCAGCGCTTCAACGCCCGCGGCAAGGACCGCGGCGCGGTGGAGAAGTTCATCCGCAGCCTGCTCGGCCTGGACGCCAAGATGCGTCAGTACAGCGATGGCTCCAAGTTCGTCCGCGAGGTGGTGGACGCCGTCGGCATGGCCGGTTTCAACCGGGTCTGGGAGTCCGCGGACCACCTGCCCACCGAACCCGAAATCCACGACCCCAAGCTCTGGGTCGAACGGATGGGCCTCTAAGCGGCATGAGCCCCACGAACGAACCCGCCACCGCGGACGCCCACGCCGACACCACCCAGCCCGCCAGCGAAAGCGCCGTACGTCCCGCCGGCCGGCGCCGGCCCGGCCGCCTCTCGCCCGTGCTCGGCAAGGCGCGGAAGCTGCTCGAGACGGCCCTCGCCGACGCCGGCTACCCCGAACGCGTACTGGTCGCCTGCAGCGGCGGCCCGGATTCCCTGGCCCTCGCGGCCGCCGCGGCGTACTTCGCCCGCCGCGGCCACGTGCACGGCCACCCGATCAGTGTCGGCGCCGTCGTCGTCGACCATCAGCTGCAGCCCGGCTCCGCGGAAGTCGCCCGGGCCGCCGCGGCGGCGCTGCGGGAGCTGGGACTGGCTCCCGTGGAGATCCGGACCGTCACCGTCGCCGCCACCGGGATGGGGCCGGAGGCCGCCGCCCGGGAGGCCCGGCATGCCGCCCTGGACGCGGCCGCGGATGACGCCGGAGCGCAGGCCATCCTGCTCGGCCACACCCTGGACGACCAGGCCGAGCAGGTCCTGCTGGGCCTGGCCCGGGGCTCCGGCACCCGCTCCCTGGCCGGCATGCGGCCGGCCCGCGGGCGGCTGCTCCGGCCGTTCCTGGGCCTGCGGCGGGCCGAGACGCTGGAAATCTGTGCGGCCGAAGACCTGGACCCCTGGCACGATCCGAGCAACGCAGACCCGGCCTTCGCCCGTTCCCGCACCCGGGTAGAGGTCCTGCCGATGCTGGAGGAGAAACTCGGCCCCGGCGTCGCCGAATCCCTCGCCCGCACCGCGGCCATCCTGCAGGCCGACGCCGACTACCTCGACGCCGTGGCGAACGACACGTACCTCACGCTGAAGACCTACGACGGCGGCGACCTGGGCCTGCCCGAGGACGAGCTCCGCGCCCTGCCGGCCGCGCTCAGGTTCCGGGTGATCGCGAAGGCCGCGGCCGAGGTCGGCGGCCAGCAACCCAGCCACCAGCGCCTGCTCGCCGCGGAGGACCTGCTGCGCCGCCGGGGATCGGCCGGACCCGTTCAGCTGCCCGGGGGCGTCAGCGTCTACCGGCTCTCGCTCGCCCAGCTCCAGGCGGCCGGTCAGGCGGCCGGTCAGCCGTCCGACCAGGCGCCCGGCCACCCCGCGGAGGGCGGCCCGGCCGCCGGCGGCGTTCCCCGCGAGGCGGCCCGCTGTGGGAAGCTAGTATTCCGGCCTCACAAACGGCCCCAAGATTAGTCGCACCCGCATCTACACAGGAGCCATTGGTGGATTCAAACGACGTCCAGGCGGACCTTAAGCACGTTCTCTACTCCAAGGAACAGATCCAGTCCCGCATCACCGAACTCGCCGCAGAGATCGACCGGGACTACGAGGGCCGCGAGCTGCTGATCGTCGGCGTGCTCAAGGGCGCCGTGATGGTCATGGCCGACCTCGCCCGCGCGCTGCACAGCCACGTCTCCATGGACTGGATGGCCGTTTCCTCCTACGGCTCCGGCACCCAGTCCTCCGGTGTCGTCCGGATCCTCAAGGACCTGGACACGGACCTGATGGGCAAGGACGTCCTGATTGTCGAGGACATCATCGACTCCGGCCTGACCCTGTCCTGGCTCAAGACCAACCTGGAATCCCGCGGCACCGCGTCGGTGGAAATCTGCACCGCCTTCCGCAAGCCCACCGCGGCCAAGGTCCAGATCGACGTCAAGTACGTCGGCTACGACATCCCGAACGAATTCGTCGTCGGCTACGGCCTGGACTACGCAGAGAAGTACCGCAACCTGGACTTCGTGGGCACCCTCGCCCCGCACGTCTACGAGTAAGTCCGCCGCGCCGCCGCCGGCGCCCACGGGACCCGGCGGCCGGGCCGGACCCCGCCCTCCGCTACGCCCATAGGGAACTTTTGATCCCGACCGTGCGTGAGGTACAGCGACGGTGTATAGCTAGACTGACGCAGCACCACACGCGCGCCCATGGGACGCCGTGCAGCACTACCAGGAGGGACGGGGCCAGCCCCCGATCAGATGAAAGCTAAGAGTTTCTTCAAGGGCCCCGGCATCTGGATTGTCGTCGTCATCGGCATGCTCCTGCTGGCCTTTGCCACCCTCGCCCCGGGCGGGTCGAGCCGCATCGACACGGACAAGGGCCTGGCGCTCCTGACCGACGGCGGCAAGGTTGAACAGGCCAAGATTTTCGACGCCGAGAACCGAGTGGACCTGGTCCTGAAGGACAACCTGCAGATCGACGGCCAGGACAAGGGCAAGAACGTCCAGTTCTACTTCGTCAACGCCCGCGCGGCCGACGTCGTCAAGGCAGTCACCGACTCCAAGCCGCCGAGCGGCTTCACCGACCAGCCGGTCGAGAGCAACTGGTTCTCCGGCCTGTTCTCCCTGCTGGTTCCGGTCCTGCTGCTGGGTGTGCTCTTCTGGTTCCTGCTCTCCCGGATGCAGGGCGGCGGCTCCAAGGTCATGCAGTTCGGCAAGTCCAAGGCCAAGATGGTCAACAAGGACATGCCGCAGGTGACCTTCAGCGACGTCGCCGGCGCGGACGAGGCCGTCGAGGAACTCCAGGAAATCAAGGAATTCCTCCAGGAACCGGCCAAGTTCCAGGCCGTCGGAGCCAAGATCCCCAAGGGCGTGCTGCTCTACGGCCCTCCCGGCACCGGTAAGACGCTGCTGGCCCGCGCCGTCGCCGGCGAGGCCGGCGTCCCCTTCTTCTCCATCTCCGGCTCGGACTTCGTTGAAATGTTCGTCGGCGTCGGTGCCTCCCGCGTCCGCGACCTCTTCGAACAGGCCAAGTCCAACTCCCCGGCAATCATCTTCGTCGACGAGATCGACGCCGTCGGCCGTCACCGCGGCGCCGGCATCGGCGGCGGCAACGACGAACGCGAGCAGACCCTCAACCAGCTCCTCGTGGAGATGGACGGCTTCGACGTCAAGACCAACGTCATCCTGATTGCCGCCACCAACCGGCCCGACGTGCTGGACCCGGCGCTGCTGCGCCCCGGCCGCTTCGACCGGCAGATCTCCGTCGAGGCCCCGGACCTGATCGGCCGTGACCAGATCCTCAAGGTTCACGCCAAGGGCAAGCCGATGGCTCCCGGCGTCGACCTCAAGGCCGTGGCCAAGAAGACCCCCGGCTACACCGGCGCCGACCTGGCCAACGTGCTCAACGAGGCCGCGCTGCTCACCGCGCGCTCCAACGCGAACCTGATCGACGACCGCGCGCTGGACGAGGCAATCGACCGCGTCATGGCCGGCCCGCAGAAGCGCAGCCGCGTCATGAAGGAACACGAGCGCAAGGTCACCGCCTACCACGAAGGCGGCCATGCCCTCGTCGCCGCGGCCCTGCGGAACTCCGCCCCGGTCACCAAGATCACCATCCTGCCCCGCGGCCGGGCCCTCGGCTACACCATGGTGGTGCCGGAGAACGACAAGTACTCCGTGACCCGCAACGAGCTCCTGGACCAGATGGCCTACGCCATGGGCGGCCGCGTCGCCGAGGAACTGGTCTTCCACGACCCCTCCACCGGCGCCTCCAACGACATCGAGAAGGCCACCGGCATCGCCCGGAAGATGGTCACCGAATATGGCATGAGTGAGCGCGTCGGCGCGGTCCGCCTCGGCCAGGGCGGCGGCGAGCCGTTCCTGGGCCGCGACGCCGGGCACGAGCGCAACTACTCGGACCAGATCGCCTACGTCGTTGACGAGGAGGTCCGCCGCCTGATCGAAAACGCCCACGACGAGGCGTACGAGATCCTGACCGCCAACCGCGACGTCCTGGACCAGCTGGCCCTCGAGCTGCTCGAGCGCGAGACCCTGAACCAGAACGAGATCGCCCAGGTCTTCGCGGATATCCGCAAGCGCGACTTCCGCGAGATCTGGCTCTCCAAGGAGACCCGGCCCATCCACGACGTCGGCCCGGTGGAGTCCCGCCAGGAAAAGGCCGAACGGGAGGCGCAGGAGGAAGCCACCCAGGCCCGCCTGGAGGAACCGCTGGACACCCGCCCGCCGCACGCCCAGGGCGTCCCCGGCCAGGAGCCCTTCCAGGGCGGGACCACGGATCTGGGGCCTGACGGCCTTCCCGGCTAGGCTTTTGCTGTGACTTCCTACTTCGACGACGACGACGTTTCGGCCGCCGCCGCTCCCTTCCGCCCGGAGAATTCCGAGCCGGCAGGGGCCGACGGCGGCACCGCCACCCTGGTGGACCGGCCCCGGATCGAGGCGGCGGTGCGCGAAATCCTGCTCGCCATCGGCGAAGACCCGGACCGCAGCGGCCTGCTGGACACCCCGAAACGGGTGGCCAAGGCCTACGCGGAAATGTTCGCCGGCCTGCACCACGACCCGGCCGAAATCCTCGCCACCACCTTCGACCTGGACCACGAGGAACTGGTCCTGGTCAAGGACATCCCGTTCTACTCCACCTGTGAACACCACCTGGTGCCGTTCCACGGCGTCGCTCACGTCGGGTACATCCCCTCGCACGACGGCAAGGTCACCGGCCTGAGCAAGCTGGCCCGGCTGGTGGACCTGTTCGCCCGCCGCCCGCAAGTGCAGGAACGGCTCACCACCCAGATCGTCGAGGCGCTCACCACCCACCTCAAGCCCCGCGGCGCGATCGTCGTCGTCGAATGCGAGCATCTGTGCATGTCGATGCGCGGCATCCGCAAACCCGGTGCGAAGACCGTCACCAGCGCGGTCCGTGGGCAACTGCATGACCCGGCCACCCGCGCCGAAGCCATGAGCCTCATCCTCGGAAGGTAAGAAAGACACACTATGGACTCCCTCGCCGCAGCCCCCGGAACCGGGCCTGCCACCTCGCCGCTGCCCGTGCTGCGGAAGCCGAGGCCGGCCGCCGCCTTCAAGGACCTGCCCACGAACCGCACCCTGGTCATGGGAATCCTCAACGTCACCCCCGACTCCTTCAGCGACGGCGGCCGCCACGCCACCCCGGAACAGGCCATCTCCGCCGGGCTGCGGATGTACTACGCCGGCGCGGACATCATCGACGTCGGCGGCGAGTCCACCCGCCCCGGCGCCGCCGAGGTCACCCCGGACGAGGAACAGCGCCGCGTGCTGCCCGTGATCGAGGCGCTGGTGAAGGCCGGCGCTTTGGTCAGCATCGACACCACCCACGCCGCCACGGCCGAGGCGGCTCTGGCCGCTGGCGCCGCCATCATCAACGACGTCTCCGGCCTGACCATCGAACCGGAGATGGTGGAACTCGTGGCCCGCAGCAAGGTGCCCTACGTCCTCACCCACCGCCGCGGGGACGCCCGCACCATGGACTCCCTGACCGACTACCGGGACGTCGCCGCCGACGTGGCGGCCGAGCTGGCCGGCGTCCGCGACAAGCTGGTCGCCGCCGGCGCCGCGCCGGAGCAGATCATCGTGGACCCGGGACTGGGCTTCGCCAAGAACGAAGCCCAGAACTGGGAGCTCCTGCAGCACTTGGACGTGCTGCAGGCGATGGGCCACAAGGTGCTGGTGGCCGCATCCCGGAAGCGTTTTCTGGGCAGCCTCCTCACGGTCGCCGGCAAGGCCGCCGCCCCCGGGGACCGCGACGCCGCCACCGCCGCCATCACCGCGATCAGCGCCTTCCGCGGCGCCTGGGCCGTCCGGGTCCACGACGTCGGGCCGAACCTCGACGCGGTCAAGGCCGCCGCCCGGATGACCCCGTCCGGCAACAGCTAGGCCGGCGGAACCATGGACCGGATCACGCTCAGCGGCGTCACCGCCGTCGGGCACCACGGCGTGTTCGACTTCGAACGGCGCGAGGGGCAGCCCTTCGTCGTCGACGCCGTCCTGCACCTGGACTTCACCGCCGCCGCCGCGAGCGACGACGTGCTGGACACGGCGCATTACGGTGAGGTGGCCGAATGCATCCGTGGCTGGATCACCGGTGCGCCGGTGAACCTGATCGAGGCCCTGGCCGTCCGGATCGCCGAGGACCTGCTGGAACGCTTCCCGGTCACCGCCGTGGACATCACCGTGCACAAGCCCAAGGCCCCGATTCAGGTCCACTTCGGCGACGTTGCCGTCAGCGTGCACCGGGAACGCCCATGAGCTCCGCCGCCCACGCCCCGGCTACGCCGGAACCCGCCACGTACACCCGCGCCGTCCTGGCGCTCGGCAGCAACCTCGGCGCCCGGAACGACACCCTCTCCGCCGCCGTCGCCGACCTCGTTGACCCGCCGGAGGTGCGGCTGCTGGCCATCTCGCCGATCGTGCAGACCAAGGCCGTCGGCGGCCCGCCCAACCAACCGGACTTCCTGAACATGGTCATCGCCGTCGAGACCTCCCTGTCCCCGCGCCAGCTCCTGGACCACTGCCACGCCGTGGAACGGAAGCACCACCGGGTCCGGGAGGTCCACTGGGGCCCCCGCACCCTGGACGTGGACATCGTCACCTACGGCGAGCTGGTCAGCGACGACCCGGTCCTGACGCTGCCGCACCCGCGCGCGGCCGAGCGGGCCTTCGTGCTGTACCCGTGGTCCCTGATCGACCCCGCGGCGGAACTGGGCGGCGAACGCGTCGCCGATCTCGCCGTCCGGGCCGCCGATTTCCGGGACCTGGCCCCCTTCGACGGCTTCGAGGAACTCAACGGCGCCAACGGCCCGGCGGTGTCGCCATGAAGCTGACCAACCCGCTGGTGCTACTGGTGATCGGCGTCGGCCTGGCCGCCGCCGGCTGGGCCGCGACCCTGCTGGCGGCCCGCTACAGCCTGGCCACCCCGGTGCTGCCGCTGACCGGCCTGATCACCATGGGCGTGATCGTGGTCCTTACCCTGGTGCTGGGCATCCGGGTGCTGCGCTGGCGCAACGGCAAGAAGAAACAGCTGCTGAACCCCATCCTGGCCGCCTGGACCCTGGTTCTCGCCCAGGCCTGCGCCTACACCGGCGCCATGCTGCTCGGCTGGCATGCCGGGATCTTCATGGACCAGCTCCGGCTCTGGAATGTCCGCAGCGGCCAGGCCATCACCTGGCAGATTGCGGCCATGGCTGGCGGCGGCCTGGTGATGATCGTGGTGGGGCTGATGGTGGAGCGGTTCTGCCGCATCCCGCCGGAGGACGGCGACGCAGGCAAGCCCCCGGGGGTGGCCGGGAAGCGCGGAAAACCGGAAGCCGAAGGCGAATATGCCTACCGAGGCGATTGATCCGCCGGGCATCTCCTGGCTGCGGGTCTCGCCGCGCTACCTGACGGCCCGCCTGCTGGGCTGGGGCGCCGAAACCGTGCTCGTCACCGCCGCCCTGGCCTTGCCGCTGGCTCTGGTGCTCGCCGGAGCGTGGCGGTGGCCGCCGCTGTGGTTCGCCGTCGCGCTGCCGTCCGCCTACCTGCTGCTGGCCCTCTGGCGGCTGGTGCTGATTCCGCGCCAGGTCCGCGCCGTCGGCTACGCCGAACGCCTCGATGATTTGCTGATCCGCCGCGGCATCCTCTTCCAGCGCACCTTGGTGGTTCCCTACGGCCGGATGCAGTACGTGGACATCGCGGCCGGACCCGTGGAGCGGGCGCTGGGGCTCTGCACGCTGAAACTCCACACCGCCTCCGCCGGGACCAGTGCCGTGATCCCGGGCCTGCCCGCCGCGGAGGGCGCCCGGCTCCGGGAGCAGCTGACCGCCCGCGGCGAGGCCCGGCTGGCCGGACTGTGAACGGCGGCACCGACAACTGGCAGCGGGTGCACCCCGCCTCGCCGTTTGTCCGCGGCTGGCTGGCACTCGCGGCGTTGTTCTTCTTCTTCGGCCGCGACGCCGCCGAACGACTGCTGCGCGGCGGCCCGGTCTTCGACGAGCGCTTCGCGGGCCGCGCGCCCTGGCTGCTGCTGGGCGGCGGCACCATGCTGCTGCTGGTGGTGGCCGGCTTCGTCCTGAGCTGGTACTTCACCCGCTATCAGGTGGCAGGCGGCTTCGTCCGGGTCACCACCGGCGTTCTGGTCAAGCAGCACAGGCAGGCGCGGCTGGACCGGGTCCAGGCGATCGACGTCGTCCAGCCGCTGCTGGCCCGCATCTTCGGCCTCGCAGAGTTGCGCTTCGAGGTGGCCGACGCCGGGCAGTCGGCGGTGCACCTGGCCTACCTGCGCGTCGCGGAGGCCCGCCGGCTGCGCGCCGCCATCCTCGACGCCGCCGTTCGCGAGGCCGCCCTGCGGGGCGCTGCGGGACAGGCCGCCGCCGTACCCGTCGCCCAGGGACATGATGCACAGCCCGATGCACAGCTCGCTGCGCGACCTGCGGCGCCGCCCGGACCGGCCGCGCCCGCGGACCCGCCCGAACGGCCGGTGCTGGCCGTCCCGCCCCGACGCCTGGCCGGTTCACTGCTGCTCAGCGAGCAGGCCGTGGCCCTGCTGCTGGGTGCCGCTGCGTCAGTGCTGTTCTCCGCTTTCACGGAGAACCGGAGCTTCTCCTTCTACCTGGTCCCCGCCGGGCTCGGCATCCTGGCCGGCTTCTGGACCTCCTTCAGCAAGGGCTACAACTTCACCGCGGCTGCCTCCCAGGCCGGAATCCGGCTCCAGTACGGGCTGCTGGACACCCTCGCCCAGACGCTCCCGCCGGGCAGGATCCAGGCCCTGCGGATCAGCCAGCCGCCGCTCTGGCGGCCGCTGGGCTGGTACCGCATCCAGGTCAACGTCGCCGGCTACGGGACGCCCGGCCAAGACGGCCAACGATCCGCCCGGACCACCCTGCTGCCGGTCGGCACCCTGCAGGACGTGACCGCGCTGCTGGACCTGGTGCTGCCCGATGGGGCCGCGCGGCCGGGCTCCGATCAATCCTTCGCCGCGGAAGCCGAGGGCCCTGACGCCCACGCCGTCCTCGCCGCCGGGCTGAGCGGGCTGGCGCCCGCAGCCCGCATCCAGGCCCGGCGGGACCCCGCCCACACCATCGGAGATACCGACGGCGGCTTCACCACCACCCCGCGCCGCGCCCGGCTGCTCGCGCCGCTGGGATGGCGTCGCAATGGCTTCGCCGTGACCGGCAGTGCGCTGCTGATCCGCACCGGCCGCTGGTGGCGGCACCTGACCGTGGTGCCGCACGGACGCACCCAGTCCATCGCCCTGCACCAGGGACCCGTGGCTCGGCGCTTCGGCGTCGTGGACCTGGTCCTGCACACCACCTCCGGACCGGTGGCCCCCCGGGTGATCCAGGCGGGTCTGGCCGAAGGCCGCGCCCTGCTCCTGGCCCAAGCTGCACGCCTGAGCCCCAAACCCCAGCCGGCGGGGAACCCCGCCGAAGATCCACAGGAAGGCCCACAGCATGGCTAAGCCAGGACGCCTCGGCGTCGGAATCATCGGCGCCGGAAAGGTCGGAGCCGTCCTCGGGGCGGCCCTGCGCGCCGCCGAACACGCCGTCGTCGGCGTCTCCGCCGTCTCCGAGGCCAGCCGTGAACGGGCGGACACGCTCCTGCCCGGCGTGCCGGTCCTGGAGATCCAGGACATCGTCGAACGCGCCGAACTGGTGCTGCTGGCCGTCCCGGACGACGCCCTCGGCCCGCTGGTGGACGGGCTCGCGAAACTCGGCGCCTGGCAGCCGGGGCAGCTGGTGGCCCACACCTCCGGGCGCTTCGGCGTCGGCATCCTGCATCCGGTCCGTGCCGCCGGCGCCGTGCCGCTGGCCCTGCACCCGGCCATGACCTTCACCGGGATGAGCCTTGACCTGACCCGCCTGCTGGACTGCACCTTCGGCGTGACCGCGGACCCGGCCATGCTGCCCATCGCCCAGGCCCTGGTGGTGGAGATGGGGGCCGAGCCCGTCGCAATCGCCGAGGGGGACCGGCCGCTGTACCACGCCGCCCTGGCCCACGGCTCGAACCACCTGGTCACCCTGGTGGCGCAGGCCGCGGAAATGCTGCGCGAGGTGGGCGTCGAGGAACCCGGCCGCATGCTGGGCCCGCTGCTGCGCGCCAGCCTCGAGAATGCCCTCGCCTCCGGTGAGTCGGCGCTGACCGGCCCGGTGGCCCGCGGGGACGCCGGCACCGTCGCCGCGCACGCGGAGGCGCTGCGCGACCTCGACGGCGGCTCTGGCGGGGATATTCTGGAGGCCTACCTGGCCATGGCGCGGGCGACGGCCCGCCGCGCGGGCAGCCGCGGGCTGCTCAGGCCGGACCAAGTCGACGGCATCCGCCAGGCGCTCGACGGCGCCGCACCGGACTGACCGTTTCCTGAGGAAGGACCCCGATATGCCCATCCAGCTGGTGACCACCGCCGCGCAGCTGCGTGCCGAGAGTGCCCGCCTGCTCACCGAAAAGGGCGGCAGCTCCCAGGGCATCGTCCCCACCATGGGCGCCCTGCACGAGGGCCACGCCGCGCTGGCGCGCACCGCCGTCGCGCAGAACGACGTGGTGGTGGCCACCATCTTCGTTAACCCGCTGCAGTTCGGCGAGGCCGTGGACCTTGAACGCTACCCGCGCACGCTGGAGGCGGACCTGGCGCTGCTGGAGGCGGAGGGCGTGGACCTGGTCTTCGCGCCGTCCGTCGACGAGGTTTACCCCGGCGGGGAGCCGATGGTCCGGATCACCTCGGGCGCGCTGGCCGAGAAGTGGGAGGGCGCCTCCCGCCCCGGGCACTTCGACGGCGCGCTGACCGTGGTGGCGAAGTTGCTGCACTACGGGCTGCCTGGTGCCGGCCGGGCCGACTACCGGGCGTACTTCGGCCAGAAGGACGCCCAGCAGCTGACCCTGGTGCGCCGGATGGTGGCGGACCTGAACTTCCCGGTGGAGATCGTGGCCGTCCCGATCGTGCGGTCGGCGGACGGGCTGGCGCTCTCCAGCCGGAACCGCTTCCTTTCCGACGCCGAACGCGAGGCCGCGCTGGTCCTCTCGCGGGCGCTGCGGCTGGTGGAGGACCGGGCGAACGCGCACGAACCCCTCGACCTGGACTCCGCCCGCGCGCTGGTGGAATCCCAGCCGCTCGTGGAAATGGACTACTTCGACGTCGTCGATCCGCTCACCCTTGAGCCGCTCGCGGAGAACTGCCGCGAGACGCCGTTCCGGGGCGAAGCCCTGGTGCTCATCGCTGCCAAGGTGGGCCCGGTCCGGCTGATCGACAACGTGCCCCTGGACTCCTAGGGAACAAATAGTCCGCCGGGAGGGAATGACCTTTCCGGCCGGAGGGTTGAGAATCGTAGTGGCGGCCATGTCCGCCAATCCGCCATCGCATCCCCGAGGGAACCCCATGCCTGAAGAATCCCGTTCCACCGTCCAGGAGGGCCTGGCCCCGCCCCGGATCGACGCCAAAAGCACCGACGCAGAGAGCACCGGAACCGGAAACCGCGCGGAAATCCCCGCCGGCTCCCCGGCCGCGAACGCCCGCGCGGCCAAACCCGCGCCGGAGAAGCTGTCCCGCGAGTCCGTGACGGTCATCGCCACCCTGCTGGTGGCCACCTTTGTGGTGATCCTGAACGAGACCATCATGAACGTGGCGCTGCAGCGGCTCATGGTGGACCTGCGCGTGGATGCGCCCACGGTCCAGTGGCTGGCCACCGGCTTCATGCTGACCATGGCCGTGGTCATCCCCACCACCGGGTTCATCCTGCAGCGGCTGACCACCCGGGCCGTCTTCATGCTGGCCATGGGACTGTTCTCCGGCGGCACCCTGCTGGCCGCCCTCGCCCCGGGCTTCCCGGTGCTCCTGCTGGCCCGGATCGTCCAGGCCGCCGGCACCGCCATCATGCTGCCGCTGCTGATGACCACCATCCTGACCCTGGTGCCGATCTCCCGGCGCGGCGCGGTCATGGGCAACGTCAGCATCGCGATCTCGGTGGCCCCGGCCATGGGTCCCACCGTCTCCGGCCTGATCCTGCAGAACTTTTCCTGGCGCTTCATGTTCGTCTTCGTCCTGCCGATCGCCCTGCTGGCCCTCGCGATCGGCGCCAAGTACCTGCGCAACATCGGCGAGAACGAGAAGACCCGCCTGGACGCCCTCTCCGTGGTCCTGACCATCCCGGCCTTCGGCGGCGTGGTCTACGGGCTGAGCCAGATCGGCGGCGGCACCTCCGGGCCGCCCGCCCCCGCCGTCGCCGCGCTCGCCGTCGGCGTCGTGGCCCTGGCCGCGTTCGTGTTCCGGCAGCTGCGGCTGCAGAAGCGGGACGAGCCGCTGCTGGACCTGCGGGCCTTCAACTTCCGGATGTTCACCGTCTCCGTGCTGCTGCTGGTGGTGGCAATGGTCGCGCTCTTCGGCGCAGTCATCCTGCTGCCGCTCTACCTGCAGGAAATCCGCGGCCTCAAGTCGCTGGAGACCGGCCTGGTGCTGCTCCCGGGCGGCCTCGCGATGGGGCTGCTGGGCCCGGTGATCGGCCGGCTGTTCGACAAGGTGGGCCCGCTGCCGCTGACCGTGACCGGTTCCGTGCTGATGGTGCTCTCGCTCTGGCAGCTGGCCGGACTGGACGCACAGTCCCCGGTGGGTTGGATCATCGGCCTGCACGTGACCCTCAGCCTCGGCCTGGCGCTGCTGTTCACCCCCGCCTTCACCACCGGGCTGAACCCGCTGCCGCCGCACCTGTACTCCCACGGCTCGGCCATCCTGAGCACGCTGCAGCAGGTGGCCGGCGCGGCCGGCACCGCGCTGCTGGTCTCGATCTTCGCGGTGGTCTCCGTCTCGTCCGGTCCGGCAGCGGGCATGCACGCGGCATTCCTGACCGCAGCGGCGATCGCCGTCGCCGCGCTCGTGCTCTCACTGCTGATGCGCAAGACCGAAGGGGCGGCAGGGCCCGCGGGCCACTGAGAGAACCGGCCACTGAGAACCGGGCCACTGGCTGTCGCCGCTGGGGGAGCGGCGTCAGCCGGCGAAGAAGGCGCTCAGCTCGGTGATGAGCTTCTCCGGGGCCTTATTCACGCCGTCGTGGCCCATGCCCGGCAGGATTGTGTAGCTCGAACCGGAGAGCACGTCGTGGATCTGGGCGCAGGCCACGCCGAAGTACGCCGGGCTCTTCTCGCCCACCACGATCAGGGTCTCCAGCGGCAGGGCCAGGAACGGTTCGGCGGGCATGTCGGCGGCGATGATCGCCTTGATCTCGCGGACGCCGGTCTTCATCAGCTCCCGCAGCTGCTTGCCCACGGGGGTCCCGGCGGTCAGCTTGTTGGCCAGGGTCAGCATGGACAGCGGCATCCGGGAAACGGCGCTTCCGGTCTCCAGCCCGCGGACCAGCACGGCCAGAGCCCGGTCGTCGTCGCCGGCGGCGGTGAGGCGCTCATACTCGGGGATCCAGTCGGCGGTGACGCTGTGGTTGACCGAGACGGCCGGGTCGTAGACCGCCAGCCGCTCCACCGGCAGGGTGCGGGCGGCGTGCAGGGCGACGGCACCGCCGAAGCTGTGCCCGAACACGTCCGTGCTGTTGGTGTGTTTCATCACGGCGTCGAGGTCGTGGATGTCCACGTCCAGCGTGTAGTCCTCCGGCTGCGGGGAGGAGCCACCGCGGCCGCGGCGGTTGAAGGTGTGGACCGGCCGGCCGAGGGAGGCGCTGAGCTTCTGCGCAAACTTGGTGTAGTCGGCGGCGGTCACCATCGAGGCGGACACGACGACGACGCCGGAGCCGGCCGCGGACAGTTCCGCCCCCGTGCTGAACAACTCGAGGGTTCCGCCGTCGGGGGTGTGGATGTTCTCGCGCGTCATGGCTTGAGCCTAGCCCAGCCGGCCGCCGGATACCTCGAGATAGCAGGAGCCGCAGAGGGATTCGTACCAGGCGTCCTGGCCGTCGATGGCGACCTGTTCGCCGTCGAACACCACCCGGTCGCCGATCCGGCGGGTGTTGAAGATCGCCTTGCGACCGCAGCGGCAGATCGTCTTCAGCTCCTCCAGGGTGTGCGCGATCTCCAGCAGACGGAGCGACCCCGGGAAGGCGCGCGTCCGGAAGTCCGTGCGGATGCCGTAGGCCAGCACCGGGACGTTGTCCAGGACGGCGATCCGGAACAGGTCATCCACCTGCTCCGGCGTCAGGAACTGCGCCTCATCCACCAGCAGGCAGGCCACCGGCGGGGTGTCCACGTGCTGCAGCAGCGCGTCCGGATCATCCCCGTGCGCCAGGGCGGAGAACAGTTCCCGCGCGGATGCGCCCGCCGGGATCAGGAAATCGACGTCGCGGGTCATGCCCAGGCGGGAGACGACGGCGGTGTCGCCCTTGGTGTCGATGTCCGGCTTGGCCAGCAGCACCCGCTGGCCGCGTTCCTCGTAGTTGAAGGCCGCCTGCAGCAGGCCCGTGGACTTGCCGGAGTTCATCGCGCCGTAGCGGAAGTAGAGCTTGGCCAAGGGGGTCCTTTCAGGAGCGGTCGCCCCCGATTCTAGTGCCACCGCCCCCGATCCCGGGCGCTCAGGAATCCCCGGTAAACTTAGGGATTGTGACTTCCCATAACACCCCTGCCCCGAACACGCCCGAGCACTCCGAGGCCAGCGAACAGACCCTGGTCCGGATGGAAAAGCGCGCGAAGCTGATCGAGCGCGGGATCGAGGCCTACCCCGTGGGCGTCGAGCGGACCCACTCGCTGACGGATATCCGGGAGAAGTACGCCCACCTCGTCGCCGACGAGACCACCGGCGACGTCGTCGGTGTCACCGGCCGCATCGTCTTCATCCGCAACACCGGCAAGCTCTGCTTCGCCACCTTGCAGGAGGGCGGCCTCGACGGCAAGGCGGTCCGCCTCCAGGTCATGCTCAGCCTGGCCAACGTCGGTGAGGAGGCGCTCGCCGACTGGAAGTCCCTCGTGGACCTCGGCGATCACGTCTTCATCAAGGGTGAGGTCATCTCCTCCCGCCGCGGCGAGCTCTCCGTCATGGCCGAGTCCTGGTCCATGGCGTCCAAGGCCCTGCGCCCGCTGCCCGTGCTGCACGCTGAACTGAACGAGGAAACCCGCGTCCGCCAGCGCTACGTGGACCTGATCGTCCGCGACGAGGCCCGCGAGATGGTCTACACCCGCGCCGCAATCACCCGCTCCATCCGCGAGACCCTGCACCGCCAGGGCTACGTGGAGGTGGAGACCCCCATGCTGCAGCTAGTCCACGGCGGCGCCACCGCCCGCCCGTTCGAGACGCACATGAACGCGTTCGACCAGAAGATGACCCTGCGCATCGCCACCGAGCTCTACCTCAAGCGCACGGTCGTCGGCGGCATCGACCGGGTCTACGACATGGGCCGCGTCTTCCGGAACGAGGGCGTCGACTCCACGCACAGCCCCGAATTCACCACCCTGGAGAGCTACGAGGCCTGGGCCGACCAGTTCGTCATGGCGGACCGGATCAAGGAGATCATCCTCGACGCCGCGGACGCCGCCGGCGTGGGCCGGGTGCTGCAGACCGAGGCCGGCGAGATCAACCTCGACGGCGACTGGGCCTGGATGGCCGTCTACCCGGGCCTCTCCGACTTCGTCGGCCAGGAGATCACCCCGGACACCCCCGCCGCCGAGCTGCTGGCCCTCGCGGAAAAGCACGAGGTCAAGGTGGACGCCGCCTGGGACGCGGAGAAGCTCGTCGTCGAACTTTTCGGCGAACTGGTCGAGCCCACCCTGCTGAACCCGACCTTCGTGTACGACTACCCGCCGTCCGCGCAGCCGCTGGCCCGCCAGCACCGTGAGGACGGCCGCCTGATCGAGGCCTGGGACCTGATCATCGGCGGCATGGAGCGCGGCACCGCGTTCTCCGAGCTGATCGACCCCGTCATCCAGCGCGAACGCCTCACCGAACAGTCGCTGCGCTCCGCCGCCGGCGACGTCGAGGCCATGCAGCTGGACGAGGACTTCCTCCGGGCCCTCGAATACGGCGCCCCGCCGATGGGCGGCATCGGCCTCGGCATCGACCGGCTGGTGATGCTGTTCACCGGTGCGGGCATCCGCGAGACCATCCTGTTCCCGCTGCTCAAGCCCGAAGGCAACTGATCATGGATTACATTGCCGTGCTGCTGCCCTCCGTGGTGGTGGGCCTCATTTTCTGGTTCGTGATGAAGGCAATATTCAACGCCGATAAATCCGAACGCCAGGCCGAGGCCCGCGCCCAGGCGGAAGCCGACGCAGCAGTAAACGCCCCGGCCGCGAATTCCGCGCCGGATCAGGGGCATTCCCCGGAACAGCCCTAGAAAGTCATTAGCCGACGCTGTTTTCCCACAGCGTAGTTTTCGCTTTGACTCGGTGCCATAAAGCGATGGATACTTTTTACAGTTACATCCTGCTTTTCTAAATGCTCCTCCTTCGAAAAGAGAGTCTTTATGGCACAGAAAGTTGAAATCATCCTCGTGGATGATCTGGATGGGGGATCCGCGGACGAAACCGTCCGGTTTGGGCTGGACGGCGTCAGTTACGAAATTGACCTGTCGGCCAACAATGCTTCAGAACTGCGCTCGTCGCTCGAACGTTATGTGGGCCAGGCCCGCAAAACGTCCGCCGGCCGGCCCACCCGCACGAAGGCCGCCAGCGGCCGAAATCAGGATTCGGCCCAGATTCGCCAGTGGGCCCGTGACAATGGCTACGCGGTCAACAGCCGCGGCCGAATCCAGGCCGAAATTCAGGAAGCCTACCAAAAGGCCAATTCCTAAGATTGGCGCCGTTTCCGGCCCCTAGGGCCGGAACGAATTGCCTACAGCGAAGCCCCCGCCATCCGGTGGGGGCTTCGCTGCGTCCGGGGTCCGTACGTTCCTCCCCGGTTACCGTCCGGAGGCTGGCCCGGCGTGCCGACGCCGGAGCCCGGCCGGGCAGTGTTTGGGCCGTTTCCGGGGACCACCCGGCCTGGTGCGGCGGAGGTAACCGGGGAGGAGCGCATACACGGGCCGTGCACGCCGCCCGGGTCCCCGCAACCGCCCCGGTTTCCCCTGTGGCGAACAAGCCACAAATTACGAAGACCGCCACGTAGCATCAAAGTACGTCGTAGCTAGGAGTGTGGCGAAATGTTTGAGCGATTTACGGACCGTGCCCGTCGCGTAGTTGTGCTTGCCCAAGAAGAGGCACGCATGCTGAACCACAATTACATCGGTACCGAACACATCCTCTTGGGTCTGATCCATGAGGGTGAAGGTGTTGCCGCCAAAGCCCTCGAGTCCTTGAGCATTTCGCTCGACGGCGTCCGCGAGCAGGTGCAGGAGATCATCGGACAGGGCCAGCAGGCGCCGTCCGGTCACATCCCCTTCACGCCGCGGGCCAAGAAGGTGCTGGAACTCTCCCTGCGCGAGGCCCTGCAGCTCGGCCACAACTACATCGGCACCGAGCACATCCTGCTCGGCCTCATCCGCGAGGGTGAAGGCGTTGCCGCCCAGGTGCTGGTCAAGCTCGGAGCAGACCTCAACCGGGTCCGCCAGCAGGTCATCCAGCTGCTCTCCGGCTACCAGGGCAAGGAATCCGCAGGAGCCGGTGTCGGCGCCGGCCAGGCCGAGGGTACCCCCGCCGGCTCGGTCGTCCTCGACCAGTTCGGCCGGAACCTGACCCAGGCCGCCCGGGAGAACAAGCTTGACCCCGTGATCGGCCGCGAGCAGGAAATGGAACGCGTCATGCAGGTCCTTTCCCGCCGCACCAAGAACAACCCCGTCCTGATCGGTGAACCCGGTGTCGGTAAGACCGCCGTCGTCGAGGGCCTGGCCCAGGCGATCGTCCGCGGCGACGTCCCGGAAACCATCAAGGACAAGCAGCTCTACACCCTGGACCTCGGTTCCCTGGTGGCAGGCTCCCGTTACCGCGGTGACTTCGAAGAGCGCCTGAAGAAGGTCCTCAAGGAGATCCGCACCCGCGGCGACATCATTCTGTTCATCGACGAGATCCACACCCTGGTGGGTGCGGGCGCGGCCGAGGGCGCCATCGATGCGGCCTCGATCCTGAAGCCCATGCTGGCCCGCGGCGAGCTGCAGACCATCGGCGCCACCACGCTGGACGAGTACCGCAAGCACATCGAGAAGGACGCCGCCCTGGAGCGCCGCTTCCAGCCGATCCAGGTCAAGGAGCCCTCCGTCGCGGACGCGATCGAGATCCTCAAGGGCCTGCGTGACCGCTACGAGGCGCACCACCGCGTGACCATCACCGACGGCGCCCTCGCCTCGGCCGCGAGCCTGTCCGAGCGCTACATCTCGGACCGCTTCCTGCCGGACAAGGCCATCGACCTGATCGATGAAGCCGGCGCCCGGCTGCGCATCCGCCGGATGACCGCTCCGCCGGAGCTGAAGCTGATGGACGAGAAGATTGCGGCCATGAAGCTGGAGAAGGAATCGGCGATCGACGCCCAGGACTTCGAAGGAGCCGCCTCGCTGCGCGACAAGGAGCAGAAGCTCATTGCCGAACGCGCCGAGAAGGAACGCCAGTGGAAGACCGGCGGCATGGACGACATCTCCGAGGTGGATGAGGACATCATCGCCGAGGTGCTCGCGAACTCCACCGGCATCCCGGTCTTCAAGCTGACCGAGGAAGAGTCCTCGCGCCTGCTGAAGATGGAAGAGGAACTGCACAAGCGCGTCGTCGGCCAGGACGAGGCCATCAAGGCCCTGTCCCAGGCGATCCGCCGCACCCGTGCAGGCCTCAAGGACCCGAAGCGTCCCGGCGGCTCATTCATCTTCGCCGGCCCCACCGGCGTCGGCAAGACCGAGCTGGCCAAGGCCCTCGCGGAGTTCCTGTTCGGCGAGGAAGACGCGCTGATCACCCTGGACATGTCCGAGTACTCCGAGAAGCACACCGTTTCGCGGCTCTTCGGTGCCCCTCCGGGCTACGTGGGCTACGAGGAAGGCGGCCAGCTGACCGAGAAGGTCCGGCGTCGTCCGTTCTCCGTGGTGCTCTTCGACGAGGTGGAGAAGGCCCACGCGGACCTGTTCAACTCGCTGCTGCAGATCCTGGAAGACGGCCGCCTGACCGACTCCCAGGGCCGCGTGGTGGACTTCAAGAACACCGTGATCATCATGACCACCAACCTCGGTACCCGGGACATCTCCAAGAGCGTCGCCACCGGCTTCCAGTCCGGCACGGACACGCAGACCGGCTACAACCGGATGCGCGCCCGGGTCACGGAGGAGCTCAAGCAGCACTTCCGCCCCGAGTTCCTGAACCGTGTTGACGACGTCGTGGTCTTCCCGCAGCTGACCCAGGACGAGATCATCGAGATTGTCGACCTGTTCGTCACCCGCCTGGAGCGCCGCCTCAAGGACAAGGACATGGGCATCGAGCTCACGCCCGCGGCCAAGGTGCTCCTGGCCACCCGCGGCTACGACCCCGCGATGGGTGCCCGGCCGCTGCGCCGCACCATCCAGCGCGAGATCGAGGACCAGCTCTCCGAGAAGATCCTCTTCGGTGAGTTGCACTCCGGCGACATCGTGGTGGTCGACGTCGAGGGCGAGGGCGACGACGCGAAGTTCACCTTCGCCGGCAATGCCAAGCCGAGCATCCCGGAGATCGCGCCGACCCACTAGGGCCGGTGAGCCGCTCCGCACGGCACCAGACGCAACGGCCCCGGCCGCTTCCCTCGAGGGAGCGGCCGGGGCCGTCGTCGTTAAGCCTTAAAGCGTTGAGGCCCGCGCCCAGGGCCGCGACGGGTCATCAGGCGGTGACGGTGATCCATTCGCCGTCGATCGCGGCCTTCAGCTTGGCCAGCGGCGCGCGGGCCGGGCCCTGGATGACGCTGCCGTCGCTGCCCTTGAAGGAGGAGCCGTGGCAGGGGCATTCGAAGTCGCCGCCGGCCGGGGCCACCGGGCAGCCCGCGTGGGTGCAGGCCGCGTCGTAGGCCAGGACGGTCTTCTCGTCCGGGCGGAAGATCACCACGGCCTTGCCGTTGACCTTGCCGGTGGCGGTCCCGCCCACCTTGACCTCGCTGACCTTCCCCACCTGCACGGGGGTGCCCGCGGGGACGGAAGACGCCGCGGCGTCGCTGGTGGCGGCCGCGTCGGAGTCCGGCCCGGAGCAGGCGGAGAGCGTCAGGGCGGTGCCGCCGGCCGCTCCGGCGCCAAGCAGCAGGGAACGTCGGGGGAGCATCTGTTCAGGATTCATGGCCCCATTCTGCCAACCGGCGCTGGGAATTGGCTGCGGGCCTACACACCGGAATCTTGAAAGCATTGTTTCACTCTTAGTGAACCCGGTGTGATCGGGGGCACATCGGGTGTTGAATCGGACCATGCCTTCAACCGAAACGCCTTCGACCGGCGGGTTCCCACAGACACCCTTCCACGACCTGGACCACTACCTGGCCATCCCGCGCCTCAGCGGCCTCGCCATGAGCCCGGACGGCCGGCGCCTGGTCACCGCCGTCGCCACCCTGAACGACAAGGGCACCGACTACCGCACCGCGCTCTGGGAGATCGACCCGGCCGGAACGCGCCCGGCCCGGCGGCTGACCCGCAGCGCCAAGGGCGAGGCCGGGGCCGCCTTCGCCGCCGACGGCACCCTCTACTTCACCTCCGAGCGCCCCGACCCGGAGAACCCGGACGCCGACGCGGTCAAGGCCCTCTGGGCGCTGCCGGCCGACGGCGGAGAGGCGCGCCTGGCTCTCTCCCGCGCCGGCGGGGTCAGCGGCGTGCTGGCCGCCCGGGACGCCGACGCCGTGTTCGTCACCGCCCCGGTGCTGGCCGGTTCCACGGACGAGGCCGACGACGAGGAGCGCCGGAAGGCCCGCAAGGACAAGAAGGTAGCCGCCATCCTGCACACCGGCTATCCGGTGCGGTACTGGGATGCCGACCTCGGTCCCGGCCAGCCGCGGATCTTCGCCGTCGAACCCGGGACGGAACCGGAGAACGGCACCCCGGGAACGGTCGACGCCGCCACCCCCGCCACCCTGCGCAACCTCACCCCGGAGGCGGGCGGCGGGCTCCGCGAGGCCGACATGTCGGTCAGCCCGGACGGGAAGACCGTCTACAGCAGCTTTACCCGGCCGCTGGCAAACGCCGACTCCCGGATCGTGCTGGTAGCCGTGGACGTCGCCACCGGCTCCACCCGCGTCCTGCTCGACACCCCGGGCGTGAGCTACTTCCCCGGCCCCGTCAGCCCGGACGGCCGCACCCTGGCCGTGCTCAGCGAAACCGACACCACCCCGCAGCAGGCGCCGCAGGTCCGGCTGCACCTGCTTGACGTCACCGGCCCGGACGCGACGCTCAGCCCGCTGGCGGAAGGCTGGGACCGCTGGCCGCGCCCGGCCGCCTGGTTGCCGGACGGATCGGCCCTGCTGGTCACCGCGGACGAGGACGGGGCCACCCCGGTGTTCCGGGTGGACGTGGCGGACTCCGGCACCGGCGCCCCGTCCGCTTCACCGCGCCGGCTGACCGACGACGCCGCGGCCTACACCGACGTCGTCGTCTCACCGGACGGGCAGCATGCCTACGCGCTCCGCAGCTCCTACGAATTCCCCGCCGAGGCGGTCCGGATCGACCTCGCCTCAGGCGACGTCACCCGGCTGCCCGCCCCCGCCGGGCGCCCTGCGCACCCGGGCCGGCTGGAGCGGGTGGAAACCACCGCCGCGGATGGCCGGCGGGTCCCCGCCTACCTGGCCCTGCCCGACGACGCCTCGGCGGAGAGCCCTGCTCCGCTGTTGCTCTGGATCCACGGCGGCCCGCTGGGCTCCTGGAACGCCTGGACCTGGCGCTGGAACCCGTGGCTGCTGGTGGCCCGGGGCTATGCCGTCCTGCTCCCGGACCCGGCCCTGTCCACCGGCTACGGCCAAGACCACATCCAGAGCGGCTGGGGCGAGTGGGGCAAGGCCCCCTTCACGGACCTGATGGCCATCACCGACGCGGTCGTGGACCGGCCGGACATCGACCAGACCCGCACCGCGGCGATGGGCGGCTCCTTTGGCGGCTACATGGCCAACTGGGTGGCGGGCCAGACGGACCGGTTCAAGGCGATCGTCACCCACGCCAGCCTCTGGGCACTGGACCAGTTCGGCCCCACCACCGACGCGGCCCAGTACTGGCTGAAGGAAATGACCGAGGAGATGGCCGCGGCTAACTCCCCGCACCTGTTCGTGGAGAACATCCGCACCCCCATGCTGGTGATCCACGGCGACAAGGACTATCGGGTGCCGATCGGCGAGGGCCTGCGGCTCTGGTACGAGCTGCTCGCCAAGTCCCAGCTCGCCGCGGACGGGGATGGCCGCACCGACCACCGGTTCCTCTACTTCCCGGACGAAAACCACTGGATCCTGCAGCCGCAGCACGCCAAGGTCTGGTACGGCGTCGTCGAGCACTTCCTCGCCCGGCACCTGCTGGAGGAGGACATCGCGGTGCCCGCGGAGCTGGGCGTCTAGCCCGGCGGGGAGGCGGGAGAAGCACGGGGGCGGCGGGGCGGAGCCGTAGGATGGGGCTGTGACTGAGCCCATCCGGATCCGCCCTGCCCGCACCCATGACGTCGCCGCGATCAAGACCCTCGTGGCGCCCCTGGCGGACCAGCGGATCCTGATGGCGAAGGAGACGGTCGCCTACTACGAGAGCCTGCAGGAGTTCCGGCTCGCCGAATCGCCCGACGGCGAGGTCATCGGCTGCGGCGCGCTGCACGTGATGTGGGAGGATCTGGCCGAGGTCCGTACCCTGGCCACCTCCGACGCGTGGCGCGGCAAGGGCGTGGGCCACCAGCTGGTGGAGCACCTGCTGGACGACGCCCGCGCGCTGGGCGTCTCCCGGGTCTTCTGCCTCACCTTCGAGGTGGAGTTCTTCAAGCGCCACGGTTTCGCCGTCATGGCGGACCAGACGGCGGTGGACCCGGTGGTCTACTCCGAGCTGCTGCGCTCCCACGACGAGGGCGTCGCCGAGTTCCTGGACCTTGCCCGGGTCAAGCCCAACACCCTCGGTAACACCCGGATGATCCGCGCCCTGTAAGGGCCGCCCGGCCTCTTCCGCCACCTCCACTCGGTGGATAAACTGATGCCGGCCCGGCGGGGAAGGGCCGCCGTCGTCCGGAGGCAGACTGTGCAACACCGCGTGATCTTTCCTGACTTTTCCGCGTTCCAGATGTCCGTGGACGCCCCTCCGCTGCCGCCGTGCGACGCTCCGGCCTACGACGGCGGAGCAACGGACGGCGCCGGTGGTGGCGGTGAAGCCGGCGGCGGCTTGCGCCCCGGCCGGCGGCTGCCCCCGCAGGAGGGACTGGGGCCGGACGCGTGGCCGGAATTCCCCTCCGCAGTCCCGCCCGGCCCCGGAGCCTACCGCGGGCCGGACGCCGGTAGTAGGGTTCAACCAAAGCAGCCAGGACACCATCCAGGAGCGCAGCCATGAAGAAACTCATCAACGATCCCAAGGCCGTGGTCGACGAATCAGTGGAGGGCTTCGGGCTCGCCCACGCGGACCTCGTCACCGTCCACCCCGACCCGAAATACATCGTCCGCAAGGACGCCCCGATGGCCGGGAAAGTGGGCCTCGTCACCGGCGGCGGCAGCGGCCACGAACCCCTGCACGGCGGCTACGTCGGGAAGGGCATGCTGGACGCCGCGGTCCCCGGCGCCGTCTTCACCTCGCCCACGCCGGATCAGATCCTGCCTGCCACCCTCGCCTCCAACTCCGGGGCCGGCGTCGTCCACATCGTGAAGAACTACACCGGCGACGTGCTGAACTTCGAGACCGCCGCCGAACTCGCCCAGGCCGAGGGGGTTGAGGTCCGCACCGTGCTGGTCAACGACGACGTCGCCGTGCAGGACTCGCTCTACACCGCCGGGCGGCGGGGCGTGGGCGGCACCGTCCTGGTCGAGAAGATCGCCGGCGCCGCGGCCGAACGCGGCGATGACCTGGATGCCGTCGCCGCGATAGGGGACAGGGTCAACCAGAACGTGCGCAGCATGGGCGTGGCGCTGACCGCCTGCACGGTCCCGCACGCGGGTGTCCCCAGCTTCGAGCTGGAGGACAACGAGATCGAGATCGGCATTGGCATCCACGGCGAACCCGGCCGGCAGAAGATTCCCATGGAGCCCGCGGACGGCATCACCGACCGCCTCCTGGACCCGGTGGTCAGCGACCTGGGCCTGGCGTCCGGGGACAAGGTCCTCCTGTTCGTCAACGGCATGGGCGGCACCCCGCAAAGCGAGCTCTACATCGTCTACCGCCGCGCGGTGCACCGGCTCGAGGAGCAGGGCGTGAGCGTGGAGCGCTCGCTGGTGGGCAACTACATCACCTCCCTCGAGATGCAGGGCTGCTCCATCACCGTTCTGAAGCTCGACGACGAGATGACAGCCCTCTGGGATGCACCCGTGCACACCGCGGCCCTGCGCTGGGGCGCCTGACCGTGGGGCTGGACGTCGGCTGGGCCGTCCGCTGGCTGACCTTGTCGGCCGAGGCCATGGCCGAGCACCGGGTGGAACTGATCGAACTGGACCGGCCCATCGGGGACTCTGACCACGGCGAGAACATGGACCGCGGCTTCAAGGCCGTGATGGACAAGCTCGCCGAGGCGCCCCCGGAAACCGCCGGCGCCGCGCTGAAGCTGACCGCCATGACGCTGATGTCCAAGGTGGGCGGAGCCGCGGGACCGCTGTACGGCACCGCATTCCTGCGGGCGGCGACCGCCCTCGGCGACGCCGCGGACATCGACGCCGGCACGCTCGCCACGGCGCTGACGGCAGCCCGGGACGGGATCGTGGCCCGCGGCAAGGCCGAATCGGGGGACAAGACCATGGTGGATGCCTGGACCCCTGCCGTCGACGCGGGCTCGGCGGCTGCCGGGGCCGACGGCGGAAGCCCGGGCCGTGTGCTGGCCGCGGCGGCTGACGCTGCGGAGGCCGGGGCCGTCTCCACCGACCCGATGCAGGCGCGGAAGGGCCGCGCGAGCTACCTGGGGGAGCGCAGCATCGGCCACCGCGACCCGGGGGCCGTGTCTACCGCCCTGATCCTGCGCGCCGCCGCCGACGCCGCGGAGGGCGCCGCATGACGGTGCGGCTGGTGGTGGTCTCTCACAGCGCGAAAATCGCCGAGGGCGCCGTCGAACTCGCCGCCCAGATGGCGCCGGACGTGCCCATCATCGCGGCGGGCGGCACCGACGACGGGCGGATCGGTACCAGCCTGGAGAAGGTCATGGCCGCGCTGGAACAGGCCGACGGCGGCGAGGGCGTGGTGGTCCTCACGGACCTGGGCTCCGCCGTGATGACTGCCGAATCTGCCGTGGAGTTTGCCACGGACTCCGGTTCCATCCACCTGGCCGATGCTCCGCTGATCGAGGGCCTGGTGGCGGCCGCGGTGTCCGCGCAGACCGGAGCCGACGCGGAGACCGTGAAGGAGGCGGCCGAGGCCGTCTACCGGCCGCCGGAGCACCACCACGCCCATGCGGAGAGCGCCGCGGCTCCGGACGCGCAAGGAGACTTCGAACTGGTCAACAAGGCCGGCATGCACGCCCGGCCGGCCGCCAAGATCGCCGGGAGCCTTGCCGGAATGGACGCCACGGTCACCATCAACGGCGTCGACGGGGAGTCCATGACGGAGCTGATGATGCTGGGTGCCGGGCAGGGTACCGTGTTGCACATCGAGGCCAGCGGTCCGGACGCGGTCAAGGCCGTCGACTACCTGGGCGGACTCATCAGCGACGGGTTTGGTGAGCCCTAGGCTTCACCTAGTTCGTCTTGGCGCTCAGGCCGGCAGCTGCAGCCCTGCCGGATGCTGTTCTGCCAGGCCGTCGGCCAGCAGCCCGGCCACGGCACGCTCCAGCTGTTCCGGCGGGGCATTCAGCCGGTGCAGGGCGGCCAGCGGGATACCGATCCCAACAGGCATGAACCCCAGGTCGGCGGGCGCGCGGTCCAGCAGCTCCCGGGGCACCGGCGCCTCGGCAACACGCAGCACCGCGACCACAGCCCCGCGGACCTGGCGGTCCGTGCCGTGCCAGGCCTGGCCCTTGGGGGTGTAAGTGGGCGCGGGTTCCCCGGCGGCCAGCCAGGCGCACGCACCCCGGACCGGGCACTGCCCGCACTTGGGTGAGCGGGCGGTGCAGACCAGGGCGCCGAGTTCCATCACGGCGGCATTCCAGCGCACCGATTCCGACCCGCCCTCGGGCAGCAGCTCCGCCGCGAGGCGCATCTCCGCGGCGGTGAGGGCCGGGGCGGGCAGCGCGGCGCCGCCGATCAGCCGGGCGTGCACCCGGCGGATGTTGGTATCCACCACCGTTTCACGGCGGCCGAAGGCGAAGGCGGCGACGGCAGCCGCGGTGTAGGTTCCGACGCCGGGCAGCGCCAGCAGCTCCGGGTAGGTGCCGGGCACGTCGCCGTCGTGGTCATTGACGATCGCCGCCGCGGCAGCGTGCAGCCGCAGGGCGCGCCGCGGATAGCCCAACCGGCCCCAGGCGCGGACGGCCTCGCCGGGGGCTTCCTTGGCCAGGTCGGCCGGTTCGGGCCAGCGCCGCAGCCACTCCTCCCACACCGGAAGCACCCGCACTACCGGGGTCTGCTGCAGCATGATCTCGCTGACCAGGACGCCCCAGGGGGTGCGGTCCGCCTCGCGCCACGGCAGGTCCCGGGCCGTGTCCGCGAACCAGGAGTCCAGGGCAGCGTGGAGCTCCGCCAGCCGGCCGGCGGGCGGAGCGGCGGGGGCGCCCACTGCCTGCGCGGCGGGTGAGCCGGGCGCGGTGGGGGCGGCCGTTGTTTCGGGGGAGGGAGTCATTGTTTTGATCGGACCAGCTTAATAGAGACGCGCACCATAGCCGGACCAGCGGCGTGGTGGTGCGTGATCGGAGGCGCGGTTCTCTAGCCTAGAAGAATGGTCAGGCAAGGCAACGCTCGCGGTACGGCCCGGAAACCGGGTAAAGCCGTCTACCGCCGTCGACGCCTCCTTGCCGGCGCCGTCCTGCTCCTGGTCCTGGCGCTCGCCGTGGCCGGTGTCGTGGCCGTCTCCAATGCCCTTTCCGGCGGCTCTTCCGACGACGCAGGGCAGGCAGGCAGCGCCAACGTTAGCGGCGCCACCGCGTCTGCCGCCGCGTCCGGGACGGCCTCCGCCGGCGCCTCAGCGTCCGCTAGCCCGACTGCCTCCGCGACGCCCAGCCCGACGTCGGCCTGCGACGACAAGCTGATCACCGTCACCGCCGCCACGGACAAGGCCGTCTACGGTCCTGGCGAGAACCCGCTACTGACGCTCAAGGTCACGAACGGCAACCAGGTCCCCTGTGAGGTCAATATCGGCACCTCGCAGATGGAGTACGTCGTCACCAGCGGCGCGGACCGGATCTTCTCCTCGGCGGACTGCCAGGCCGAGAGCGGCGACCTAGTGAAGTCGATCGGACCCGGCCAGAGCGAGACGGCCAACTTCCCGTGGGCCCGGAACCGGTCCGTCGACGGGTGCAAGGCAGTCGCGGCGCAGCCCGGCGGCGGCGGCGCGTACTACGTCTTCACGGCGCGGCTGGGAAACAAGACCAGCCCCAAGGCCGTTTTCCAGCTCGGCTAAGCCTGCCGGTCCTCAAGGAGAAAACCCGGCGGAGCCGATTGAGGGAGCCGGTTTAGAGGAACCGGTTTAGAGGAACCGGTCCAGCAGGCTCGCCTCCGCCATCCGGCTCAGGCCCTCGCGGACGGTCCGGGCGCGCTGGTCGCCGATCCCGTCCACGGTCATCAGGTCATCGATGGTCGCCGCCATCAGGAACTGCAGGCCGCCGAAGTGGTCCACCAGCCGGTCGGCCACGGCCTTCGGCACCGCCTTCAGGCCGGACAGCAGCCGGTAGCCGCGCGGCTGGACGACGGCGTCGAGGTTGGCCTCCCCGCCGGCGAACCCCACGATCCCGGCGATCTTGCCCAGGTCGATCAGCTCCGTCGAATCCAGGCTGACGAGCGCCTTGACCGCCTTGTCGATGTCCTCGACCGAGGCGTGCGGGCCCGAGTAGTCCCGGATGATCACGTCGCTGCCCGGGCCGCGGCCCACGGTGAGCTCGTCCAGCTGCAGCGACAGCAGGCGGCCGTCCTCGCCGAGTTCCAGCACGTACTGGGAAATCTCCTCGGAGATCCGGCGCACCATCTCCTGGCGCTGCAGGGTGACGGCGACGTCGCGGACCGTCACCATCGCCTCGATCTCCAGGGCGGACAGGGAGCTGGTGACCTGGTCCAGCCGCGACCGGTACCGCTCAAGGGTGGCGAGGGCCTGGTTGGCGCGGGCCAGGACCTTCTCGGAGCCCTCCAGCACGTGCCGCAGGCCGTTGACGTACAGGGCGATGATCTGCATCGACTGGCTCACGGAGATGACCGGCACGCCGGTCTGGATGGCGACGCGCTCGGCGGTCCGGTGCCGGGTGCCGGTCTCCTGGGTCTCGATGCTGGAATCGGGCACCAGCTGCACGCCGGCGCGCAGGATGTTGCTGGCGTCCTTGTCACAGACGATCGCGCCGTCCATTTTCGCCAGTTCCCGCAACCGGGTGGGGGAGAAGTCGATGCCGATCTCGAACCCGCCGGAGCAGATGGATTCGATCGTCCGGTCCATGCCCAGCACGATCAGCGCGCCGGTGCGGCCGCGCAGGATCCGTTCGAGCCCGTCCCGAAGGGCGGTGCCGGGGGCCACCCTGGCCAGCGTCGCCTTGAGTGCGTCTTCGGGGCTCCGAGCCATGGGTGTTTCCCTTCAAAGGTGCAGGCCGCTGCCTGCTGTGCGCCGGATCCGCGGATTCCACGCAGTGGCCGGTCAGAACAAAAATGCCCGGTCGCCCGGTAGCACCATCATAGGGGTACGGTGCCCCGTTTTCCGCACGGACAAGCCCCAAAGTGGTCCATGGGAGCACTCCGGCGGGGCCCGGAAAGTGCTCTTCCCGCGGACCCCGGCGGAGCGCATTTTGGGCTTCGCCGGGGCTGTCCCGCCGCCTGCGATAAACTGGAGTCCTGGGTGTATCGCGGGCTCTCCGCGCAGTGAACCCGCCCCAAGCCGCAGCGAAAGTAGCACCGTGTCCCAAGATGTCCACAGCCCCGCCCGAGTCCAGGAGATTCACAAGCAGGCGGGCCGGCGCCGGACCTTCGCAGTCATTTCCCACCCCGACGCCGGTAAGTCCACGCTGACCGAGGCGCTGGCGCTGCACGCGAAGGTGATCGGCACCGCCGGTGCGTCCAGCGGCAAGGCCAACCGCAAGGAAACGGTCTCCGACTGGATGCAGATGGAAAAGGACCGCGGCATCTCCATCAGCTCCGCGGCGCTCCAGTTCGCCTACCGGGACACCGTCATCAACCTGCTGGACACCCCCGGCCACGCCGACTTCTCCGAGGACACCTACCGCGTGCTCGCGGCCGTTGACTGCGCCGTCATGCTGGTGGACGCGGCCAAGGGCCTGGAAACCCAGACCATGAAGCTCTTTGAGGTCTGCAAGCAGCGGAACCTGCCCATCATCACCGTGATCAACAAGTGGGACCGCCCCGGCCTGGACGCGCTGGCGCTGATGGACGAGATCACCGAGCGCACCGGCCTGCAGCCCATGCCGCTTACGTGGGCCGTGGGCATCTCCGGCGACTTCCGCGGCGTCTGGGACCTGCGCAACGACCGCTTCGCCCGGTTCCAGCGCAACAACGCCGGCGCCAACATCGCCCTGACCGACTACTTCACCCCGGAAGAGGCCGCCGAGAGCCAGGGCGATGACTGGTCCAACGCGGTGGACGAGGCCGGGTTGGTCATCGAGTCCAACCTCGCGTTCGACGTCGAGGCCTTCCACGCCGGCAAGGCCACACCCATCCTCTTCAGCTCCGCGGCGCTCAACTTCGGCGTCAAGGAGATCCTGGATGCGCTGGTGGACTTCGCCCCGCCCGCCGCACCCCGCCCCGACGTCGACGGCGACCCGCGGCCGGTGGATGCCCCGTTCGCCGGTTTCGTCTTCAAGGTCCAGGCCGGCATGAACAAGGCCCACCGCGACCACGTCGCCTTCATCCGGGTCTGCTCCGGCGTCTTCGAACGCGGCATGGTGGTCACCCAGGGCCGCACCGGTAAGTCCTTCGCCACCAAGTACGCCCAGCAGGTCTTCGGCCGCGAACGAGAGGTGATCGACGAGGCCTTCCCGGGCGACGTCGTGGGCCTGGTCAACGCTTCCGCGCTGCGGGTGGGTGACAGCCTGTTCCTGGAGCAGCCGGTGGAATTCCCCGCGATCCCGCTGTTCGCTCCGGAACACTTCCAGGTGGCCCGCTCCAAGGACCCCAGCCGCTTCAAGCAGTTCCGCCGCGGCATCGAACAGCTCGAGCACGAGGGCGTCATCCAGGTGCTCCGCTCGGACATCCGCGGCGACCAGGCGCCCGTGCTCGCCGCCGTCGGCCCCATGCAGTTCGAAGTGGTCGAGGACCGGATGGCGCACGACTTCAGCGCCCCGATGCGGCTGGAGCGGCTGCCCTACTCGCTGGCCCGGATCACGACGGCGGACGCCATGCCCGCGCTGGCCAACGTCACCGGCGCGGAGGTGCTGCTGCGCTCCGACGGCGAGTACCTGGCCCTCTTCAACGACGTGTGGGCGCTGCGGCGGATCGAGAAGAACCTGCCGGACCTGACGCTGGTCCCGATCGGCACCCACAACCCCGCGAAGTAGCCACCGCATCACCTGGCCCGGACGCCCGGGGACCGCGGCGAAATAAACGCCGCGGCCCCTATCATTCCGGCGATTCCGCGTTATCATAAGTAACCTTGCTAATTTGCGGGCGCCGGCCCCAGGCCAGCTCACAGCACCGATCCGCCGAGGTTCAGCGGACCCCGAACGAGGGAACACCTAAAGGCGTTGACCATCACCATCGAATCCGGAGCCCTGTTTGGCGGGCGCTACCGGATTGAGTCCCTGATCGGCAGGGGAAGCCAGTCCACCGTGTATCGGTGCTACGACCAGCAGTTGCGCCGTGAGGTTGCCGTGAAACTCTTCCGCGCCGACCCGGACGGCCCCGGTGCCGTCCGGCTGCAGCGGCAGGAAGCCCGCATCCTCGCCGGGATGAGCCATCATGCCCTGGTGATGCTGCTGGACGCCGGTTCGGACCGCGACGACGAGGGCCAGGAGCTCAGCTACCTGGTCATGGAGTACGTCCCGGGCCAGGACCTGCGGCACCGAACCGTCCGCGGACCGCTCTCCGCCGCGCATATGGCACACATCGGCTACGACCTCGCCGAGGGCCTGTCCTACATCCACCACCACGGCGTGGTGCACCGGGACGTCAAGCCCGGGAACGTCCTGCTGGTGGACTACAGCAATGAGGACCGCAGGCCCCGGGCCAAGCTCACCGACTTCGGCGTCGCCTGCTTCGCGGACGCCCCGGAGGACGACCAGGAGGACGGCGGCACCTCCGGAACGCCCGCCTATCTCAGCCCCGAGCAGGCTGCCGGCGGCCCGGCCGGTCCCGCCAGCGACGTCTACTCCCTGGGGCTTGTCCTGCTGGAGGGGCTAACCGGAAACATGGCCTACCCCGGGGCGCCGATCCAGTCCGCCGTCGCCCGGCTCCTCCATGACCCGAAGATCCCCGACGAGCTGGCGCCCAAGTGGGCGGAGCTGCTCGCCTCCATGCTCTCCCGCGACCCGGCCGGCCGGCCGGCCGCCAGGGAGGTGGCCCTGGCCCTCCGGCAGGAGATCATCAGCTCATCCGGCCGCCGACGCCGCGGCGGCTCGGTACCCGACGAGGCCGGGCGGATGCGGGCCGTTGAGCGCTACGGCATCCTGGATACGCCAGCGGACGGCTCCTTCGACCGCATCGCGGCGTTGGCGGCCCGGATGTTCTCGGTGCCGGTGGCGATCGTCAGCATCGTGGACCACGACCGGATCTGGTTCAAGGCCCACCATGGCACCGACGTGAGCGAGATCGGCCGTGACCCCGGGCTCTGTGCCTCGGCCATCCTGCAGGAGGGGCCCTGGATTATCAACGACGCCGCCAATGACCCGCGGACGCTGGCCAACCCCTTGGTGGCGGGCGAGTTTGGCCTGCAGTTCTACGCCGGGATTCCGCTGCGGACCCCCGACGGCTACAACCTGGGCACCTTCTGCATCCTGGACCGGGAGCCCAGGGAGTTCGGCGCGGAGGACACCCGCACGCTCGAGGACCTGGCCGCCCTGGTAATGAACGACCTCGAGCTAAGGCTCCGCGGCAGGGAGCTGGCCGCGGGCTGAGCCGGCCCGGCCACGGGATGGCGCCGCAAGCGCCTGCCGATCCAGCGCCTGCCTACCAGCGCCTCCGTGACCGCGCACCTGCCGTCCTAGCGCCTGCCGGCGTTGAGGGCCAGTTCCAGCTCGAAGCGAGCCACCGGGTCCTCCAGCGCGTCGCCGAACAGCTCCCGCAGCTGCGCCGCGCGGTACCCCACGGTCTGCGGATGGATCCCGAGCTCCTCGGCCACCGGGCCCCGCTGGCCCCAGTGCCGGAGCCAGGACAGCAGCGTCTCGGCCAGCCGTTCGCGCTGCGCCGGCCGGAGCCCCTCCAGCGGTGCCAGCCGCCGGCTGGCCAACTCGGCGATGGCCGACGGCTCGGCGCCCAGCACCACGGCGGCCAGGTGCTCGTCCGCCCAGATGGGCGGATCCTCCGGGCCGTCACGGTGCGGCAGGACTGACGCGGCCAGCACGGCCAGACGCAGCGAGTCGGGCACTTTTTCCCAGCCCCCGGCCGGCCCAACCGCGGCACCGCGGCCGCGCAGCGCGTTGTCCACGTCCCGCCGCGCGGCCGCGGAACGGGGTGCGGGAACCAGGACGACGGCGTCGGTCTCCCGCTCGATCACCAGGGTCCCGGGGCCCAGCCTCAGTCGCAGGCCCGCTGCCCGGTCCAGCGGCAGCGTCACCACGCACATTCGCTGCGGCAGCGCCCAGTCGGCCATCGCGGCGGTCTGGCGGAGGGCCGCCTCGTCCGCCTGGCCGAGCAGCAGCAGGTCCAGCAGTTCAGTCCGGCGGCGGTCCACCGCGCCCGCCCGCTCCGACTGTTCGAACGCGTAGGCCTCGGCGCTGACAGCGGACAGTTCGTCGATGTAGGCCAGGATCGACTCACCCAGGTCCACTACCACGTTCTGGCCCAGGTGCTGCTCCATCGAGACCTTGGACATCTCCCGGAACGTCACCCGGGCACCCATCCGGTAGGCGCTCAGCAGCGCGTCCATGCTCCTGCCCTGACGAAACTCGCCGCTGCCCAGCCCGGCCACCAGCTCCCGGCTTTCCTCCGAAAGGGCGGGGAGCGTCGTGCCGGGCAGCTGCAGGAAACGGTCCAGGGCCGCGGCTACCCCGCGCCGCAGCCCCCGGCCGAAGCGGCCCTCGATGGGACGGGCGTAGGCCGGCACCAGCTGCGGCACTGCGTCGATGATGGCCTCCACGATGCCCGGCATCCGGGGCCGGAGCACGTCGCTGACCTCCGTGGGCAGGGCCAGCCAGGGCGGGTCATAGGCGGGGTAGCCGGTGCCGGAGGTGGTTGCCGCATCCATCGTGGACTCCAAAACTGTTGTGGAGAGATAGTTTCTACGACTCGATCGTATGCCTTGAGTGAAGAATTATGACTCCCGCCGACATAGAATTGATGAATGATCCGGCTCCGTAAGCTGGCGCGTGCCGCATCTCTGCTGACCACCCCGCTAGCCCCAGAAGACATTCTGTCGCTATTCAACCCCGTGTTTTCCGCCCGCCAATTGCGCGGCGTGGTCACCAGGGTGGTCCCGGAAACGGCCGACTCCGCCACCATCTTTTTCCATCCCGGCCGCGGCTGGCAGGCGCACCGCGCCGGCCAGTGGGCCCGCATCGGCGTCGAACTCAACGGCGTCCGCCAGTGGCGTTCCTACTCCCTCAGCGCACCCGCCGGCGAGGATCCCGCCATCACCGTCACGGACATGGGCGCCGTCTCCGGCGCGCTGGTCCGCAACACCAAGCCCGGTGACGTGCTGTTCCTGGCCCCGCCGCAGGGCCACTTCGTCCTCCCGGAGCACCCGCGGCCCCTGCTGATGCTCACCGCCGGCAGCGGCATCACCCCGGTGATGTCCATGATCCGCACGCTGGTCCCGCACCGGCCTGATGCCGACGTCGTCCTCATCCACACCGCCCGGACCCGGGAGGACTCCATCTTCCTGGAGGAGCTCGCCGAGCTCGCCGACCAGTTCCCCAACTTCACGGTGACCCACTGGTTCACCGGCGAACGCGGCCGGGCCGACTTCAGCTCCGGTGCCGAACTGGACCGGCTGTGCCCGGACTGGCGGGACCGGGCCGCCTACGCCTGCGGGCCGGAGGGTTTCCTGGACGACGCCGAATCGCTCTGGGCGATCGAATCCGGCACCAACGAGCCCGAAACCGACCTCACGATTGAACGCTTCAGCACCAACCTGGGCGGCGGCGAGGGCCACGACGGCGGCCTGGTCACCTTCGAGGCCTCCGACCGCGAGGTCGAGGCCGACGGCGCCACGCCGCTGCTCGACGTCGGCGAGGACGCCGGCGTGCTGATGCCCAGCGGCTGCCGCATGGGCATCTGCCACAGCTGCCTGACCCCCCTCCGGGCCGGCCAGGTCCGTGACCTTCGCAGCGGCGAAGTGCACGGCGAGCCCGGCCAACTTATCCAGACGTGTGTCTCGGCAGCCGCCGGGCCCGTGAACCTCGACCTCTGAGGAGAGCCACCCTATGACCACGCTTGCAGAAAACCCCACCCTCGACGGCGAAGACGCCGCCCCCGCAGCCGCCGTCGCCAAGCCCCGCAAGGGCGCCTTGGCCGAAACCGGCAGCCCGCTGGTCCGGCCGCCGGCCGCCGCGCACCTCTCCGACGAACAGGTCGCGGAACTCGGCCGGGAACTGGACGCCATCCGGGACGCGGTGCTGGCCAAGCGCGGCGCCGAGGACGCGGCGTACATCCGCCGGATGATCAAGATCCAGCGCGGGCTCGAGATCTCCGGCCGCGCGGCCCTGCTGGTGAGCAAGAACAAGGCGGCCTGGGCCACCGGCACCACCCTGCTGAGCCTTGCCAAGATCCTCGAGAACATGGAACTGGGCCACAACATCCTGCACGGCCAGTGGGACTGGATGCGCGATCCGGACATCCACTCCACCACTTGGGAATGGGACTTCGTCACTCCGTCCCGGTCCTGGCAGCACACCCACAACGACCTCCACCACCGCTGGACCAACGTGGTCGGCAAGGACAACGACATCGGATACAACCTGCTCCGGATGGATCCGCAACAGGAATGGAAGCCCTTCAACCTGGGCAACCCGGTCTACAACGCCCTGCTGGCGCCGGTCTTCGAATGGGGCATCGCCGTCTACGACCTGGAGCTCGTGGAATACCGCGAGGGCAAGAAGAGCAAGGAGGCCCTGCTCAAGGACCTCAAGGCCCTCGGCATCAAGGCGGTCAAGCAGTTCACCAAGGACTACGCCGCCACCCCCGCCGTCGCCATGCTCAGCGGCTCCGGCAAGCAGGCCCTCTACGGCACCCTGGCCGCCAATGCCATCCGCAACGTCTGGGCCCACGCGGTCATCTTCTGCGGACACTTCCCGGACGGCACGGACACCTTCACGGAGGAAATGGTCGACGGCGAGACCCGCGGCGACTGGTACGTGCGCCAGATGATCGGCTCGGCCAACATCTCCGGCTCCCCGTTCATGCACCTGATGACCGGCAACCTCTCGCACCAGATCGAGCACCACCTCTTCCCGGACCTGCCGTCCAACCGGTACGCCGAGGTTGCGCCCAAGGTCAGGGACATCTGCCGCCGGTACAACCTGCCCTACAACACCGGCCCCATGTGGAAGCAGGTCGGCTCCACCTGGGCCAAGATCTTCAAGCTCGCCCTGCCGCCGAAGAAGGCCTAGCGGCTTCGTGGTTCCCGTTTGACCCGAAAAGGGGCGCCCGCCAGTCCGGCGGACGCCCCTTTTTCGTGTCTGTTCGGCCTAGCGGACCTGGGCCGGGTTGAGCGTCAGCCGCCGCAGCCACTGGGCGTTCAGGGCCACCACCACCGTCGAGGCGGACATCAGGATGGCGCCGGCGGCGGGGGAGAGGACGAACCCGGCGAAGGCCAGGACACCGGCGGCGAGGGGCACGGCGAGGACGTTGTAGCCGGTGGCCCAGATGAGGTTCTGCCACATCTTCCGGTAGCTCGCCCGGGACAGGTCCACCATGGACAGCACCGCCCGCGGATCGTTGCCGGCCAGCACCACCCCGGCGGACTCCACCGCCACGTCCGTGCCGCCGCCGATCGCGATGCCCACCTCGGCCCGGGCCAGGGCGGGGGAGTCGTTCACGCCGTCGCCCACCATGGCCACCTTCAATCCCCGGGCCTGCAGTTCGGCAACCTTCTTGTCCTTGTCCGCCGGCAGGACCTCGGCGAAGACGTCATCGATGCCGAGTTCTTCCGCCACGGCATCCGCCACCTGCCGGGCATCGCCGGTGATCATGGCCACCCGGATGCCGCGGCGCTGCAGGGCCTCGACCGCCTGCCGGGATTCCTCCCGCACGGCGTCCTCGAGCCCGACTGCGCCCAGCACCCGGTCGCCCTCCACCAGGTGCAGGACGGCCGCGCCGCGGCGGACCCACCCGGAGGTGGCTGCCGCCAGGTCCGCAGGCTCCGCCAGGCCCAGTTCCTTCAGCAGCGCCGGTCCGCCGACGTGGAGCCGGCGGCCGCCGACGTCGGCCCGGACGCCGCGGCCGGTCAGGGAGGTGAAGTCCCTGGCCGCCGGAACATCGAGCCCGCGTCCGCGGGCGGCGGTGACGATTGCACGGGCCACCGGGTGCTCGCTGTCGGCCTCCACCGCGGCCGCCAACGCCAGGACCTCGTCCCGGTCCGAACCCTCCGCAGCGGCCACATCCCGGACTTCCGGGGCGCCCTTGGTGAGCGTTCCGGTCTTGTCGAAGAGGACCACGTCGACGGTGCGCATCCGCTCCAGGGCCATCCGGTTTTTAATCAGGACGCCGGCACGCGCGGCCCGCTCCGTGGAGATGGCGATCACCAGCGGGATGGCCAGGCCCAGGGCGTGCGGGCAGGCGATGACCAGGACGGTGACGGTGCGTTCGACGGCGTCGGCCAGGCTGCCCAGCAGCGTCCAGGCGATGAAGGTCACGACGCCCGCGCCTGCGGCGAAGTAGAACAGGAACGCCGCCGCCCGGTCCGCGAGGGCCTGGGCCTTCGAGGAGGAGGACTGTGCCTCGGCCACCAGCCGCTGGATCCCGGCCAGCGCGGTGTCCTCGCCGGTGGCCGAGACCCTTACCCGGACGCTGTTGTCCGTCGCGATGGTCCCGGCCACGACGGCGTCGCCGGGGGAGCGCAGGACGGTGCGGGACTCGCCGGTGATCATCGATTCGTCGAACTCGGCCTGGCCCTCGGTCACCTCGCCGTCGGCGGGCATCCGGCCGCCGGGGCGGACCAGGATCGTGTCCCCTTCGGCCAGGTCGGAGACCTTCACCGTCTCGGTGCCGGCGTCCGTGACCCGTTCCGCCTCGTCGGGCAGCAGGGCGGCCAGGGCATCGAGGGCCCCCTGCGCCGAGCCCAGGGCGCGCATTTCGATCCAGTGCCCCAGCAGCATGATGACCACCAGGAGCGCCAGCTCCCACCAGAAGTCGAGGTCGAAGCCGCCGAGGTCCAGGCTGGTCGCCCAGGACGCGAGGAAGGCGACCGTGATGGCCATAGCGATCAGGAGCATCATGCCGGGCTTGCGGGACTTCAGCTCGCTGACGCCGCCCTTGAGGAACGGCTGGCCGCCGTACAGGAAGACCACCGTGCCCAGCACCGGCGGAATCCAGGCGGAGCCGGGAAACTGCGGGGGTTCGTAGCCCAGCAGGTGGCCGAACATCGGGCTGAACAGGACCACGGGGACGGACAGAACCAGCGTCAGCCAGAACTTGTTCCGGAACATCGCCACGCTGTGCCCGGCATGCTGGCCGTGCTGGTGGACGGCATGGTCGTCATCCTGGGCCGGGTGCTGGCCGTGATGGGCGGCGTCCCCGGCCGGCATCCCGGCATGGCCGTGTACGCCGTGGCCTCGGGCACTGTCGTGCTGGTCCGGGTGGGGGTGCTGGCTCCGGAGATGGTCCGTGTGGCCGCCGTGCTGGTGTTCCATGGTGCTGCCTCCTGAAAACTCATCGGCATCGTGCACCACTCAACATACCCCTAGGGGGTATGCATGGCAAGGGCCTCACGGCCGGGCGCCCATCGTCAGGCAGTTGCCGGGGGCGGTGCAGCGCCGGAGAGGCTTAGGCGATCAGCAGGCTCAGCGCCTCCGTCAGGTGGCCCACCTCGCGGACCGAGAAACCCTCCGGGACCGGACCGTGCCCGGCCGGGCTCGCGGGAACCACGGCGTGGGTGAAACCCAGCCGGTGCGCCTCCTGGATCCGCTGGTTGATCCCGGGGACGGGCCGGACCTCGCCGGCCAGGCCCACCTCGCCGAAGGCGATCAGCCGTTGCGGCAGCGGCTTCCTGGCCTTGGCGCTCGCCACCGCCAGGGCGACGGCGAGGTCGGTGGCGGGCTCGCTGAGCTTCACCCCGCCCACCGTCGCCACGTAGGAGTCATCCTTGTGCAGCTGGCAGCCGGCACGTTGCTGCAGCACCGCCAGCAGCATAGCGACCCTTGAGCTGTCCAGGCCGCTGGTGGCGCGGCGGGGCTGGGCATTGGCGCTCTCTGCCAGCAGCGACTGCACCTCCGCCAGCAGCGGCCGGCGGCCCTCAAGGGTGACCGTGATGCAGGTGCCGGACACCGGATCCTTGGTGCGGGAGACGAACAGCCCGCTCGGATCGGCCAGGCCGGTGATGCCGTCCTCGTTCAGGTCGAAGCACCCGACGTCGTCCGTGGGCCCATAGCGGTTCTTGACCGCCCGCAGCAGCCGGAGCCGGGAGTGCCGCTCACCCTCGAACTGACAGACCACGTCCACCAGGTGCTCCAGCAGCCGGGGCCCGGCGATGGAGCCGTCCTTGGTTACGTGGCCCACCAGCAGGGTGGTCATGTTGCGGCGCTTCGCCGCCGCGATCAGGGACGCGGCCACCTCGCGCACCTGGGAGACGCCGCCGGCGCTGCCGTCGACGTCGGCGCTGCTGAGCGTCTGCACCGAGTCCACCACCAGCAGCCTCGGCTCAAGTTTTTCCACCTGGCCCAGCGCCTGGCCCAGGTCCGTCTCCGCGGAGAGGTACAGCGACTCGGCGACGGCGTCGATCCGGTCCGCGCGCAGCTTCACCTGGGCGGCGGACTCCTCGCCGGTGACGTAGAGAACGTCCTGGGCGGTCCGGGCGAACTTGGCCGCGACGTCCAGCAGCAGGGTGGACTTGCCGACGCCGGGTTCACCGGCGAGCAGGATCACGGCGCCGGGAACCAGGCCACCGCCGAGCACCCGGTCCAGTTCGTCCACGCCGGTGGGCAGGAAGGCCGCGGTGGTGGCGTCGACGTCGGCGATCCGGCGGGCCGGTTCCAGCACGGTGGTGGCGGCGGTGGTCCGGGCCACCGCGGCGCCGGTTTCCTCCACGGTGCCCCACGCCTGGCACTCACCGCAGCGGCCCACCCACTTGGCAGTGGTCCAGCCGCATTCCGCGCATTTATAGCCCGGCGCCTTGGCGGCCCGGGAAGTCTTTGTAGCCATTGCTCCACCCTAACCTCGGGCACCGACAGGCTAGAGCGCAGGCAGGATGTCCCGGGCCTCATCCGAGTTCACGCCGGAGGCCTCCAGCAGGTCCACCATCAGCGGACGGAAGAGCATCACCACGGTCTCGCCCTCCAGCCGTTGCACGTCCAGCAGGCGCGGGTGCAACCGGCCGGCGATCTCGCTGAGCTCCACCCGGGCGGTGCGCAGGTGGGCGCGGCGGACGCCGTCGTGCACCTCCGCCAGGCCCAGCCCCAGCTCGTCGATCGCCGCCGCCGTTTCCATCAGCACCTCGGCGATGTTCTCGGTGGCGTCGTCGGAGAGCGCGGCGTGGTTGATGGCGCTGGTCAGGCGGCGGGCGAAGACGCGGCTATTGCGCAGGGCAAGGTCGATGTAGTCCAGCGACTGGGACAGCTGGTCCAGTTCGTCGCGGTAGCGCCGGTAGGCCGGCGCCAGGGCGGCCACCTCGCCGGAGGAGCGCAGGCTCTGCCGCATCGCGTCCACCAGCGGCTGGCAGTTCCGGCCGCGAATCAGCGCGTGCCAGGCCTGGGTGGCGTCGCTGCGGGTCAGCGCTTCCGAGCATTCCCGGAGCACCTCGGCGAGTTCGTGCAGCAGCTTCTTGACGTCGTTGCGCGGTTCGCGGCGCGGGTCCCGCGGGATCAGGAACGTCACCAGCAGGGCGCAGACCCCGCCTACGACGGCGTCGATGCTGCGGGTGAACGGACCGCCGGCCGGGGCCGGCAGCAGCACCACCAGCAGCGACTGCAGGCCCAACTGGGTGGTGAAAATCGTTCCGCTGTCCAGGAACCGCGCCAGTAGAATCGAGAAGAGAAGCACGACGGCGGCCTGCCAGATTCCCGCGCCCAGCCAGTGCAGCAGCAGGTCACCCACCACAATGCCGATGGTGCAGCCCAGGCCCACCTCCACGACGCGGCGCAGCCGCGGATCACGGGAGAAGCCCAGGGCGATCAGGGAGGAGGTGGCGGCAAACAGTGGCCCCGTGTGGCCCAGGACGTACTCGGCGAATGCGTAGGCCCCGACGGCGCACGCCGTCATCTGGACCGCCGGCAGCAAAGAGTTCCGGCTCCGGACGAAGCCGGTACGAATCCGCCCACGCAGGAACCGTGCGCTTGCGGAAATCCCTGTAGCGGCGGCCATGGGGTCCAGTCTATTTGCTGGCCCCGGCGCCCGCTCCGCGCGGCGCGGCTCTTACGGCCGGTCCGCCCGCAACGCAACCATCAACGGTCGAAATCGGTGCAGATGTCAGCCGATAGCCGGGATTCGTTAACCCGCCGTTCACTTTGGACCCCAATTCTCTTCACTTGGGGCACTTAGCGTCGGTAAAGGTACAAAACGTACCCACCGTCTTTTCTGTACGGACGTCTCCGGTCCGGCACGCATCTGTTTATCCCTGGAAGGGGTACATCTAGTGAAGGCATCACGCTTCGGCCGCAACGCGGCCATCGCTGTTATCGCAGCCGGCGCCCTGGCGCTCACCGCTTGCGGCTCCGACAACGCGACCAACTCCACCGCGGGCACCCCGGCCGCCTCCGGCGCCAAGGTCACCGGCACGCTGACCGGCATCGGTTCCTCCGCGCAGGGTGCGGCCATGGACGTGTGGAAGACCAACTTCGCCTCCGCCAACCAGGGCGCCCAGGTGCAGTACTCTCCGGACGGCTCCGGCGCAGGCCGCAAGGCCATCCTCGACGGCTCGGCCCAGTTCGCCGGCTCCGACGCGTACCTCAAGGACGACGAGTACGCCTCCTCCAAGGCCAAGTGCGGCCCCGACGGCGCCCTGAACATCCCGGTCTACATCTCCCCGATCGCCGTGGCCTTCAACCTGCCCGACGTCAAGGACCTGAAGCTGGACGCCGCCACCGTCGCCAAGATCTTCCGCGGCCAGATCGCCAAATGGAACGACCCGGCCATCGCCGCCCTGAACCCGGACGCCAAGCTTCCGGACCTCAAGGTCACCCCGGTCAACCGTTCCGATGACTCCGGCACCACGCAGAACTTCACCGACTACCTGTCCGCCGCCGCGTCCGACGTCTGGACCGACAAGTCCTCCGGCGTCTGGCCGGCCTCGCTCAAGGGCGAGAACGCCAAGGGCACCTCCGGCGTCGTCAAGACCGTCACCGACACCCCCGGTGCCGTGACCTACGCCGACGACTCCGCCGTCAGCGGCAAGCTGGGCGTTGCCCAGATCAAGGTGGGCAACGGCTTCACCACGATCTCCGCCGACGCTGCCGCCAAGGCCGTCGACGCCGGCAAGCCGGTCGAGGGCCGCGCCGCCAACGACCTCTCCATCAAGCTGGACCGCAAGACCACCATCGAGGGTGCCTACCCGATCGTCCTGGTCTCCTTCCACGTCGTCTGCAGCACCTACGACAGCAAGGAAACCGCGGACCTGGTCAAGGCCTTCGAGAACTACGTCGTCTCCGACGCCGGCCAGAAGGCTGCCGCCGAGTCCGCGAAGTCCGCACCGCTGTCCAAGGCCCTGCAGGACAAGGCCGCGAAGTCGATCGAATCGATCAAGGCAAAGTCCTAGGGAATCCCTTTCCCCGCAAGGCATAGTGGAAACACCAGCCTGAGCCAGGTTCCCTGTCCCGGCCGGGCGGTCATTGACCGCCTGACCGGGGCAGGGAACCTAGCCGTTTGTCCGCCGTACCCCAGATTGACCGCCGCGCAGCGGGCGTGACCCGTCCGCCGCGCAGCGCAGATCGAAGCTGAAGGATCGTGAAGTGACCACCACCTCCCTGACCACGTCCCGGGGCGCAGGCCGCGCCGGTGACAAAGTCTTCTCCGCAGCCACCCTGGCCGCCGGGTGCCTGATCCTTGCCGTCCTCTTCGGCGTGGCGCTCTTCCTGGTGATCCAGGCCGTCCCGGCGCTCGTCGCCCCGCCGGACAAGATCCAAGGCGGAGCGGGCTTCTTCGCCTACATCTGGCCGATCGTGATCGGTACCCTGATCGCCGCCGTGATCGCCCTCGTCATCGCCACCCCCGTGGCGATCGGCGTCGCGCTCTTCATCTCGCACTTCGCCCCCCGCCGGCTCGCCTCGGGCCTGGGCTACGTGATCGACCTGCTCGCCGCCATCCCCTCGGTGGTCTACGGCGCCTGGGGCGCGGCCTTCCTGGCCCGCGAAATCTCCCCGGCCTACGGCTGGCTCGCCTCCAACCTCGGCTGGCTGCCGATCTTCCAGGGCCCGGCGTCGGCCACCGGCAAGACCATCCTGACCGCGGGAATCGTCCTGGCCGTCATGGTGCTGCCCATCATCACCTCGCTCTCGCGCGAAATCTTCCTGCAGACCCCCAAGCTGCACGAGGAGGCCGCGCTGGCCCTGGGCGCCACCCGCTGGGAGATGATCCGGATGGCGGTACTGCCGTTTGGCCGCCCCGGCATCATCAGCGCCATCATGCTGGGCCTGGGCCGCGCGCTCGGAGAGACCATGGCCGTGGCGCTGGTGCTCTCCTCCGGCGCCCTGACCGCCAGCCTGATCCAGTCCGGCAACCAGACCATCGCCGCCGAGATCGCCCTGAACTTCCCGGAGGCCAGCGGCCTGAAGGTCAGCACCCTGATCGCGGCCGGCCTGGTCCTGTTCATCATCACCCTCGGCGTGAACATGCTCGCCCGGTGGATCATCACCCGGCACAAAGAATTCTCGGGAGCCAACTAAATGACTGCCACCCTGACCCCCGTCAAGAAGCGCTCGGCCCTGACCAAGGGCCAGCTGCCCAAGGCCGCGCCGTACATCGTCCTGGCCCTCGCCCTGATCCTCGGCGCCGCCATCCTGGCCCTGATCGGCTTCAACCCCTTCGGCTGGGGAATCGTCTCGGCCATCCTCTTCACCGCGGGCCTGGTCGGCTGGAGCGCCGCCGTCGAGGGCTCCCGCCGGGCCAAGGACAAGCTGGCTACCTGCCTGGTGGTGGGCGCGTTCCTGATCTCCCTGCTTCCCCTGGTCTCCGTGATCTGGACCGTGCTGGTCAAGGGCCTTCCCGGCCTGCTGGATCCCGGGTTCCTCGGCACCTCCATGAACGGGGTGACCGGCGCGTTCGACAACAAGAGCGTCGAGAACGGCGCCCCCGTGGTCGGCGGCATCTACCACGCCCTCATCGGCACCGTGCAAATTACCCTGCTGGCCACGGTCATCTCCGTGCCGGTGGGCCTGCTGACCTCGATCTACCTGGTTGAATACGGCGATGACCGCCCACTGGCCCGCGCCATTACCTTCTTCGTCGACGTGATGACCGGCATCCCCTCGATCGTGGCCGGTCTCTTTGCCGCGGCGTTCTTCTTCGCCGTCGCCGGCCCGGGTACCAAGACCGGCGCCGTCGCCGCCGTCGCCCTCTCCGTGCTGATGATCCCGGTGGTGGTCCGCTCCAGCGAGGAAATGCTGAAGATCGTCCCGAATGAACTGCGCGAGGCGTCCTACGCCCTGGGCGTGCGGAAGTGGCGCACCATCCTCAAGGTGGTCATTCCGACGGCGATCTCCGGTATCGCCTCCGGCGTCACCCTCGCGATCGCCCGCGTGATCGGCGAGACCGCCCCCATCCTGGTCACCGCCGGCTTCGCCACCTCGATCAACAACAACGTCTTCGGCGGCTGGATGGCCTCGCTCCCGACGTTCATTTACACCCAGATCCTGAACCCGACCTCGCCGTCGAACCCGGGACCGTCGGACCAGCGCGCCTGGGGCGCGGCCCTGGTCCTGATCATCCTGGTGATGCTGCTCAACCTCGCCGCCCGCCTGGTGGCCCGCATCTTCGCCCCGAAAGCCGGCCGCTAGGCCCGCGCCGGCTCCGGACCCTCAATCTCTCCCAGTGAAGGAACAGCATGTCTAAGCGCATCGACGTCAAAGACCTCAACGTCTACTACAGCAAATTCCTGGCCGTCGAGGACGTCAACATCAACATCGACGCCAAGTCCGTCACGGCCTTCATCGGCCCGTCCGGCTGCGGCAAGTCCACCTTCCTGCGCACCCTGAACCGGATGCACGAGGTGATCCCGGGCGCCCGCGTGGAGGGCGAGGTGCTGCTCGACGGCGACAACCTCTACGGCCCCGGCGTGGACCCGGTGACGGTGCGCTCGCAGATCGGCATGGTCTTCCAGCGGCCCAACCCGTTCCCCACCATGTCCATTCGCGACAACGTCCTGGCTGGCGTGAAGCTGAACAACAAGAAGATCTCCAAGGGCGACGCCGACGCGCTGGTGGAGCGCTCCCTGCGCGGCGCGAACCTCTGGAACGAGGTCAAGGACCGCCTGGCCAAGCCCGGCTCCGGCCTCTCCGGCGGCCAGCAGCAGCGCCTCTGCATCGCCCGCGCGATCGCCGTGGAACCGCAGGTCATCCTGATGGACGAGCCCTGCTCCGCGCTGGACCCGATCTCCACCCTCGCCATCGAGGACCTCATCAACGAACTCAAGGATGAGTACACCGTGGTGATCGTGACCCACAACATGCAGCAGGCGGCCCGCGTCTCGGACAAGACGGCGTTCTTCAACATCGCCGGCACCGGCAAGCCTGGCAAGCTGATCGAGTACGGGGACACCCACACCATCTTCAGCAACCCCACCGTCAAGGCCACCGAGGACTACGTCTCCGGCCGCTTCGGATAAAGCCAGGGGGCTGGCTGGCCTTTGCCGGGTGCTACAGGTTTGAGAGCGGCGAGAGCGCCAGCTCCAGCACGAAGGCCACGGCGGCGGTCACCAGCGGCGTGAGCGTCCAGAACGCCAGGATCCGCAGCACCAGCCGCCGGTTCGTGGCGGCGTAGCCCTGGTTCGCCCCGGCGCCGAGCACCGCCGCGGTGACGGTGTGCGTGGTGGATACCGGCCAGTGCAGCCCGATCGCGCCCACCAGCAGGATCAGGCTGCTGTAGAGCTGCGCCACGGACCCGCGCAGCGGATCGATCCGGACCAGGCGGTGGCCCAGGGTGTAGGAAATCCGCCACCCGCCCGCCAGCGTCCCGGCGGTCAGCATGGCGGCCGTCAACAGGGCCACCCACACCGGCATGGAGCCGCCGTCGGCCAGGCCCGCCGCGATCATCGCCAGGATCAGCACGGCGCTGGTGCGCTGGCCGTCCTGCAGCCCGTGCCCGAACGCGACGGCGCCCGCGGCCACGGCCTGTGCACGCCGGGCCCTGCTGTTGACGACGCCGGGGGGCGTGTAGCGCGCGGCCCACGTGGCCGGCCAGACCAGCAGGTAGGACCCGGCGAAGGCGATGGCGGGGGAGATCAGCAGCGGCAGCACCACCTGTACCATCAGCGACTGGTCCACTCCCAGCACCGAATGTCCGCCCACCGCCACGCTGGCGAGGCCGGCGCCGGCAAGGCCGCCGACCAGCGCATGCGTGGACGACGACGGGATGCCCCGCCACCAGTTGTAGACGCCCCACAGCACCGCACTGAGCAATCCGGCCATCAGGATGGTCAGGCCGTTGCCGCCGGCCGGCAGCACCACCCAGGTGCGGCTGACCTCCAGGGCCAGGGCCGCGCTGAGGGCCGCCCCGACGAAGTTGAACAGCCCGGCCAGCAGGACCGCGATGGTGGGGGTCAGCGCCCGGGTGCGGACGGCCAGCGCCACCGAGGAGGAGGCGTCCCGGAAACCGTTCAGGAAGGCGAAGGCCGCGGCGAACAGCACCACCGCGGCGAAGAAGACCAGGGACACGTCAGGATTCCTTGACGATGATGCTGCCTACCTGGGTGGCGATCCGGCGCATGTCCTTGGTGACATCCACCAGCTGGTCGGCGATGTCCCGGTTGCGGGCGTACTGGGCGTGCTTCATGTCCTTGAGCATGTCCGCCACCCAGACCCGGTGGGTGCGTTCGGCGCATTTGGTCAGCCGCAGCACCTCGATCCAGTAGTCCTCCAGCTCGTCCAGGTTGTTCAGCTGGCGCATCGCCTCGACGGTCAGTTCCGCCTGCCGGCTGATGATTTCCAACTGGTCCGCGGCGCGGCGGGGCAGCCGGTCCAGCTTGTAGAGGAAGACCAGGTCCGCGGCGGCGTCCAGCTTCTCCATCGCCTCGTTCAGATAGCGGGAGAGGGCGTACATGTCGTCGCGGGGGACCGGGTTGAGGAAGCTGCTGCGCATGTGGGTCAGCAGCGCGAAGTGCAGCTCGGCCGCCTTCGCCTCGTGGTTGTGCATGTCCTCGACCAGGCGGGAGTGTTCGGCCGCGGGCGCGCCGAGGATCTCCGAGAGCGTGCCGGTGGCCAGCAGGATCTGCCGGGCCATCTGGGACAGGAGGTTCAGTCCCGCAGGTTCCTGGGGAAAAAGTCGCAGCTTCACGTGGGGTTACCGGTCTCCGAATGAGGCGTACACGGGCGTGGTCCGCCGGCCTTGATTCGAATTGATCGGCCCGCGCATGAAGATCACTTTACCGTCCGGTGGACGGCGGCCCTGCGGGGGCGGAACAGAGGGGGAAGAGTAGATGGTGCCGAGCCGGATACGCCTCTCGGCGGTAGGCCGCTCTAGGCGGCTAATTGTTGAAGCCCGGGGGTTTCGCAGCTCGGCACCGGTTTTAGTTTTCTACGCCCGACGGACCAAGTCAAGATTGACAGCGGGGCCCCGGCGGGCGTATCCGGACCCCGCCATGGCCGGTCCGGTGGGTCTCTAGTCGAGCTCGCCGAGGCGCCACGCGTTGGCCGCGTGCTCCAGGTCCTCCGCGGTTTTGACCAGCAGGTGCGAGTTCCGCGTGAGCTTGGTGGCGTGCCCGGCGTCGCTGTGCTCGGCGCCGTCGGCGAGGGTGGCCTGCCCCAGGGCAACTACCCGGCAAAACGCCGCGGACCGTTCCAGCGCGACGTCGAACTCGCCGTCGAACGCCCCGGAGAGGATGGCATCCGCCATGGTGCGCATCTCCTCGGCGCCCGGCGGCTCGGCCGCCCCGGCGACGGCGTGGGACACCTGCGCGGTGTCCTTGCCTGCCCGGAAGTACACCGAGATCCGCTCCGGATCCTGCACCGTCGCGGCGCGCAGGGCATACAAGCGCCACAGGGCGCCGGGCAGGGACCGGGCCGGGCTCTCGGCCCACATCTCGGCGATCGCCTCCAGGCCCTGTTCGTCGGCGAGCTTCACCAGGCGTTTGGTGACCTTGGGGTCGTCACTGTCGCGGCCGCGGCGGACCAGCGCCTGGGCGGCCAGGTGGGCCGCCTCTGACACGCGGGCCGGATCGGCGCCGCCGGCGAACGGCTCGAAGTCGATCGGCGCTAAGGGCTTCGGCTTGTGGTGACGGACGGGGCCGGGATTGCCGGTACCTGCTTGCTCGCTCATGCCACCACGCTACTCCTGTGCCATCGGGGAATCGAGCGTCCGGCGGGGCCCGGCAGCCCGCACCGGGAAGGTACCGGGAACCGGTCCGGGGCGCCCGCGCCGCCGCGGGATCGGCCCGTTACGGCGCGTCGGCGGTGAAAAGCGCGGCGTGGTCTGCGGTACAGTGTTAACGTCCAGAAATGGATGGCGCTGCCACTGCGCCCGGAGCCGGTTTCTGCCGCGTTTCCCGTGCAGCGGCCGCTTGAGGGGGCCTTTAGCTCAGTTGGTAGAGCATCGGACTTTTAATCCGTGGGTCGTGGGTTCGATCCCCACAGGGCCCACTCTTTTAGCGAAGAGTGGAAATTCCCCCGGCATCCTGGCGACAGGACGCCGGGGGTTTTTTGCGTCCCGCACCCGACAGGCCACGTTAGGAAGCCTGTCTAGTTATCAGCTCGGCTAGGATTGATCTATGGACTCCCATGTAACGGCAGACTCAGGCTACTGGTACGGCTTGGAGGGGCAGGTTGATGCCCCCACCGCCGTGCTGCAGGCGCTCCGCGGCTACCGCTCCGCCGAGGTCGCCACCCGGCGTTCCACCAGGGACTCCATGGGCATGGGCGAGACCGACCTGCTGGCGCTGCGCTACCTGCTCCGCGCCCAGTCCTCCGGAGAGCGGGTGGGGCCCAAGGACCTCAGCCGCATGCTGGGAATCACGACGGCGTCCACCACCTCCCTGATCGACCGGCTGGTGCTCAGCGGGCATGTCCGCCGCGAGCCGCACCCCACCGACCGGCGCTCCCTGGTGATCGTCCCGACGACGGAGACCGATACCGAGGTCCGGGAAACCCTGGGGCAGATGCACCGCCGGATGCTCGAGGTTGCCGAGGGCCTCACGCCCGACGAGAGCCGCGTGATCGTGTCCTTCCTGCGCAAGATGACCGAGGCCCTGGACGAGCACACCGCCAGCCACTGACCGGAGCAAAGTTCCGCTCCCCAAAACTAGCTAGTTCAGCTAGCGATATGTATGCTTATCAATGTGTTGGATAACCTATCGCGCAAAAATGATGAGTCGCGGCTGCTGACCATCGACCACGGCTTCGGGCCTGAGGCGGGCTCCCTGGATGTGGAGCTGGAAAACCAGGCCCAGACCGCGGACCGGACCTCCGCTGCCATCCGCGCCCTGGCCCCCAGCCACTGCGGCACCCCAATGCAGTGGGAGGCCCCGGCGCTCGCCACCATGGCCGACTACTCCTATGAGTCCGACGGCGGGCCGGCCTCGCTGCCGCCGGTCTGGCGCTGCTCCTGCGGCTTCCAAGTCGACGGCATCCTCCACCCCTCCAACGCACTGGCCTCCCTTTCGTGAGCGCCGTTCCGGTCACCGAGACCCTCCTGCCGGCAGCCGGGCTGCCCGGCCTCGACGCCAGCCTGCTGGCCCTCCCCAACGAACCCCAGGGCCGCTTTCTGGTCCACGAGCGGCTGGGCCGCGGCGCAACGTCCACGGTCTACCGCGGCAGCGACCTCGCCACCGGCCGGCCGGTCGCCATCAAGGTCGCCGAGGGGCCGGCCGAAAAGGACGCCTCCCGGATCCTCGACGAGGCACGGGTCCTCGCCTCCCTGGACCACCCCGCCGTCGTCCGCTTCGTTGCGGCCGGCACCGTCCCCGAGGGCGACCGGTGGGCCGGCCGGCCTTACCTGGTGGAGGAATATGCCAGCGGCGGAAGCCTGAGCGACCGCATCCACCAGGGCGCCACCGAGCCCGCCGCCGTCGCGTCGTGGGCCGCCGATGCCCTCGCCGGCCTCGACCACGTCCACGGCAGGGGCCTGGTCCACCGGGACATCAAACCCGCCAACATCCTCGTTAGCCAGCTGCGGCGCAGCTCGGTACGGCTGGCCGACTTCGGCATCGCCGTGACGGCCGGCACCACCCCCGAGGCCGGCATGTCCTCCGGTACGGTGCACTACATGAGCCCGGAGCAGGCCAAGGAACAGCCGCTCCACCCCGCCACCGACATCTACGCCCTGGGCCTGGTGCTCCTCGAGTGCCTCACGGGGGAGAAGGCCTATCCGGGGACCCCGGTGGAGTCGCTCGTGGCCCGCACCCTCCGCAGCCCGGCGATCCCCGCCACGCTGGGCAACGGCTGGACCGGCCTGCTGAAGTCGATGACGGCCATGAACCCCGCGGACCGGCCCAGCGCCGCCGCCGCCCGCAAGAAAGTCCTTCGGCTGGTACCGGCACGCCCGCAGCCGTCCCTCCGGGTGGTGGGCTGACCCCGACCGCACCGCTAGCATGAAGTTCCCTACCCGCGGCGGACGGAACGGCCCATGCAGCACACCGGTACCCGGCGGCAGGACATCATTCGGCGGCTCCGCAGCGCCGGCTGTGTCTTCGCCGAAGAAGAAGCTGACCTGCTGCTCGGCGCCGCCGCGGACACGGATCAACTCGAAAGCCTCGTGGACCGCCGCGTCGACGGGCTCCCGCTGGAACACCTGCTGGGCTGGGCGGACTTCTGCGGGCTGAGAATTGCCGTGGATCCCGGGGTCTTCGTCCCCCGCCGCCGCACGGAATACCTCGTCCGGCGCGGAGTGACGCTGCTGCGGGAGCTCGACGCCGGTCCCGGGCGCCCACCCTTGGTGGTGGACCTGTGTTGCGGATCGGGAGCGGTGGGGGCGGCGCTGTTGGCGGCCGCCGGCCCGCTGGAGCTGCACGCTGCGGACCTTGACCCCGCCGCCGTCGCCTGTGCGCGGCGTAACCTCAGTGCAACCGTCGCCGCTGTCCACACCGGCGACCTGTTCGAAGCCCTGCCCGAGGAGCTGCGGGGTCGCGTGGACCTGCTGGCGGTGAACGCGCCGTACGTGCCCACCGATGCCATTGCCGGAATGCCCCCGGAGGCCAGGCTCCATGAACCCCGGATCTCGCTTGACGGGGGAGTGGACGGCCTCGCGCTGCACCGGCGTATTGCGGCCGGCGCCACGGACTGGCTCGTCCCGGGCGGCTGGCTCCTAATCGAAACCAGCCGGAGCCAGGCCCGCGCCGCCCGTTCCATCTTGACGGACAACGGCTTCGCCGCCCGGATCCGCACCTCCGCCGCGCTCGATGCCACGGTGGTGGAAAGCCGACTGCCGCCCGGAGCGTAACTCCGGGCGGCAGTCGTGGCCTCTCCGGTCGGGTGAACTCGCGCGGGGTCGGCCCTTATTTCGCTGCAGTCCCGGATTCTCGCTGCGGTTTCGGGCGGACGCACCCCGGATCCGGCGGGCGCCTGTCCGAAACCGCAGCGAAAACCGCTAGCTGCGGCCTAGTTCGGCGTGACGTGCTTCGGCGCCTCGTCGGTGCCGAGGTTCGGGGTGCCCACGTGGGTGCTGTGCGCCGGGATTGCGCCCGTGGGTTCTGCCGTGGCGGTGTCCTCACGAGGGGCGGCGTCGGCTGCGTTCGTGGCGCCGTCGTCCGCTGAGCCGTCGTGGTGGACCTTCGAGGTGATGACCGTTCCGGCGCGGCGGGCCGCCTCGGCCAGCTGGCCCGATACTTCCGGGGCCTTGTCCTTGACCGCTTCAGCGGCCGCGGAGACGCCGTCCTGCACCGGCTTGCTCTGCCAGAGTTCCGACGCGCGGGTCTTCAGCTTCTCGTACGCGGCGCGGCCCGAGCGGGACCCCAGGATGTAGCCGGCGGCAAGGCCTGTGCCGAAAACAAGTTTGTTCTTCATACTGCGCTCCTATTCCGTGCTGATTTGTGGATATCCGCGGCGGCCGGATGACCCCCGGCGGATATCCGGGAACAAAAAACCGGCCCCGGGAGTAAATCCCGGAGCCGGTTCCTGGTGCTCCGACTTAGCGGTGCGAACGGCGGGTGATCATGCCGTAGATGAGCAAAACGATGATCGAACCAACGATCGCCAGCAGCCAAGTGGTCAGCGAGAAGAAGTCCTGCAGACCGGTGCCGAAGATTGCGCTGCCGATGAAGCCGCCCAGGAGGGCGCCAACAACGCCGAGGACCATCGTGATGACCCAGCCGCCGCCCTGACGGCCCGGCAGGATGGCCTTGGCGATTGCGCCGGCGATGAGACCCAGAATCAGAAATCCGAGAATACCCATTTGCTGTCCTTCGCTTTCTGTTGAGGAGACACCCGGGTTGCCGGGTGCGCTTCGTCCTTCTGGGTAAATACTAATCATGCTTACTATCAAATTGCCACCCGGGCGGAGGAAATCGCCGCAAGGGAGATGCAATCGTTAGCAGGCGTCCAGCAGAAAGCACGGCAAGACGGCGGGTCAGCGCTCCAGCCGGAAGCCGAGTTTGATGGTGACCTGCCAGTCGGCCACCTCGTTGTTTTCCAGGTGCCCGCGGATCTCCTTGACCTCAAACCAGTCCAGATTGCGCAGGGTCTTGGCGGCCTCGGCGATGCCGTTACGGACGGCCGCATCGACGCCCTCCGTCGAGGTGCCGACTATTTCGGAAATGCTGTAGGTGTGGTTGGACATCTTCGCTCCTCGGGATCGTCGTCGGTCCGTTGACCCGGCCGCGGCGGCCGGGGGCCGTCCCTGCAGGCTAGCGGACCGGACCGCCCCGGACTAGAGGCTGCCGGCGGGGGAAGCGGTCACCCGCAGTACCGGGCCGGGGTCCGGGCGCTTCGGCGCGGCCGGGCTCTCGGGCGGGTGCGGCCGGAGCCGCTGGGCCATCCACGGAAACAGATAGTGCGTCGCCCAGGACAGGTCCTCGGTGCGGGTCTGGCGCCAGCCGGGCGCGGGCAGCGGCTTGGGTCGCAGCGGCACCAAGGTGTGCGGAACCTGCAGGGTGTCCAGCACCATGCCCGCAATGGTGTGGTGGCCCAGCGGCGAAAAATGCAGCCGGTCCGGGTCCCACATCCGCGGATCGCTGAGTTCCCGCATGGTCCACAGGTCCGCGATCACGCCATGGTGGCGTGCCGCGATGGTCCGAATGTTCTCGTTGAACACCGCCACCTTCCCGCGGATGCGGCCAAAAACGGGCGTGTGGCCCCAGTCGGGGCCGGTGAAGATCACCACGGTCGCCCCCGTGGCGGACAGGGCGGCGACGGCGGCGTCCAAGTCGACGGCGAGACGGTCCGGGTCGCGGCGGTGGAAGACCAGGTCGTTGCCGCCCGCGGAGAGCGTCACCAGATCCGGCTGCAGCGCGATGGCCCGCTCCAACTGCAGGTCGACGATCTCCTGCAGCACCAGGCCGCTGACGGCGAGATTGGCGTAGGAAAAGTCGGCACGGAGGGCGGCGAGCTCCTCCGCAATCCGGTCCGCCCAGCCGCGGATGCCGCCGGGACTGCCCGGTTCAGGGTCCCCCAGGCCGGCGGTGAACGAGTCACCCAGGGATACCAGCCGCTTCCAGTGGCCGCCGCCCGGCGCGTCGTTGCCGAAGGGGAGTGCCGGATCGAGGAATGCTGCCGAGTTCACAAGCTCAGAAATACGCCCGGACCGACGCCGGGGCAAGGTACTTTCGGCCCCCACGGGGGGGATTCCCGATACCTGCCGGGGGTATGCATGATACGGCAGGGGGTATATGATAGACGGTAATCCACCACTTTTCCGGGAGGCTCCCATGGAACTCGATCCCACGGACATGAAGTCCGTCATTAACCGGCTTCGCCGCGCCCAGGGCCAGCTTGCCGCCGTGACCCGCATGCTCGAGGAGGGCCGCGACTGCAAGAGCGTCGTGACCCAGCTCGCGGCCGTCTCCAGCGCCCTCGACAAGGCCGGCTTCTCCATCATCGCCACCGGCCTGCAGCAGTGCATGCAGCAGGAGGACCCCAGCCTGGACCGCGCCGAACTGGAGAAGCTCTTCCTCTCCCTGGCCTAAACAGGCTTGGGGCGCCGATAGCCCGGCCATTGGGCGGCATGAAGAGGCGGCGTCAGCCCGCCGGGGCCGCCAGCACGTAGGTCCGCAGGTCATCCAGCGTCTGCTGCATGTGGGCGTCCATGGCGTCGCGCGCCAACCTCGGGTCGCGGGTGGCCAGTGCCGCCGCAATCTTTCCGTGGTGCTCGATCGCGTGGGCCTGGATCTCACGCACCTCGGAGGTCTGGGTCCGGCGCCGCTCAAGGACCCGGTGCAACGGCGCGAACAGCACCGCCGCGAAAACATTCTCCGAAGCGCGCAGGATCAGGTCGTGGAAGGCGAGGTCCGCGGCGACGAAGGCTGCGACGTCGTGGTGTTCGTGGGCGGCGCGCATTGACTCCACCTGGCCGCGGAGGGTGTCCAGGTCGGCGTCGCTGATCCGCGAGGCCGCCAGTTCGCAGGCCCCCGATTCCAACATCCGCCGCAGTTCGATGAGCTGGACCGCCGTGGCGGCGTCGTTGGTGCCCTCCGAGGCCGCGCGCAGCACGGCCTCCAGTGATGCCCAGCGGCTCAGCGGGTTGACGAACGTGCCCCGCCCGCGCTCGACGCTCAGGATGTGCTGGGCCTCCAGGGTCTTGATCGCCTCACGGACGGTCATCCGGCTCACGTCGTGCCGCGCGCTCAGCTCGAGCTCGCCCGGGACCGGGGAGCCGGGCGGGAATTCGCCGGCGATGATGCGGTCCAGCAGCTCGTCGGCCACGACGCCTACCAGCGATTTCCTAGCCAAATCTCCCCGTCCAACGTCATCCACACGCGTGCCCGACAAGTCTACTTGCGCGTCTCTGTGCCTTATGCCACACTAACACTCACTTGTTAGATGTCAGACATCTTACAAATGCGGTTGGAGACCAGCCGCGCAGATTCCACCGCAACAGAGTTTCCACAATGGAGTGCACGTGCCCTTAGCAGCAGAGCCCTTAGAGGCAGATGTCCTGGCCGCCTTTCCGGCGGAGGTCCCGGTACCGGCAGCCCTGGTGGCCGACGGCGTGGCCGCGGCCGCCGCGGCGGGCCCCCGCACCCTCGTGGTGCTGGATGATGACCCCACCGGCACCCAGTCCGTCGCCGACCTCCCCGTCCTGACCCGGTGGGAGGTGGAGGACTTCGTCTGGGCCTTCTCCCACCGCATCAACGGCCGTCCCGCGGACGCCGTCTACGTCCTGACCAACACCCGCAGCCTGGACCCGGCCGAGGCCGCCGCCCGCAACGAGGAAATCGTCCGCAACGCGCTCGCCGCCGCGCAGGCCGAGTCCCTGAGCGTGGGCTTCGTCAGCCGCAGCGATTCCACCCTCCGCGGTCACTACCCGCTGGAGCCGGACGTCATCGCCGCCACCGTCAGCGCAGTCGACGGCGGGGCCACAGACGGCGTCGTGATCGTCCCGGCCTTCCCTGACGCCGGCCGCGTCACGATCGGCGGGGTGCACTACATGCGCGCCGGCGCCACCGGCCGCCTCACGCCGGTGGCAGACACCGAGTTCGCCCGCGACGCCAGTTTCGGCTTCGCCAACTCCGAGCTCGCCCGCTACGTCGAGGAAAAGTCCGGCGGCCGCTTCAGCGCCGGCTCCGTGATCGTCCTGGACCTGGACACCATCCGGGCCGGGGACCCGCAGGCCTCGGCCCGCGCCATCGCGGACGCCATCGACGCCGCCGTCGACTCCACCCCGATCGTGGCGGACATCGTCTCCGAGAACGACCTCCGGCTCCTCTCCCTGGGCCTGCAGGAGGCAGAACGCCGCGGCAAGAAGCTGCTCTACCGCGTCGGCCCGCCGTTCGTCCGCGCCCGGATCGGGCAGGAAATCCGCACCGAACTCACCGGCGCCGAGGCCTACGCCGGGAACCAGCCCTCCGGGGCCGGCGGCCTGATCGTGGTGGGTTCGCACGTGGGCGTCACCACCCGCCAGCTCAACGCCCTGACTGCCCAGCACGGGTCGGCCCGGATCGTGGAGATCGACGTCGAACAGCTCCTGGACGACCGCGCCGAGGAGCACCTGGACGCCACGGTCGCCCGCGTCGTCGACGCCCTGCACGGCGCGGACGTCATCCTGCACACCAGCCGCCTCCTGATCAAGGCCGACGACGCCAGGGAGAGCCTGCGGATCGCCCGCACCGTCTCGGCCGCCGTCGTCGCGGTCGTCAACCGGACGCTGAAAACCTTCCCGCCCCGCTTCGTGATCGCAAAGGGCGGGATCACCTCCTCGGACGTGGCCGCCCACGGCCTCGAGATCCGCCGCGCGATCGTCCGCGGCCCCATGCTCCCGGGCATTGTCTCCCTCTGGGAGCCGGTCGACGGACCCGCCAAGGGCATCCCGTACGTCGTCTTCGCCGGCAACGTCGGCGACGACGAATCCCTCGCCCAGGTCACGCGCAAACTCAGCGCCACCTTCTAACCAGCCGCACCCTTTCAACGGAGAAAACCATGAACTACCAAGTCACCGTCCTCGGCCTCGGCGCCATGGGCCTGCCGATGGCAGCCCGGCTGGCCACGGAACTGACCGTCCACGGCTTCGACATCGCCGAGCCCCGCCTGCGGCTCGCCGAAGAGGCCGGCGTCCGCACCTTCGGCTCCGCCCGTGAGGCCGCCGAGGGCGCCGACGCGCTGTTGCTGGCCGTGCGCAACGGCGAGCAGCTGGACGAGGTCCTCTTCGGCGCAACCGGCGTCGCCGGGGTCCTCAAGCCCGGTGCCGTCGTCATCCTCGGCAGCACCGTGGGCACCGACGCCGTGCCCGCCACCGTGTCCCGGCTGGCCGAGTACGGCGTCAGCCTGGTGGACGCCCCGCTCTCCGGCGGCCCGAAGCGCGCCGGCGAGGGCGACCTGCTGATCGTCGTCGGCGCCGAACCCGCCGCACTGGAAGCCGCCCGCCCGGTGCTGGAACTGCTCGCCTCCACCCTGACCGTGGTGGGCGACAAGCCCGGCGACGGTCAGGCGCTCAAGACCGTGAACCAGCTGCTGTGTGGCGTTCACATCGCCGCCGCGGCCGAGGCGATGGCCCTGGCCGACGCCCTGGGCCTGGACCAGGCGAAGACCCTCGCCGCCCTCGAGGCCGGCGCCGCCGGGTCCTTCATGCTCTCCAACCGCGGCCCCCGCATCCTCGAGGCCTACACCGAGGACGGCGCGGAGGTCCTGAGCCGGCTGGACATCTTCGTCAAGGACATGGGTATCGTCGGCAAGGCCACCCGCGCCGCCGGGCTCGCCGCGCCGGTCGCCGCCGCCGCCGAACAGCTCTACCTCCTCGGTCAGGCCCAGGGCCTCGCCGCCGAGGACGACTCGGCCGTCATCAAGGTCGTTGCCCCCGCAAAGCGCACCGCCTAAGCCTTCCGACCCCCGACCCCGGCCGCGGCGGCCCCCAACGCCGCGGCCGGCCCCCTCCCTCCCGCCTGTCAAAGGAGACACCCTCGATGAACCCCCTGCTCAATTCCCTGATGGTGGGCGCGGCCGACGCGCCCGTCATCAAACCGGCCGTGGAGCTGGGCACTCCGCTGCTGCTGACCATCGCCGCCGCCGGCGTCGCCCTCCTGCTGGTGCTGATCATCCGCTTCAAGATCCAAGCCTTCGTGGCCCTCCTGACGGTCAGCATCCTGGTGGCCGTCGCCGCCCAGATCCCGCTCAAGGACGTCTTCACGGTCGTCTCCAACGGCGTCGGCAGCACCATGGGCAAGGTCGCCCTGCTGATCGCCCTCGGCGCCATCCTCGGCCGCATGATCGAGGTCTCCGGCGGCGTGCAGTCCCTCGCGGACCACTTCACCGCGAAACTCGGTGCCAGGCGCGTGGCCGTGGCCCTCACCGCCGTCGGCTTCCTCGTCGCCATCCCCGTGTTCTTCGAGGTCGGCATCATCGTCCTCGTGCCGATCGTCTACGCCTTCGCCAAGATCGCCAAGGTCCACCCGGTGAAGTTCGGGCTGCCGATGGCCGGCATCATGCTGGCAATCCACGTCGCCGTCCCGCCGCACCCGGGCATCGTGGCCGGCGCGGGCGTCTTCGGCGCCGACATCGGCCTGATCGCCCTGATCTCGCTGGTCATCTGCGTCCCGCTGGGCTTCCTGTCCTACTGGGTGGCCTCGATCATGAACCGCAGGGACTACGAACTGCTGCCCGCGGTCAAGACCCAGGTGGACGAGTTCGGCACCAAGTCCCTGGTGAAGGTGGGCCACGACGGTCCCGGCGCCGCCGCCGTCGCCCCGCCGCGGCCGGGCCTGATCATCTTCCTGATCGCCACCCCCATCGTCCTGATCCTGCTCGGCACGGTCGGCACCCTCACCATAGCCAAGAGCAGCGCCTGGTACGGCATCGCCTCCTTCGTCGGCAACCCGTTCTTCGCCCTGCTGGTGGCCGTTGCGCTCTGCTTCTTCCTGCTCGCCGTCCGCCGCCGCTGGTCGCTGACCGAGACCGGTGAAATCTTCGAGGGCGCGCTGCCCCCGATCGCCTCGATCCTCATGGTGGTGGCCGCCGGCGGTGTGTTCGGCAGCGTCCTGCAGGTCTCCGGCATCGGCCAGGCCCTCTCCCAGACCCTCGACACCCTGGGCGTGCCGCTGCTGCTGCTGGGCTTCATCATCTCCCTGGCCCTCCGCGCCGCGCAGGGCTCGGCCACCGTGGCGATCGTGACCACCTCCGGCCTGCTGTCCTCCGCGGTGGCCTCCGGCGGCTACACCCCGGCACAGATCGCGGTGCTGGTCATCGCGATCGGCTTCGGTTCGCTCGGCCTGTCCCACGTCACCGACGCCGGCTTCTGGGTGGTGGTCCGCTACTACGGCCTCACCGTCGCCGACGGCCTGCGCACCTGGACCGTGCTGACCACCGTGCTGGGCGTGGCCGGCTTCGCGCTGACCTTCGTGGCCTGGCTCCTGGTCTCGGGCCTCAGCGCCTGATGCGTACTCGTCTGGACACCCTGGTCGCCGGCGCCCTGCAGCAGGGCTCGGCCGTCCCGGCCTTCACCTGCTACGACTTCACGACGGCGCTGGCCGTGGTGGGCGCGGCGGAGGAGGCCGGGCGGGGCATCATCCTGTTGGTGGCGCCGAAGACCGCGGGGACCCCCGAGGGGTTGCGGCTGATCACGGCCCTCCGAGGCCTGGCCGACCACGCCGGCGTCCCCGTCGCGGTCCAGCTGGACCACGCCGCGGACCCGCAGCTGATCCTGGATTCCGTCGACGCCGGGGCCGATTCGGTGCTGGTGGACGGCTCCGCGCTGCCCTACGAGGAGAACATCGCCCTGGTCCGGGACGTCCGGGCCCGGCTCGAAGCGCAGGGCAGGGACGACGTCGTCATCGAGGCCGAGCTCGGCGGCCTGGCTGGCGACGAGGACCGCGCCTTCGGCCCCGACGCCGGCGGGAACGCCGCCGGTGACGAGGCGGGCCTGACCGATCCCGGCCAGGTGGAGGACTTCGTGGCCCGCACCGGCGCACGGCTGCTGGCCGTGGCCGTGGGCAACGTCCACGGCAAATACCGCGGCGAGCCCCGGCTGCGCTGGGACGTCCTGCAGGAGGTGGCCGTGCGGGTCCGGGTGCCGCTGGTGCTTCACGGCGCCTCCGGGATTCCCGCCTCCGAGCTGGCCAAGGCCGCTGCGATGAACGTGGGCAAGGTCAACTTCAACACCGAGCTGCGCACCGGCGTGCTGCAGGCCCTCACCGAGCAGCTGCCCGCGCACCGGGCCGACGGCGAGAACCTGCAGGGCCTGCTGGGCCACTGGACCGGCTCCGCCCGGAGCTTCGCGGCCGCGTCCCTGGCCGCCCTGGCCCGGTAGCACGGGTACCCGGCCACGCAGGAAGTCTGCAAAGCGGCGGGAGGCTAGGATCAACCCATGATCCTGGCCTCCCTCGTCTTTGCCCTGCTGGCAGCCCTGCTCCACGTCTACATCTTCATCCTGGAGTCCTTCCAGTGGACCCGGCCCGCGACCTGGAAGCGGTTCGGCCTGGCCTCGCAGACGGACGCGGAAACCACCCGCCCCATGGCCTACAACCAGGGCTTCTACAACCTGTTCCTGGCCATCGGCGCGTTCGTGGGCGCCGGCTGTGTGGCCCTTGGCGGGTCCGGGACGTCCGCGGCCGTGGTGGGCTGGACCCTGGTCCTCAGCTGCTGCGGCTCGATGCTGCTGGCGGCCCTGGTGCTGGCCCTCAGCGGCAGGAAGTACCTCCGGGCCGCTGCCACCCAGGGCACCCTGCCGCTGCTCGCCGTCGTGCTGGGCCTCGCCGCCATCCTCGCCTAGCCCCGCCCTTCCGCACTCGGCACCTCCCGCCCTTACCCCGGCGCACGGCGCTGGGCCACAATGGTGCTATGGACAGCGTGAGGGCGGTGTAGCCCCGCCATGGCCGGGGGCTCCGGGCAGCGGGGGACCGGATCCCGGAGCACGGACGGCCGTGATCCGGCGATCGACCTCGCCCGCCTGTTCTGCCTGGCCCTGGTGGTGGTTGGCCACACGCTGATGGTCAGCCCGGTGCTGCACCCGGACGGCACGGTCACCTCGGAGAACACCCTTGGCAACGAACACTGGTTTGAGCCCGTGGTCTGGGTGCTGCAGGTGATGCCGCTGTTCTTCGTGGCCGGGGGCGTGACCGGGCTCTACGCGTGGCGGCGGCTGCGCTCCATCGGCGGAACGGCCTCCGAGTTCATCCAGTCCCGTCTGCTGCGGCTGATCCGCCCGGCCGCGGTGCTTCTGGCGATGATGTTCACCGGTCTGTGGGCGGCCCGGTTGGCGGGGGTGGACCCGCAGGTGGTCCAGCTGCTGGCCAGCGGCGCGGGCATGCCGCTGTGGTTCCTGGCCGCGTACCTCGCCGCACAGCTGAACCTTCCCTGGCTGGCCGCCCTGCATACGAGGGCACCGTGGCTGACGCTGGCCGGGCTGGTGGCGCTGGTGGTGGCCGTTGACTGTCTTCGCGGCGCGGTGCCCGGCCTCGCCTACGCCAACATGGTGTTCCTCTGGTGCGCCGTGCAGCAACTCGGTTTCCTGCTGGCCGACGGGACGCTGCGGCTGGGTCCGGCAGCCCTGCTGGGCCTGGTGGCCGGCAGCAACGCCGTCCTGGGCGCCGCGGTGGTGCTGCGCCTCTACTCGGGGAACATGCTGGTGAACCTCAACCCGCCCAACCTCACCCTCTTCCTGCTGGCCGTCTCACAGGCCGCGGCCCTGCAGCTGCTGCGGCCCTGGCTGGTCCGGCTGGCGGCCCTCAGGCCGGTCGGGGCCGTCCTCGCCGCCGTCGGCCGCCGGTCTATGACCATCTACCTCTGGCACCTGCCGCTGATCGCTGCCCTCTCCGGGCTGCTCCTGCTGACCCGCCTGGCCCTGCCCGCCGGCGGCAGCGCCGCCTGGTGGTGGACCCGTCCGCTGCTGCTGCTCGCCGTCGCCCTCCTGCTGCTGCCCGTCCTGGCCCTCTTCGGAAGGCTGGAGGAGCGGCCGACGGCGCCCGGGCCGCCCCGGTCCCGGCCGGCCACCGCCGTGGCCACCGCCGCCGTCGTGGTCTTCCTGCCGGTGGTCCAGGCCGCCGTCAACGGACTGACCGTGGGGCTGCTGGGCGGCGGTGCCGCCTGCTTCGCGCTCGCCGCCCTGCTGCTGGGCCGCATACCGGTGCGCGCCCCGGCGCCCGGTCGGCACGGTGCGGGGGACCCATTGCCACCCCCGGAGATACATGCCAAGGTCGAACCATGACCGAGAGCGCGGCAAGAACCGAAGACACCTTTGGCCCGGACGTCACCACCACCCGCAACGACGCGCTGCACCGGTACGAGCTGCACGTCGGCGGCGAGCTCGCCGTGCAGGCCCGGTACATCGACCGCCCGGGTCACGTGGACTTCACCCACACGGAAACCGAGGAACGGTTCGCCGGCCGGGGACTGGCCAAGGTGCTGGCGCACTTCGCCCTGGACGACGTCGTCGCCTCCGGCAAACGGATCATCCCGCACTGCCCGTTCATCTACCGCTACCTGCGCAAGCACGAGGGATACAACCAGTGCGTCGACTGGCCGGAGCAGCCGCCCGCCGGTGCCTGACAGCTTGTGAGCCCGGCAACAAGCTCGTATGGTTAGCTCTGAGTTATGCAGTTGGCTCACGGACGTGTCTTTTGGAGTATCCCGTGAACCACAAACTGCGTGTGCTTGTCCGTGTTGATGCCGATACCGGCCACGTGACCCTGGAAGCCTCAGGGTGCCTCACCCAGGACAGCTACCCCGCCCTGCTGCACATCATGCGGCGTTCCAGCCGCCTTGCCGCCGGTGCGGACGTGACCCTGGACCTGTACGGCGCCTCCCACCTCGATCCCGAGATCCTGCTGTCCCTGAGGGAATCCTCGTCCGCCCGGGCTGAGGGTTTCGCGCTGGAACTGCTGGAGCCGGCGGAACTGCCGGTCTGCCTGGCCCACGTGGGGCCGGCCGCCGGGGAGCTTGCCGACGACGACGAAGCCGGCGCCCTCAGCGACGACCGGCTGGGCGCGCCGTCCACCACCGCCGACGTGGACGAGGACCCGGTGGAGACCGGGGAGCGCATCCAGGGCCTGGAGCTGGCCCAGTACTTCGAGGGGACCCTGGACCCGGCGGTGACCGTGCGGGCACTCTCCGACGACGCCCTCGGCCAGCTGGCCGACGCCCTGTACAGGCACCTCGACACCACCCACCCCTCCTTCGGCGCGCACACCTGGTATGACCTCGCCGCCGAGGAACTGCAGCACCGCCACCGCCGTGAGGACGGGCTGCCCGGGGCCGGCTCCGCCGAGCTGACCTCCGGGCTGGCCACCGACGCCTCCGCAGAGCTGACCCCGGAGGACATCTCCGCCATGGACCAGGCCGCCGAGATGCTCGCCGGGGAAGACCTCGACGAGGCCGATCCCTCGGCCACCGAACGCGCCGCGGCCGAACTGGCCGTCCGAACCCAGGACCGTAACCCGCTCCGGGCTGCCGTCGACGGGGATAACGACGACACCCCCGACGGCGAACGCGCCGCCGGCCCAATTTCCGCCTGAGCCGTTTCTATCCGAGTCTGATGTTGCCTGAGCCTTTTGTGCCTGATTGCAGGCGGGACCGGGACTAGGCTTCAGCTATGACAGCAGAGACCCCCGGAGCCACGCCCGCATCCACTGCCCTGGTCACCGGCGCCACCGCCGGGCTCGGGGCCGAGTTCGCCCGCCAGCTGGCCGAGCAGGGCCACCGGCTGGTCCTCGTGGCCCGCGACGCCGGGCGGCTGCGTGCCGTCGCCGAGGAGCTGGAGAACAGCTTCGGTGTGACGGCAGAGGTGCTCCCGGCCGATCTGACCGAGGACACGGGCGTTGCCGCCGTCGTCGCGCGCCTCGCCGATCCCGCCCGCCCGGTGGAGATCCTGGTCAACAATGCCGGCATGGGCCTGCTCCGCTCGTTCGCCGAGAACCCGATCGAGGACGAGAAGCGCCACCTCAAGCTTCACGTCGAGACGGCGATGGAGCTCTCGCACGCCGCCCTGCAGGGCATGCTCCAGCGGGGCTCCGGCCGAATCATCAATGTGGCCTCCGTCGCCGCGTTCCTGCCGCGGGAAACCTACTCGGCCGCGAAGGCCTGGCTGCTGAGCTTCAGCCGGTGGGCCAACATTGCATATGCCTCGCGGGGCATACAAGTGACGGCCGTCTGCCCCGGCTTCACCCACACCGAATTTCACGATCGGATGGGCATGGATAAGTCCGTGGCGCCGTCCTGGATGTGGCTGAGCGCTGAACAGGTGGTCCGTGAGGGCCTGGCGGACAACGCCCGTGGCCGTGGCGTATCCATCCCCAGCCGGCGCTACAAGGCGCTGGTCGCAGCCGCGCGGCTGCTGCCGGCGAAGCTCGTCGCCGGACCTCCCCGGCGGGCTAAGTAGCGGCCCGGCGGCGGATCAGCAGCACGACGGCGATCCCCACGCAGGCGCCGAGCAGAGTCTCCACCGCCCGTTCGGCCACCAGCAGGTGCGGATCGGCCGGCGAGGAGAGCTGGGTCATCAGCAGGATCACCGGGGTGAAGAACACCATGGCCAGCCCGTAGTGCCGGGCCATGAACAGCTCCGTGCCGAATTGCAGCACGATCACCAGCACCGCAACGGTGGCGGTCTCGCTGCCGGGGAACAACCGCAGCGGCGAGCCCGCCCAGGGGAAGAGCACTGCCGCCACCACCAGCAGGCCCAGCAGCGTGCCCACGATCCGGTGCAGGCCTCGGTAGACGCTGCTCGGCAGGTCGGCTCCGGCCAGCGGCACCGCCGCCGCGGCCATGGCCCAGTGCGGGTGGCCGCTGCCGCTGAGGACCCCGATGCTGCCGGCCGCCCCGACGGCGGCCAGGTAGCGGGCGGCGTGGATCCAGGCCGCCCGGCGGCGGGCTCCGCGCAGGGGCGGCACGGTCCGTCCCGCGCCGCGCACCCAGGCCCGGGTGCGGAGCCAGCCGGCGAAGCCGACCAGGATGGAGAACGCCGCGGACCCGGCGCCGATCAGGACCGCAGCCGGTCCCGGAACGGGGGTGGGGATGGACGCGCACGCGCCGAGCGCCAGGAGGCCAAAGAACGGCCCGTTCGGTTTCAGGTTCACCCGGTCCGCGAAGAGTGAGCCGACGGCGGCGAGGCCGGACTCCACGGCCACGAGAGTCCAGGAGTGCAGGTGGTTGACCGAGAGCAGCACGCCCACGGCCAGGCCGCCCACCAGGACCAGCGCTGCCTGGAGTTGGTGCCGGAGCCTGAGCTGGTGCGGTTCGGAGCGGCCGTACATGCCGGTCAGGGCACCGAAGACGGCGTAGACGATCAGGTCCGCCCGCCCGGCGGCCAGCAGTGCCAGCGAGGGAACGGCGACGCTGAGCGCCACGCGTAGCGCCGAGGCGTGGTCCCGGTTGGCCGGTCCCAGCGAGTGCAGACCCTTGGCGTGGCGGAGCAGGGAGGACAGCGGCGTGGACAGCAAGCGGACCTCCTGCGGTGTGTTGTGGTGGGGAAGCGGGTGGGGGAGAGCGGATAGGGGTCGAGGCCGGGACGGCATCGAAGCGGGCCGGGAGCCGCCAAAGGCCCGCCGCGGCCGCCGCCCCGGTGGGGACGGACGGGCCGCGACGGGCCTCGGAGGGCGGGGCGCTGGGCCGGGGTGGCTAGGCCGGGGGTGGCTAGGCCGGTGCGCCGACCTTGCCGCCGTCGGCGTCGCCCGCGGCAACCAGGGGCATATCCATGTGTTCCAGGTCGATCAGCGGGTTCTCATCCTGGGTGGCGACCAGTTCCCGGGCCTCGGCCTGGGTGTCCACGCTCGGCATGGAGCCGGGCAGCGGCATCTGGGCGGATTCGCGCAGGAAGTAAATGGCGACGGCGCCGATCGCCGAGGTGGCCATCAGGTAGTACGCCGGCATCATGTCGTTGCCGGTGGCCGAGATCAGGGCCGCGACGATGAACGGCGTGGTGCCGCCGAAGATCGCCACCGAGAAGTTGTACGCGATGCCCATGGCGCCGTAGCGGCTGGCCGTCGGGAACTGGGCCGGCAGGGCGGAGGCCAGGTTGGCCACGTAGAACGTCACGGGGAACGCGATCAGCGCCAGGCCCGCCAGGGTGGACCAGATCTCGCCGACGCCGATCAGCATGAATGCCGGGGTGGCCAGGACCACGGTGCTGATGGCACCGATCCAGAGCACGGGCCGGCGGCCGATCCGGTCGGAGAGCTTGCCGGTCAGCGGGATGCAGAGGCTCATGACCACCAGTACAGGGATGGTCAGCAGGGTGCCGTGCACCTCGTCGTAGCCCTTGGACTCGGTGAGGTAGGTCGGCATATAGGAGGTCAGGGCGTAGCCGGCGGTGTTGGCCGCGGCCACCAGGATCATGGCGGTGATGATCGAGCGCCAGTAGGCCTTCACGATGCCCACCGGTCCCTTGGAAGCGGCGTCATCCGCGGCGGAGGCGTCCTTGGAGAGGTTCTCCTGGGCATCCAGGGTGGCCTGGAACTGCGGGGATTCCTCGATCTTGCTCCGGAAGTACACGGCGACGGCGCCGAGCGGGCCGGCCACGAGGAACGGGATGCGCCAGCCCCACTGCTCCATGGTGTCCTGGCCCAGGGTCAGCTGCAGGACGGACACCAGCGCGGCACCGAGGGCGAAGCCCAGGTAGCTGCCCATGTCCAGGAAGCTGGCGAAGAAGCCGCGGCGCTTGTCCGGGGCGTATTCGCTGACGAAGGTGGTGGCGCCGGCGTATTCGCCGCCGGTGGAGAAGCCCTGGATGAGCTTGAAGACCACCAGCAGCACGGCGGCCCAGATGCCGATCTGCGCGTAACCCGGGAGCAGGCCGACGGCGAAGGTGCTTGCCGCCATGATCAGCAGGGTCGCGGCCAGGACCTTCTGGCGGCCCACCTTGTCGCCCAGCCAGCCGAACACGACGCCGCCGAGGGGGCGGGCAATGAACGTGGCAGCGAAGGTGCCGAGCAGGAAGAGGGTCTGGACGGTCTTGTCCGCCTCGGGCAGGAAGACCGGGCCCATGGTGGTGATCAGGTAGCCGAACACGCCGACGTCGTACCATTCCATGGTGTTGCCGACGATGGTTCCGCCGAGGGCCTTCTTCAGCATCGGCTGGTCAACGACGTTGACGTCGGACTCGCGGAGCCGGCGGCGGCGGAGGCGTGGCTTCTTGGCGGCGACGGGTGCGCCAGGGTTGGTTCCGGCGGCGTTGGCTACGCCTGCGGAAGAGTCGGTCGTGCTTCGGTCTTTGGGCATTTGGGAGGCTCCTGTGGAGGTCATTTGCTTGCGACTTCTAGCTGCCCCGCTCTGGGCAGGCTCTCAATTTTACGGGATTTCCGTAGTCATTCCGATTTTTGTGCCGTAGGATGACCCTTTTTCGGCAGCCGGACGCCCGGGGCGGGCGCGGAGCCGTGGCCGCATATTCCGCGTCATCACTGGGAAGTAAGCAGTGGGCTTATTAGTTTGGTAACAATTGGGCCGCGACCGCCCCGAAGCCCCGGATTTCGGGAGTTTTACCGCCGTTCCAGCCTGATTTCGGGGAGCTCGAACCAGTCCTTGGGGAGCAGTTTCCGGGTGCCGTCCGGGGTGAAGCCGTGCCGGGCGTAGAAGGCCCGCGCCCGGGGGTTGTCTTCGAGGACCCACAGGTAGGCCGGGCCGGGGCCGACGGCGGCGTGCAGCAGGGCCGCGCCGAGGCCGGAACCGTAGGCGCCCCGCAGCGTGTAGATCGCGTAGAGCTCCCGTTGGTCCGGCCGGTCCTCGTCCCGTCCGGGGCCGCCGTGGGCGAACCCGACGATCCGGCCGCCGTCGTCGAGGGCGATCACCGGCGCGGACGGGCCCACCAGGGAGGGCCGCCGATTCTCCGTCCGCTCCGGCAAGGAGGCGCGGCGGGCGGCGAAGAACTCCGCCGGGAGGACGTGGGAGTAGCACTCCTCATGGGCCAGCGTGTGCATCTCGACCAGGGCTTCGGCATCGGCGGGCGTGGCCTGCCGCAGGTGGTATTCCATGCCCCCAGCCTAGAGACATGGCGACGGCGGCAGACCTACCATGGTGGGACGCTTCATTTCATCGCGGAAAGGAAGAGTCATGGCGGATCATCACTCGAAAGAGCAGCTTGAGCCGGAGGTCGCCCAACACCTCACCGAGTCCATGGACAAGGTCCCCGGCCCGGAGATCAAGCGGCCGGCCCCGCCGTCGCCGGCGGACGGCCACCCGTGGCCGGACGGCAGCGGCAAGCACCACCACCCCAGGGACCGCGACTCCGTCCACTCACAGCAGGGCCAGCAGGTGGCCGACGCCGCCATGCACCGCCAAAGCCGGCCGCAGATCCCTCACCACGACTAGGCCGGGTTTCAGACGGTGGCCGCCGTCGGATTGTCCGGGCCCGCCGTCAGCCGGATTCGACGACGACGTCGGCCGGATTTTTGTCCAGCCTCCAGCCGCGCCAGACGGGGTGGCGGAGCTTCCCGGTGCCCGTCCACTCGCCGAACGTCACCTCGCCCACGAGCTTGGCCGAGACCCAGTGCGCGTCGGCGGCGTCCGCGGCGGGCACCTCGTCGAAGGGTGGCGTCTTGCGCGGGATCGCGTCAAGGGTCCGGCGCATCTCGGCGAGCTCGCGGGTGCTGAAGCCGGTTCCCACGCGGCCGACGTAGCGGAGTCCCGAACCGTCGGGGATCCCCACCAGGAGGGACCCGACGGTGTCGCTCCGGCCGCCGTTGCCCGGCCGCCAGCCGCCCACCACCACCTCCTGGGTCCGCTCGAATTTCAGCTTCAGCCAGGACCGGCTGCGCTGGCCGACGTAGCGGCCGCCCGTGCGCTTGGCCATGATGCCCTCGAGGCCCAGTTCCTGCGCGCTCTCGAGCAGATGCCCGACGTCGGCGTCGATCACCTCGGAGAGCTGCACCGGGCAGTCGCTCCGGGGCGCGGCAGCGAAGAAGGCATCCAGCCGTTTCCGCCGGGATGTCAGGGGACGGCGGCGCAGGTCCTCGCCGCCGTCGGTGAGGAGGTCGAACAGCATCAGCCGCACCGGGGTGGCGGCCCGCGCCTTGGCCACGTCGCCGGCCTTGGTCAGCTTCATCCTGCCCTGCAGCAGCCCGAAGTCGGGCCGCCCGGACGGGCCGACGGCGATGATCTCGCCGTCGGCGGCGAAGTCCTGCGGTGGCCAGCAGGACCGGTCCGTCAGCTCGGGGTAGCTGGCGGACATGTCGATCCCGTTGCGGCTGATCAGGCGGATCCGCTGCGCGTCGCCGAGTACCAGGGCCCGGACGCCGTCCCACTTGAGCTCGAACTGCCAGTCACTGTCGGTCAGGTCCCCGCGCGTTCCCGGGCTGGCCAGCATGGGGGAGAGCTGGGCCGGATCCGGGGCTGCGGCCTCCGCCGTGCCGCCGTCGCGGTCGTCGCCCGCCCCGCCTTCGTCGTCACCCTCTCCCTGCCCGCCACCGTCCGGCCCGGGTCCGTCGCCGTCATTCGAATCCTCGTGGTGTTCCTTCGCCTCGTCCATCAGGTGGATCAGCCACTGGTCCTTGGCCTTGCCGGTGTGGATGAGGGCGAAGCGCCGGCTGCCGCCCAGCCCGCCGCCGTCCTGCCCGGTGAGCGTGGCGATGACCTCCTTGCCGGCGATCCACTTCTCGCACTCGTACGTTCCGCGGTCCCAGATGCTGACGGTTCCGGCGCCGTACTGGCCCTTGGGGATGGTCCCCTCGAAGTCCGCGTAATCCATCGGGTGGTCCTCGGTCTGCACCGCCAGGTGGTTCTTGGCCTTGGACACGGGCACACCCTTGGGCAGCGCCCAGGAGACCAGCACGCCGTCGCGCTCCAGCCGGAAGTCGTAGTGCAGCCGGCTGGCGTGGTGTTCCTGGATGACGAAGCTCTCCCGGCGGGTTTCTTCCGCGGCGCGGTTGCGGTGCCGCTCGGCGGTGAACGGTTCCGGGGTGGCGGCGGCGTCGCGCTTGGTGCGGTACTTCTCCAGGCGCGGGTCGGTGTCCCCGCCGTCGCCCGGGGCAGCGGCACGGGCGCCGCCGTCGTGCTTTCCGGAAATCACGGCGAACGGGTCCTTGCCGGCGGCCGCCCGCTTCATCACCTCGCGGTAGTCCAGCTGGTGCAGGGTCGGCGCCGCGAGCTCCCGCCAGGTGCGGGGCGCGGCGACGGTGGGCCGGAGCCGGCCGCGCAGCGAGTACGGGACGATCGTGGTCTTGGCCGCGTTGTTCTGGCTCCAGTCGACCAGGACCTTGCCGGTGCGGAGGGTCTTCTTCATGTCGCTCACGGCCAGGTCCGGGTGGTCGGCCTCGAGCGCCCGGGCCAGCTCGTGGGCGAAGTCGGCGATCTGGTCCGAGCTTTGCGTGCCGTCCAGGGCGGCGTAGAGGTGGATGCCCTTGCTGCCGCTGGTCACGGGCACGGGGTCCAGGCCCAGGTCCCGGAGGATGGCCCGGGCCAGGGTGGCCACTTCCACACATTCGGCCAGGCCCGCGCCCTCGCCCGGGTCCAGGTCGAGGACCAGGCGGTCCGGGGGCAGCGGATCGCCGCCGGAATCCACCCGCCATTGCGGCACGTGGATCTCGAGGGCGGCGATCTGGGCCAGCCAGGTGAGGGTGGCCGGATCGTTGACCAGGGGGTACTGGACGGTTCGGTCCTTGTGGGTGATGGACGCCCGCGGCACCCAGCCGGGGGTGGAATGGTCCAGGTTCTTCTGGAAGAACATCTCCCCGGGCACGTCCGCGGTGCCGACGCCGTGCACCCAGCGTTTGCGGGTGGCCGGGCGGTCCGCGGCGGCGGGGATCAGGACGGGTGCGACGGCGGCGTAGTACGCCAGCACGTCGGCCTTGGTGGTGCCGGTCTCCGGGTACATCACCTTGTCCAGATTGGTCAGCACCAGCTCCCGGCCGTCCACCCGGACCCGTTCCTTGCCCTCAGCCACGGGGCTTCACCTCCGTGCCGGTCTGGTGTTCACTTGAGCCATGAGAGCCATCTGGAAAGGCGCGATAGCGTTCGGCCTGGTCAACGTCCCCGTCAAGGTCTACAGCGCCACCGAGGATCACGACATCAGCCTGCACCAGGTGCACAACGCCGACGGCGGGAGGATCCGCTACCAGCGCCGCTGCGAGGTGTGCAGCAAGGTCATCGACTATGAGGACATCGACAAGGCGTACGAGGACGATGGCCGGACGGTGATCCTCAGCCGCGAGGAACTGAAGTCCATTCCGGCGGAGAACAGCCACGAGATCGAGGTGGTGCAGTTCGTCCCTGCCGACCAGCTGGACCCGATGATGTTCGAGAAGAGCTATTACCTGGAGCCGGATGCCAAGTCGCCGAAGGCGTACATGCTGTTGCGCCGGGCGCTCGAGGACACGGACCGGGTAGCGGTGGTCCAGTTTGCGCTGCGGGAGAAGACCCGTCTGGGCGCCCTGCGGATCCGCGGCGACGTGCTGGTCCTGCAGAGCCTGCTCTGGGCCGACGAAGTACGTGAGGCCAACTTCCCGGCCCTGGAGACCACCGTCCGGATCTCCGCCCAGGAGCGGGAGATGTCCGCTGCCCTGGTCGATTCGATGGCGGCCGACTTCGATCCGGCGCAGTTCACCGATGACTACCAGCTCCAGCTGCGGCAGCTGATCGACGCCAAGATCGAGCAGGGCGACTCGCTGGACACGGAGGAGACCTTCGGCGCTCCGGCGGCGGAGGCGGGCACCGGCGAGGTGATCGACCTGATGGACGCCCTGAAGCGGAGCATCGAACGCAAGCGCGGCGGCGGGTCCGACGGCGAAGCCTCTGAGGGCTCGTCCGGCGGGTCCGGGGGCGCCACGTCGGGCACGACGAAGACTGCCGCCGCCAAGGCTGGCACCGCCAAGACCGGCACCGCTAAATCCGGCACCGCCAAGACCGGCACCGCTAAATCCGGCACCGCCAAGACCAGCGCAGCCAAACCCGCGGCCGCGAAGACGGGCACCGCGAAGTCGGCCGCCGGAACGTCGGCCGGAACCAAGTCTGCCGGCACCAGAACTGCCAGTACAAAGACGGCCGCTGCCAAGACAGGCGCCGCTAAGACCAGCGCCGCCAAGTCCGGGACCGCGAAGACGGCGGCGCGGAAGGGCGCCTAATCCGGGGGCGGCCGCCCGGGGCAGCGCCGACACCGCCTAGGAGTTCCGCAGAGCGGAGATGAGCTCGCTCTTCTTCTTGGCCGAGTAACCGGTCAGGCCGATTTCCTTGGCGCGCTTCTTCAGTTCCGGGACCGTCCAGTCCTCATAGTCGCCGGAATGGCCGCCCTTGCTGCCCACGTTGGAACGCCCGCGCTTGGCCGCGGCGTTGGAGATCCGTGCCGCCTTCTGCTTGGAGGCGCCGTCCTCGAGGAGCGCCTCATACATCTCGGGGTCCTTGATGCTGGGGCTCTCGGAGCCCTGCGGTGCGCCCTTCTTGGTCGGCATGCCTACCCCTCCTGATCGGTCCTGAACCGTCCTGAATCCGTGCGGCGCCGGAGCCGGCCGGCCTCCTGCGCCCTTCCTGCCCACGCTAATCACGGGCGGAAGCGAACACAAGCATTTCGTCAGCATGCTGACCAATCGTCTGTGGGGCCCGTTACATCCGGGAACCGTGGTGACCTGCGCGGCGTCGTCCCAGCCGGAAGCCGAGCCAGAAAGCCAGTGTGAGTAGTCCTGCCCCCACCAGCAGGTAACCCGCAAGGGCCAGGTCGTCCATCAGGATGAAGTCGCCCGAGAAGAATGACTGGTCGGCCAGCGGGGCATAGGCAAACCAGCCGGCACTCCGGCGCGGTGCTTGGAGTGCGGCAATCCCGGCGGCGATGGCTGCCATCCCAAGGAGCGGCACTAGGAGTACTTGCCAGCGAAAGCGCGAGCCGGCCGGATGAGATTCCCCCGAAGTCATGGCCCCAGCCTAGCTCCGCCGCCTTGCATCCCAAGGAAGCCCGGGCCTTAAAGCGAAAGGCCGCCGCCCCGTCCCGCGAGGGGAGGGGACGGCGGCCTTCCGGCGTCGGTGACTACTCGGCGTCGTGGTCCGTTTCGAGGATCTGGACCAGGCGGTCGAGGGCGGCGTCGGCGCCGTCGCCTTCGGCCCGCAACACCACAACCTCGCCGTGCGAGGCGCCCAGGCTCATCAGCGAGAGGATGCTGGCGGCGTCCATGGCCTCCTCCGCGGGTTCGCCGAGCCGGGCGATGGTGATCTCCAGATCGAACTCGCCCGCGGCCTCGGCGAAGATGGCGGCCGGGCGGGCGTGCAGGCCCACGCGGCTGGCGATGGTGGCGTTACGTTCGGTCATTGTTGCTCCTAGATTTTCAGCGTGGAATGGTCTGTGGTGAACCGGCTCAGACGGTGACGGGGACCGGTTCCACCGTATCAACGGTCTTCTTGACTGCCCAGCGCTTCAGCGCGATCACCGACAGGGCGGTAACCACGGTGCCGACGGCGATCGCAACGACGAACATCAGGAAGTTGTCGATGGCGAAGAAGACGAAGAGTCCACCGTGCGGGGCCTTGGATCCGACGCCGGCCGCCATCGAGATGGCTCCGGTCACCGCGCCGCCGAGCATGCTTGCGGGGATGACGCGCAGCGGGTCGGCCGCGGCGAACGGGATGGCGCCTTCGGAGATGAACGAGGCACCCAGCAGCCAGGCGGCCTTGCCGTTTTCCTGCTCGGCCAGGCTGAAGAGCTTCTTGTTCAGGACGGTCGAGGCCAGGGCCATGGCCAGCGGCGGAACCATGCCGGAGGCCATCACGGCGGCCATGATCTGCCACGGGGCCTGGTTGTCGATCGAGGCGGCGCCGAGGCCGGCGACGGCGAACGAGTAGGCAACCTTGTTGACCGGGCCACCGAGGTCGAAGCACATCATCAGGCCGAGGATCACACCGAGGGCGATCGCGCCGGCGCCGGTCAGGCCGGAGAGCCAGGAGTTCAGGCCGTTGGTGATGGCCACGATCGGGCCGCCCAGGATGACGAACATCAGGCCGGAGGCCACCAGCGAGGCCACCAGTGGGATGATCACCACGGGCATCAGGCCGCGCAGCCAGCGGGCCACCTGCAGGCGGCCGATCACGAGGGCGATGTAGCCGGCCAGCAGGCCGCCGACGATGCCGCCGAGGAAGCCGGCACCCATGAAGCCTGCGACGGCGCCCGCGACGAAGCCGGGGGCGATGCCCGGACGGTCGGCGATCGCGTAAGCGATGTAACCGGCCAGCGCCGGGACCAGGAAGCCCAGCGAGAGGGCGCCGATCTTGAACAGGACGGCACCGAGGTAGGCGCCCAGCGGGCCCCAGGCGTTGTCCGGGTACTGGGTGGGCAGGTTGAAGAGGGAGTTCTGCAGGACGATGTTGTCCGCGAACTTCGTGATCAGGTAGCCGCCCATGAGGAAGCCCAGGGCGATCAGCAGGCCGCCGCCGGCGACGAACGGGATCATGTAGCTGACGCCGGTGAGCAGGGCCTTCTTCAGCTTCTGGCCGACGTGCTCGCCGCGCTCCTCGGCCTCGTGCTCGGCCTGTTCCTCCGCGCCGAAGTGCGGGACGCGGCGGGCGTTGGGGTTGTCCGCGGCGGCGAGGGCCTCCTGGACCATCTTCTCCGGCTCGTCGATGCCGCGCTTGACCGGGGCGTTGATGACGGGCTTGCCGGCGAAGCGCTCCTTGCCGCGGACGTCGACGTCGACCGCGAAGATCACCGCGTCGGCGGCGGCGATCACGGCCGGGTCGAGGGCCTTGGCGCCCGAGGAACCCTGCGTCTCGACCTGCAGGTCGACGCCGACCTCCTTGGCCGCGGCGACGAGGGAGTCGGCGGCCATGTAGGTGTGCGCGATGCCGGTGGGGCAGGCGGTGACGGCGACGAGGCGCTTGGCCCGCGCAGCACCGGCGGTGCCGGCAGCAGCGGCGCCGGTGGCTGCGGCTGCCGGTTCGGCGGGAGCTGCGGCGTGGGCGGCGGGCTTGTCGGCCAAGGCACCCTCGACCAGTTCCACGACCTCGGCCTGGCTGGACGCGGCGCGGAGGGCGGCGGTGAAGTCCTTTTTGATCAGGGACCGGGCGAGCTTGGAGAGCAGCTTCAGGTGCTCCTGGTCGGCGCCTTCCGGGGCTGCGATGAAGAAGATCAGGTCCGCCGGGCCGTCCTTGGCGCCGAAGTTGACCGGGTTGGAGAGGCGGGCCATGGCCAGCGTGGCCTCCGTGACCGCCGTCGAGCGGCAGTGCGGGATGGCGATGCCGCCGGGCACGCCGGTAGCGGTCTTGGACTCACGGGCGAAGGCGTCGGCGAAGAGGCCCTCGACCTCGGTGGCGCGTCCGTTGGCTGCAACCTTGCCTGCCAGGTGCCGGATCACGTCCTCGGGTGAAGTGCCGAGATTCTGGTCGAGCTCGACCAGTTCGGGAGTGATGAGCTGGGTCACTGTCAATCCTTTGTCAGGGCCGTGATGGTTACGGCATCGGGGGTGGTTTGGTGCACTGCCGGGACTCGGGAGCCGGGCAGGGAGGCGGCGGCGGCACCGTGGGCCACCGCCTGACGAAGGCAATCAGCCGGGACGGCGCCCTGGCTTGCGGCGAGCAGGTAGCCGGCCAGCGACGAATCGCCGGCGCCCACCGTGCTGACCGCGGTGACCGGCGGGTGCGTGGCGAGCCACGCGCCGTCGGCCGTCACAAGAACCGCACCCTTGGAACCGAGGGTGGCGAGTACGGCACCCACCCCGGAGCGGACGACGGCGGCGGCGGCCGTGGCGGCTGCCTCCGGGTCGGCCTCGAGCTCCTCGGCGGACTTGTCCGTGGCGAAGCCGGCCGCTGCAGCCAGTTCCGCCAGTTCCTCGGCGTTGGGCTTGAGCAGGTCCGGCATGCCGAGGGGGTCGCCGGAGACCGCTGCGGCGAGGGGTTCGCCGGAGGAGTCGACGGCGATGAGGGGTGCCTCGGAGCCGTCGTGGGTGGAGCGCAGCCGCCGGGTGACGGTGGCGTAGAAATCGGCCGGGACTCCGGGCGGGAGTGAGCCGGCCAGGACCACCCAGCTGGCGCCGCGGGCGGAGTCCAGCAGCAGCCCGATCAGGGCCTCCTGCTGTTCGGCGCTCAGCACCGGGCCGGGTTCGTTGATCTTGGTGGTGACGCCGCCGGGTTCGGTGAGGGCCACGTTGCTGCGCAGTGGCTCCCCGATCGGCAGGGCGGCGAAGGGTACCTCGGTGTCCCGGAGCCCGGCCAGGACCGGGTCGGCCTCCGCGCCCGGGAGCACGGCGAGGGTCTTCAACCCGGAGGCCACGAGGGCCCGGGAGACGTTGACGCCCTTGCCGCCGGATTCCTGCCGGACGGAGAGGGCGCGCTGGACTTCGCCGCGCTGCAGGGGACCCGGGAGGGCGACGGTGCGGTCCAGGCTGGGGTTGGCGGTGAGGGTGACGATCATGCGACCACCACCTCCACTCCGGCATCCGAGAGTGCGGCCGCGAGGGCCGGACTGGGGTTCGAGTTGGTGATCACGGTGTCCAGATCTTTCAGGGAGGCGAACTGGACCAGCGTTTCCGCGTCCAGCTTGGAGGAGTCGGCCAGCACCACGATGCGGCGTGCCGAGCGGACGAAGGCGGCCTTGACGGCTGCTTCTTCAGGATCGGGAGTGCTCAGCCCGAAGGCCGCGGAGATGCCGTTCGTGCCGATGAAGGCGATGTCCGGGCGGATCCGGCCGGCGGCTTCCACGGTGGACTGGCCGACGGCGGCCTGGGTCAGGCCGCGGACCTTGCCGCCGAGCAGGTGCAGGGCGATGCCGGTCTCGCCGGAGAGCTTGGCCGCGATCGGCAGGGCGTGGGTGATGACGACGAGTTCGGCGTCGGCACCGTTGCTGCCGGCGCCGGTGGTGCCTGCCGCCGAGCGGGCGGCCAGCATGCCGGCCAGGGCCTCGGTGGTGGATCCGGCGTCGATCAGGATGCTGCCGGAACGGTCCTCGGGGATCAGGGCCAAGGCCGCCGCGGCGATCCGGGTCTTCTCCGAGGGGCGCTGGACCGTGCGTTCGAGGATGCTCTCCTCGGTGGTGCTGATCCGTTCGGGGGAGACGGCGCCGCCGTGGACCCGGCGGACGCTGCCGGCGGCCTCGAGGGCGGCCAGGTCGCGGCGCACGGTTTCGGTGGTGATGCTGAAGCGCTCGGCGAGGTCCGTCACGCTGGCCCGGCCGCTGGCGGCCACGAGCTCAACAATCAGTTGCTGGCGTTCCTCGGCGAACACTTGCCCTCCATTGCGGCGTTGACGTGGCTGCGGATCCTGCTGGCCCCAACTTCGGTGACCGCTGTCACATCGAAGTGGAATTGATTGACTTTATCTTTGATCATGTGGCTTTGTCAACGAAAAACCACAAGAACAAAGAACGTTGGTGTGGGGGTTTAGGTGGCGGGGCCCGGAGGGGTGGGGCGGATGCTGCTTAAACGCCGGATGCCGGGCCGGACCTGTGGGGTCCGGCCCGGCATCCGGGCGGTGCTATGCGGGGGCTGCGCCCGCCGGGATGGCGGGCCTCTGGCTAGATGCCGGCGTCGCGGCTCTCGTTGCGGGTAATGGTCTCGCCGGTGTTGGGGTCAACCACCGAGCGGGTCTCGCTGACGCGGCGGGTGCGGCTGCGGCCGGGGGAGGCCAGGATCAGCGAGGCGATCAGGCCGATCACGCCGACGATCATCAGGATGTACCCGATCATGGTCTGGTCCACGTTGGGGATCAGTCCGGGGGTGATGGCCCAGGCCAGGATGGCACCGAGGGCGATCAGGAAGATGGAGGATCCGATTCTCATTTCTTGCTCCTTAGGGGTCCGGATGGACGGTGTCACTGGCTGAGTCTGGTGAAGTCCTGTGGTGCAGTCGGTATCGAAGAGTCCGGGTCGCGACCAGGGCCGCCGCCTGAAGGGCTGCGGCCAACGCTAAGCATGCTGTCCATTGTCACGCTACAGCCCGGCACCCCCGGATACAACGATTTCGGCCCCGGCTTGATGGAAAAACTGCAGGTGAGGGCGGTTTTTCGCGTCACTTCCGGGTTTCCGCGCCCCTTCCGGACCGGCGCGGCCCGGACCTGGGGTGCGCCGGTCCGGAAGCGCAGCGGATTTCCGGAACCGGCGCGGCAGGCCCGGTTCGACGGCGCGGCCCGGGTTCTCGCTAGGCTGGCCGGATGGAGACGGTTGCCTGGTCCAGGCCGGAGGCGGAGCGGGAGGGCACCCCGCTGCTGGTGATGCTGCACGGTTACGGCACGGACGAAACCCGGATGTCGAACCTTTTCGGCAGCCTGCCGCCCGAGTTCACCTGCGCCGCACTGCGGGGTCCGAAGGTGATCGGCGACGACTACGGCTGGTTCCTGCTGGACTACTTCCTCACCCACGACTTCGCGGACGTGATTTCCGCCGCCAACCGGGTCTTCGCCTGGATCGACTCGGTCAAGGACCGGCACAGCAGCGTCAGCCTCCTCGGCTACTCCCAGGGCATGGCCATGGCCAGCACCCTGCTGCGCCTGCGACCCGAAGGCTTCCGCGCCGCCGTCGGGCTCTCCGGGTTCGTACTGGAGAACGAACTGCTGGCCATGAGTGAGTCGTTTGAGGCCCGCCCGCCGTTCTTCTGGGGCCGGGACAAGGACGACGTCGTCATCAACGACGCCGCCACCGAACACACGGCCGAATGGCTGGAAGAGCACACCCAGCTCACGGCCCGCAGCTACCCGGGGATGGGGCATTCGATCTCGGCGGCCGAGCTGGTGGACGTGGGGGCGTTCCTGCGGCACTACGTCCTGCGTTGACGGAGCCCGGGCCCGGCGGATAATCCATTCGATGGCCCGAATCCGGGTACTTGCGCCCTGTTTTTATAAGCGTTTACACTCTAATTTGGCCAATTTGATCGGCCCACTACTTGCTGGGGAGAAAGGTCTAGGCCCGTGTCGCATGGCTAAGGCACCGCGCGTGACCATCCAGGACGTGGCAGCCCTCTCCGGGCTCTCGATCTGCACCGTCTCCCGTGCACTCCGCAACCTCCCCAATGTGTCCGAAAAGGCGCAGGCCAAGGTCGCGGACGCGGCAGGCAAGCTGGGCTACCGCGCATCCAGCGCAGCCTCCCGCCTGGCCGGAGGCTCCACCGGCGCCGTCGCCATCATCGTTCCCACCGCCACCGCGTGGTTCTTCGCCCAGGCCGTCGAGGCCGCGGAGGAGGTCTTCGCCGACAGCGGCTACGATACGGTGCTGATCAGCCTCCGGAACCGGCCCAGCGTGCAGCGCAAGCTGTTCAGTGACTTGGCCGGACTGGCCCAGCGCGTGGACGGGGTCCTGCTGCTCAACGTGGCGCTGGACGCCGCCGAGGTCGCGGCCCTGGAGGACTGCGGCCTCGCCGTCGCCAGCGTGGGCATGCAGTCCGTGCCGTGGGACAACGTCGGGATCGACGACGAGGAAGCGGCTCGGAAGGCCACCGGCCACCTCCTGGACCTGGGCCACTGGGACCTGGCAATGCTGGCCGGCACGGAGCCGCCGTCGAGCATCGTGGTCACCGCGGACGCCCGGCGCCGCGGCTTCGAACGGGCGCTCGCGGAGCACGACCTGACGCTGGACCCGGACCTGGTCCTGGATGCCGGCTCCAGCATCGAGGGCGGCCGCCGGGCCATGACCGAGCTGGTCGAGAACCGCAGGCTCCCCTCCGCCGTGTTCGCCGGCTGCGACGAAACGGCCTTCGGTGCGCTGATGGCCCTGCGCGACCTGGGCATGTCGGCGCCGAAAAACGTCTCGATCATCGGGATCGACGACCATCAAATGAGCTGGTTCCTGGGCCTGACCACCGTGGCCCAGCCGGTCGCGGACCAGGGCGCCTTCGCCGCGAACCTGCTGGTGGAGCGCCTGCTCCGGCCGGAACCGCCGGCCCGCACCGTTCACCTGCTCGAGACCAAGCTGGTGGAGCGGCGCAGCACCCGCCGACGACGCTGACCACACCCCCGGCCGCGCGGCCGGGCAGCAGACCCCCGGCTCCACCCCCGAATCTCTACATCCGTCTGGAAGGACACCCGAACCCATGACTGCCACTTCCCCCGAGGCCCTGCCGGCCGACGCCTTCGCCGGCGCCTCCGCCGTCCTTTTTGACCTCGACGGCGTGCTGACACCCACCGCGGTGGTCCACGAGCGCGCCTGGCAGGAACTCTTCGACGGGTACCTCAAGGACGTCCCCGGGGCGCAGGCCTACCGGGAGAGCGACTACTTCGACCACATCGACGGCAAGCCCCGCTTCGACGGCGTCCGCGACTTCCTGGCTTCCCGGGACATCGTTCTGCCCGAGGGCCCGGCCGACGACGACCCGGCCCACGACACCGTGCACGGCCTGGGAAACCGCAAGAACAAGGTGTTCAACGACATCGTCGCCGCCGGCGGCGTCCAGCCCTACGAGGGCTCGGTGCGCTTCATTGAGGCCGCCCTCCAGCGCGGACTCAAGCTCGCCGTCGTTTCCTCCTCCCGCAATGCGGTCCCGGTGCTGAAGGCGGCGGGACTCTCGGACTACTTCCCGGTGGTGGTCGACGGCGTCGTCGCCCTCTCCGAAGGCCTGCCCGGCAAGCCCAGCCCGGCCACGTACCAGTACGCGGCCCGGCTCCTGGAGCTGCCGAGCGAGGAATGCATTGTTGTCGAAGATGCCGTCTCCGGTGTCCAGGCTGGAAGCGCGGGGAGCTTCCACTCGGTCATCGGCGTGGACCGGGGAGCGGGCCGACAGACCCTGCTCGACGCCGGCGCCACCCTCGTGGTCAGCGACCTCGCCGAGCTGCTCTAGCCCGCAGCCGCCACCCACCCCACCCGCACCAGACCCTCCGCCCCAGAAGGACCCCCACCATGGCTCTCATCACCTCGGACCGCGCCAGGTTCCCCAACGACCCCTGGCAACTCGTGGAGACCGCCCACGTCCCCGGCAACGCCGGCACCCTGGAGACCCTGTTCAGCCTCGGCAACGGCCACCTCGGTATCCGGGGCGCGCACTGGGCCGCCGCCGACGCCGAACTGCCCGGAAGCTTCATCAACGGCTTCCACGAAATCTGGGACATCAAGCACGCGGAGAACGCCTATGGCTTCGCCCGCACCGGCCAGCGGATCCTCTACATCCCCGATGCCAACAACTTCGCGGTGGTGATCGACGGCGAGATGCTCAGCCTGGAGGAGTCCACGGTCCTGGACTACCGGCGCAGCGTAAACTTTGCCACCGGCATTTACGAGTGCCGGATCGTCTGGCAGTGCCGGTCCGGGTCCACGGTGACCACCACCGAACGCCGCGCCGTGGGCTATCAGGCCCGCGGCACCCTCGGCATCTCGCTGGAGGTCTCCGCCGACCGCGAGATCTCCGCGGACGTGACCTCCGCCGTCGTCAACCGCCAGGACCAGCCGGTGGAGGACCACTCCGCCCACGACCCGCGCCGCGCCGGCCGGCACGCCGGACGCGTGCTGCTGCCGCTCCGGCTCGACGGCGGCGACGGCTCGCTGCGCCTCTCCTGGGAGGCCGCGGAGTCCCGGCAGCGGCTGGGCATGGCCGTGGACCACTGGACCTCCGCCAACGTCCAGCCCTTCGACACCCAGGTGGACCAGGACGACAGCAGCGTCCGTTACGTCCTGGCCGTCAGCCCGGACCAGCCGTTCCGGCTGGAGAAGAGCGTCAGCTACGCTGTGGCCCGCGGTGTGGAGGAGGACCCGGCGGAGACCGCCGAGCGCGAGCTGTTGCCGGTGGCGGACATCTTCGCCCAGAGCGAGGCGCACTACCGCGAGTACTGGACCACCAGCGACATCGTGGTGGGCGGCCGGTCCGAGCTGCAGCAGGCCATCCGCTGGAACCTCTTCCAGCTGGCCCAGGCCACGGCCTGCGCCGACGTCGCCGGCATCCCCGCCAAGGGCGTCTCCGGCTCCGGTTACGACGGGCACTACTTCTGGGACCAGGAGGTCTACCTCCTGCCGTACCTGACCTACACGAACCCGCACAACGCCCGGCAGGTCCTGGAATTCCGTCACGAACTGCTGCCCGAGGCGCGGGTCCGGGCCAAGGAACTCAGTGTGGACGGCGCGCTCTTCCCCTGGCGGACCATCAACGGCCTGGAGGCCAGTGCCTACTACGCTGCCGGCACCGCGCAGTTCCACATCGCCGCCGCGATCGCCTTCGCCACCAACCGCTACATCTGGGCCAGCGGGGACGCGGCCTTCCGCGAAACCCAAGGCTCCGAGCTGCTGATCGAGACCGCGCGGATGTGGGCCTCGTTGGGCTTCTTCGGCAAGGACGGGCTGTTCCACATCCACGGCGTGACCGGCCCGGACGAGTACACCGCCGTCGTCAACGACAACCTCTACACCAACGTCATGGCGCGCTTTAACCTGCGTGCCGCCGCGGCGCTGGACCACCCGGGGATCGACGACGCCGAGCGCGAACTGTGGGAGCAGGCCGCCAACCGGATGCACCTGCCCTACGACGGCGACCTGCAGGTCTACTCCCAGGACAACGACTTCATGACCCTGGAGCCGTGGGACTGGAACACCCCGCGCTCGAAGTACCCGCTGCTGCTGAACTTCCACCCGCTGGTGATCTACCGGCACCAGGTGCTCAAGCAGGCGGACACGGTGCTGGCGATGTTCCTGCAGTGGCAGGACTTCAGCGCCGAGGAGAAGCGCCGGGCGTTCGACTTCTACGACCCGATCACCACCGGGGACTCCACCCTGTCCGCCTGCGTGCAGGGAATCATGGCGGCCGAGGTGGGCTACGGCAAGGCCGCGCTGGACCACTTCCTGCACGCTGTCTACATCGACCTGGACGACACCCACGGCAACACCATCGACGGCGTCCACATCGCCTCGACCGGCGGCGTGTGGAGCTCGCTGGTCAGCGGTTTCGCCGGCCTCCGGGACCAGGGCGAGGTGCCGTACTTCGATCCGCGGCTGCCCGCCGAGTGGGATTCGCTGGACTTCCACCTGAAGCTCCGCGGCGGCCTGCTGCACGTGCAGCTGGACCACCGGGAACTGCGGCTGGCCATGGTCGATGGCGGCCCGCTGGAGGTCGACGTGCGCGGTGAACGCCGCACCGTCGGGGCCGACGCCGTGTCCTTCGCCGTGCAGCCGGTGGAGAGTCCCGAGCCGACGGTCTTCCCCGGCCCGGCGACGGCGTCCATCCCGGTGATCCACGCGGCGGGGTAGGGGAGCAGGAGGCTAGCTCCTCCCCGCGCCCACTTCCTCGTGCCCGTTTCGACGGTTCCCCGCGGATTCGACGCTTCTGAGCGTCTATCCGGCAGGGAACCGTCGAAACGGCGGGCGCTGAAGGGCGGTCCGGGAACGCCCACTCTCCTTCCGGACCGGGGTTCCGGGTGCAATAGTGGCGGGATGATCAACCAGCAGCAGCTCTGGGACGCCGACGCCGCCTCCCGCTATGACACACCCGGCGAGGGGATGTTCGCCCCGGAGGTGCTCGAACCGACAGTCGAGGTCCTTGTGGAGCTCGCAGCCGGGGGACGGGCGGTCGAGTTCGCCATCGGAACCGGCCGGGTGGCCCTTCCCCTGGCCGCGGCCGGCGTCCCGGTGACCGGCATCGAGCTCTCCGATGCCATGATCGCAAGGCTCCGAGAGAAGGCCGGTCCGCAGGAGATTCCCGTGGTGCGCGGTGACATGGTGGAGGCCTCGGCGGGGGAGGGCTTCGCCCTGGCCCTCCTGGTCTTCAACACGATCTCCAACCTCCTGACGCAGGAGGAGCAGGTCCGGTGTTTCCGGAACGCCGCCCGGCATTTGGCCCCCGGCGGATGCTTCGTCGTCGAACTCTGGGTGCCGCAGCTGCGCTCGCTGCCGCCCGGCCGCGGGGCTACGGTGGAGGTCAGCGAGCCCGGATACCTGCTGGTGGACACCTACGACGTGCTCCAACAGCTGGTGGTCTCCCACCATGTGCGGTTCGATCCGGAGGTTTCCGGCGGCCGAGAGGCACGGATGGGCCGCACGCCGCACCGGTACATCTGGCCGGCGGAGCTGGACCTGATGGCGCGGCTGGCCGGCTTCGAACTGGAGTCCCGCTGGGCGGACTGGGACCGGAGCGAGTTCACGGCGGACTCCCGGAGCCACGTCTCGGTCTACCGGCTGCCCGCGGGCTGAGGCCTGCGCCAAACGGCGGACGACGGCGGCACGCGGCGGCGCTGGCCTCGCCGTCGTCGAACTAGCCAAACACTGCCCGTTTCGACGGTTCCCCGCGGATTCGACGCTTCTAGGCGTCTATCTGGCAGGGAACCGTCGAAACGGCGAGAGCGTGCGCCCCGAGGGTTCGGTCCAGGCGGCGGAAGCGGAACGGCGGAACCTACCCCTGCAGGTCGGCATGGTGGATGGCGGCGACGTTCGGATGTGCCCGCAGCCGGTAGCGCAGCGCGTTATCGCCGTAGGTTTCCAGGATGGGGCTGTCGGTCGGATCCACGGACAGGCCGCGGGCCTTCTCCTGGAACTCCGGGTTCATGGCCAGCTGCGGCATGGTGGCGTCCAGCGCCGGGTTGTAGAAGAACGGCAGTGAGATCCGGTCCGTGCCCCTGGCCGGGGAAATGACCCGGTGCAGCGTGGCCTTGAGGTAGCCGTTGGTGGCCAGTTCCAGCATCTCGCCGATGTTCACCACGAAGGTTCCGGGCACCTGCGGCGCGTCGATCCACCGGCCCTGGTACTCCACCTGCAGGCCGCCCTTGTCCGGCTCCACCAGCAGGAGGGTGAGGACGCCGCCGTCGCGGTGCGAGCCGACGCCCTGCTTGGGTTCGTCGCCGGATTCGCCCGGGTAGCGGACGATCTTCAGCATCGGGAACGCGCGGTCACCGAAGGCGTCGTCGAAGCTGTCCTCGGGGGCGCCCAGGGACACGGCCAGCGCGCGGAGCAGGTTCAGCGAGATCGTGCTCAGCTGGTCCGTCCAGGCCGCGACGACGTCGCGCATCCCGGGCAGCTCCGACGGCCACAGGTTCGGGCCCTCCAGCCGCCAGTAGTCGGCGACGCCGTCGCCCGCTTCCACCGCGGGCCGCTCGACGCCGATGTCGATCTGCTCGCGCCAGTCCACTGCCCGGTCCGTGAGCTCGGCGCCCATCCGGGTGTAGCCGCGGAACTGCGGGCTGTGGATGTTCTCCACGGCGAGCTTCTGCTCCTCCGGCAGGTCAAAGAACCGCCGGGACGTCTCGAGCATGGCGTCCACCAGGTCCTGGGGGATGCCGTGGTCGGAAAGGTAGAGGAACCCGACGTTGTGCATGGCGTCGCGGAGTTCGTCCCGGAACCGGGAGGATTCCTCCGGCCCGGCGTTCAGCCGGGAGTAGTCCAGAACGGGGAGTGATTCGAGTGACACGGTCCTATAGCCCTTCGTGGCGCGATGTGGAAATCGAAGTCCTTAATTTCTTCAACGTTACGACCGGATGCCCGCGGCGGCAGCACTGCATTTCGAAATGCGTCACCGCCTTGTGCGGGCCGGGGCGATGGGGTATTTCCGACGACGGCGGTGCGTCCAGCGGCGACGCCGGCGCCAACGGCGGACCCGCCGCCGGCGTGCAGGAGATCACGGTTGGAATACAGCCGGGGACCGCGCGGTTGCCGCCTAAAGGATGGGCCGCGCACCTGCTGCGGCCAGTCTTCACCCGGGGCGGGGACCGCCGCGCGGCGCCGCATCGGCGTCGTTCGCGGCCCGCGCCCACACCGGCTCAACCCAGCCAGAAACGGAGATGGTGGACCAATGACTGCCTACAAGACAGTGAACCCCGCGACCGGAGAGACGGAAAAGGAATTTCCGCTCGCAACGAAGGAAGAGGTCGAGACGGCGCTCGCCGCCGCGCAGCAGGCGTTCCTCGAGTGGCGCAAGGCGCCCGTGGAAGAGCGCACCAAGGTGATCGCCCGGGTCGCCGAGCTGTACCGGGAACGCCAGGACGAGCTGGCGCGCCTGATCGCCAAGGAAATGGGCAAGCCCGTGGTCGAGGCCCGCGGCGAGGTCAAGCTGGTCGCCTCGATTTACGACTACTACGCCTCCGAGGGCCCCGAATTCCTCAAGGACGAACCGCTGGAGGTCAAGGGCGGCGGCGACGCGCTCGTGCGCTCCACCCCGATCGGCCCGCTGCTGGGCATCATGCCGTGGAACTACCCCTACTACCAGGTGGCCCGCTTCGCCGCGCCCAACCTGGTCCTGGGTAACACCATCCTGCTCAAGCACGCCGGCAGCTGCCCGCAGTCGGCCCTCGCGATCGAGGCGATCTTCCACGACGCCGGGCTGCCGAAGGGCGCCTACACCAACCTCTTCCTGGACAACGACCAGGTGGCGGAGATCATCGCGGACTCCCGGGTCCAGGGCGTGTCCCTGACCGGCAGTGAGCGGGCCGGCGCGGCCGTGGCCGAGGTCGCCGGGCGGAACCTCAAGAAGTACGTCCTCGAGCTCGGCGGCAGCGACCCGTTCATCGTGCTCGACTCCGATGACCTGGACGCCACCGTCAAGGCCGCCGTCGGGGGCCGCATGGGCAACGCCGGCCAGGCTTGCACCGCGTCCAAGCGGTTCATCGTCCTCGAAGACCTCTACGAGCCGTTCGTGGAGAAGTTCACCGAGCGGATGGCCCGGATCAAGCCCGGCGATCCCCAGCAGGAAGACACCCGGTTCGGTCCGCTGTCCTCCCAGAGCGCCGCGGACGGCCTGGTCGAGCAGATCCAGGACGCCGTGGACAAGGGAGCCACCCTGCGCACCGGCGGCCACAAGGTGGACGGCCCCGGCGCCTTCGTGGAGCCCACCGTCCTCACCGACGTCACCCCGGAGATGCGCGCGTTCTCCGAGGAGCTGTTCGGCCCCGCCGCCGTCATCTACAAGGTGGCCAGCGTGGAGGAAGCGATCGACCTGGCCAACGGCTCGCCCTACGGCCTGGGCGGATCGGTGTTCAGCGCCGACCCTGCGAAGGCCCAGGACGTCGCCGACCAGCTGGACACCGGCATGGTGTTCATCAACTCGGTGGCCCAGACCCAGGCTGACATGCCCTTCGGCGGCGTGAAGCGTTCCGGCGTCGGCCGCGAGCTGGGCCGCTTCGGCATGGACGAGTTCGTCAACAAGAAGCTCATCCGCACCCCGCGCTAAACGCCGACGGCGCCGCCGGCCGCCGTGCGAAAAGCTTCGGCGCTGCCGGCCACTCACGGCCGCGGGGGGGGGGGGGGGGGGGGCTCCCCTCTCCTCCCCCTTCCCGCTCCCCCCCCCCCCCCCCCCCCCCCCCCCCCCCCCCGCGCCCGTCGCCGTGCCCGATGCGGGCGTGGCCTAGTCTTTAACCTAGGACAACGTTCAGCACCCTTATGGTTTATGAGAGGCGATGATGGCCAAGCGCAGCAACCCGGCGATGAAGATTGCCCAGCAAGCCGCCCACAGCGCGATGTTCGACGCCGAGGGCAAGCCCAAGCCCGGCGTGCACAACGTGCTCCTGCGGGCCGTGGAGATCCAGCGGCCGCTGGTCCTGGCGAACCTGCGGAGGCTGCAGAAGAAGCACCCGCACGCCAGCGCCGCGCAGCTCGCCGCGATCCTGGAACGCAACTACCTCATGGCCGTCACCGGGGGAGGTGCCCTGGTGGGCGGCTCCGCCGTCGTCCCCGGCGTCGGAACCGTGGCCGCGCTGGGGCTCTCCGCCGCCGCGACCGCCGGCTTCCTGGAGGCCACCGCCCTGTTCGCCACGTCCCTGGCCGAGCTGCACGGCGTGCGGCTGGAGGATCCGGAGCGCGCCAGCACCCTGGTCATGGCGATCATGCTCGGCGAGGAAGGCACCACGCTGCTCAGCTCCCTCAGCGGCCAGGCCGCGGGCCAAGGCAAGGGCCCCACCCAGGCATGGGGTTCCCTGTTCGCCCGGCGCGCCCCGCTGGCCGGCTTCGGTTCGGTCCGCGAGCAGATCCAGCGGGCCTTCCTGCGCAACCTGCTCAAGCGGCAGGGCACCGCGTTCCTTGGCCGGGCGCTGCCGTTCGGCGTCGGCGCCGTGGTGGGCGGTGTCGGCAACCGCATGATGGGCCGCGCCGTGATCGAGAACGCCAAGGAGGCCTTCGGGCCCATGCCCATCACCATTCCCGGCGACCTGCACTCCGCTGACATGAACACGGGCGACGCCGGAACCGGGCTGAAAGGGGCGCGCGGTGGATCTGAACGCTGACCTCGGGGAGTCGTTCGGCTCTTGGACCATGGGCGACGACGCCGCGATGTTCCCGCTGGTCACCAGCGCCAGCGTCGCCTGCGGGCAGCACGCCGGTGACCCGGTGACCATGCTGGACACCTGCCGCGCGGCCTACGAACTCGACGTCCGCGTCGGCGCCCACCTGGGTTACCCGGACCTGGGCGGTTTCGGCCTGCGCGCCATGGACATCAGCTTCGATGACCTGTTCGGCTCGGTGCTGTACCAGCTCGGGGCGCTCGACGGCGTCGCGCACGCTGTGGGTGCCTCCGTGGACTACGTCAAGGTCCACGGCGCGCTGTACGACCGCACGGTCCACGACGAGGAGCAGGCCTCCGCCGTCGTCGCCGCCGTCCAGGCCTACGATCCGGGCCTGCCGGTCCTGGGGCTGGAGGGGTCCGCCCTGCTGCGGCTCGCCGCCGAAGCCGGCAGCCCGGTCTTCCACGAGGCCTTCGCGGACCGCGCCTACCGTCCGGACGGCACCCTGGTGCCGCACCTGGAGAACGACGCCTTCATCGAGGATCCGGACGAGATCGTGCGGCGGGCGGTTCGGCTGGCGCTGAAGGGCGAGGTCGAGGCGATCGACGGGACCGTAGTGAAACGCACGCCGCACTCGCTCTGCCTGCACGGCGACACCCCCGGCTCGGTGGCTGTGGCCGCCGCCGTTCGCTCCGCGCTGGAGCAGGCCGGCGTCGAGCTGGAATCCTTCGCATAAGTACGCCGTGGACGCCGTCGCGCGCACGCCCCCTGTCCGGACCGCGGACCTGAACGGTCCGGATGCCGCCGCTGTTGGCGGGCTGGTGGCCGCCTACCTATTGCAGACCGAGCGGGAAAAGGCGGCGCAGCTTGGCGGAGCGCCGTTTTCCGGGGTACTTCCGGAGCGGTACCGCCGTGAGGTGGATGACCCGGCGGGAGCCTATGCCGGCGCGAACGTCCTCGTGGCGGACGCGGGGACGGGACCGGCCGGCGTTATCACGGTTCACCGCGCCGGAACGGCCTGGGAGATCAAGCGGATCGGGGTTAGTCCGGCAGCCCGCGGCCTGGGGGTCGGTGCGGCATTACTCGACGCCGCGCTGGAGTTCGCCGACGAGGCCGGGCACGATCCCGTCCGGCTCACGGTGTGGGACTGGCGGGAGGACGCCATTGGGCTCTACCGGAGGCGCGGATTCGTACCCGTCCCGTCGTGGGAGGACAGGGCCCGGCTCATCTGCATGGAGCGTGCCGCTGCACCCCGAGCTGAGCACTCGCTTGGCAGCTGCGAGGACGATTGAGAAGCCGGCCGGCGGGATCTAAACAGCGGATTCTCCGCTTGACCCCGAGGGGGTGTACCACTCCCACTCGCCGTCGTCGGTGATGCTGCCTCCCATGGCGCCGAACATCCAGGGGGTGATTCCCGTGGGATCGCCGCCGACACGGACAAACATCCCGCGTTTCGTACGGGCGCTGCTGAAGTGAGCGGGCAGATACAGGCCCACTCCCAGGCCACATCCGAGCAGGAAAAACAGGATCGACAGGATGCCGATGGGGTGACGGTGGGTGAGGAACACGTACCCGACCGCCGCCCCGACGCCGACCAGAAGGCCCCAAAAAACCGTCCAGAATGCCGCCCGGAACCGGAGGCTTCTGTTGCTGGGCCGCTGATTGGGATCGTTGTTGCGGTGCAGGCCGGAAGGTGTTCCCTCGGAACCGGCGTCGGACGTTCGCTTCACAGAAGCAGTCTAAACGGGCCGAGTGCCCCGCCTGGTGAGGGTCCCGTGCGCCCGTTCGGCCCCGTTCCTACCCGAACACCAAATTCGCGACCGTGAAGATGGCGAGCCCGGCCAGCGCCCCCACAACGGTGCCGTTGATGCGGATGAACTGCAGGTCCTTGCCGACCTGGAGCTCGATCTTCTCCGAGGTTTCCTCCGCGTCCCAGCGCGCCACGGTGTCCGTGATGACGCCGGCAATGTCGGAGCGGTAGTTGTTCACCAGGTACCCGGCGGCGTCGCCCACCCAGGCGTTGACCTTCCCGGCGAGTTCGGGGTCCACCGTGAGGCGGGTGCCGAAGTCGTGGACGGCCGCCTTGAACCGGATGGTCAGCTCGCTGTGCGGATCGTCGACGGCGGTCAGCAGCGCCGCTTTCACCGTGCCCCAGGTGCGGGAGGCGAGCTCGCGGACCTCCGGGTCGCCCAGGACCTGGGCCTTGACGCCCTCGGCCCGGGCAATCATCACTGGGTCGTGTTGCAGGTCCTGCGCCAGCGACTTCAGGTAGGTGTCGATGGAGCGCCGGACCTGGTGCTGCGGGTCGGCCTGCACCGCGCGGGTGAACTTCAGGATCTCCACATACACCTTGTCGCCCACCAGCCCGTCCACGAAGCTGGGCACCCAGGTGGGGGAGCGGTCCGTGACCACCCGGTTGACGGTCTCGTGGTTGTCCCGGACCCAGTCCACCGTGCGGTCCACCAGCAGGTCCACCAGCGCGTGGTGGTGCCCGTCCTCGAAGATCCGCTCCGCGAGCCGTCCCACGGGAGGCCCCCAGGGCGGGGTGAGCAGATGCCGGCGCACCATGCCCTCGATGACGGCCTGGACGTCGTCGTCGTTCAGCACCGTGAACGCGCCCCGGATCACCGCGGCGCCCTCCTTCGCCACCCGCTCGGCGCCGCCCGGGCCGGAGAGCCAGCCGCCGACCTTGCGGGCGACGTCGACGCTGGCCAGCTTCTCCTTGACCACCTGCTCTGAGAGGAAGTTGGTCTCCACGAACTCGCCCAGCGACGCCCCGATCTGGTCCTTGCGCCGGGGAATGATGGCGGTGTGCGGGATCTTCAGGCCCAGCGGGTACTTGAACAGGGCGGTCACGGCGAACCAGTCCGCCAGTGCACCCACCATGCCGCCCTCCGCCGCGGCGCGGACGTACTCCAGCGCCGGGTACTGCTTTTGCAGGGCGAAGGCGACGACGAACACCACCGCCATCCCGATCAGGAGCGAGGCCGCCAGCATTTTCATCTTCCGCAGCGCGGCTGCCTTCGCGGCATCGGCAGGGGAGAGCCGGTGGTTCGCGCCCGCCGTTATGGCGCCGGCACGGGATGGTCGCTCAGAGTTCACCTGCATGTGCCCAGCCTAGCCGGGCCCCCGGACTCCGGGTCCGCTAACGTGTTCGCATGACCATTGAGGAGTCCGCTGCCGCCCGCCCGCTCGTCTACGCCCACCGGGGAGCCAGCGGGGCCTTCGCGGAGCACACCCGCGCCGCCTACCTGCAGGCGATCGCCGACGGCGCCGACGGCGTCGAGTGCGATGTCCACCTGACCCGCGACCAGCACGCCGTGCTGCTGCACGACGCTACCCTGGACCGCACCTCCAACGGCACGGGCCCGGTGGCCGAACGCACCCTGGACGAACTCCGCGAGCTCGACTTCAGCTCCTGGAAGGGCGCCCGGATCCCCGAGGCGTATGGGGCGAAGTCCGAGCAGTTTCTGACCCTGCCCGAACTGCTCGACATCCTGCGCACCGCCGGCCGCGAGATCGGGCTGGCCATCGAGTTCAAGCACCCCAGCCCCTACCAGCTCAAGCTCGAGGACCGGGTGCTGGAGGTCCTCACCGCCGAGGGCTGGGACCCGGCCACCGGCATGCTGGATAACATCCGCGTTTCCTTCATGAGCTTCAACCCGGATTCCGTCCGGCACCTGCTGCAGACCGTCCCCGCCGAGGCCATCTGCCAGCTGGTGGACGACGTCGACGTCGACGAAGTGCGGGAGAGGTTCAGCGTCGGCTCCATCACCGGCAACGCGATGGCCAACGTCATGAAGGCCGCCCAGCTCGAGGGCGAGGAACTGCTGGACCAGGGTGCCGTGGGCCTGGCCGGCCCCGGCATTGACTACGTCCGCGAATTCCCGGACACGGTCCGCCGCTGGCTCGAGTCCGGCCGCCGGTTCCGGGTCTGGACCGTCGACGCCCCCGAGGATGTGGACCTCTGCCGGGAGCTTGGCATCCAGGAGATCACCACCAACCGCCCGGCCGAGGTCCTGGAGCGGATCTCCGTCAGCCTGTAGCGGCCGGTCCCCGTTCCACCGCCCCTAGCGGAACTGGGACAGGGAGGACAGGGCGGCGTCCACCGATCGGTTCTCCCACGGCCGGCGCTGGCGCAGGGTTTTTCCCGGGAGGGCCTGGTCCCCTTCGGGGGTGACGGTGGCCTGGCGTGCGGTCTTGCGGGAGGTCCTCATGGTGCTGCTTTCGTTCGTAGCGGTTCTGTCAGGCTCCAGTGAACAACCTCAAGTGAACTTGAGGTCAAGCCGGGCGCGTGCCAGACTGCACGGGTGCCGTCCGCTACTGATTCCCTGCTCTCCGTCGGTGAGGTCGCGTCCCGCGCCGGGATCACCGTGCCGGCCCTGCGCTACTACGAGGACCGCGGCCTAGTGCAGTCCCAACGCACCAGCGGCAACCAGCGCCGCTATAAGCGGACCACCCTGCGCCGTCTGGCCGTGGTGGCGGCCGGCCAGCGGGTGGGGCTGAGCCTGGAGCAGATCAAAGCCGCCCTCGACGGCCTGCCCGCGGACCGGGCCCCGAACCAGGCGGACTGGACCGCCATCAGCCGGGACTGGGCGGGGCTGGTGGCGGAGCGGATCCGCGAACTGGAGGTTCTGGGGGAGTCCCTGGACAGTTGCATCGGCTGCGGCTGCCTGTCGCTGGGCCGCTGCTCCCTGGTCAACCCGGGCGACGAGGCCGCCGCCGAGGGGACCGGTTCCCGCTGGGCCCGGCGCGCCCGCCGGGCGGCCGGGGCGGACCCGGGCGCAGGCGGGGGCGCACATGAGGTCCAGGGCCCGGCTGAGGTCTAGGCCGGCCCCGCAGCACCCGGCAAAGCCTGGCCCGCATACCTACGCCGCCACGTCCCGCCGCCGCCAGCCCGCGTACCCCAGCACCGCCAGGGCCACGGCGACGGCGGTCAGCCACGCCATTGCGGGCACGGCGTCGGCGGTCACCGGCAGCAGCGGCGAATGCCGGAACGGGGAGGCATCCATCAGCCAGCCCGGGGCGTTCCAGAGCACACCGAACTCGCCCAAGGCCACGAATGCCAGCAGCAGCACCCACACCCCGGCGGCCAGCCGCGGCAGCCAGCCGAACACCGCCAGCGCCAGCCCGGCCAGCACCCAGGCGGCCGGGATCTGGGCCAGGGCCGCCACCGTGGACCGGCCCACCAGCGCCGGGTCCTGCACCGTCAGCGCCGCCCCGATGCCGATCGAGACCCCGGCCAGCACCATCAGCACGGCGGACCCGGCCAGAGCGAAGCCGAAGTGGCTGGACGCCCAGCGGGCCCGAGTCGCCGTCGTCGCCAGCAACGCCTCCGCATGGCCCGCGGACTCCTCGGCCCGCAGATGGTTCGCCGCGGAGACCGCATACGCCGCCGCCAGCAGGCCCATGATGCTGATCTCCGCGGCAAGGAAGGCGTCGCGCAGCGCGGCCGCCCCGCCCAACAGCCGGATCAGGTCCTGGGCGTTTGCCGAACTCAGCATCTCCGCGACGTTCCCGATCAACGATCCCACCACCACCCCGAACACCACGAACGCGATCGCCCACGCCAGCCACACCTTGTACTGCAGCCGCACGGCCAGGGCCCACACCCCGGACACGGACCCCACGGCCGGGCCGGGGCGTTCGGCCCGCAACCCGGCACCCAGGTCCCGCCGGGCCCGCAACGCGAAGGCCGCCGGAATGAGGACGGCACTGAGCAGGACCGGCAGTACCAGGACCCACCAGTGATCGCCGGCGAAGGCCCGGATTTGCTGGTTCCAACCGATGGGGGAGAGCCACGACAGGAACGAGGGTCCGGGTTCGGCCAGGTCGCCCACCGCGCGCAGTCCGTAGGTCACCGCGATCATGCCCACGCTGAATCCGTTGGCGGCCCGGGCGCCGGCCGTCAGCTGGGCGGCAACCCCGGCCACGGCGCTGAACGCGAGCCCGGTGGCGGCCCAGCCCATCCCGAACGCCAGCGACCCCTCAGCGGGCAGCCCGCCTGCGGCCAGCCCCGCGGCGGTCAGCAGCCCCACGCCCAGGCTGCCTGTGAGGGCAATGATGAGCGCGGCGGCCAGCGGGGCGTCACGGCCCAGCCGTCCGCCGCCGAGCAATTCCAGCCGTCCGCTCTCCTCGTCGGCCCGCGTGTGGCGGATCACCAGCACGGCCATCAGGACCGCCAGGATGGCGGTCATGAACGCCGTGTACTTGATCAGGGAGAGCGCGCCGAGGGACGCCGGGTCGTAGATCCGGCCGAACATCGCCACCATCGAGGCCGTGGCGTTGAGCGCGTCCGCCGCCTCGACGCGGCTGCGCACGTCCGGATACAGCTCGGCGCCGGCCCGCGCCGTGGAATAGGCGACGACGGCGAAGCCCAGCACCCAGCCGGGCAGCAGCCAGCGGTCTCGCCGCAGCCCCAGCCGCAGCAGCGTCCCGGTCCCGGCCAGGGTCTCAGGCATCGGAGGGACCCCGGCCAAAGGTTCCCGCCCCGTAGTGGCGCAGGAACAGGTCCTCCAGCGTCGGCGGCTGGCTGGTCAGGGACCTCAGGCCCGCGGCGGTCAGGGCCTGAAGGAAAGGGGCCAGTCCGGCCGGATCCACCTGTGCGCTGACCCGGTGGTTGACCACGGTGACGTCGTGCACGCCGGGCAGCCGGTCCAGCCCCGGCGGGAGGGCCGCGACGTCGGCGGTGACGGCGGTCCGGGTGAGGTGCCGGAGCTTCTCCAGCGGGCCGGTCTCCACCACCCGGCCGGCGCGGATGATGCTGACCCGGTCCGAGAGCGCCTCCGCCTCGCTCAGGATGTGGCTGCTCAACAGCACGGTCCGGCCCTGGTCCCGGAGCGCACGGACGCAACCGCGGAAGGCCTCCTCCATCAGCGGGTCCAGGCCGCTGGTGGGCTCGTCCAGCAGGAACAACTCGGCGTCCGTGGCCAGGGCTGCCACCAGCGCCACCTTCTGCCGGTTGCCCTTGGAGTAGGCGCGCGTCTTCTTGGTGGGGTCCAGCTCGAACAAGTGCAGCAGCCGGTCCCGTTCCGCCCGGTCCTGGCCGCCCTGCAGCCGGCCCAGCAGCTCGATCACCTGGCCGCCGGTGAGGTTTGGCCAGAGCGAGACGTCGCCGGGGACGTAGGCCAACCGGCGGTGCAGGGACGCCACGTCCTTCCACGGGTCCAGGCCCAGTACCCGCGCCGTCCCGGCGTCGGACCTCAGTAACCCCAGCAGGAGCCGCAGAGTGGTCGACTTGCCCGAGCCGTTCGGCCCCAGGAACCCGTGGACCTCCCCGGCGGCCACGGTGAAGTCCAGACCGTCCAGCGCCGTCACGGTTCCAAACCGCTTGACCACACCCGCCATTTCCACGACGTTGCCCATAGCCACCACGGTACCCCCGGAGCCGGCTCCCGGATCCCCTGCGGAAGGTCCCGTTTCCCGTGCCGGTTTGCGTGCCCGTTCCCCACAGCGGCGCGGCCGCGACGCAGTCGGCGGGACCCGTTTTCGTTGGCGCCGCCGCGGTTGTGGTTGCATGGATGCATGCCTTTTCGCTGGTCCCCCGGGGCAACCCGAACCCTGTCCGCCACCGCCCTGAGCGGACTGTTGCTGGCCAGCGCCGCAAAGCACTTCCGGGATCCCGGCTTCTTCGCCCCGCTGGTCCCGTCTTACCTCTGCCGGGACGACTCCGGCGAGCACCGCAACGGTCCGCTGGCGGTCCTCTCCAGGGACGAATGGGTTGCCGCCACGGGACTGCTCGAGGGCGCCGCGGCCGCAGGCCTCCTGCTGCCCCGGACCCGCCGAATCAGCGCCGGCTGCGTCACCGCCCTGTTCACCGCGTTCCTGACAGCCCACGTTGACGCGCTCCATACCGCCCTCGGGCCGGCGGGATCTCCCAAGGCCCGAACGCTGCACGGGATCCGGCTCCCGTTGCAGGCGCCGCTGATCGCCTGGTCCTGGAGCCTGGCGAGGGCGCCCCGGCAGACACGCCGGTGAGGACCGCGCTCACCCCGGCGGTCCGGATCGGGCTGTCCATCAGCGTCGCTACCGGGCTCTACGGCATCTCCTTCGGCGCCCTTTCCGTCGCCTCAGGGCTGGACTTCTGGCAGACCATGGCGCTGAGCCTGCTGCTGTTCAGCGGCGGCTCGCAGTTCGCCTTCATCGGCGTGGTGGCCGGCGGCGGCTCGGGACTGGCCGCCATGGGCGCGGCCACCCTGCTGGGCATGCGCAACGGGATTTACGGCATGCAGTTGAACGCCTTGCTGCAGCCCAAGGGCTGGCGGCGCTTCGCCGCGGCGCAGGTCACCATCGACGAATCCACTGCCACCAGTACCGGCCAGACGGACCCGGACGAGCAGCGCCGGGGGTTTTGGACCGCCGGCGTGGGGGTGTTCGTGCTGTGGAACATCTTCACCGCGGTGGGTGCGCTCGCCGGCAGCGCGCTGGGGGACCCCAAGCAGTGGGGGCTCGACGGCGCCGCGGTGGCCGCCTTCTTGGGCCTCCTCTGGCCGCGGCTGAAGGGCCGCGAGCCCGTGGCGATCGCCGTCGTCTGCGCGCTCGCCACCGTGCTGGCCGTCCCGCTGGTTCCCGCCGGGGTGCCCATCCTGGTGGCCGCGCTGGTGGCCGCCGTGTTCGGCTGGTTTAGTTCCGGCCCGCGTGACGAGGGCCTGGAGCCCGACGTCGACCCCTACCCCGGGGGTGAGCACGGGCGTGGGCGCAACGCCGGGGCGGCCACGGGGGAGGGCGCATGACGCTTTGGCTATGGCTGCTGCTCTCCTGCGTGCTTGCCTATGCGTGGAAACTGCTGGGCTACCTGGTGCCCGCCGCGTGGCTGAAAAACCCGCGGATTTCCCGCGTGGCCGGGGTGATGACCATCGGGCTCCTCGCCTCCCTGACGGTGGTCAACGCGGTGGCCTCCGGGCAGGCGCTGGCCCTCGACGCAAGGGTGGGCGCGCTGGCCGCGGCCGCACTGGCCCTGCTGCTCAGGGCGCCGTTCCTGGTGGTGGTGCTGGCCGGCGCCGGTGCGGCGGCCGGGTTGCGGCTGCTCGGCTGGGGGTAGCGGCGCCTACTGGTGCGCGAACGCGTGCCCGGCCTTTAGCCCCTAGCCAGTGCGCGGCGGCCGGTGACAGCATCTAGTGATGACCACCAACGAGCCTGACAATGCCGCTGCCCGCGACCCGGAGGGTTCCGGGCCGGAGCATTCTGCCCCGGAAGGGGCGCAACCGGACCCGGCTTATCCGGCGAAGGGCCACGACCGTGCGGCCGCGTCTCGCGCCGCCGGCGGCATCCCCACCGGGGCCGTGTCCACCCGCGACCTGCAGGAACTGGCGCGGCGCCGCCGCGAGGCCGAGGAGAAGCTCCAGCAGCACCTCGAGGAGGCCAAGCACAAGCCGGCCCACCACGACGGGGAGCAGCACCATGACGACGCAAGCCACTCCGGCGGGCAGCGTGACGACACCCACCACGACACCGGCGGTCCGGGCGGGGAACCCGGACACGGCTGAGGGCAGGCGCCGGAAGACGGCACCTGCCCTCAGGTCACCCGCCCGTCCGGGCGGACACGCTGTTACTCGCCGTCGACCGTGACGACGATCTTGCCGCGGGTGTGGCCTTCCATGTTGTCCCGGAAGGCGTCCGCGGTGCGCTCCAGCGGGTAGGTCTTGGCGACCTCCACGCGCAGGCCGCGGCTGTCCACCAGGTCCGCGAGTTCCTGAAGCTGGGCGCCCACCGGGTTGACCCACATCCAGGTTCCGCCGTGCTGTTCGACCTCGGCGTCCGCGATCGAGGCGTGCTTGCCGCCCTCGGCCAGGACGGCCAGGGTGGCGTCGAGGACACCGCCGACGAAGTCGGCCACGATGTCGACGCCTTCCGGGCGGAGTGCGCGGACGCGGTCGGCAAGGCCCTCACCGTAGGTGACGGGTTCCGCGCCGAGGGAGCGGAGGAAGTCGTGGTTCTTCTCCGAGGCGGTGGCGATCACGGAGGCGCCGAGGGACTTGGCGATCTGGATGCCCAGGGAGCCGACGCCGCCGGCTCCGCCGTGGATCAGGACGGTCTTGCCTTCGCCCGTGCCGAGCCGGGTCAGGACCTGGTAGGCGGTCAGGCCGGCCAGCGGCAGGCCGGCGGACTCGTTCCAGTCCAGGGTGGCCGGCTTGCGGGCGAGGACCCGCTCCGGGAGCGCGATGTACTCGGCGAAGCTGCCGCCGTGGACGTAGTCCTTGCGGCCATAGGCGATGACCTCGTCGCCGGGCTGGTACTGCGGGGCGTCAATGCCCACGGATTCCACCACGCCGGCGACGTCCCAGCCGGGGATCGCGGGGAACTGCAGGTCCATCATGCCGTCGAGTCCGCCGGAGACGATCTTCCAGTCAACCGGGTTCACGGAGGCTGCCTTGACTTTGACCAGGACCATGCCGGGGCCAACCTTGGGCATGGGCTGGTCGGTCAGTTGGAGGACGTCGGGGGTGCCGTATTCGCTGTACGTGATTGCTTTCATGCTCACGTCAACGGACGCGTCCGGGCCGCTATTCCGGCCCGCCGTGGTGAAAGCGGTCTCAGTGGGCGGCACCCAGCCCGGCGAGTTTCAGGATCAGTTCCAGGCCCTCGGGCGTCCCCGGCCAGTGCCGGCGCACCGCGTCGGTGCCCGCCCGTTTGACCACGGAACGCAGCGCCAGGGCGACGATCACGACGTCGTCCGCGTAGCCGATCACGGGCAGGAAGTCCGGCACCAGGTCGATCGGGGAGAGCAGGTACAGCAGCAACAACACCAGCCGGACCCGTACCCCCACGGCGACGGTGCCGTCCGCGATCAGCCGTTTCACCAGCCGGAGCAGATCCGGCAGCAGCCGGAGAGCGTCCCTCATGGTCACGGTTTCGGGGTGCCGGCGCGCGTAATTCCACAGCAGGACCAGCAGCGCGGCGTAGACCAGCATCAGTCCGCCGATCACGCCGGCGAGGGTTTCCCAGCTCATGGTCTCAACGGTACGTGGCCCCCGAGGGCGAACCGAACCCCACGCCGAACGCCGTGCCGTACTGGGTTCCGGGTACCAGGGTCTGGGGCGGCAGCGGGCGGTCCGGCCGCTCGGCCCGGATGGCGTCCTCTAGCAGGGCCACCGGGCGGCGCCAGGCGTCCGAGCCGGCCTCCATGGTGTCCACCACGCCGATCAGCATGGCCAGCAGCCGGATCATGTCCGCCATGGAGATGTCGCTGCGCAGCGTGCCCTGGCCCTGCCCGCGTCCCAGCAGGATCGCGACGGACTCGATCAGGTCCCCGGTGATCCCGGTCAGCACCCCGCGGCGCCCGGCCACAGCTCCGAGGAGATTGGCCTCATCGCTGGCCACCGCCATCAGTGCTTCCACGATGCGGAACAGGCCCTCGGCGGCATCGGTCCCGGCCAGGGCATCGTCGATCACCGGGTTCACGCGCAGTTTCAGCTGCTGGTGCAACGCGGCGAGGACCAGTTCCTCCTTGTCCGCGAAGTTCCGGAAAAGGGTGGCGGGGCCCACGCCGGCGGTCACGGCGATGGTCTGCAGCGGTACCTCCGGCCCGTGCTCACGGAAGCACTGGCGGGCCGCGGCAATGATCTTATTGACGTTGCGTGCAGCGTCCGCGCGGAGCGGCCTGCGGTCTACTGCCCGGTTCATTTGCTCAGGGTAGCAACGCCGGGGCGGCGCGAACCGGTTACCCGCGGGTTCACATATTTATGACGCGGAGGGCACACTGGAGCCATGCTGCTTGCCTTTTCTGTTGCCCCGTCCGGCCGTCCCCCAGTCGCCCCCACCTCCGGTTCCGCTGCCGCCCCCGAGACGGCTCCCGGCGCGGACGACGCGTCGGTGCACGACGCCGTCGCCGCCGCGGTGCGGATCGTCCGCGAGTCCGGCCTCCCGAACCACACCGACGCCATGTTCACCACCATCGAGGGCGAATGGGACGAGGTGTTCGACGTCGTCAAGCGCGCCACCGAGGCGGTGGGCCGCTACGGCAGCCGCGTGTCCCTGGTGATCAAGGCGGACATCCGCCCCGGCTACACCGGCGAACTGACCGGCAAGCTGGACCGGCTGGAGCGGGCCCTGGGCGAGTAGGCCCCGCCCTAGTCTGCGTCAGGGTAGATGCTGCGACTCTCGGCGCGCTCATTCCGGGTGCGGATCCACTCCGTGGGGTGGACCTTCGGGAGGACTTTCGCCAAGGCCAGGGCTGCGTACATCACGGTGTTGATGGCGACGAAGGTGGCGAGAACGGCGAACCAGCCGGTATGAAGGAGCGATTCCGGAAACAGCAGTCCCGCGGGGACGGCGGACGGGAACGAGGGACTCATGCCTGCTCCGCTTCTTCGGAGGCCCGTGCCGGCGCCGGGGTGAGGTGCTTCCACGTCGCCGTCCTGCCCAGGGCGATGTCCGCCACGCCCTTGAGGTAGACGATGTTGAGGAACATATCGAAGAACAGTTCGGGGAAGAGGGTTGCGGCCAGAAGCCGTGCCCGCCACCCGCCGGACCACACGGTGAGAACCCGCTCTGCCATGAACAGCAGGCCTAACCCGAGCCAGAAGGGGAACCAGATCCAGGCATCGAGGGCGAACACCATCAGGAAGATCAGGAGCAGGTAGGAACCCAGGGCGATCACGCCGTACCCGATTCCCAGTTGCTGGGCCCAGTACCGCATGGTTGGCGGCGTGACGCCGTAGGCTCCGATATTTTCCAGCGCACCACGCTGCCAGCGGAGCCGCTGGGCCCACAGGGTCCGCCAACCGGGCATCAACTCGGTGACGACAGTGCACTGGGAAGGCGAAATCATCAGCCCGCCCAGGGACTTCAACGCGATGGTTAATTCATTGTCCTCGGTCAGTGCGGCAGTGTCGTAGACGTCCCCCGGGGCGCCCGGGATCGTGACGCCGCGGCTGGCCGCCACGGTGCGCAGCGCCCGGGACCGGAAAAGCGAGGCGGTTCCGGTGAGCACAAAGACGCGTCCGCGGCGGCGGCTGATTTCGCGCCCGTAGCGCAGGTATTCGTTGCGCTGGAACTGTCCGATCAGACCGTGGCCCTCCTCGCCATAGAAGAGCCCGCCGACCGCCATCAGGGCCCTGTCCGCGGTAAAACGGTCCACGGCGGCCGCAAGGAAGCCGTCATCGAGCACGGTGTCGGCGTCCATGATCATGACGACGTCGTTGTCCCCGAGCCCCGGGAGCAGGCCGGTCAGGACCTGGTTCAGCGCGCCGGCCTTCTTGTGCGTGTTGCCGACCGATTCGATGACCTCCACACCGGCAGCCCGGGCCCGTTCGACGGTCCGGTCAGTGCAGTTGTCCGCCACGACGATCACCCGGTCCGGTGACCTCGACTGCTGCAGCAGGGAGGCGATGGTCTGCCCCACGGAAGCTTCCTCGTTGTGGGCGGGGATCAGGACCGTCACCGTGACCGGGCCGGCGAACTCACCGCGGGTTTCGGCCATCACCACCCGGGGAGCGAGCGGACCGGTGAGGGGGTCCAGCGACCGCCGGGAGCGGTTGACGATCCTCCGGTCCACGGTCGCAACGCCGGCCGCCAGGAGGAGGGCCATCGACATGGCCGCCAGAATCACGCGGGGGGCCGGGGCATCGGTGTTGTAGAGGATGCTCCAAAAACCAAACACCAGTCCCTGGGCGGGGGATTCGCTGAGCGCCGGGCCGCCGGCGGCCACGGCAAACCACAGGAGCGCCGCTGCTCCTCCGGCAATGACAGCGATGACAATCCCAACAGCTCGGTTCAGCCTTCCCGCACGCATGCGCACGATAGTACCAGTGGCCCCACCAGCAGCACCTGTCACATGGGGGGGATTTGCGACTACGGTACCGGGACGCGGGAGCCCGGTCATGCAGATGGCGCCATCCCCGCCGATGGTAAGTAAGCTGAGATTCAATCGGGGGAAGGCGCAGCGGCGCTGGCCGGCTCCCCCGGAGCCAGCCACGAACCGTAAAGGACCCATGAACGCGACCCAGGACCCCCGCCCGCCCAAGGCCGTGCGGATCAGCTCCGGACCGGACGCGCTCGCCGGGCTGGATCCGTTCCTGGCCGCCGTCGCGGCCGCCGTCGGGGACGTTCCCGCCCTGCTGTCCCTCGCCGCGGACGCCGGATCATGGGCGCCGGCGCCCGGCACCGGCCGCACCGCGTTCCTCTGGGAACTGCTCGCGTCCGTCACCGCCGTCGACGTCGCGGCCGGCCGCATCCTGGAACCGCACCTGGACGCGGCCGCGATCCTGCAGCAGGCCAGGGACGCGGGGGAGGCCGGCGACTCCACGGACCTCGAGGGCACCTGGGGTGTCTTCGCCGCGGAGGCGCCCGGCCTCAGCCTCACCGCCGCTGAAGAGGGCGGTCGGACCCTGCTGACCGGCGCCAAGCCGTGGTGCTCGCTCGCCGGCCAGCTGGACCGGGCAGTGCTGACCGCCCACCTGCCGGGCGGAGGCCGCGCCGCGTTCGCCGTCGACCTCCACCACAGCGGCGTGACCGTGGCGGACCCGGGCTGGACCAGCCTGGGACTGCGCGAGGTCCCGAGCGGCACCGTGCACTTCGACGCCGTCCCCGCCAGCCCGCTCGGCGGCGAGGGCTGGTACTACCGGCGTCCCGGCTTCGCCTGGGGCGGCATGGGCGTGGCGGCCTGCTGGCTGGGCGGCGCCGTGGCCGTGGCCCGCAGCTACCGGGACGCCCTGAAAGCCGCGGCAGACCGCGGCCGGGCCCCGGACCAGGTGGCCCTCGCGCATCTGGGCGAGATAGACCGCACCCTGGCCGGGCTCACCGCCTACCTGGCCCGCACCGCGGACCGGATCGACACCGGGGACCTCTCCGGAAGCGGCGCGTGGCCCGAGGCGCTGCGCGTCCGCGGCGCCGTCGCCACCGCCGTCGAGCGCATCCAGGCCCTGGTCGGCCAAAACCTGGGCCCCGGACCGCTGGTCTTCGACGCCGCCTACGGCAAGCGCATGGCCGACCTCGCGCTGTACATCCGCCAGCACCACGCCATGCGCGACGACGCGCAGCTGGGCTCATTGGTCTTCAATGGCTTCGAGGGCGGCGAACCATGGTGAGCTTCACGCACCAGGACACCGGCACCCCGGAGAGCGCCTGGGCCCGCTCCGGCGCCGCGGCGCTGCCCGAGCTGCCGTTGAACGACGGCGAGCTCGCCGCCACCGCGTTCCTGGTGCTGGCCGCCCACCCCGACGACGAAACCCTCGGCGCCGGCGGCCTCATGGCCCGGCTGCACGCCCTGGGCGCGGACGTGCGGGTGCTGCTCTGCACCGCGGGCGAGGCCTCCCACCCGGATTCGCCCACGGTGACGCCCGAACGGCTGGCCGAGGTGCGGCTCCGCGAATTCGACGGCGCCCTGGGACACCTGCTGGGCGGCCCCCGACGCCGCTATCTGGGATTGCCGGACGGCCGGCTCGCGGAGCACCGGGCAGAGATCGTGGCGGCCATCCGGGAGGCGGCCGCGGACACCGGGAAGCTTGCCGAGCGGATCATCCTCGTGGCGCCCTACCGGCACGACGGGCACACCGATCACGACACCCTGGGCGCGGCCGCAGCGGAAACCGCAGCGGCGGATGGCTACGGCCTGCTGGAGTTCCCTGTCTGGTACTGGCTCTGGGCCAGCCCGGAGGACCCGGCCTGGCAGGACTGGCAACGTTTCCCGCTGCAGCCGGCGGAGCACCAGGCCAAGGCGCGGGCCATGGCGGCCCACACCTCCCAGGTGGCCCCGCTCTCGGAGCAGCCCGGGGACGAGGTGCTGTTGCCGCCGGGCTTCCTGGCGCACTTCGAGCGGCACTGGGAAACCTTCGCCTGGCACCAGCCCCGGCCGCCCGCCGCCGGGGATGCCGCCGGGGACACCGCCATAGACACGGCCGCCCGCGATGCTGGCTCCCACGGCGCAGCCGCCGGCTACGCCGCCGCCGACGCCGAACGGCTCTTCGACGCGGTCCACGGCCGCGACGAGGACCCCTGGGGCTACACCGGCACCTGGTATGAACAGCGCAAACGCGCCCTGACCCTTGCCGCGCTGCCGGAGCAGAACTACGAGGCCGGGCTGGAAATCGGCTGCTCGATCGGGACGCTGAGCGTTGAACTGGCCGAACGCTGCGGAACCTTCCTGGCCGTCGACGCCAGCAGCACCGCCTTGGCCCGCGCCGCCGAACGGCTGGAGCACCTGCCCGCCGCGCAGACCCGGCACCTCACCGTCCCGCACGGCTGGCCCGACGGCGGGTTCGACCTGATCGTCGTCTCCGAGGTGGGCTACTACCTCTCCCCGGAGGAGCTGGACGAGCTGTTCCGGGGGGTCGAAGCCTCGCTGCTGCCCGGCGGCACCCTGGTCCTCTGCCACTGGCGGCACCCGCTGGACGGCTGGGTCCTGGACGGTGACACGGTCCACGCTACGGCCCGCGACCGGCTCCGCTGGGCCGGGGCCGGGCTCTACCGGGAACGCGACTTCGTGCTGGAAATCCTCCGGGCGCCGGAGCAGCAGCCATGACCGTCGCCATGACCGCCCGGCGGCGCCCCGCGATCGACACGGTCGCCGTCGTCCTTCCCGTCCACAACGAGGACCAGCACCTGGACCGCGCGCTGTCCGCCGTGCAGGCCGCCGCGGACCAGCTGGCCAGCGCCCGCCCGGAGGTGGTTGTCCTGGTAATGGTGGTGCTGGACTCCTGTACCGACGGGTCCGCGGAGATCGCCGGACGCTACGTCGAGGCCGACCCCCGCTTCCAGATCCTCACCGTCGGGCTCCGCAGCGCCGGGGCCAGCCGGGCGGCCGGCATCCGCACCGCCGTCCTGGGCCGCCCCCGCCGGCATCCGGGCCAGCGCTCCACCCCCGCGCCCTGGCGCGGCAAGACCTGGCTGGCGAATACCGATGCCGACTCCCGGGTCCCGCCGCACTGGCTGGTCCGGCAACTGGAATTCGCCGACGCCGGGGCGGACGCCGTCCTGGGGTCGGTGGAACCTGACCCGGTGGGCATGGACCCGGACCTGCTGCGCCGCTGGCTGGAGCGGCACCCGTTCGAAGAGAACCACCCGCACATCTACGGGGCCAACTTCGGCGTCCGGGCCTCCGCCTACCTCGCCGCCGGCGGCTTCCCCAAGCAGCAGTCGCACGAGGACCGCACCCTGGTCCAGGGCCTGCGCAGCCTGGCGTTCACCGTCCTGGCCACCGACAGCGTCCGGGTGCTGACCTCCGGGCGGACGCAGGCGCGGGCACCGCAGGGCTTCGCGGCGTACCTGCGCTCCCTGGGCCGGCAGGCACCGCCGGCGGCCACCGGCAGCTAGGCGGCCGACGCCGCAGCCGGGGCCTCCAGGCCCCTCCGGAACAGCCGCACGCCGGGGACTTTCGGCCCTAACCCGGGGCCGGGAGCGGGCGGATCGTCGAATCCATGACACGCCGGGGCGGAGCCGGAACACGGTGCTGCCGATGACGGGCCTGACCTCGGCGGAGGCGGCCCGGCGGCTGGAGCGCACCGGCCCCAACCGGCTGCCGGAGGCCCGGGCCGTGCCGGGGTGGCGGCGGCTGCTGGCAGAACTGACGCACTTCTTTGCCGTCATGCTGTGGGCGGCGGCCGTCCTGGCCTTCATCGCCGGGATGCCGCAGCTGGCCATCGCGATCGTGGTGGTGATTTTGGTCAACGGCGTCTTCGCCTACATCCAGCAGGAACGGGCCCAGCATGCCGCGGCGAAACTGCGCGAGCTGCTGCCAGCCATGGTCTCGGTGCGGCGGGACGGCCGGGTGGTCAAGGTGCACACCACGGAACTGGTCCCCGGCGACGCCGTCGTGCTGGTGGCCGGCGACCGTGTCCCCGCGGACCTGCGTCTCATCCTGGCCGCGGGCTGCTCGGTGGATGAGTCCATGCTCACCGGTGAAAGCGAGCCGGTGCCCCGCGCCGCCGGGGAGGTGCTATACGGCGGCACGTTTCTGGTGGTCGGCTCCGCCGAGGGGCTGGTGGAGGGCACCGGGGCCACCACCCGGCTGGCCGAGATCGCCTCCCTGACCGGCCGCGTCGAACCGCCGCCGAGCCCGCTGGCCCGGGAGCTGCAGCGCATTGTCCGGATCGTGGCCACCGTGGCGCTGGGGATCGGGGCGCTGTTCTTCCTGCTGTCCCTGCTGGTGGGGATCTCCTGGCGGGATGCCTTCCTCTTCGCGATCGGCGTCGCCGTGGCACTGGTCCCCGAGGGCCTCCTGCCCACGGTCACCCTCTCCCTGGCCATCGGGGCGCAGCGGATGGCCGGCCGCAAAGCCCTGGTCCGGAACCTGCAGGCCGTCGAGACGCTCGGCTCCACCACCTTCATCTGCACCGACAAGACCGGCACCCTCACCCAGAACCGGATGAACGCCGTGGAGGTCTGGACCCCCGCCGGGACCCTGGACATCGCCGGTCAGGGCTACGAACCCGAGGCCCACGTCAGCGCCGGCGGAGCCGCCCCCGCCGGGGACGCCCTCCGGGCCGCGTGGCGTCTCGGCACCGCCGCGCGGGCGGCCTCCGTCGGCCGGGCCGTCCGTCACGAGGGCCGGTGGATCGCCGAGGGGGACCCGATGGAGGCGGCCATCGACGCCCTTGTCACCCGGCTGACGGGCAATGGGATTGCTCTGACGGCCGAAGAAACGGACGGCGGCGGCGCGGGCAACGACGCGACGCCGGACCGGCGCTTCGCCTTCGACCCCCGCCGCCTGCGCGAGTCCGCGCTCGCCGGGACCACCCTCTACGTCAAGGGCGCGCCCGAGTCCGTCCTGCCCGTCTGCCGCGGCGGCAACGGCGCATCCCGGGAACTGGTGGATCGGATGGCCTCCCGCGGACTGCGGGTCCTCGCCGTGGCCGAGCGGGGGCTGCCGGGCCCCGCCCCCGAGGGTGCCACCGCCGATGAGCTGGAGCAGGACCTGGAGCTGCTGGGCCTGATCGGCCTGCACGACCCGCCCCGGGCGGAGGTCCGCGTGTCCCTGCAGGCCGCCCGCGAGGCCGGCATCAAGGTGGCCATGGTCACCGGCGACCACGCCTTCACCGCCGCCGCCATCGCGCGGGAGACCGGCCTGATCGGCTCCCCGGAACTGGTGCTGGAGGGCCACACCCTCCCGGAGGATGACGAGGTGCTCGCCGCCCTCCTGGACCGCGACGGCGTCGTGGTCAGCCGCGTCTCACCCGAGCAGAAGCTCCGCGTGGCCCGGCTGCTGCAGCGCCGCGGCCACGTCCTGGCCATGACCGGCGACGGCGTCAACGACGGGCCCGCCCTGCAGCAGGCGGACATCGGCGTCGCGATGGGACTCAGCGGCACCGACGTCGCCCGCGAGGCCGCGGACCTGGTGCTCCTCGACGACGACTTCGCCACCATTATTGCCGCCGTCGAACAGGGCCGCGCCACCTACGCCAACATCCGCCGCTTCCTGACCTACCACCTGACAGACAACGTCGCGGAGCTGACGCCGTTCGTCTTCTGGGCGCTGTCCGGCGGCCGGTTCCCCTTGGCGCTGAGTGTCCTGCAGATCCTGGCCCTGGACATCGGCACCGACCTGCTGCCCGCCCTGGCCCTGGGAAGTGAGGCCCCCAGCAAGGGCGCCCTGAAGCGGCCACCGGAGCGCCGGCACCTGATGGACCGGGCACTGATGGTCCGGGTGTTCGGGCTGCTCGGCCCAGTGGAGGCGGTGCTGGAGATGGCCGCCTACACCGCGGTGCTCCTCGGCGCCGGGTGGAGCCCCTGGACGCCGGGGGCCCTGCTGCCGCCGTCGGACGCGTTGATGGCCGCCTCCGGTGCCGCCTTCACCACCGTGGTGCTCGGTCAGTTGGCCAACGCCTTCGCCTGCCGCAGCGCCACCGTCCCGCCGTGGCGGCTGGGCTGGGCCAGCAACCGGCTGCTGCTGTGGGCGGTGCTCGCGGAGCTGGTGCTGCTCACCGTTTTCCTCTTTCTGGGCCCGGTGGCAGATCTGCTGGGCCAGGCGCCGCCGACACCGGGCGGCCTGGCCGTCGCGCTCGCCGCCATCCCCGCGGTACTACTGGCGGACTGGGCGTACAAGGCGTTCCGGCACCGCGAGTTCCGGCACCGCCGGGCCGGCGTCCGGGGGGCCCAAAGACTCTGACCCCGCGGGGCCGCCCACAGCAGGATCGGAGCATCGACGGACTACCACCGAGGAGCGACCGCATGCCCGGACACGTGTTGTGGTTTGAGGAGATCGGCATGGCCGATGTGCCCCGGGTGGGAGGCAAGAACGCGTCCCTGGGTGAGCTGATCGGGGCGCTGAAGGCCCGCGGCGTGCGGGTGCCGGACGGCTTCGCCACCACGGCGGAGGCCTACCGGCTTTTCATCGACGCCAACGGCATCGAATCCGGGATGCGGGAACGCCTGGACGCCTTCCGCGCCGGGACGGCCACGCTGCGCGAGACCGGAGAGGCCATCCGCGAACTCTTCCTCGGCGGTGAATTCCCGCCGGACCTGGCCGAGGCGCTGCGCGACCATTACCGGGAGCTGGGCCGCCGCTCCGGGACGGACCGGCTCTCCGTGGCGGTCCGCTCCAGCGCCACGGCGGAGGACCTGCCGGACGCCAGCTTCGCCGGCCAGCAGGAGACCTTCCTCAATGTCGCCGGGGAGCGGGAACTGCTGGACGCCTGCCGCCGCTGCTACGCCTCCCTGTTCACGGACCGGGCCATCAGCTACCGCGAGGTGAAAGGCTTCGACCACCTCGACGTCGCCCTCTCCATCGGCGTGCAGCGGATGGTGCGCTCGGACATCGGCGCCTCCGGGGTGATGTTCTCGATCGACACGGACTCCGGCTTCCCCCGCGCAGCCGTGATCAGCGCCGCCTGGGGCCTCGGGGAAACGGTGGTGCAGGGCAGCATCAACCCGGACAAGTACCTGGTCTTCAAGCCGCTGCTGGGGGAGGCGTCCGCGGCCGCCGGCATCCGCCCGATCATCGAGAAGACCCTCGGCGCCAAGGAACGCAAGATGGTCTACAGCCGGGGCGGCCACGCCCGCACCCGCACCGTGGACACGTCCGAGGCGGAACGCCGCGCCTTTGTCCTGACCGATGAGGAGATCCTCAGGCTCGGCCGCTGGGCGGTGACCGTCGAGGAGCACTACGGCCGGCCGATGGACATGGAATGGGCCCGGGACGGGGAAACCGGTGACCTGTTCATGGTCCAGGCCCGGCCTGAGACCGTCCAGTCGCGCAAGGGCGGGTCCCGGTTCACCGTGCACCGGCTGCTGGAAACCGGGCGGGTCCTGGCCGCCGGGGCGGCGATCGGCGATTCGATCGCGCAGGGCACCGCCTGTGTGATCCGCAGCGCCGCGGACATCGAGGGATTCCGCGACGGCGCCATCCTGGTCACCGAGATGACGGACCCGGACTGGGTGCCGATCATGAAGCGGGCCGCCGGGATCGTCACCGACCACGGCGGACCCACCAGCCACGCCGCCATCGTGAGCCGGGAACTGGGCGTGCCCGCCGTCGTCGGCACCGGGAACGCGACGGCGGTGCTCCAGGAGGGCCAGTCCGTCACGCTGTCCTGCGCGGAGGGGGACCAGGGGCGCGTCTACGCCGGCAGCCTGGCGTTCGAGACCGAGGACGTGGACCTGGGCGAACTGCCGGAGACCCGGACCCGGATCATGGTCAACATCGCCAGCCCAGCCGCCGCGTTCCAATGGTGGCGGCTGCCCGCGGACGGTGTGGGACTGGCCCGGATGGAGTTCATCATCAGCTCCCTGATCCGGGTCCACCCGATGGCGCTGGTCCACCCGGAGCGGGTCACGGACCCTGGCGAGGCCGCGCAGATCCGGGAGCTGACCCGCGGGTATGCGGATCCGCGGGACTACTTCGTGGACGTCCTGGCCCTCGGCATCGCCAAGATCGCCGCGCCGTACCATCCCCGGCCGGTGATCGTGCGGCTCAGCGACTTCAAGACCAACGAATACGCGCACCTGGTGGGCGGGACGGCCTTCGAGGAGGCGGAGGAGAACCCGATGCTGGGCTTCCGCGGCGCCTCCCGCTACTACGACGAGCGCTACCGCGAGGGGTTCGCCCTCGAATGCCGTGCGCTGAAACGGGTCCGGGAGCGGCTGGGCTTCGGCAATGTGATCGTCATGGTGCCGTTCTGTCGCACCCCGCAGGAGGCGGACAAAGTGCTGGCGGTGATGGCGGAGAACGGCCTGGTCCGCGGGGAAAACGGCCTGCAGGTGTACATGATGTGCGAAATCCCGGCCAACGTGGTGCTCGCCGGGAAGTTCGCCGCCCGCTTCGACGGGTTCTCCATCGGCTCGAACGACCTGACCCAGCTGGTCCTCGGGGTGGACCGGGACTCGGGGCGGCTGGCGGCGCTCTTCGACGAGCGGGATGAGGCGGTGATGGCGATGATCAGCGAGGCGATCCGCCAGGCGCACGTGGCCGGGATCAAGATCGGCATCTGCGGTCAGGGCCCCAGCAACCACCCGGAGTTCGCGCAGTTCCTGGTGGGGGAGGGCATCGACTCGATCTCGCTGAACCCGGACAGCTACCTCAGGACCGTCCCGCTGATCGCCGAGGCGGAGCGGCGGCCAGCGGGCGGGTGAGGAGCGTCAGGCCCGGACTGGCCTACCGCGGGCCACCGCCGCCATAAATGTCAGTTGCCATGCGGAACGCGGCCCAGGCCTTGGGCCACCCGGCGTAGAAGGCCGCGTGAGTCAGCACCTCGGCCATCTCGTCGGCAGTGACGCCGTTCGCCTTGGCCCGGCCGATGTGATGCTGGAGCGAGCTGTCCAGCACCCCGCTGGCCATCAGGGCCGTCACGGTGACGATGCTGCGGATCCGCGGGGAGAGTTGTTCTTCGCGGGCCCAGACCTGACCGAAGAGGACGTCGTCGTTGAGCGCGGCGAACGTCGGGGCGAAATCACCGAGCACGTCCCGGCCGGCCGTTACTTTTTCAGGCATTGTGGGTCTCCTCTATTTTCCGGAGTAAACGGGGAACGCGGCGTGCTCGCCGTAGTTCTTTTCATCGAGGGTGCGGAGGGTTTCCATGTCCTCGTCCGAGATTGTGAAGGTGAGTCCGGCGTTTGACCGCATGTGGGCCGGGTTAGCGGTCTTGGGCAGCGACACGGCGCCCAGTTGCAGCGTGTAGCGGATGCACAGCTGTGGCACGCTCGCCCCGTATTTCTCGGCGATCGCCGCGATCTCCCGGTTCTTCAGGACCTGGCCGTGGGCGATCGGGGAGTAGGCCTCCACCGCGATGCCCCGCGACTGGCAGTAGTCGATCAGCTCGGTGGGGGTGTTTCCCGCGTGCACGAGGATCTGGTTGACGTGCGGGGCAACGGTTCCGTGGTTGAGGAGGTTCTCCAGATCGGCCTGCAGGAAGTTGGAGACTCCGATCGCGCGGATTTTCCCTGCCCGGTGGGCTTCCTCCAGGGCGCGCCAGGCGGCGAGGTTGCCCTCGGAGTAGTCGCCGCCACGGAAGTCGTCCCAGGGTTGCGGGGCGTGGATCAGCATCAGGTCGACATACTCAAGCCCCAGCTGCTCCAGGGACCGGTCGATGGCGGCGACGGCGCCGGGGTAGTCCTTGATTTCGGCGGCGAGCTTGGTGGAAACGAAGAGTTCGTTCCGTGCCACCCCTGAGGTGCGGACGCCGTCGCCGACTCCGCGCTCGTTTCCGTAGGCCTGGGCGGTGTCGATGTTGCGGTATCCGACCGCGATGGCCTGGCGCACGGCCTCGGCGGCCTTGTCATCGTCGATGAACCACGTGCCCAGCCCCAGGGTGGGGACCTCGACGCCGTTCGAGAGGGTAAGAGTTTCGTTCACTATGGTCATGCTGTTTCTCCGTTCTGGGACAGTCCGCCGTACACCTCGTCGGTCACCGGCTCGAGCCATTCGTTGCTGACGTCGTTGCCCGGGGTGATGAAAGCGACGTGGGAGAACCACGAGTCCGCCTTCGCTCCGTGCCAGTGTTTGGTGCCGGCGGGCACGTGGATGACCGTTCCTGGTTCCAGGCTGACGGGGGCCTCGCCGTCGGCCTGGTACCAGCCGCTGCCCGCGGTGCAGAGCAGGACCTGGTCGCCTCCACCGTCTGTGCCGTGGTGGATGTGCCAGTTGTTGCGGCATCCCGGCTCGAAAGAGACGTTGCTGACGGGGACCGGGCCCGAGGCGAGGGGCGCCAGATAACTCTGGCCGGTGAAGTACTGCGCATACGCGTCGTTCTTCTGGCCCAGCGGGAAGATCTGGCTAAATTCTGTGCCGTGCATGGTGTTTCCTTTCAGTGATGGGAATGCTCTGGAACGGGTGTTTCAGAGGACGGTCTTTCCGGGCCTGCCGGACGCGACGCACGGGGCAGCAGGACCAGGGCGGTCGCAGCTGCCAGGATGATCGCGGCGGCGGTCACCAGGCCCAGCGGGAGGATGCTGAGTGCTCCGGCGAGTCCGACCAGCGGGGCGGCGACTCCACCGAGAGCGAAGCGGGCGGCCCCAAGGAAGGACGAGGCGGCGCCGGCGATGGTCGGATAGCCGGCCAGTGCGATGGTGGTCGAGGGCGGGCTGGTGACCGCGGTCCCGCTCACCAGGAGAAGCAGGGAAACCATCACCGCGGGCAAGGGAAGGTGGGTGATACCGGCGGTCAGAATTCCCCCGGCTCCGGCCGCGCACATGGCCAGGCCGACCATGAGGGTCCCGGTGATGCTCCACCGTTCGCTGGACCGGCCGGCGAGGTAACCGAAAGCCATGAACCCCGCAGAATTCAGGCCGAAGGCCATGGCGTATTGCTGAGGCGAGAGGCCGTAGACGCCCTGCAGGACGTAGGTGGCGCCGCTGAGATAGGCAAACAGCGCCGCATAGACAAACCCTTGAACCACGACAGCGCCGACGAACCCGCGGTCCCGGAACAAAACCCGCATATCGCGGCCCACCTGGCCGAACCCGCTCGGGGTGCGCGACCCCGCGGGCAGCGTCTCGCCAAACCCGACGACGACCCAGGCCAGAATCGCCGCACCAATGACCGCAAGGACCTGGAACAGTCCCCGCCAGTCCATCACCGCGGAGAGCGCACCGCCCACCAAGGGTCCCACGATGGCCGCAAAGCCGCCGATAACGGTCAGCCGGCCGTAAAAGCGGATCAAGCGGCCGCCGTCGTACACATCGCGGCCCGCCGCCTGGGCGATCACGATCCCGACGCCGCCGGCCACTCCCTGGACCAGCCGGGCGAGCACCAGCACCTCAACGGAGGGGCTCATCGCACACAGTGCCGACACGATGACGTACGCGGTCACCCCGATCAGGAGCGGCTTTCGCCTGCCAAAGCAGTCAGAGAGCGGGCCTGCGACCAGCTGCCCCGCCGCCAGCCCCAACAGGCACGCGGTGACCGTCAGCTGTGCCGTGGACGTCTTCGCGCCAAGGTCGGCGGTGAGGGCAGGGAGAGCCGGAAGATAGAGGTCCATGGAGATGGGTCCAAAGACCGTCAGCACCAGCAACAGCGCCGCCAACCACCGGCCATGGCGGCCCGTCTGGTTGAGGGTGGAGGAATCAGTCATGTATCCAGCAAAACCCTTATCGGCAGGCCGAAGAAGTCCCTGTCAAGAGGTGTACTGGCAGGGCATCCCTCCGCCGCCGGGATCGTCGTATCGTCATAGGCATGGACAATCGAGCCGAGGTGCGCGAGTACCTCATGTCACGTCGGGCCAAACTCACCCCCGAGCTCGCCGGGATACCCTCCGGCCCGAACCGGCGGGTCAAGGGACTGCGCCGCTCGGAGGTGGCCATGCTCGCCGGCGTCAGCGTGGAGTACTACTCCAAGCTCGAACGCGGAACCATCGCAGGGGCCTCCGCCTCGGTGCTGGACGCCATCTCCGAGGCCCTGCAGCTGAACGACACGGAAAGGGCCCATCTGTTTGACCTGGCCCGGGCCGCCGACGGGATTCCCACCTCGGGCCGTTCGCGGCGCCGCGGCATCACCCGGACTTCCGCCCTGCGCCCGAGCCTCCAATGGGCACTTCGTTCCATCACCGACGGTCCCGCCTTTGTCCGGAACGCGCACCAGGACATGGTGGCCACCAACGATCTGGGCCGTGCTTTCTACTCGCCCGTGATTGGCGACGGCGGACGCACACCCAACCTGGCCCGCTTCCAATTCCTGGACCCGGCCTCCAAAGACTTCTATCCCGATTGGGACCTCTTCGCCGACATGTGCGTGGCGATCATGCGGGCGGAAGCCGGCCGGGACCCGCACAACAAGCTCCTCCAGGACCTCGTCGGCGAATTGTCCACCCGAAGCGACGTCTTCCGCCGGCTTTGGGGGGCCCATGACGTGCGCACCCACGGGTCGGGGACCAAACGCTTCACGCACCCGGTGGTCGGGGAGCTCACCCTGGCCTACGAGGAGCTCGCCCTCACGGCCGATCCCGGCCACGTGCTCCTTGTCTACTCGGCCGAACCCGGGTCACCCTCAGCGGAACGGCTGAGCCTCCTCGCCTCCTGGGCCGCCTCGCAGCCCATCGCCTGATAACCTGCGCTTTCTACGGTCCCTTCGTCCCCGTGCCCGTCTCCGGTGCCGGGTTCCGGCCCGTGTCCGTGCCGCCCGCACTCAGCGCCCGGAGCGCGTTCAGGATGGTGGCCAGGTCCACCACCTCCTGGGACAGGGCCCCGGCGATCGCCGGGACGTAGCCCGCGGCGGCCGCCACCATCAGGGCCACGCTCATCGCGATGCCGATCCAAATGCTCTGCAGCGCCACCTTCACGGTGCGCTGGCCGATCCGCACCGCCGAGGCCACCTTGGACAGGTCATCCAGGATGATCACGACGTCGGCCGACTCGCCAGCCGCCGTCGAACCCCGCGCGCCCATCGCGATCCCGACGTCGGCGACGGCAAGGACGGGGGCGTCGTTGACGCCGTCGCCCACCATCATCACCGGCCGCAGCGGCAGGGACCGCACCGCCTCCACCTTGTCCGGGGGCAGGCACTCGGCCCGGACGTCCGTGAGGCCGGCCGCGTCCGCGATGTGCTCGGCGGTGGCCAGGGCGTCGCCGGTGAGCATCACGGTCTGCGTGACACCCAGGTGCTGGAGCTCGCCCAGGGTGCGGCGCGCCTCGTCCCGGAGCGGGTCGCTCATCACCAGGCAGCCGACGAATTTTCCGTCCACCCCCACATAGATGCCCAGCTGCCCGGACACCAGATCCGTCTCCACCACGCCCTCGGCCGCTTCGGCCACAAAATTCGGTTTCCCCACCACCACGTCCCGCCCGTCCAGCCGGGCCCGGACGCCGTGCGTGGCGTACTCGGTGGCCTCGGAGGCGCTGTGGAAGCCCAGCACGCGGGCCCTCGCGGCGTCCATCACGGAGGCGGCGAGCACGTGGGAGGAGTACTGCTCCGCGGACGCGGCCAGGCGCAGCACCTCGTCCTCGTCCAGGGTGCCCGTGGTGCGGATTTCCACCAGCGCCGGCCGGCCGTAGGTCAGGGTGCCGGTCTTGTCGAACGCGGCGGTGCGGATCCGGCCCAGCAGCTCCAGCACCCCGGCGTACTTGACGATGATCCCGCCGCGGGCGGCGCGGCTCATCCCCCCCAGGAACGCCACCGGCGCGGCGATCAGCAGCGGGCAGGGCGTGGCCACCACCAACACCTCGGCGAAGCGGGCGGGGCTGCCGCTGATGATCCAGCCGACGGCGCCCAGCACGTACGCCAGGCCCGTGAAGGGGACGGCGTAGCGGTCGGCCAGCCGGACCATTGGCGCCTTGCTTTCCGCGGCTTCCCGGACCAGGGCCACGATCCGGCTGTACTGGGAGTCCTCCATCCGGGCCGTGACGCGCATCCTGATGGCCGCCTCGCCGTTCAGGGACCCGCTCATCAGGTTTTCCCCGGCGGCCCGTTCCACGGGCAGGCTCTCTCCGGTGAGGGACGATTCGTCGAAGGTGCCGGAGTCGGAGAGCAGGACCCCGTCCAGCGGAACCACCTCGCCGGGGCGGACCAGCAGGATGTCGCCGATCCGTACGTCGGTGGCGGCCACATCCTCGTGCTGGCCGTCGGCCAGGCTGCCATCCCCGTGGGTGCCGTCCGCCGCCACACCGGCGCGCTCGCGGTGCGCCGTTTGCGGGACGCGTTCGAGGAGTGCGGTCAGTTCCGCCTTGGCCCGGCCCGCCGCGAAGTCCTCCAGCGCCGTGCCGCCGGCCATCATCAGCACGATGATCATGGAGGCGACGAACTCGCCCACCAGCACGGTGCTGACGATCGCGGTCACGGCCAGGATGTCGATGCCCCAGGTGCCGCCCATCAGCCGGCGGACCATGCCCACCGCCAGGTACGCGGCGACGGCCAGGGCGTAGAGGCTGGCGGTCCACCGGGCGATGCCCTCCTGGCCGGACACCAGCAGCAGGATCACGCCCAGCAGGACGGCCAGGGTGCCTGCCACCAGCGGGTACCGGAAGAGAGTTTTAACGGGGGTCCTGCCTTGCCTCAGCGCCGATTCCGGGATGTGCCTCTCCCTGCATCCTACTGCCCGGGGACGGCGGGTTTCCGGGGCCGTTGGAGGGGTCTTTGAGCCCTATCCCGGGCAGCGGATCCGGGGTCACGGTGGGGCATGTGGTCGATCCCCGTCGGCGGTCAGCGCCGGCTCCTGGCGGCGGTGCTCGCCGTCCTGCTCGTGGCGGCCGCGGTGGCCGGAGCGGTGCTGCTGGCCTCGGGGCCGCGAGGTTCGGGCCCGCAGGGCGGATCCCCGGCCACACTGTCCGTGCCGCCGTCGTCCTCCGCTTCCACGGAGTCACCGTCCGAGGCCACGACCACGGCGGCCCCGTCACCGGCCACGACGACGGCGGCCGCGCCTGAGCCGGGCGTACCGGCGCCGCCCGCCGCGGAGCCACCCGCGCCGCCCGTACCTCCCGCGCCACCGGCACCCCAGCCTTCCGCCCCGCCCGAACCGGCACCTGAGCCACCGCAACCGCCCGCCCCGCCCGCGGACCCGTTTCCGGCCGCGCTCCGGGGCGCCGACGTCGAGGTCATCCCCGGCGCCGGGCCGGTGGTCGCCCTGACCTTCGACGCCGGGGCCAACTCCGCCGGGCTGCCCAGCATCCTGCAGACCCTCTCCGCGACGGGTGTGCGGGGGACGTTCTTCCTCACCGGCGCGTGGGCGTCCGGCAATCCGGCGGGGGTGGCCGCGATCGTGGCCGGAGGGCACCGGATCGGCAACCACTCGATGACCCACCCCGGCTTCACCGGCCTGACCGACGCCCAGATCGCCCAGCAGCTCGCCGGCGCGGAGGCCGCCATCAGCGCCGCCGGCGGGACCGCCCGGCCGCTGTTCCGGTTCCCTTTTGGCGAGCGGGACGCGCGCACCATCGCCGCCGTCAACGCCCTGGGCTACGTCGCGGTCCGCTGGACCGTGGACACGCTGGGCTGGAAGGGAACCAGCGGCGGCATCAGCGTCCAGACCGTGCTGGACCGGACCCTCGCCGGGCTGCGCCCCGGCGAGATCGTCCTTATGCACATCGGCTCCAACCCCGACGACGGCAGCACCCTCGACGCCGACACCCTGCCGCAGCTGATCTCGCAGCTCCGGGCGGCCGGCTACGGCTTCACCACCCTCGATGCCCTCCTCCGCTAACGGTGCCGGTTAGGTGCACCGCTGACCGTGACGCGGGCCTGTCGCACGCCCGGGAAGGCTGGTACGAATAACGCATGACGGTCTCGCCCACAGTCGCCGCAGCACTGGCGCCGGTGGACGCCGTCGTCTTCGAACTCGACGGCGTCCTGCTGGATACCGCCGAACAACGCGCCGCGGCCTGGCGGATCCTGCTGGACGAGGTCCTGCGTGACCCCCGGCTGCCGCCCACCGCCCGGCGCGGCCCGCCCACCGGCGCCGACTTCACCGCCTATCTGGACGGCCGAACCCCCGCCGAGGGGGTGGCGGACTTCCTGGCCTCCCGCGGGGCGGCGCTGCCGGCCGGACACCCCGCCGACCCGCCGGGGGAGTGGACGGCGGCGGGGCTGGGCGCCAGGCAGGACCAGCTCTTCGCTGCGGCGCTGGCGGCCGACCCGCCACGGGCCTACCCCGGCTCCGTCGCCCTGCTGGAACGGCTCCGGGCCGGCCGCGTTCCGGTGCTGCTGGCCACCTCCGCCCCGCACGCGGAACCGCTGCTGGCCGCCGTCGGACTCGACGGCGCCTTCGACCAGATCGCCGACGGGCAGACCGCCGCGCACCGGGGCCTGCCGGGGAAACCCGCCCCCGCCCTGCCGCTGGAGGCGGTCCGGAAGCTGGACATCCCGCCCCGCCGGGCCATGGTGATCGAAGCCTCGGTGGCCGGGGTGCGGGCGGGACGCCGAGGCGGCTTCGGGCTGGTGGTCGGCATCGACCGGGACGGACACCGCGCGGACCTGGAGGCCGCCGGCGCGGACATCGTGGTGGAGGACGTCAGCGAACTGGACATAGGCCTGGTCATCACCCACCCCTGGCTGCTGGTCTACGAGGGCTTCGATCCGGCGCACGAGGGGCACCGGGAAGCGCTGACCACCCTGGGCAACGGCTACCTGGCCACCCGCGGGACGGCCCCGGAACAGCGCGCCGGCCCCATCCACTACCCCGGGAGCTACTTGGCCGGTGTGTACAACCGGCTCACCAGCACGGTGGAGGGCCAGCGGACCACGGACGAGCACATGGTGAACATCCCGGACTGGCTGCACCTGGACCTGCGGATCGAGGACGGGCCGTGGTGGTCGGAGGGCGGGCTGCGGCTGCGCCGGGAACGGCGCACCCTGGACCTGAAACGCGCGCTGCTGACCCGGGAGGCGGAGCTGGAGGACGACGCCGGGCGGCGGCTGCGGGTGGTGCAGCGGAGGCTGGTATCGATGGCCGAACCGCACCTCGCGGCCCTGGAGACCGTTATCAGCGCGGCGGGCTGGAGCGGCCGGATCAGCATCAGCAGCGGCTGCGACACCGCGGTGCGCAACGCCAACGTCCCCGAGGACGCCGGCCTCGCCCAGCGCCACCTGACCGGGGTGCAGGCGGTGGAAAACCCCGCCAACGCACCCGGCCCGGGCGCCGTCGGCCTCGACGTGCAGGTCCGCACCAGCCGCAGCCGGATCGGGATCGCGCTGGCCTTGCGCACCGAGGCCTCCGGCCCGGCGAACACCGCCTACCACCAGTCCGCCGGCCTCTACGCCCACCGCCTGGAGGCCGCCGTGGGGGAGGGAGCCCCGGTCACGGTCACCAAGACCGTTGCGGTGGCCACCTCTCGGGACCATGCGGTGTCCTCGCCGCTGGCGGGAGCGCAGGCGGTGCTGGCCCGCGCCGGCACCTTCGACCAGCTGCTGGCCGACCACGAGCGGGCCTGGTCCCTGCTGCTGGCCCCGTTCATCATCGACTCGGATGCCCCCTCCCAGGCCCAGCTGATCCTCAACCTGCACGTCTTCCACGTGCTGCAGACCCTCACCCTGCACACCGCCGAGCTGGACGCCGGCGTCCCGGCCCGCGGCCTGCACGGGGAGGGCTACCGGGGGCACGTCTTCTGGGACGAGCTCTTCGTCCTGCCGGTGCTGAACTCGCGGCTGCCGTCCCTGGCCCGCGAGTTGCTGGACTACCGGTGGCGCCGGCTGGGGACGGCGCGGGACGCGGCCCGGGCGGCAGGCCTCTCCGGCGCCCTGTTCCCCTGGCAGAGCGGCAGCGACGGCACCGAACAGACCCCCAGCCTGCTGTACAACAGGCTGTCGGGCCACTGGCTGCCGGACTACTCCCACCGGCAGCGGCACGTGGGGCTGGCCGTGGCCTACAACGCTTGGCAGTACTTCGAGGCCACCCAGGACCGCGGCTGGCTGACCCAGCACGGCGCCGAACTGATCGTGGAGGTGGCCCGGCTGTTCGCGTCGATGGCCGAGCACGACCCCGCGGACGACCGCTTCCACCTGCGCGGCGTCATGGGCCCGGACGAGTACCACACCGGACCCCCGGAGCACCCGGACGCGGGCCTGGCGGACAACGCCTACACCAACGTCATGGCCGCCTGGGTCTTCGACCAGGCCGAATGGATTATGCGCTCGGTCAGGGGCTTTGACATGGAGGACCTGAAGGCCCGGCTGGGGATCACGACGGCGGAGATCACCCGGTGGGCGCGGCTGAGCCGGCGGATGTTCGTGCCCTTCCACGGCGAGGGCATCATCAGCCAGTTCGCCGGCTATGGCGAGCTCCGGGAGCTGGACTGGGCCGGGTACCGCCGCCGCTACCGGAACATCGAACGCCTGGACCTGATCCTCGAGGCGGAGGGGGACAGTCCCAACCGCTACCGGCTGGCCAAGCAGGCTGACGTGCTGATGCTCTTCTACGTCCTGGGCGAAGACCAGCTCACCGGGTTCCTGGCCCGGCTCGGTTACCCGGTCACCCCGGAGCAGTTGGCCGCCACCGTGGACTACTACCTGGCCCGCACCGCGCATGGCTCCACCCTCAGCCGGGTGGCGCACGCCTCGGTCCTGGCCCAGCGGGACCCTGAGCAGGCCTGGGCCACCTTCCGTGAGGCGCTCGACGCCGACCTCGACGACACCCAGGGCGGCACCACCAGCTCGGGCATCCACCTGGGTGCGATGGCGGGAACCATCGACGTCGTCCAGCGCAGCTTCGCGGGCCTCCGGATCACCCGGGACGCGCTGACCTTTACGCCCCGTCTCCCGGCCGAGCTGCGCCGGGTCGGCTTCCAGGTCCGGTACCGGGACCAGTTGCTGGCGGTGCACCTGGAACCGGGACGGCTGGCCGTCACCGCAGCCCCGGGCGACGCCGCGCCGGTGCTGGTCCGGGTGGGGCAGCAGGAGGTGTTCCTGCAGGCCGGGCAGCGGCACGAGTTCCGGGCGGAGCAATGACGGCTCCTCGCGCACTGGGCGCCCGGCCCGACGCCGATGGCGCTCAGTCCCTCACCCGGATGACGGCGGCGCCGGTCACCCGGTCCGCGGCCAAGTCCCGGAGGGCCCGGCCGGCATCCTCGAACGGATAGGCGGTGGTGCTGGGCCGAAGCGGTATCTCCGCGGCGATCCGGAGGAACTCCTCCCCGTCGGCCCGGGTGTTGGCGGTGACGCTGCGCAGCTGACGTTCCTGGAAGAGCTCGGCGGCGTAGTTCAGGGCGGGGATGTCGCTGAGGTGGATGCCGGCGACGGCGAGGGTGCCGCCGCGGTCCAGCGCCCGCAGCGCCGGCGGCACCAGGGTTCCCACCGGGGCGAACAGGATGGCCGAATCCAGCGGATCCGGGGGCGGCTCGTCCGCGTCGCCGGCGAACACGGCGCCCAGCTCCAGCGCGAGGGCGCGGGCCGCGGGGGAGCGGGTCATGACATAGACGCTGGCTCCCCGGTAGAGGGCCACCTGCGCGGCAAGGTGGGCGGAGGCACCGAAGCCGTAGATGCCGAGCCGGCCGCCCACGGGAAGGTCGGCGCGCAGCAGGGCCCGGTAGCCGATGATCCCGGCGCACAGCAGCGGGGCGGCCTCCTCGTCCCGGAAGGATTCGGGGAGCCGGTAGGCGAAATCCTGGGCCACGGTCACCAGTTCCGCGTAGCCGCCGTCGCGGTCCCAGCCCGTGAAGGTGGGCGTTAGGCAGAGGTTCTCCTGCCCGCGGACGCAGAACCGGCACACCCGGCAGGTGCCCCCGAGCCAGGCGACCCCCACGCGCTCGCCGGGCTGGAACCGGTCCGCCCCCGGTCCGGACGCGACGACGTCGCCCACCACCTCATGCCCGGGCACCACGCCGGGCCGCCGCGGGGGCAGGTCCCCCTCGGCCAGGTGCAGGTCGGTCCGGCACACGCCGCAGACACGCACCCGGACCAGAACCTCACCGTGGCCGGGGACGGGGTCGGGCCGTTCGCCGGCCACCAGCGGACCGGTGTCCGCGGGCCCGGGCCGGCCTACCCACCAGGCGCGCATGGGTCTTTCCGGATAATGAGGACGTTGCAGGGTGCCTGGTTCAGGACCGCGGACACGGTGTTCCCCGGGCCGGTTCCGCGGTGGTGGGTCCCCAGGACCAGGACGTCGGCCCCGGCCGCAGCGGCGGAGAGCTCGCGGGCCACGTGCCGCCCGGGGATCAGGGCGCCGGTGACGTCCAGCCCGGGGGCCAGGCAGCGGGCCTCGGCGACGGCGTCCGCTAGGAACGCGTCCCCGGCCCGGCGGGCGCCGCGCTCCGGCGCGACGTGGAGAATCTCGAGGCCGGTGCCCGTCGCGGCGGCGAGGGCCGCGGCCTGGGCTACGACGGCGGTCCGTGCCGGGTCGGCGTCGATGGCGGCCGTCACCGGTTGGCCCGGCAGGGTGAGCCGCCTGACCACCATCAGTGGGCAGGGCGCGGAGGCTGCGAGGTCGGCGCAAACGGAGCCGGCGATCCTGCCCAGCACGCCGCCGAGTCCCCGCCTGCCCACCACCAGCAGTGCCGCCCCCCGGGCCGCGTCCTGCAGCACCTGGGCCGGAAGCCCCGGCAGCATCCGGGCGGTGACCGTCAGGCCGGGGGCGGCGGCTCGCGCAATGGCCGCTCCGGAGTCGCGGATGGTCTCTGCGGCGTGGCGAAGCCCGCTGCCGGCCACGCCGCCGACCGGGCCCAGGTTGGAGGTGAAAACCGGCCAGACCCAGGCGTGCACCACCTCGAGGGGGCGCTTGACGGCGGCGGCGCGCCGGGCCGCCCAGCGAACGGCCAGCCGGGCGGAATCGGAGTCGTCATAACCGGCCACGACGGCGGCGCGCGGGCCTGCTGCGGTTGCCGGCATGGATCCTCCCGGGTAGGCGGACGGCACCCCAGCAGTGCGGCTTCAACTCAGTACAGACCGCCCGCCCGAGCGGAGGCTAGGGGCTTTTGTCCCCGCGGCGGCCGTCAGACCCGTGACCGGTGCCGTGACCCGCGGCCTGCTCCTCAGACGCCTGGCGGGCGTGCTCCTCGCGCAGCTCCCGGCCCCGGCGGATGTCCTCTTCCTCCTGGGCCTGCAGCTTGTCGCTCTTCTTGGTGTCCCGCGGCGGCAGCTGGATGGTTTCCTCGGCCTCGATCCCGGCCTGCAGTTCGCGGCCGCGCTCGGTCTCGGCGTCGAATTCGGCACCGAACAGCAGCGACATGTTGAGGATCCAGAGCCAGAGCAGCGCCACAATGACGCCGCCGATCGCGCCGTAGGTCTTGTTGTAGCTGTTGGAGTAGGCGACGTAGAAGCCGAAGGCCACCGAGGCCAGCAGGAAGACCACCAGGGCGATCGCCGAGCCCATGCTCAACCAGCGGAACTTCGGCTGCTTCACATTGGGGGTGGCGTAGTAGAGGATGGCGATCGCGACGATCAGCAGCACCAGCATGACCGGCCACTTGGCGATGTTCCACACCATCAGGAAGGCGCCACCCAGGCCGATCAGGTTGCCCACGGACTCGGCCACCGGCCCGCTGAGGACCAGCATGGCGGCGATGACCACCACCAGCAGGAGGTTGACCACGGTGACGCCCAGCATGGTGCCGCGCAGCTTCAGGAACGGCCGGCCCTCGTCGGTCTCGTAGACCCGGTTCATGGCGCGGCCAAAGGCGCCCACGTAACCGGACGCGGACCAGATAGCCGTCAGGAGGCCGAGTACGAACGTCAGGCCTGCCGCGGAGGAGCTGGTCAGTTCCTGAATCAGCGGGCGGATCGTGTCCACCGTCTGCCCCGGCGCGATGCCCTGGACGATGTCCAGCAGCGCACCGGTGGTCTTCTGCGCGTCGCCGAAGAGCCCCAGCAGGGACACCAGTGCCAGCAGGGCGGGGAAGATGGAGAGCACCGAATAGTAGGTCAGCGCTGCCGCCAGGTCCGGGCACTGGTCCTTGGTGAACTCGCGCAGGGTTTTTCGCGCGATGTACTTCCAGGAGGGTTTGGTGACGTCGGTGGGGCGGTCCGGCTTGCGGGCGTCCTCAGGAGACGGGGACGTGCGGGCCTTGGCGGTGCTGCTGGTGGCGGTCTCGGCGTCGTCCATGGAGCCAGTGTGCGCCTGGGTGAGGTTCTTGGCCATCGGAATCTTCTTTCGTGGTTAAGCGCAGCGGCCGGCTGCCTCCGCATCAGCGGGGGCAGCCGGCCGCCATCCGGGTCAGGCTAAGCCTGCTGGACATTGTCCTTGGCGTCGGCGGCGCGGTCCTTGACGTCGGCGACGGCCGTCTGGCCCTCGCCCTTGACGTTCTGGGCCGCGTCGGTGGCGGTGGCCTTGACGTTTTCCACGGCTGCCTGGGCGGGTTCCTTGAGACCCTCGGCCACGTGCTGTGCCGCCTGGCCCAGCTCCGTGGTGAGCGGCTCGGCTGCCGACTTCAGTGCATCGGCAGCCTCCCGTTCCTTCTGGCTGGCCGGGATCAGGGCGGAGACCAGGAGGCCGGCGCCGAAGGCGATGAGGCCTGCGGCGAGCGGGCTGCCCTGGGTCTTGGCCTTCACCTGGCGGGGTGCGTCGGAAACAGCAGAGCCGGCATCGCTGAAGTGCGCTCCGGTGCTGCTGCCGGCGTGGTCGGCTGCTCCCATGACTTTCTCCTTCGCTCCGAAGACTGCGTCTTTGACCTTGTCGGTCTGGCGCTGGACGATGTTGGACGGGGTGACCTTGTCCGCTACGGCGTCGACGTTGGTTCCGAGCCGTGCGCGGGTTGCTTCAATGTCGGCACGGATGGCATCCGGGTTCTGACTCATTGTCTTTCCTCGCTTTAGTGGCTGGGCTTGAGAGTGGGGGGAATTTCCTGGATGGTCTCGGCGGTCTGGGGGAGACCCTTGATCGCCTTGAGCTCCTTGCGGCCAATGGAGGCCATGACGGCGCCGATGATGCCCCAGATGACGGCGACAATGACGCCGGACCATCCGAGTCCCATCAGGGTCCCGAGGCCCCACCAGAGGGCCAGGGAGAGGAACAGCAGGACAAAGTGGCCCGCCACTCCGGCGCCGGCCAGCAGGCCGCTGCCTTTCCCGGCCCGGCTGGTGGTCTGCTTCAGTTCCGCCTTCGCGAGCTCCAGTTCCTGGCGCATCAGGGTGGAAAGATCCCGGGTGACGTCCCCGAGCAAATCACCCAGGGAGGTGGTCTCCGCTTTCACGTGGGCGTCCGTGGCCTGGGCGTGGGCGCCCAGCGGCATCTCGGTGCTCATCGGCGTCCGCCGTCGAACGGGTCCTTACGGTCCGGGTCGACGCCGGGATCGACGCGGTACGGATCCGCCTCCAGCGGGTCCTCGGCCCAGCTCCCGGCGTGGGCGCCGGAGCCCTCTCCCTCCAGCGGGTTGGGCGGGTAGGTGTCCGCGTTGGCCGCCGTGGTGGCTTCCGGGTACTGCACCGGCGGCGGCGGAACCGCGACGCCGGCATCGGGCACCCGGGTGACGGGCTGCGGTGCGCGGGAGGCGGCGCCGGCGGAGCCGTTGGCGGACTGCTCCGGGGCACCGGCGCTGAGGCTGCGGCTCAGGCGGCCGGCCAGGATGCCGGCGCCGGCGGCTGCCAGCAGGAAGGCGCCGGGCCGCTGGCGTGCAAAGGACTTGACCTCGGTCAGGAGCGAGCCCGGATCCCGGTTCTCCAGCCAGGTGGCGACGGAGGCGGAGCGCTCGGCGGCCTGGCGGACCAGGTCGGTGGCGACGCCGGGCTGGTCCGAGGCGCGGGCCATGGTGTGGAGTTCGCTGGAGATCGAGTGCAGCCCCTGGGCGGCCTTCTGCTGCTGGTTGCCGGCCTGCTCGGTCAGGTCCGTACGGGCCTGGTCCAGCAGGTCGCGGGCGTTGCTCTTGACCTCGGAGGCGACATTGGCTGCCTCGGTCTTAGCGGTCTCGGCGACGTTCTGGGCCGAGTCAACGGCCTGGTCCTTGACCTCAGCGGCCTCATCCTTGGCCGCGTCGGTCTTGGACGACGTTCCGGTTCCGCCGGTGCTGTACGAGTCGGTGCTGTACGAGTCGGTGCTGTAGGAGTCAGTGTCGAAGGAGCCGGTGCCGGAGGACGCCTGTCCGCCAGCGTAACCGCCGGTGGTCCCTGCAGCCGGGTACTCCGTCGCGGGGTAACCCGTGCCGGCATGCTCCGTGCTGACATGCTCCGTGCCGGAGTTTGCCGCCGATGGGAACGTGGTGCGGGGGCGCAGCTCGTCCTGCGCGTCACCCGGCGTGCCGTAGGTGCCGTCCTGGGGCCATTGGTTCTCTGTCATCGTCGCTCTCTTTCCTTGAAGATCCGCTTTTAGATCTGAGGCCCGGCCGCCGTGCGGCAGCACCGGAACCCGAATAGTAAGCATGATTACTAACAAATAGTAAGCAAACTTTGCTTCCGTTCACAAGGGCCGCCCGGGACTTGGTCCGGGACGGGCCGATAGGGTTGGGGCATGGGCGAGAGGGCTGACGGCTGATGGCGAAGAAGGGCAGGGCCGCCCGGCGCGGAGCCGCCGCGGCCGAGGAAACGCAGGGGCGGCAGGCCGGTTCCGGGGCCCCCGACACGGCAAGGGGGGCGGGTAAAACCGGGCCCGTGGCGGGTGTCTACAATATCGATACCGGAGACTGCGAACTCGTTCCGGACCAGGACAATTCCACCGGCTGGCTGCTGCGGATCAACGGCGTGATGAGCTCCCATATCGACCTGGCGGACCCGTTGTTCCTGGACTTCGAATACATGCGCTGGATTGCCGCCCTGGTCGAGTCCCGCTGGCCGACGGCGGCCTCGCCCCGGCTGCGTGCGCTGCACCTGGGCGGCGGGGCGTGCTCGCTGGCCCGTTACGTCCATGCCGCCTACCCGGAGGCCCGGCAGGTGGTGGTGGAGCTGGATGGCAAGCTGGCGGAATACGTCCGCGGCTGGTTCGACCTGCCCAAGGCCCCGCTGCTGCGGCTCCGGGTCGGGGAGGCCCGGGTGGTCACCGAATCGCTGACGCCCGAAACCCGGGACCTGATCATCCGGGACGTTTTCGCGGGCTCACAGACCCCGCGGCCGCTGACCACCGCCGAGTTCGTTGGCCATGCCAAGCGTCTCCTTGGCCCGGGCGGCGTCTACGTCGTTAACTCCGGGGACGCCCCTGCGCTGACCAACGCCCGCGAGGACGCGGCCGCCATCGCCGGGGCCTTCCGGCACACCGTCATCATCGCCGACCCGGCCATGCTCAAGGGGCGGCGTTACGGCAATATGATCATCGCCGGGAGCGACGAACCGCTCGGTGGGGATCCGGGCCTGGCCCGGCGGCTGCTGGGCGGCGGCGTGCCGGCTCACCTGTGGGACGACGCTCAGGTCCGCTCCTTTGCCGCCGGCGCGGCCGTCCGGCACGACGCCGCCCCCGCCTCCCTGGAGAATCCAGCCCAGCCGGAGAGCCCGGCGCACCCCTAAGCCCGGGACATGCCGAGACCCATCAGTGCGTCGTGGTGCGCGTCCGTCCCCTCGCGGAGGGCCTGGACGACGGCGGCCACCGCGGGCCGGCGGAGCGAATCGGGCCGCAGCACCATCCAGTAGGGCAGCATCTCGGCGACCTGGTCCGGCACCAGCCGCACCAGGTCCGGGTGCAGGTCCGCGGCGAAGCAGGGCAGGAACCCCACCCCGGCGCCGGCCCGGGTGGCCTCGATGTGCACGAAAACGTTGGTCGAGCTGAGCCCGTCGCGCATGGTCGGCACCAGCCTGCGCGGGGCATCGAGGTCATCCACCTGCAGCATCGAGTCGACAAAGTAGACCAGCGGGTGGCTCTCCAGTTCGGCGAGCGAAGCGGGCGTACCGTGCTCGGCCACGTAATCGCGGGAGGCGTACATCCCCAGCATGTACTCGCCCAGCCGCGAGGCCTCGGCGCGGTGCACCTGCGGTTCGCCCACCACCACCTCGATGTCCAGGCCGGAGCGCTGCTGCAGTGCCCGCCGGGTCACGGTGATGATTTCCACGCTCAGCCCGGGGTGCTGGCGGCGCAGCTTCGCCACCGCCGGGGCGGCGATGTAGGCGCTGAAGGCATCCGTCGCGGTCATCCGGACGACGCCGGTCACCGGGTCCGGCGTCTTCCCCGGTTCCTCGAGGGAGCGTACGGCGCCCTCCACCTCCTCGGCGACGGCGACGGCGGCGGCTCCCAGGTCCGTCAGCTCCCAGCCGCCCGCGGCGCGGGAGAGGACCCGCCCGCCCAGCGCCTTCTCCAGGGCGGCGATCCGGCGCGAGACCGTGGTGTGGTTCAGGCCCAGGGACTGCGCCGCCGTCGTGAATTTCGCCGAGCGGGACACGGCAAGCAGCACCAGGAGGTCGTCCGGATTGAGATGCATATCTGCAATTCTGCACACACATCGTGCCGCTTTGGCCATTGAGCGGCGAAGAATCTGCGGCGATACTCGATGAAGCCCATTTTCAGTGCCGTGCATCACAGCTGATTGCACCGCGACGGTAAGCACCACACACTGTGTCGCCGTGGACACCTAGGAGTTATTTATGAGCGTAGAACAGCGCTCCGCAACACCGCCTGCCGCCCGCAAGGGCGAGGGCCTCAAGAAAATCGTCGCCGCCTCCATGGTGGGAACAGTCGTCGAGTGGTACGAATTCTTCCTCTACGCCACCGCAGCCACCCTGGTCTTTGGCAAGTACTTCTTCCCCTCCACTGGCAACGACCTGGACGGCATCATCCAGGCCTTCCTGACCTACGCCGTCGGCTTCATCGCCCGGCCGCTGGGCGGCATCGTCTTCGGCCAGATCGGCGACAAGCTGGGCCGCAAGCCCACCCTGCAGCTGACCATCGTCATCATCGGCGTGTCCACCTTCCTGATGGGCTGCCTCCCGGGCTTCGTCGACATCGGGTACCTCGCCCCGGCCCTGCTGGTCATCCTGCGCTTCATCCAGGGCTTCGCCCTGGGCGGTGAGTGGGGCGGCGCGGTCCTCCTGGTCGCCGAGCACAGCCCGGACAAGGGCCGCGGATTCTGGGCCAGCTGGCCGCAGGCCGCCGTGCCGGTGGGCAACCTGCTGGCCACGCTGGTGCTGTTCATCATGTCCAACACCCTGAGCGCCGCCGACTTCCTCGGCTGGGGCTGGCGCGTGGCGTTCTGGCTCTCCGCCGTGATCGTCTTCGTCGGCTACTACATCCGCACGAACGTCTCCGAGGCACCGATCTTCCTGGAGGCCAAGGCGCAGCTGGAAGCCGAGCAGGCCGCCAGCTACGGCGTCCGCGAAGTCATCCGCAAGTACCCGAAGGGCATCCTGCAGTCCATGGGCCTGCGCTTCGCCGAGAACATCATGTACTACCTGGTGGTCAGCTTCTCGATCGTCTACCTGAAGACCGTGGACAAGTACGACACCTCGTCCCTGCTGCTGGCCCTGCTGATCGCGCACCTGGTGCACTTCCTGATCATCCCCCAGATCGGCCGCCTGGTGGACAGCTGGGGCCGCAAGCCCGTGTACCTCGTCGGTGCCATCTCCGGCGCCACCTGGCCGTTCTTCGCCTTCCCGATGTTCGACACCAAGAACGCCGTCGTCATCGTCCTGGCCGTGACCATCGGCCTCTGCCTGCACGGCTTCATGTACGCCGGCCAGCCGGCCCTGATGGCCGAGCTGTTCCCCACCCGGATGCGTTACGCCGGCGTCTCCCTTGGCTCCCAGGTCACCTCGATCTTCGCCGGTTCGCTGGCACCGCTGCTGGCAACCGCCTGGCTCAAGGACACCAACTCCTGGCTGCCCATCGCCATCTACCTCGTGGTGGCATGCGTCATCACCGCGGCCACCGTGCTGACCCTGAAGGAAACCAAGGGCATCGCACTGGAGGACGTGGACCGGGCCGACGCCGAGCGCGAAGGTCTGGCCGTAGCCACCGTCCGCTGACCCGGACAGCAGCACCCGCAGCACTCGTCAAATTCTGAACTGGAAGGCTGGGTATATGGAAAACTCACTCAACGGCCGCAAGGCCTTGGTCACCGGCGGAGCGAGCGGCATCGGCGCGGCTACGGTCCGCGCCCTGGCCGCCCGCGGCGCGAAGGTGGTGGTGGCCGACGTCAATGAGGCCGCCGCGACCGCCCTCGCGGACGAGGTGGGCGGCTCCGCCTGGGCCGTCGACCTGTTCGACACCGGCTCTCTGCAGTCGCTCAGCCTGGACTGCGACATCCTGGTCAACAACGCCGGGATCCAGCGGATCAGCCCCATCGAGGACTTTGATCCGGCCGATTTCCGCCGAATCCTGACCCTGATGCTGGAGGCCCCGTTCCTGCTGATCCGCGCCGCGCTGCCGCACATGTATGCGAACAACTTCGGCCGGATCATCAACCTCTCCTCGGTCCACGGGCTGCGGGCCTCGCCGTTCAAGAGCGCCTACGTCTCGGCCAAGCACGGCCTGGAGGGCCTGAGCAAGGTCACGGCGCTGGAGGGCGGCGCGCACGGCGTCACCTCCAACTGCGTCAACCCGGGCTACGTCCGGACCCCGCTGGTGGAGTCGCAGGTGGCGGACCAGGCCAAGGTCCACGGCATCCCCGAGTCCGAGGTGCTGGCCAAGATCATGCTGACCGAGGCGGCCGTGAAGCGGCTCGTGGAACCGGAGGAGGTCGCCTCGTTGGTGGCCTGGCTGTCCTCCGACGACGCCGGCATGGTCACCGGCGCGAGCTACACCATGGACGGCGGCTGGTCCGCCCGCTAGGGGCGGCCGGCTGACGGTTCCGAAAGAGGGAAGATCGGTGGGAATCCGTCCGGGCGCGATGCCCGGGCGGATTTCTGCCGTTAAGCGGGAGTGGGGGCGCCGGCGAGCCGGCACCCCGCCCCGGTGCCCCGCGTCCCGGGTCCCGGCGCGGGCCTCGCTAGGCTGGGCCCATGCGCAAGGATTTCAGCCCCTCGGACCTGTCCTCCGCCGAGTTCTACCGGCTGCTCACGGCTCTGGTGGTGCCGCGGCCCATCGCGTGGGTGTCCAGCACGTCCGCGGAGGGTGTGGACAACCTCGCGCCGCATTCGTTCTATACGGTGGCGTCGGTGACGCCACCCATCCTCCAGTTCACCTCGGTGGGCCGGAAGGACACGTTGCGGAACATCACGGAGCGCGGGGAGTTCGTGGTGAACTTCGCACCCGCCTCGCTCATGGCCGAGGTCAACGCCACCGGCACGAATTTTCCGGCCGACGTGAGCGAGTTCGACGCCGCCGGCCTCACCCGGGAGCCGGGCAGGACAGTCTCTGTTCCGCGTGTGGCCGAGTCGCCCGCGGCCTTCGAGTGCCGGCTGCATGCGACGCAGCCGATGGGGGATTGTGTCCTGATTTTCGGGGAGGTCACCCATGCCGTGGTGGCCGGGGACGTCCTGGCCGGTGACCATCCGCTGATCGACCGGCTGGGCCCCCTGTCCCGGCTGGGCCGGGACGAATGGGGCCTGCCGGGACCTGTTGAGGAACTCAAGCGGATCCGCCGGTCCGAGTGGCCGGGCTCTTTCCGCCGTCGCGACGAACGCGGCGCCTAGCCGGTTCTTCTGTGGTGGCGGTGAGCCGCCGTCAGCCTTCGCAATCGGTGCAGTAGGCGTGACCGTCCTTTTCGCGGGCGATCTGGGACCGGTGCCGGACCAGGAAGCAGGAGTAGCAGGTGAACTCGTCGGAGGCCTGCGGGATCACCTGGACGATCAGTTCCTCGCCCGAAAGGTCGGCGCCGGGGAGTTCGACGCCGTCGACCGTGTCGGCCTCGTCGAGTTCCAGCACGACGCTGCGGGCGTCAGGGGAGTTGGCGGACTTCAGGGCTTCGAGGGAAGCGTTGCGGGATTCGGCGACGTCGGGGCGTACTTCGTCGTAGTCGGTTGCCACGTGGGGTGTGCTCTTTTCTTTGCTGTCTGGTTGCTGGTTCAGGTACAACGCGCTCGACCCCCATTTTGTGCCCGCCCACCGAAATCTCTTTCCCTGCCATCTCTTGGAGGCCGTCCGGGCTCATGCTCGCGGGCGTCCACAGCCTGGATTGCCAGCGCTTGCAACATACCCCCGGGGGTATTATCGTTGTGTGTAGACCACCGGAGGATCCTCCTCCTGGACGCCAACGAAAGAGAGTCCCATGCTTATCGAGCGCATCTATGACGAAGACCTCGCCCAGGCCAGCTACTTCATTGGCTGCCAGGCAAAGGGCCGGGCCCTGGTGGTCGATCCCCGTCGTGATATCGCCGTGTACAAGAACCTGGCGGCGGCCAACGGGATGACCATCGTCGCGGTGACCGAGACCCACATCCACGCCGACTTCCTCTCCGGCACCCGCGAGCTGGCCGCCGCCACCGGCGCCACCGCGTACGTCTCCGGCGAGGGCGGGGCGGACTGGCAGTACGGCTTCGACGCCGAGCGCCTCAACGACAACGACGAGATCACCCTCGGCAACATCACCGTCAAGGCCCTCCACACCCCGGGCCACACCCCGGAACACCTCTCGTTCCTCATCACCGACGGCGCGTTCGCGGACCGGCCCGGCTACCTGCTCTCCGGTGACTTCGTGTTCTCCGGCGACCTGGGCCGCCCGGACCTCCTCGACGAGGCCGCCGGCGGCGTCGACACCCGCTTCGAGGGCGCCAAACAGCTCTTCGCCAGCCTGCGGGACAAGTTCCTGACCTTGCCGGACCACGTCCAGGTCCACCCGGGCCACGGCGCCGGCAGCGCCTGCGGCAAGGCTCTCGGCGCCATTCCGTCTTCCACTGTGGGCTACGAGCGCCTCTACGCCTGGTGGGGCCCGTATCTGGCAGCCAACGACGAGGAAGGCTTCATCAACGAACTCCTCGACGGGCAGCCGGATGCGCACGCCTACTTCGCCCGCATGAAGCGCGAAAACCGTGAAGGCCCCGCCGTTATGGGCGAGCGTGCACCCCTGGCCGAGTTGGATACGGCCGACGTCGCCAAGGATCTCGCCGCGGACAAGGTCATCTTCGTTGACACCCGCGCCAACGCCCAGGTCCACGAGGGCACCGTCACCGGTTCGGTCAACGTCCCGGCCGGCAAGTCCACCGCAAGCTTCGGCGCCTGGGTGGTCGACCCCGAAAAGGACAAGGCCCCGCTGGTCCTGCTCGCCCCGGACCAGACCGCTGCAATGGAGATGTGGGACCACCTGGTCCGCGTCGGCATCGACAAAGTCGCCGGGTACGTCACCGGGCTCGAAGGCCTGCCGGTCTCCGTGCCGCGTCTGATCCAGCCCGAGGAACTCGAGGGCTTCGAGGCCGCCATGGTGCTGGACGTCCGCAACAAGACCGAGCACGCCGCCGGCCACATCCCCGGCTCCTACCAGCTCAGCGGCGGCCGCGTCATGTGGCACCTGGACGAGCTTCCGGCGGAGGGCACCATCGTCTCCTACTGCCAGAGCGGCGTCCGGAACTCCGTAGCGGCCAGCGCCCTGCGCCGCGCCGGCTACGACGTCGTCGAACTCGACGGCAGCTACGCCGCCTGGGCGGCACAGCAGCAGAAGTCCGCTGTCAACGCCGGCTAATCACTGCACCACAAGGGCGGCGGCCCGGGGAAACCCGGGCCGCCGCCTTTTTGCGTGCCCGGAAACAACCCGCCCGTGGTCTTCCCTGGAGCCGCCGGGCCGGGCTTGTAGGCTTGCTGCCACTTGTCCCGTTACGGAAGGCGCCCTTCATGCACTACGTCGTTTTGCAGGTCATCCTCAAGGAAAAACTATGGGGAACCGGATCGGGAAACCTGACATCTCTCGAGAAGACCATCAATGACCAGGCGGCCAAGGGCTACCGGCTGCACACCATCACGACTGCGAGCAGCGGCAGCAAGGGACTCGCCGGCGGGGACCGGATTCAAGCGACGCTGGTGTTCGAGAGCCTGGGATAGCTTTCCGGCGGCCGGCTGAGTGGTCGGTAGAGGGGCCGGCTCAGTGGCCCTGGCCGGCCGGCTGGGCGGCGAGGCTGTCCAGCCAGGCCAGGGCTTCCGGCTCGGAGGTGAAGTAGGCGTGCGGGCAGTGGTCGTGACGGCTGAGGGCCGCCCCCATGATGGTGTCCACCACGCTGGAGCCGATCATCGCCACGGCGGAGGCGGCCTGGGCGTGGGCAAAGGCGGCCCGGGCCGGGTTGCTCAGGGTCACTCCGGCAATCTCCAGCAGCAGCGGCCGCGGGGTTGGGCTGAGGCTCCGCATCGCCTCGATGGAGGCACGGGCGTCGTCGGCGTCCACCTCGGACTCAGGGGCCCAGGCCAGGTGGAAGTATTGCCCGCGAAGGCCCAGCCGGCCCTTCCCGTCCGCGATCAGAATCTCGTTCATTTACGCCTCCTGCGCCCAACCTACCCCGGGCGGGTCACGATCAGCGGCGGGGGCACGCGAAAGCGCCGGACAACGGATTGCTGTCCGGCGCTTTCTCGGTGCTCCGATTCCGGTGATGCGGGGGATGCCCGTGTCGCCGCTAGGTGAGCAGGGCTTGGGCGGTGACGTAGGCGGCGACGGCCAGGACCAGGATGCCGAAGCTGCGCTTGAGGATCCGGTCCGGGATGTTCGTGCCGAGCCGTCCGGCCAGCAGGGACGCGGCCATGGCGGCCACGGCGAAGGCGGCCGTGACGGCCCAGTCGATGTGCAGGTCGCCCAGGTGGGCGGCGAAGCCGGCAACCGAGTTGATCACGATGATCACCAGCGACGTCCCCACGGTGGCCGCCATCGGCAGGCCGAGGACCAGCGTCAGGGCCGGGACGATCAGGAAGCCGCCACCCACGCCCAGCAGGCCGGTCAGGAAGCCCACGACGGCGCCGGTGGCGATCGCCTTGGGCAGGCAGCTGCGCCAGTGCACCCCGCCGCCGGGAAGGGCGCAGGACCCGCCGGCGGCCTTGGTCGGGATCATCATGCGGACGCCCGCGATCACCATGATGGCGGCGAACGCCAGGAGCAGGACCTTCTGGTCCAGCAGCCGGTTGACGTAGGCGCCAAGGTAGGCGGTGGCGGTGCCGGCGGCGCCGATGATCACAGCCAGGCGCCAGTTCACGTTGCGGAGCCGGGGCACCACCGCGACGGCCGAGGAGGCGCCGACGACGACCAGCGAGGTCGGGATCGCCGCGGAAAGCGGGAGCCCGACGCCGTAGACCAGGGCGGGAACGGCGAGGATGGAGCCTCCGCCGCCGACCAGGCCGAGGAGGCCGCCGACGATCAGGCCGAAGGCCGCCGCGGTGATGATCATGACTTGGCGCCCAGGTTCTGCAGAGCCTGGTGGGCGGTGGGCTCGTTGGCGGAGCGGTTCCACGGCATCTTGGAGAGCATCTGGCCCATGGCACAGCTGTTGGTCGCCGCGGAGAAGGTCAGGCCCGCGCCGATCCCGCCGGCCAGCAGGCCGAGCTTGGGGGAGAGGAGCTTGCTGCCGACGACGCCGGCGAGCACCAGTGAACCGGCCGTCATCCGGACCTGGCGTTCCAGGGCCCAGGTGTTCTTGCCCTTGACGACGTTGCCGCCCGCGGCGGCGTAGGCGGGAACCCCGCCGGTGAGGACGCTGGCGCTGCCGAGGCCGACGGCGTCGAGGTGCTTGCGGGCCTGTTCCGCGCGGTTGCCGGACTGGCAAACCAGCACCACGCGGGTGCCCATCTTGGCGGCGAATTCTTCGGCATGTTCGCTCAGCAGGGGCAGCGGCACGTGGTAGGAGCCCTTGATGTGCATCGAGTCGAATTCGGCGCCGCCGCGGACGTCGATCACCATCAGGTCATCGTGGTTGTCTTCCCAGGCCTTCAGCGTTGCCGCGTCGATGGACTTGGGAGCCGTGGCGGCGGGGGTGGGGACGTTCGTGGAAGTCATAATCTCTTTCGGTCTAGCAAGGGGTGGACCGGGGTGGTGCCGACGGCGCACCCACGGAGGCGGGGACGACGTCGTCCGCCTGCCGGCTCCTGTGCCCGGCATGCCGGGTACAGGTGGCGTGGCAGGTGGAAGCCCGGACGGCGCAGTTGGGGGTCCGCGCCGCCCGGGCGGTCTGTGGGGATTAGGCGACCGGCAGGCCGTTCGCGGACCAGTCGAGCATGCCGCCGGTCATCGTGTAGGCGGTGAAGCCCGCGGCGGCGAGCTGGTCGGCGGCGGCGGCGCTGCGCCGGCCGCTGCGGCAGACGGCCACCACGGGGCGGGACTTGTCCAGCTCGGCAACCCGGGACTGCAGTTCGCCCAGGGGGATGTGCCGCGCGCCGGCGACCATGCCCGCGGCGACCTCGTCGGCTTCGCGGACGTCGACGATCTGGGCGTCAGTGCCGTTGTTGATCTGGGCATTCAGTTCGTTGGTGGTGATGTCCATGGTGTGGCCTTTCGGGGGTGCCAGGGGATTCGGGGTCAGGGGAAATTGGGGATGCGCGGGGGTGCAATAGCCCGTGCCGCGGCTCAGGTAAGGCGAAGAAAGAGTGCCTGGAGTTCCTCGAGCGTCGGCGGCGCCGCTGCGGCGGGGCCGGTGGCGCCCGTGCCGACGTCGGCGGCCATCGCGGCTGGCGGCGTCGTTCCGGTGTTCATGGCCGGGGCGAGGCAGTCGCGCATGGCGCTGGAGATGAGTTCGAAGCCGGCCTTGTCCAGGGCCCCGCGGACGGCCGCCAGCTGCGTGACGGCCTCCCGGCAGTCCGTGCCGGACTCGATCGCGTCGATCAGTGCGGTCAGCTGCCCGCGCGCCCGCTTGAGCCGGTTGACGGTCCGGTGCTGGGATGCTCCGGGCGACGGTGCGGCCACGGAGGCGGCCATGCCTAGCGCCCGGCCTGGTAGGTCACGGGGTGGCCGTTGCGGTACCACTCGGTGATGCCGCCCATGATGTTGACCGCGTCATACCCGGCCTCCGTAAGCGCCGCCGTCGCCCGCGAGCTCCGTCCACCGGACGCGCACATGATGTACACGGTCCGGCCGGCGGGGATGTCGCCCATGGACTGCTGAAAGCGGGAGAGTGGGACGTTCCTGGTGCCGGGCACGGAGGCCTCGGCGTACTCTTCCTTCTCGCGGACATCGATGATCGGGACGCCGGAACCCAAGGCAGCCAGGTCGTCCACGGAAATGCTCTTCATGTCCACAGTCCTTTCATGGGGGGCGGAGGCCGCCGCGGTGGCCTTCATCTCCTTCCATGATGATACCCCCAGGGGTATTTAGAAAGTTGCGGCCGACGCTTGCCTAAATACCCCCGGGGGTATAATTTAGACGCATGGCAACCATTGACATCACCGAACAGACCTTTGAGTCCACCATCTCCGGCAACGACATCGTGCTGGTCGACTTCTGGGCAGCCTGGTGTGGCCCCTGCCGCATGTTCGCCCCGACATTCGGCAAAGCCTCAGAAGCCCACCCCGACGTCGTTTTCGCCAAGGTGGACACAGAGGCCGAGCCAGCCCTCTCCGCGGCGGCCCGGATCACCTCCATCCCCACCCTGATGGCGTTCCGCGAGGGCATCCTCGTCTTCTCCCAGCCCGGCGCGATGAACGCCAGCGGCCTTGAGCAGCTCATCACCGCCATCAAGGAACTCGACATGGACGACGTCCGCGCAAAGATGGCCGAGGCGCAGGCCTCCTAGCGGGTTTCCTGGTTCTGCTCCTCGGCCTGCCGCTTCTCCTCGGCCTGGAGGATGCCGTCGCGGACCGCAGAGCGGACCACGCCGTGGAGGACGTAGAAGAAGATCGCCGCGAAGGTAACGGTCAGGACCAGGCCGTTCACTCGGGCGTCCCGTCGGGCCAGTAGGCCTGGGCGTCCGCGGCCGCGTCGCGCAGGGCGGCCCCGTCCAGGGTGATGGAACTTTCTTCGATGCCCATCGCCGTCCACTGCGTCACGAGGCGCAGGTCTCCCGCCGGCGGCAATGGCCAGAGCCACAGTGTTCCGGTGCCGGAGAGGTCATGGTCGCCGCCGTGGCCGCCTCCGCTCCTGAACGTGAACACCGGGCCCTCCGGTTGATGCCCCATCGGCGGCCCCGCGTACTGGTCAACAGTCGAAATGCTGGCCCTGGTCCCGTCCGGGAGTTCGACGCCGAACAGGAAGATGTCCTTGCCCGAGACGGATGGACCCGGCGGCCCGAACCGGTTGAAGAAGCCGGCATTCATTACGGCCCATTCCTGGTCGTCCTCGTCGGTTCGGCGGATGGTCCAGGTCAGGTTGAAAGTGCACCCGGTGGAATAGGCGCTGACCGACTCGACGGCGACGACGCGGCCTGCGGAGCGGTGGAGGAAACGACCGACCGGGACGATGGCCGGCAGCTCGTAGCGCGGTGGCCCTGACCAGGGCGGCGGCACGAATTCGGGCATCCGCGGCCGTGGGGGCATGGCTGGAATGGGATAGTCCTGGAAGAAGGTCACGGGTGGTCCTTTGCGTCCGCTGGCTGTAACAGGCCGAGGGGCGCTGGGCGTGGTGGGCCCCGGATCCCCCAATCCGTCCTAGGCCGCCCAGTCTAGCCGCGGCGGTGGTAGCGGCTGCGGACCTGCCCTGCGGGAGTTGCCGCAGCCGCATCGACCCGGAAGACTGCCGGGATGGGGCGGGACGAAAAGAGTGGCGACGAACTGCGCACCGGCATGTCGGTCAAATATCGGGCGGTGCTGGCCGTGATCGGGCTGCTGGCGGCCGCCGTCGTGACCCTGTCCACCGGTCAGGCGTGGGCGGGTGTGGCGATGCTTTTGGTTTTTGTCTCCGTGGGGAGAATGACCGCCCGCATCCGCTGCGACGGGACCGGAGTGCACCTCAAAGTCGCCGGGCTCTTCTCCACCACCGTTGCCTACGCTGACATTGTTGACGTCACGCCCGGGCCGGAGACCGGCCTGGGCGAAGGGATGGGCCTGAGGGTCCTCCGTGGCGGCGGTACCGGCTATCTGGTGGGCGGCCCGACGCTGAGGATACGGGCCAACGGTGCCTGGGTCCTGGTCTCCTGCGCAGATCCGGACGCCGGTGTGGAACTGATCCGCGCGCGGGGCGGGCTGGCTCTTTAGCCCTGGGTGCCCTCGCCGCGCGCCACGGCTTCGAGGCGGTTGTAGTAGTTGCCCCACCAGGCCTGGTCTTCTGCGGGCAGGTTGCTGTAACCGTCCCGGTGTCCGGCGCTGCCGTCGGCCAACTCCCGCACGATATCGGCGTGCCCGGCGTGCCGGTGCGTCTCCGCCGTCACGTGCACCAGGATGCGGGCCAGGGTGACGGGATTGCTGGCTTCGCGCCACCACGGAACGAACCCGGCGGCCGTGAGCGGAAGCCGGGCGATGGTCTCGTCGGCATGGGCCCAGACGCGCCGATACAGTCCGATGATGTCCTCGCGGGTCTCCCCGGGAGTGGCCCACATGTCAGCGTTCGGCTCGGCGTCGGGTGCGAGCCAGCTCAGTGTTTCCGGGAACGGCCGGTCGAACACCGAACCGAAGTACTCGGCCTCGACCCCCGCTAAATGCTTGATCAGCCCCAGCAGATTCGTGCCCGTGGGCGTGAGCGGCCGGCGGATGTCGTAGTCGGAAAGACCGTCGAGCTTCCAGACCAGTGCGTCACGGCCCTCCTGCAGGTAGCGGCACAGGTCCGCTTTCGCTCCATCGCTCATGACCGCGATCCTGTCCGCGATGCGGGGTGATTGCAAGTCAACGGGCGCGCCTCAGCGCGGTGGGACCTTCACCCGAAGCGAGCCTCATTCGACGCATTGCCGCAAAGAATGCGGAACGCGGCGGCTCGGCTCACACCGCGCCGGTGGCGGACTGACGGATGTATCCCTCCACCGCAGCCTGGGAAATGCGGTAGGAGCGGCCGAACCGGACGGCGGCCAGGGCGTGCGACTTGACCAGGCGGTACACGGTCATCCGGGACACGCGCATGATGTCGGCGACCTCGGCGATGGTCAGGTAGGCGGGGCGGTCGGCTGGAAGCATGGAACAGACTCCTTCTGGGACGCGGGAACGGAATATGCGGTACTCAGTCGGGCAGACGGACGGTGCGGTGGTCGAAGAACACGAGCGTTCCTGCCGGCGTGCCGGGGACCCTGACCCCCACATAGGGTGGCCGGATGACCGTCACCCGTCCCTCGCGGCGGCCGTTGAAGGGGTCGTCCCCGACCACCACCTGGCCCACGCGGAAGCGGACCCGGGGCGTGCCGAGGCGGCTAATCACGGCACGGAGACGGCGGTGTCCCCGGGCTGCGGCCGGAGACGCCGCGGCGCGCGGTTCAGGGGGAGCGGACTGGAGGTGGCTGGCGGCGTGAACGCCCATCGGAGTGCTCCTTCCGGCGGATCGAAACGTCTCCCCACGGTAGGCACCCGCACCCACCCTTCACACGAGTAACAGGTACCCCATCTTTCTCAAGGACTACTTGCTTGCCGCCGACGGCGGAGCGCCCGCCGGGGGACGGCGGCGGCCGTGGTTCCGGTGGAGGTCTTATCTGGGATTACAGACACTTGAGAATCATGGGGTCCGCCGCCGGACTTCTGCCGATGCATTCTTAAGTACGGGATACCGGACATCCCCTGCCGAAGGACGGACATGACAACTGCACCGCACGCCCCCGCCACGCCCGCCGCCAGGGCTGCCTCCAAGGTTCCCGCCGCCGAAAACACCCTGCGGATCCTCAAACTGCTGGCCTCCAAGCGCGGGCCGATGGCGGCGTCGAACATCGCCACAGCGCTGGACCTGCCGCGCTCCAGCGTCTACCACCTCCTGGGAGTCATGGAGGCCAACGGCTTCGTGCTGCACCTGCACGAGGAACGCCGCTACGGACTGGGCATCAGCGCCTTCGAGCTCAGCTCGGCCTACTCCAGGCAGGAGCCACTCTCCCGTCTGGGCCGCCCCATGCTTGCCGCCCTGGTGGACAGGATCGGCGAAAGCGCCCACCTGGCCGTCCTGCACGGCCGCGACGTCCTCTACATTGTGGAGGAGCGCGCCAAAAACCGCCCCTCCCTGGTGACCGACGTCGGCGTCCGGCTTCCCAGCCACCTCACCGCCAGCGGCCGCGCCATCCTGGCCGCCCTGCCGAAGTCCCAGGTCCGGGCCCTTTACCCGAATGCCGCCGCGTTCAGCGTCCGGCACGAGAGTGAAACCGCTATCATCAAGTACTCGGCCCTCTCCTCGCACCTGGACCAAGTCCGGCAGCGCGGCTACGCCACCGAACACGGCGAGGTCACCCCCGGGTTCGGCTCAATCGCCGCCGCCGTCACGGACCACGCAGGCTGGCCGACCGCTGCAGTCGCCGTGACCTTCCTCGAGGACAAGCTGCCGGCCGAGCAATGGCCGGCACTGGCCGCGCGGGTCAAGAAGGCCGCCGACGATCTCTCGGTCCGGATCTACGGCCGCCCCAGCCCGACTCACTAGCGGGCCGTTGTGGGCCCTGAAAAAGGCTTTAGCTGCGAGTCAGCCGGGTCTGGGATTCCGGACAGCACCCCCGTCAAAGCCCTGTGACCGGCGCCACCGGCAGGCTTTAGTAGATACAGAACCTCTCCCCGGAACCACCCCACACCACGAAGGAGCCCCTCATGGCACCCGCCGATTTCACCACCGGTGCCCGCCCGGTCAAGGCAGCCCGCGGCACCGAGCTCACCGCCAAAAGCTGGCAGACCGAGGCCCCGCTGCGCATGCTGATGAACAACCTGGACCCCGAGGTGGCCGAACGCCCGGACGATCTGGTGGTCTACGGCGGCACCGGCCGGGCCGTCCGGTCCTGGGCCGCCTTCGACGCCATCACCCGCACCCTGGAAACCCTCGAAAAGGATGAGACCCTGCTGGTCCAGTCCGGCAAGCCGGTGGGCGTTTTCCGCACCAACGAGTGGGCCCCGCGCGTGCTGTTGGCCAACTCCAACCTCGTCGGCGATTGGGCGACCTGGCCGGAATTCCGCCGGCTCGAGGCCGAGGGGCTGATGATGTACGGCCAGATGACCGCCGGGTCCTGGATCTACATCGGTACCCAAGGCATCCTGCAGGGCACCTTCGAGACCTTCGCCGCGATTGCCCGCAAGCTCACCGGGGACGCAAACGGCACCCTCGCCGGCACCCTGACCCTCACCGGTGGCTGCGGCGGCATGGGTGGCGCGCAGCCGCTCGCCGTCACCCTCAACGACGGCGCCTGCCTGATCGTCGACGTCGACGAATCCCGGCTCCGCCGCCGTGCCGGCAAGCGCTACCTCGACGAGGTGGAAACCGACCTCGACGCCGCGATCGCCAAGGTCCTGAAGGCCAAGGAGGAGCGCCGCGGCTGGTCCGTTGGGTACGTCGGCAACGCCGCCGAGGTGTTCCCGGAGATCCTCCGCCGCCACAACGCCGGCGAACTCACCGTGGACATCGTCACGGACCAGACCTCCGCGCACGACCCCCTGAGCTACCTGCCGGAGGGCATCACTGTTGAGGAATGGCACCGCGAGGCGGAGGCGGACCCGGAGGGCTTCACCAAGAAGGCCCAGGCCTCCATGGCCCGCCACGTCCAGGCCATGGTCGAATTCCGGGACGCCGGCGCCGAGGTCTTCGACTACGGCAACTCCATCCGTGACGAGGCGCGCAAGGGCGGCTATACCCGGGCCTTCGAGTTCCCCGGCTTCGTCCCCGCCTACATCCGGCCGCTGTTCTGCGAGGGCCTGGGCCCGTTCCGCTGGGTGGCCCTCTCCGGAGACCCCGAGGACATCCGCGTCACGGACGAGGCCATCAAGGAACTGTTCCCCGAGAACAAGCACCTGCACCGCTGGATCGACGCCGCCCAGGAACGGGTGGAGTTCGAGGGCCTGCCCGCCCGCATCTGCTGGCTCGGCTACGGCGAACGTGCCAAGGCCGGCCTGCTGTTCAACCGGCTGGTGAAGGAGGGCAAGGTCAAAGCCCCCATCGTGATCGGCCGCGACCACCTCGATTCCGGCTCCGTCGCCTCCCCATACCGCGAGACCGAGGCAATGGCCGACGGCTCGGACGCGATCGCCGACTGGCCGCTGCTGAACGCCCTGCTCAACACCGCCTCCGGTGCCACCTGGGTCTCCCTGCACCATGGCGGCGGCGTCGGCATCGGCCGCTCGATCCACGCCGGCCAGGTCTCGGTCGCCGACGGCACCGACCTCGCCGCACAGAAGCTCGAGCGCCTCCTGACCAACGATCCCGGCATGGGCGTCATCCGCCACGCCGACGCCGGCTACGCCCGCGCCGTCGAGGTCGCCAGGGAACGAGGCGTCCGCATCCCCATGCTCCCCACGGACTCCCTAGCCTCGCAAGCTCGGCCAGGGGACCCTGTCCGCGTGGGCCCAGAGTCCGCAGACTCCGCAGACTCCGCAGAAGCAACGAAGTAGGTACATCCGATGACCATTACCACCCACGAACCGCTCACCGTCACCCTCGGCGCCGGCGGCGTCACGCCCGAGGACGTCGTCGCCGTCGCCCGCCACGACGCCCGGGTGACCATCGCCCCGGACGCGCTCGACGCCGTCGCGAAGGTCCGCGCCCACATCGACGGGCTGGCCAACAGCGAGGTCCCGGCGTACGGCATCTCCACCGGCTTCGGCGCCCTGGCCAACCGGCACATCCCCGCCGAACTGCGCACCCAGCTGCAGAAATCGCTGATCCGCAGCCACGCCGCCGGCATGGGCCCGGCCGTGGAACGCGAGGTGGTCCGAGGCATCATGTTCCTGCGCGCCAAGACCCTCGCCTCCGGCCGCACCGGGGTCCGGCCCGTGGTGCTGCAGACCATGGTGGATGTGCTGAACGCCGGCATCACGCCGGTGGTCCGCGAGTTCGGCTCCCTCGGCTGCTCCGGCGACCTCGCGCCGCTGTCCCACGTGGCCCTGGTCCTGATGGGCGAGGGCGAGGCCACCGGCCCCGACGGCACCCGCTACGGCGGACGCGGCGAGGCCCCGGTCGCCGAGTTGCTGGCCGCGCACGGCATCGAACCCGTCACCTTGGCCGAGAAGGAAGGCCTGGCCCTGGTCAACGGCACCGAGGGCATGCTGGGCATGCTGCTGATGGCCATCGCGGACCTGCGGCTGCTGCTGACGACGGCGGATATCACCGCCGCGCTCAGCGTCGAGGCGCTGCTCGGCACGGACCAGGTTTTCCTGCCCGAGCTGCACGCCGCGCTCCGGCCACATCCCGGGCAGGCAGCCTCCGCTGACAACATGCTGAGGGTCCTCTCGAACTCCCCGATCGTGGCCTCGCACCGGGTCAACGACACCAAGGTCCAGGACGCGTACTCCCTGCGCTGCGCACCCCAGGTGGCAGGCGCCGTCCGTGACACCGTGGACCACGCCGCCCTGGTGGCGTCCCGGGAGCTGGCCGCCGCCATCGACAACCCCGTGGTGCTCCCGGACGGCCGGGTCAGCTCCAACGGTAACTTCCACGGCGCCCCGGTGGCCTACGTCCTGGACTACCTGGCGATCGCGGTCGCGGACCTGAGCTCCATCGCCGAACGCCGCACGGACCGGATGCTGGACCCGGCCCGCTCGCACGGGCTGCCCGCGTTCCTGGCCTCCGACCCCGGCGTGGATTCGGGCCTGATGATCGCCCAGTACACCCAGGCCGGGCTGGTCTCGGACAACAAGCGGCTGGCCGTCCCGGCGTCGGTGGACTCGATTCCGAGCTCGGCCATGCAGGAGGACCACGTGTCCATGGGCTGGCACGCCGCGCGCAAGCTGCGGCGCGCGGTGGAGAACCTGCGCCGGGTGCTCGCGATCGAACTGGTCACCTCCGCCCGGGCCCTGGACATCCGAACCCAGCTCTCCGACGGCTCCCTCGAACCCGGGCCGGCGGGCTCGGCCGTGATCGCCGCCCTCCGCGGTGTGGTGGAGGGGCCGGGAACGGACCGGTTCCTCTCGCCGGAACTGGAGGCCGCGGACCGGCTGGTGGGCTCCGGCGCCGTCCGTGACGCCGCCGAATCCGCCGTCGGAAATCTGGCCTGACGGCGCAGAAAATGCAGGGACGCCGGGCGTTTCGGGGACCCCCCGAAATGTTCGGCGCCCGGTCCGCCGAGGCGGGGCGGAATGTAGTAAAACTATGACCGGCGCCACACCGGTGCGCGCAGTGGATTCAGAGCATGGATTCACACCACAGATTCACACAGCAACAAGATCTACAAAGGGGTAGACGTTCATGAAAGCACGCGGGACGGTCCTGTCCAGGCGCTCGGCATTCGCGGCCACGGTCTCGGACTGGCGGAGCCTCACGGCGGGGGACCGGGTGGACATCCTTAAGCACGCCCAGCTGATCGCGGCCGGGTCCGTGGAAGAAGTCTCGGACAGCGGGAACGTCCTCTGGCTGGTGCCGGCGGCGCCGGGCGAGGCGCAGCTGTTCCTGAAGTCCGACGGCGTCCAGGTCCGGCGCAGCTAGCGCAGCACACGCAGACTGCCCGGACCCGGACATGCGGAAGGCCGGTGAGGAGGTTCCTCACCGGCCTTCCGCATGTCCAGGAGTCCGCTACGCGGCGATGGCCTCGTGGCTCTCGTGGCTCTCGTGGGTCTCGCCAAAGGGCACGGTGTCATCGAGGGACACGGTGTAGGCGCCCGGCTGGTGCCGGGTGACCCGGATGCCGCAACGTCGTTCAACGGCCGCCGAGGCGATCAGGGTGTTGACGGCGTTTTCGAGGCCGCTGTGGACTTCGCGCGCACTGTCAAACGAGAGGCTGATGGACGTGGCATCGGGGCCGGCTGCCCGCATGGTGTGTGTGTTCATTACTGGTCTTTCGTTGAATCAGGCCGTTTGGCCGCCCTCCATTCTAGTCTGCGGGGCACGATGGGCCCGTCCGGAGCCGGTAGGGTGCAAGAAGCGGTACACGATTGAGGCAACGGCACGCTCCCCTGCGGGGGCCGCGCCCGGACCCCCGGCCCGGGCCCGCAATCCGGTTTCCACAGGAGGGCATGCGCATGTTTGAAGCTCCCAGCATCGTTTTTACCGCGGCCGGGATCGCCGTCTTCGTGGCCGCCATCCTGCCGAAGCTCCTGCGCAACGCACCCCTGTCCATGCCGATGGTCTTCCTCGGCGGCGGCATGCTGGCCTTCACGCTCATCCCCTCGCTGCCGGACCCTGACCCGTTGCAGCATGGGGACTTCGTCGCCCACCTCACCGAGGTCTGCGTCATCATCTCGCTGATGGGCGCGGGCCTGGCGCTGGACCGTCCCGTCGGCCGGAAGGCGTGGTCCACCACCTGGCGGATGCTGGGCCTGGCCATGCCGCTGTGCATCGTGGGCCTGACCCTGCTGGGGCTCTGGTTCCTGGGACTGGGACTGGGTGCGGCACTACTGGTGGCCGCGGCCCTGGCTCCCACGGACCCCGTGCTGGCCTCCGAGGTCCAGGTGGGGGAGCCGGCGGACGAGGATGAGGAGACCGAACGCGAGGACGAGATCCGGTTCGGGCTGACCTCCGAGGCGGGGCTCAACGACGGTCTGGCCTTCCCGTTCGTGTACCTGGCCATCGCCATCAGCTTCGTCGGCGCCGCACCCTCGGCCTGGTTGGGCCACTTCCTGGCCGTGGACCTGCTGTGGCGGATCGTGATCGGCGTCCTGCTCGGCTTCGGCACGGGCAAGCTGCTGGGCCGGCTCTTCTTCACCGCCCGGCACGAGACCATCCGGCTCTCCAACCACTCGGAGGGCTTCGTGGCCCTCGCGGCCACCTTCCTGGCCTACGGCGTCACCCAGCTGCTGGACGGTTACGGGTTCGTGGCGGTCTTCGTCTGCGCCCTCACCATCCGCGCGGCGGAGCGCACCCACGGCTTCCACCGGGTCATGCACTCCTACGTCGAACAGCTCGAGCGGCTGCTGACCGTGGTGATCCTGGTCTTGCTGGGCGGCGCGATCGCCCGCGGTCTGCTGGCTGGCATCGGCTGGACCGAGGTGCTGGTGGCGCTGGCGTTCCTGCTGGTCGTGCGGCCGCTGGCCGGGTGGCTGGGGCTGGCTCGGGGCAAGACCGGCCCGCGGGAACGGATCGCCATCTCCTTCTTCGGCATCCGCGGCATCGGCTCGCTCTACTACCTGGCATTCGCCGTGGCACACGGAAACTTCGCCGCCCAGGCCCAGCAGCTCTGGGCGTTCGTCGGCCTGGTAGTGGCGATGTCGATCGTGTTGCACGGGGCCACCACGGCCCCGGTGATGAACCGGCTGGACCGGCTGCGCGAGCGCCGCGCGATCGAGGTCCACGGCGATGAGGACCGCGCCCCGCACACCCCCATCTAGGTAAGTCTGGGGACCTTGGCAGTGGCCGGGGCACCGCGGCAGTGCCCCGCCCCGGCGTCAGCGGAGCAGCGTGTCTATCAGCCGCGCGGCGACCTTGGCGGTGCGCGCATCGACGTCGTACTCCGGGTTCAGCTCCGCGACGTCCACATGGAGCAGCTTTCCGCTCGCCGCCACCTGCCGGCAGACTGCCGCGATCACCGCCAGCGGCACCCCGTAGGCGGCCGGGGCGCTGACCCCCGGCGCCACCGACGCGGGCAACACGTCCAGATCGATCGTCAGGTAGAGCGCATCCACGCGGTCCAGGAAGCGGGCGACGAACGCCGCAGCGGCGTCCGCGGTGCAGTCCTCGTCCAGCAGGTACTCCACACCCAGGCGTTCGGCTGTGCGGAACAGGGCGGCGGTGTTGTTGGGTTCAGAGATGCCGACGGCGGCGTACTCCAGCGCTCGCCCCGCGGCCGTTTCGGCGCGGGCCATCTGCAGGAACGGGGTGCCGGAGCTGGGGACCGGTTCGTCCCGCAGGTCGAAGTGGGCGTCCAGATTCAGCACGCCCACGCGGAGCCCGTCCCGGACCGCTCCGCTCCCGGCAACGCCCAGGTAGCTGGCGAAGGCGGTTTCGTGGCCTCCGCCCAGCACCACCGGCAGCGCACCGGCGTCGAGCAGGCCGCTGACGATCCGCCCGGCCCGGACCTGCCCGGCCTCCAGTTCATCCCCCTCGACGGTGATGTCCCCGGCGTCGTGGACGGTCCGGCCGGAGTGGAAAGCCAGGGGGCCGAGGGCGGCGCGGAGGGCGGCCGGGGCCGCGGCCGCGCCGGGGCGGCCCTTGTTCCGCCGGACGCCGGCGTCGCTGGCGAACCCAAGCAGGACCGCGGCGCGGGAATCCCCGGACGTGGGTGTGGCTGTGCCTCCTGCCCGCTCCGGGGAGGCTTCCGGGGAGGCCGCCGGGTAGGGCGTGACCGCCTGCCACCAGCGGCGGTGCTCGGCGCCGTCGCCGTCGAACCTTCCGGACCAGGGCTGGGGCGCGACGTCGGGAGCGGGGGAGAGGGGAGGCATGCTCCTAGCTCACCGCAGCGGCCGGCGGAAAACCAGCGCACCCGCCGTCGTCCTGTCCGGAATCCCGGAAATCGCCCGGCGCCCGGGACAACCCGGGACTTAAACGCCGGAGGGCACCCCGCCGCGGTGAAACACTGCGGCGGGGTGCCCTCCGGAAGAGCACGCGGCTCCTAGTGGATGCCCAGCGCGGCCTCGATCGGGCCGATGCCAAAGAACAGCAGGAACGCGGCGGCCACGGCCCACATCAGCGGGTGGATCTCGCGGGCCCGGCCCTGGAAGAGGCGGATCAGCACGAAGGAGATAAAGCCGGCGCCCAGGCCGTTGGCGATCGAGTAGGTGAACGGCATGAGGGTGAAGGTCAGGAAGGCCGGGATCGCGATGCCCCAGTCCTGCCAGTCGATCTTGCCCACCTGGGAGACCATCATGAAGCCCACCACCACCAGGGCGGGGGCCACGGCCTCGAACGGAACCAGGTTGATCAGCGGGGTGAAGAACATGGCCACGAGGAACAGCAGGCCGGTGACCACGGAGGCCAGACCGGTGCGAGCGCCCTCGCCGATACCTGCGCCGGACTCGACGTAGATCTGGTTGGAGGAGACGGACGCGCCGCCGCCCACGATCGCGCCCAGGGCATCGATCTGCAGGACGCGGTCAACGTTGGGTATGTTGCCGTCCTTGTCGATGGTGCCGGCCTCGGTGGCCAGGCCCACCATGGTGCCCATGGCGTCGAAGAAGATGCTGAGCAGGATCACGAAGGCCAGCAGGGTGGCGGCGACGACGCCGAGGTGCTCGAAGGCGCCGAACGGGTTGGCCTTGCCGATCAGGGACAGGTCCGGGGCGGCCCACTCGGAGAACTTCGGAGCCACCAGGGACCAGCCCTGCGGGTTGTAGTTCTTGCCGTCGAAGCTGGGGCCGATGTGCAGGGTGAATTCCAGGATCACGGAGAGGATCGTGGAGGTGATGATGCCGATCAGGATGGCGCCCTTGACCTTGCGGACCACCAGCGCGATGGTCAGGATCAGGCCGACGACGAAGACGAAGGTGGGCCAGCCGAGCAGCTTGCCGTCGAAGCCCAGGCCCACGGGAACGGTCGTACCGGCGACGTCGGGAATCCGGCGGACGAATCCGGCGTTGACCAGGCCGATCAGGGCGATGAACAGGCCGATGCCCACCACGATCGCGGTCTTGAGGCCCTCCGGGACGGCCTTGAACACGGCGGTCCGGAAGCCGGTGAGGACCAGGATCAGCATGGTGACGCCGGAGAGGACCACCAGACCCATCATGTCCGGCCAGGTCAGGCCCGGGTTGGTGGCGACCGTGACGGCCACGAAGGCGTTGACGCCGAGGCCCGTGGCCAGGGCGAACGGGTGCTTGGCCCAGGCGCCCATCAGGATGGTCAGGATGCCGGCCACAAAGGCCGTGACGGCGGCGACGGCGGGGAAGCCGAGGGTGCCGCCGGATGAGTCCGCGCCCGAGAGGATCAGCGGGTTGAGAACCACGATGTAGCTCATGGCGAAGAACGTGGCGAACCCGCCGCGGATTTCACGGGAGAAGTTCGACCCCCGTTCGGAAATCTTGAAATACCGGTCGAGTGCAGAGCCCTGCTTAAGCATTGGTCCTCCGGGAGGGAAAAGGGTGTTGGCTAAATCCTATTAGGAGTGACGGCGCCCACCTGCCAGATTCGCCTAGTCTGTAAGGAAGCCAACACTCAAGGAGTCGCTCCGTCATGCCTTCTTACCGCTACACTCCCGCTTCCGCCCTGATCCGTTGCCTGACCGCGGTGCTGCTATTCGTCGCGGCCGCGCTGGGGCTGACCGTCCTGGCGGCAGCGCCAGCGTCCGCCCACGACTCGGTGGAATCCACCAGCCCGGCGGCCGACGCCAGCCTGCCCGCCCCGCCGGAAAAGGTCTCCATCACCCTCAGCAACCACCCCCTGGCAATCGGTTCGCAGATCAAGGTCAACGACGCCGGCGGCACCAACTGGGCGGACGGCGACGTGCAGATCGTGGACAACGTCGCGTCCCAACCGCTGAAGCCGGGCGCTCCCGCCGGCCGGTTCACTGTGCAGTGGCGCGTGGCCAGCTCCGACGGACACCCGATCGAGGGAACCTTCGGCTTCACCGCGGCGGCCGCGGCTCCGGGAGCGGCAGCGTCGGCGGGCGCGTCCATGGGCGCCAACACCGTCCCGACCATGGGCACCGCCGAGCCAGGGACGACCATCGCCCCGACGCCGGTGAAAGACGCATCGGAGCCGTTTCCGTGGAGCATCGTGATCTTCGTGGCCGTCGCCATCGGCATCCTGGTGGCACTGGGCCTGATGGCGAAGCGCCGGCTGCAGGCCGGAGACGACGACCGGGCCTAACCCGGTCTCGTTGTCGCCGAGCGGGTCAGGCGGGCAGCGCCAGCTGGCCGCCGAGCAGGGACGGCAGGCCCTCCGGGTGCACCTTGGCCGAGATGGCCTGGCCGACGACCTTGGCCTGCCGCAGCACTTCCTTCGGCGTCGGGGTGATCAGTTCGCCCACGCCCACGAGGTACATGCCGAGGGCGTGCATGGCGGCCATCAGGTTCTGGCCGACGGCGACGCCGAGCTCCACCAGCATGCGCCGCAGTTGGCTGTGCGCGCAGCGGGTAAGCACCAGGTGGTCTGCGTAGAGGATTCCGCCCGGGGTCCGGACCGCCCAGCCCTGGGACGGCGCCATGGCGTAGTCGGAACCGGAGGTGCCCGCCAGGCAGGCGGTTCCCGCCCCGGCGCCGTCGGCCATCAGCCGGTCCAGCTGCAGGGCGCGGACCGAGCCGCGGACGTCAAGGTTGTGGCTGGCGGCGTAGTTGCGGAGGTGGCGGAGGATTTCGTTGCGTTCGCGCAGCGTGGCCGCGTCGGCCGCGTCGCAGCGCTGGAGGGACGAGGTGTTGGCCGGGTTGCCGGCCCCGAGGAGGTCCAGGCCGTCCACCACAATGGCGTCGACGCCGCGGCGCTGTAGCTCGCTGGCCACCGCCAAACCGGACAGACCCGTACCGATGACCACAGTGCTGGTCCGTTCGATTCCGCCGTTCACAGGCATGCTCGACACTGCAGGGTCCCTCCTCGAATAATGCCGGATCCGGGCCCGTGCCCGGACAGCTTTCCGGACCCGCCACAGGGCACCCCAGAGGGATGATCAGATCTGAAAGACGAGTCTCGGTTCAGCAATGCCTCAGAGGATACCCAACAATTCTGACCGTGAACAGACCCGCGTTAAAGACTTTGACGCAATGCCCGGGAGCGGGCATGCGGGCGGTCCGGCTGCGGTCCGCGGAGGTGCGCGCCGCCGCCCCTGCGATCTGGCAGAATAGCCGCAACACAGCCACATTCGCGAGGAGGCGGACCCCATGGCCGAGGAACAGACGCACCCATACCGCGACGGCGATTCCGGCGGGGAACGCCCCGCCGTGCGCGGCATCGTCGTCGGCGTTGACGGCTCCGAGCACAGCCACTGTGCCCTCGTGTGGGCGGCCAGGGAAGCCGAACGACGGCAGGAACCGCTGCACATCGTCACCGCCTACTCGGTGCCCGTCTTCGCCGCCTCCGGGCTCGACGGCGGCTACGCCACCGTGGACGACTCCGTCATCCGCGAGGGCGCAGAAGCCATCCTCAAGCAGGCCATGGACAAGGTGGCCGGGTACTCGATCGACGTTGACGCCTCGGTGGAGAACGGCGACGCCTCCGGGGTCCTGCTGGAGATGACCGAGACCGCTGACCTGCTGGTCTTCGGCACCCGGGGCCGGGGCGGATTCGTGGGCCGGCTGCTCGGCTCGGTCAGCAGCGCCCTGCCCGCCCACGCCAAGTGCCCCACCGTGACCGTGCCGCTGGTCTGCGGCGACCGGCTGGGCGAGACCACCGAGGACCGGCACGTCCGGGCGGAGCGCGAGAAATCGGGCCACCAGCCGGTGGAGAACGTCGTGGTGGTGGGCGTCGACGGCTCCGACCAGGCCCGGGTGGCCGTCCTTGAGGCCGCCGCCGAGGCGGAGCGGCTCGCCGCGAAGCTGCGGATTGTCTGCGCCGTGCCGCAGTACAGCGGCTCGCTCGCCTGGGTTCCCGCCCCGATGGACCGGGAGGCCCTGTTCGCCGACATCCGGGTCCAGCTCGACGCCGGCGTCGCCTGGGTGAAGAGCCACTTCCCCAACCTGGAGGTGGAGACCAGCCTGGTGGACGGCTCGCCGGTGGACGTCCTGGTCGAAGCCAGCCGCCACGTGGAGCTGGTGGTGGTGGGCACCCGCGGCCGCGGCGGCTTTGCCGGAATGCTCCTGGGCTCGACTTCGGACGGCATCCTGCACCACACCAAGGGACCGGTCATGGTGGTCCCGGACCGGGAGGATCCGCGCCTGGCGGACCGGGCCAACTTCGGGCCGGTGCTCGGCCGCTCCTGAGCGTGATGCCCGTCACCGGCGGGCGTAGAGTTAATACATGAACTGCCATGCAGGAGCGCGGTCGTCATGACCCGCACGTGGCTGCGCTGGATGCCAGCCGCCGTCGTCCCCGCCGTGATCGCCGCCGGAGTCCTGGCGGGGTCTGTCCCGGCCAGCGCCAAGGATCCGCTGCCTTCGAAGACCCCGGCCGCGGTGATCGCCCTCATGGCCGGGCAACACCAGGCCGCGTTCTCCGGCACGCTGGACCAGGCCTCCAGCCTGGGCCTTCCCCAACTGCCCACCACCGGGCCGGGAAGCTCCCCGGAGACCGCCTGGCTCGAGCTGCTGACCGGACCGCACACGGCGCGCGTCTACCGCAACGGAACCGAGAACCTCCGCGTGCAGGTGCTGGACCGGCTCGCCGAACGCGACGTCATCCGCAGCGGCAACGACCTCTGGCTCTACTCCTCCAAGGACAACTCCGCCGCCCACGCCGTCATCCCCGCCGACGCCGGACACCAGGGCATGGGCAAGGGCGCCGGATCCGGGACCGACGCCGGGGCGGTCCCCACGCCGGATGCGCTGGCAGCGAAGCTCCTGGCCGCGCTCGAACCCACCAGCGATGTGGCCCTCGCGCCGGACGTCGACGTCGCCGGCCGCTCCGCCTACCAGCTGGTCCTCACCCCGAAGAGCTCGGACACGCTGATGGCCTCGGCGGCGATCATGGTGGACGGCCAGACGGGGCTGCCGCTGGGCGTGGAACTGAAGGCCCGCGGCCAGGCGGACCCCGCCTTCCGGGTGGCGTTCAGTGCCATCTCGCTGACCGCCCCGGACGACGGAATCTTCCAGTTCACCCCGCCGGCCGGCGCCAGTGTCAAGGAACTTCCCGCCCGGGATCCCTCCGGGCAGGATCACTCCGGCCAGGCCGCCCACAAGCCGTCCGGAACCGGCAAGGACCCGGAGGCCGGGAAGCGCAAGGTCAGCGGCAGCGGCTGGGACTCCGTGCTGGAACTGCCCGCCGGCACCCTGACGCCCCCGGCATCCGGCGCCGCCGGTGCCACGCCGGGCAATGCGGCGGCCCTGCTCCAACAGGCCGCGGTCCCCGTGGCGGGTGGCCGGCTGTTGTCCACGGCACTGCTGAATGTCCTGATTCTCGACGACGGACGGGTGTTCCTGGGGGCCGTGCCGCTGGCGCGGCTGCAGGCCGCGGCCGGCGGCCAGTGACCGACCGCTCCGGGCGTGCCGGGAACCCCGTCTCCCCGGTGCGGGAGACGCCTCCGGGGAGTGCGGCGGCGCCTGGGCGTGTGGCGGAACCGGGTCCCGGGCCGTCCGGCCTCAGCATCGAGACCCGCGGCCTGAGTAAACGGTTCGGCCGCCAGCTGGCGGTCGACGGCGTCGACCTGGCCGTCCCGACGGGCTCCGTCTTCGGGTTCCTCGGCCCCAACGGCTCCGGGAAGACCACCACCATCAGGATCCTGCTGGGCCTGGCGGCGGCCTCCGCCGGAACCGTCCACGTCCTGGGCGAGGAGATGCCGCGGCAGCTGCGGTCCGTGCTCCCACGAGTCGGCGCCCTGGTCGAGGGCCCCGCCTTCTACCCGTTCCTCTCGGGCACGGCGAACCTGCTGCGGTTCGATGCCGCGGACCCCGAGGCCCCGGCCCGGACCCGGCACGCCCGGGTCCACCGGGCGCTGGAACGGGTGGGACTGACCCACGCCGCGGACAAGCCGGTCAAGGCCTACTCCCTGGGCATGAAGCAGCGGCTGGGCATCGCCAACGCGCTGCTGGCCCCGCGCGAGCTCCTGGTCCTGGACGAGCCCACCAACGGCCTGGACCCGCAGGGCACCCGCGAGGTGCGGCACCTCGTGCGGTCCCTCGCCGCGGACGGCACCACCGTCTTCGTCTCCAGCCACCTACTGGCCGAGGTGGAACAAATCTGCACGCACGCCGCAATCATGAGCGCCGGACGCGTGGTGGCCCAGGGGACGCTGGCGCAGCTCCGGCAGGACGGCCACGCCCGGGTGCGGCTGCGTACTCCCGACCCGGACGACGCCGTCCGGGTCCTCCGCGGCCTGGGACTGGCCGCCGGGGCCGGACAGGACGGGGAAGTCACCGCGCCGCTGCCGGAAAGGCCGGCCGTGGCGCCGCAGCCCCCGCCGGAAGATCTGGTCTCCGCCCTGGTGGCCGCGGGCGTCAGGGTGCGGGGCTTCGCGGTGGAGCAGGGCAGCCTGGAGGACCGCTTCGTGGAACTGACCGGGGAGGGCTTCGATGTCGCCCGCTGAACCGGCGCCGCGGGAGACGCCTGCATCCGAATCGGGGCCCGCGGACCAATCCCGGTCAGTGAGCCAGCCCCGGACAACGCCCCGGCCGTCCGCATCGACCAGGCCCGTGCCGGTGCTCCGGCTGCTCGGCTCGGAGCTGGCCGTGCTGTTCCGCCGCCGGCGTACCTGGGCCATGCTGGTGGCGCTCGCGGCCATCCCGGTCCTGATCGCCGTCGCCGTCCGGCTCTCCTCTGCCGTGCCGCCGGGGCGCGGCCCCGCCTTCCTGGACCGGATCAGCCAGAACGGACTGTTCGTCGGGATCACGGCCATGGTGGTGGCCGTCCCGTTGTTCCTGCCGCTGACGGTGGGAGTGGTGGCCGGGGACACCCTCGCCGGCGAGGCCGGCCAGGGCACCCTGCGGTATCTGCTGGCGGCCCCGGCCGGACGCGGCCGCCTGGTGCTGGTGAAGTACCTTGCCGCGGCGGCGTTCGCCGTGGCCGCCCCCGCCGCCGTCGCCATGGCCGGCGCGGGGATCGGCGCCCTGCTCTTCCCGGTGGGGCCGGTGACGCTGCTCTCCGGGGACACCATCGGCGTCGCCGAGGCGGTGGGCCGGCTGCTCCTGACCGCCGCGTACCTGGCGGTGTCCCTGCTGGGGCTCTCCGCCGTCGGGCTGTTCGTTTCTTCCCTCACCGACGTGCCGGTCGGGGCGATGGCGGCCACCGTGGTCCTGGCCGTGGTCTCGCAGGTGGCGGACGCGCTGCCGCAGCTGGACTGGCTCCATCCCTGGCTGCTCAGCCACCGCTGGCTGGACTTTGCCGACCTGCTCCGGCAGCCGGTCGGCTGGGATTCGTTCGGCGCCAACGCGCTGCTTCAGGCCGGGTATGTGGCGGTGTTCGGCGCCTTGGCCTACGCCCGGTTCGCCACCAAGGACGTCCTGTCCTGACGCCCGGACCGCGTCAGTAGCGGGCCGCGTAAGGGTAGAGCTGCATGCCGGACATCGCGGCGATGTCCGTGACGGTGATCCCGGCGTCCGGGTTCAGGGCCTGGACCACCCGGCCGCCGCCCAGGTAAATGGCCACGTGGTAGAAGCCTGGGGCGGAGCCCCAGACCAGCAGGTCGCCCGGCTGGGCGGCGGAGAGCGGAACCTTCACCGGCGCCTGGGCGAACTGGTCCGCCGCGGTGCGCGGGAGGCGTTTGCCGGCGGCGGCGAAGGCGTTCTGGACCAGCCCTGAGCAGTCGAAGCCGTAGGCTCCCGTGCCGCCGTACTGGTAGAAGTAGGGCGCGCCCACCTTGGCCAGGGCCGAGGAGATCGCCACCTGGTTGGAGCCGCCGGTGGACGGCGGCAGGACCGGCGCGGGGGCCGGCTGTTCCGGGGCGGGCTGGACGGGAGCCGGCTGGACCGGTGCGGGCGCGACCGGCGCCGGCGCGGCGGCCGGCGGTGCCGGCTGGGCCGGAGCGGGCTGGGCGGGTGCGGGCTGTTGAGCCGCCGGAGAGTTCAACTGGGTGTTTCCGGTGGTGCCGGCCGGCTGGTTCCCGGATTGCGGCGCGGACGGGGCGGTGCCCGCCTGTCCCGTCTGCGGGGCCCTGGCCGCCGCTGCCGTCACCGCGGCCAGCTGCGCCTCCTGGCGCTGGCGTTCCAGCCCGTCCACCCGCTCGGTCTCGAGGGCGGCGGTGGTGTTGCGGAGGGTGGCGAGCTGGCCCACCAGCACGGTCTTCTGCGCCGCGGCCTCGGTCACGGCCCGCTGTCGCTCGGTGTTGGCCCGCTCGGCGTCGGACTTGCGGGATTCCGCGGTGGCCGCGGCGTCATCGGCCGCGCGGCGGGCCTCGGCGGCGGCGTCTTTGGTGGAGGCGGCTGCCGCGGCGGCGGTTTCCGCGGCCTGGAACGCCCGGGTGCGGCTGGCCGCGACGGATTCCAGCGTGGCGGCCTGCTGCAGCGTCTCGCCGTTGCCGCCCACCAGGCTGCCCAGGCCCGGAGTCATGCCGCCGTTGCGGTACAGGTCGCCGGCGAGCTGCCCGATGACCTTGCGGGCCTTGGCCTGCTCGGCCTCCGCGGCGGAGGCCTTCGCGTCCGCGAGCGCGGCGGCATCCTTGCGGATCTGCAGCTGCACCAGCGCGTCGGTGTAGGCGTTGTTGGCGGCCAGGGAGGCGGCCATGCCGGTGTCGCGGGCCACGGAGGCGTCGGCAAGGAGGCCGTCGATCCGGTCCACCTCGGCGGCGGCAGCGGCGGCGTCGGACTTCGCGGCGGCGATCTCCTCGGGGGACGGCAGCTCGGGCGAGGCGGGGACCCGCTGGACGGTGGCCGGGGCGGCGGTGGCCGCGTGCGCCGGGAGCGCGGCGGCACCCAGGAGGACGACGGCGGTACACAGGGCCGCGGCCCTGCCGCCGGTTCCGGACCAGATCATGGGAAAACCTCGCTGCAGTCAGGCTGGCGCGAGCGAGGGGAGGAGTGATGGCAACGAAAAAAGACCCTCTGCGGATCGCCCAGCAGGCTTGAGGCTACGTGCCAAAAGCCACTTTGGCAACAGAGGTCACATGAATAACATAAACAACACGAGTGTCATTCGGAAGCGATTGCTCCGGCGTGTCGCGGCGTCGGCTCAGCCCCAGCCGAGCTCATGCAGCCGCGCGTCGTCGATGCCGAAGTGGTGGGCAATCTCGTGCACCACCGTGACCGTGACCTCGTGCACCACCTCCTCGCGGGAGGCGCAGAGATCCAGGATGGGGCCGCGGTAGATGGTGATCCGGTCCGGCAGCGATCCTGCGTCCCACCAGGAGTCCCGCTCGGTCAGGGGCACGCCCTCGTAGAGGCCCAACAGGACCGTCTCCGGGTCCTCGCCGGGCTGCGGGACGTAGTCGTCTTCGATAAAGACGGCCACATTGTTCATCGTCGCGGCCAGCCGCGGGGGGATCCGGTCCAGGGCGTCAGTGACCGCCGTCTCGAAGTCGTCCGCCGACATCGAGAACCCGGCGCCGCCGTCGTCGTTGTTTCCGGCGGGCACGATCGGCAGTCCGGGCGGCAGGGAAGCGGTCATGGGAAAACCCTACGCCGGGCGCGGGCGTGACCGGCGGCGGGTCAGCGCGACGCCCGCCAGGCAGATCACGCCGCCCACCAGGCCCCACACGGTGGGGATCTCACCCAGCAGCAGCCAGGAAATGAGGATGGTGGTGCCCGGCACCAGGTAGGTGGTGGCGGCCAGGCGGCCGGCGTCGATCAGGGACAGCGCATAGGCCCAGGTGGTGAACGCGATGGCGGTGGGGAAGACGCCGAGATAGACCAGCCCCAGGGTGGCCGGCAGCGGGGCGGCCTGGACCTCCGTGACGAGCTGGCCGGCGAACGGCAGGCAGCACAGCGCGCCCACGAGGATGCCGAACCAGGTGGCCTGGGCGGCGGGGACCTTGCGCAGCACCGGCTTCTGGATGATGACGCTGACGGCGGCGAGGGCGGCGGCCAGCAGGCAGAGCAGCACGCCGGCCACGTCCCCCTTCGACTGCTGCCCGGAACCGAGCGCGATCACCGCCACGCCGCCGAAGGCCACCAGGCTGCCGATGATCAGCCAGCGCGGGAAGCCTTCCTTGAGGATGATCCCCGCCATCACCGCCACCAGGATCGGGTTGACGTTGATCAGCAGCGCGGCCGTCCCGGCGTCAAGGAGGTGCTCGGCGGCGTTGAGGGCCACGTTGTAGCCGCCGAACCACATCACCCCGTAGGCCAGGATGGGCCACCATTCGCGGCCCCGCGGGATGATGCCGGTGCGGCGCAGCTGGGGCAGCACCACCACGCCCAGCGCGACGACGGCCACGGCCAGCCGGCCCAGGGTGAGGCTGCCGGGGGAGAAGCTGGGGCCGACGGCGCGGATTCCCACGAAGGCCGACGCCCACAGCAGCACGGTGACGACGACGGCGGCAATGCCGCGGCCGCTGACGGCGGGCGGCGTGCCCGGGGTGCGCGGGGGCTCGGGGAGGGCGGGATCCGCGGGTGCCGTGAGGTTGCTGTGCTGGGGGAGTCCAGTGCCGTTGCCGGCCGTTGTTGCCATAGTGCCAATCTAGCTCCCGCCGGAGCGGCCCGGCTGGCGGAAATCGGCCACGTCTCGTCGAGTTCCTGCCAGGCCGGGGTGGGGCCCGCTCAGTGCAGGACGCTGGCGGCGGCCCGGATGGCGTCTGCGACCCCGGTCAGGGCGGCGGACCCCTGCCGCCACTGCTGCCAGTAGAGGGTCACGTCCACCGGGGTCCCGGGGGAGAGCAGGCCGAGGCGGCCGGACCGGAGGTCCCCGTCCAGCTCCAGGTCCGGCATCAGCCCCCAGCCCAGGCCCTGCCGGATGGCATCCGCGAATTCCTGCGCAGCGGGGATGTAGTGCCGCGGCGGCCGGGATCCGGAGGACTGCATCGAGGCCAGCCACCGGTCCTGCAGGTCGTCCTTGCGGTCGAAGGCCAGCATCGGTGCCTGGTCCAGGGCGTCAGCGGAGACTCCGTCCGGGAACCAGCGGCGGGCAAAGTCCGGGGTGCAGGCCGCCAGGTACCGCATGGTCCCGAGTCGCCGGGAGGTGCAGCCGGGCACCGGCTCAGCGGTGGCGGTCACGGCCGCGGCGGCCGCCCCGGACCGGAGCAGGTCCAGTGAATGTTCCTGGTCCTCGCGCAGGATCTCCAGCCGGGCGGCGGCACCGGCCGCCACCACTCCGGGCAGTGCCCACGTATGCAGGGAATCGCTGTTGATCACCAGTGTCAGCCGCGGGGCGGTATGGGGCCCGGCCGGCTGGAGTTCCTCGGCCAGGTCCGCGGTGAGCAGTTCCAGCCGCCGGGCGTAGCGCACCACCACGTGGCCGGCGTCGGTCAGCGCCGGCGGACGGCCCCGGGTCAGCACGGGCCGTCCGACGGCGGTCTCCAGGGCGCGGATCCGCTGGCTTACGGCGGAGGCTGTGACGGATAACTCGTCGGCGGCCGCCTCGAAGCTCCCCTCGGCCACGATGGCCGCCAGCGTGCGGGCCTGCTCCGGCGTGATATCAATCATTAGCCCAGCTTATGTTGCCGCAGAATCATTAACTGGTTTCAATCTTCCGCGCGGCCTACGGTGGCAGGGTGATCCTCCCTCTGCTTACCGGCCTATCCGCCGGGCTCTCCCTCATTGTCGCCATCGGCGCGCAGAACGTCTTCGTGCTCCGGCAGGGCATCCAGCGCTCGCATGTGGTCCTGGTGGTGGCCGTGTGCGCCCTCTCGGACCTGGTGCTGATCCTGGCCGGAGTCGCCGGGATCGGGGTCCTGCTGGACCGGGCGCCCGCCGCCATCACCGTGATCCGGTGGGCCGGGGCCGCGTTCCTTCTGGCCTACGGGCTGATGGCGGCACGGCGCGCATTCCGGGGCCAGCGGATGGAGATTTCCGGCGGCGGCCAGCCCCGGCCGCGGCTGGCGATCCTGGGCGCCTGCCTCGCCTTCACCTGGCTCAACCCGCACGTCTACTTGGATACCGTGCTGCTGCTTGGCTCGCTCGCCGCGGCCCAGGGCGATCCCGGCCGGTGGTGGTTCGGCGCCGGCGCCGGCCTGGGAAGCATCCTCTGGTTCACTGCCCTGGGCGTCGGCGCGCGGTACCTCGCGCCGCTCTTCCGGCGCCGCGGGGCCTGGCGGGTGCTGGACGCGGGCGTCGCCGTCGTCATGGTGGCCCTGGCGGTGGCCCTCCTGGCCTGAGGTGCGGGGCGGCGGTGCGCTACCGCCCCCGCCCGGCCCACTCCAGGAGTCGCTCCACCGGCCAGGTGGTGATGATCCGGTCCGCGGGGACCCCGTTGCTCACCGCCCGTTCCGCGCCGTACTGGAGGAAGTCCAGTTGGCCCGGGGCGTGCGCATCGCTGTCGATGCTGAACAGGCAGCCGGCCTCGAGGGCCAGCTGGACCAGCTCATCCGGCGGGTCCTGGCGTTCGGGGCGGGAGTTGATCTCCACGGCCACGCCGTGTTCGGCGCAGGCGGCGAAGACTGCCTTTGCGTCGAAGTCCGACGGCGGCCGCGTCCCCCGTGATCCGGAGAGCAGCCGGCCGGTGCAGTGGCCCAGGATCCGGGTGTGCGGGTCTTGGATACCCCCGAGCATCCGGGCGGTCATGGTCCGGGAGTCCGCGCGGAGCTTCGAGTGGACGCTGGCCACCACCATGTCCAGCCGGCCCAGCAGTTCCGGGCTCTGGTCAAGGGTCCCGTCCTCCAGGATGTCCACCTCGATGCCGGCCAGCAGGCGGGTCCGCACCCGGCCGTCGTCGTCCTGGTCCGCCTCGATCCCCGGCAACAGGTCCAGCTGCTCGCCGAGCCGCTCCGGGCTCAGGCCGTTGGCCACCTTGAGGTTCGGCGAATGATCCGTCAGGGCGAGGTACTCCCGGCCCAGGGTGCGGGCCGCGTCCAGCATCGCCTCGATCGGGGATCCGCCGTCGGACCAGTTGCTGTGGCTGTGCAGGTCCCCGCGCAGCCGGGCCGCCAACTCGTGGCCGCCCTCCGCCAGCGGAGCCGCGCCGCGTTCCCTCAAGCCGGCGAGGTAGTCGGGCACCCGGCCGTCCACCGCCTGGGCGATCACCTCGAACGTCCGGTCGCCGATGCCCTTCATCCGCTTCAGCCGGCCGTCCGCCCGCCGGGCCGCGAGCTCCTCAGGGGAGAGGCCTGCGACGGCGCCGGCCGCCTTCCGGAAAGCCTGCACCTTGTACGTCCCGGCGAGCTCGCGCTCCAGCCAGAAAGCGATCTCGTTGAGGGCTGCGATGGCGTCCATCCGACCATCATCCACACACCCCGGCGGGCCCTGTCCAGAGCTTATTCCCGGATTGGGCAACCGATTTTGGAGTTTCCGGAACTTGGCCCTATAGTTTTAGAGGTCCAGTTCGGAGGAACCCGGCGGGCGCAGGAATCACGGCTTCGGCGTGTGGCTTTTGTCCCGGCATCAATGGTTTGCCGGACGGCGTCCTGGCCCCCATCGTCTAGCGGCCTAGGACACCGCCCTTTCACGGCGGCGGCACGGGTTCGAATCCCGTTGGGGGTACGCAGGGGGCTGGTCAAACCGGGTGAAAAAGTCTGGTAAGCTAGAGTCCTTGAAAAAGTGCGGTAGCGATACGGCACGGGCAAGAAAACGTAGTAACAAGCAGTACACGCAAGGCCCTGTAGCGCAGTTGGTTAGCGCGCCGCCCTGTCACGGCGGAGGTCGCGGGTTCAAGTCCCGTCAGGGTCGCTTTGGTTGCCAGAAGAAATTCCGGCGGTCATGGTGACATGTCACCTAGGCTCTGTAGCTCAGTTGGTAGAGCGTTCGACTGAAAATCGAAAGGTCACCGGATCGACGCCGGTCGGAGCCACCACTGGGAAGCATCAGTCCGTTTCGGACTGGTGCTTTTCTTCTTTTAAGCCCATTTCAGGGCCGGGTCGCCCGTTTTGGGGACACGCCGGGACCCCGGGCTAGACTCGCACGCTGGGGAAGAACGCCAAGGCCACGGCCGGTCCTGCGGACCCCGTGGCGCAATCTCGACCAGAAGAGTAACCGTGAAGAACATCCTGCCCGCCGTTGCCCGCCCGCTGACCCTCGCCGCTGCCGTCTCAGCCTTGGCGTTGACCGGTTGCTCGGCGCCCGAAACCGCCGCCCCGGCGTCGTCCGGTCCCGCGCCGGCTTCTGCCACCGCAACGCCCAGCGCCTCCGCCTCCTCCGGCCCGTGGGGCGACTTCCCGTCGGCCGCCGAGGCCTGCAAGACCATCTCCGAGCAGGCCACCGGCGCCTGGCTGCTGCCGATGTCCGCCGCGCAGGGCAAGACGGCCGAGCTGGAGCAGTACAAGGCGGAGCTGAGCCGGACCGCGGAGCGCGTGCCGGACAGCCTCAAGGCCGCCTTCGGCAAGCTGAACCAGGTGGCCGTGGCCGGCCTGAGCGACCAGACCGTGTACAGCAGCGGCAAATTCCAGGCCGCCATGGCCCCCGTCACCGGCTGGATCGCCGCCAACTGCAAGTAGCCCGGCGGCCGGTTCCTCCCGCCTCATCCCCATCGTCGGCCCCACGGGCTAGGGTGGTGGAAAAGAGAAGGGAGTGCCCCATGGACTACCAGGATTCCCACCCGGCCGCTGCCGACGGCGCGCTGGTTCCGGCCGCGGCGTCCGCCGCCTCCGGCCGCACCGTTATTTCCGAGACCGCCGTCGCCAAGGTCGCCGGGATCGCCGCCCGCTCCGTGCCCGGCGTCTACTCGTTGGGCAGCGGCCCGTCCCGTGCCCTGGGTGCCATCCGCGACGCGGTAGGCAGCGTGGACCACGCCGCGGGCGTCCGCGCCGAGGTGGGCGAGACCCAGGTGGCCGTGGACATCGACCTGGTGGCCCTCTACGGCACGCCCCTGCACCCGCTGGCAGACCAAATCCGCGCCGCGGTGTACGCCGCCGTGGAAGAGCTCGTCGGCCTGCAGGTCATCGAGGTCAATGTCGAAATCCACGACGTGTTCGTTCCCGGCCCGCCCAAGCCGGCGGCCGCCGACGCCCGTCCCACCCGGGAGGTCCTGCAATGAGCCCCACCATCGCCGGCATTGCCGCCGGAGCGTTCCTGGCCTTCATGTCCTTCGCCTTCGGCGCCTGGGGCTTCCTCGGCTCCCTGCTCTTCATGGCCATCGGCGGGCTGCTTGGCCGCGCGGCGGAAGGGAAACTGGACCTTCGCGGAGTCCTCGACGCCATCACCGGCCGGCGCTCCTCCTCATGAGCGTGGCCACCGGGCGGCAGCTGGCCGGACACAACCGGATCAACACCCAGGCGCTGACGTCGGTGGCGCGCGCCGCGGCGGCCGAGGCGCTGGGCGTACCGGCGCAGGACGTGCGCGCTGACTGGACCGACGACGACGGCCTGCTGGCCCTCTCGCTCGTCACCCCCATCGCCGTCCCGTCGCTGACCAGCGTGCTACGCGACCCGTCCCGGGTGGCGTCCTTCGGCGGACCCATCCAGGACCGTGCCGTCGCGGCCAAGGCGCAGATCCTGCGCCGGGTCACGGAGCTCAGCGGCGCGCAGCTGAGCCGCGTTGACATCCGCATCAGCGGCGCCACCATCACCGACGGAGGGCGGGTTAGGTGACACACGCAGCGCAGCGGAACGACGTCCCGCCCGGTCCCCTGCCCGAGCGGCCCGGAAACCCCGCAACCTTTACCAATCCCGATTCCCCCGGCGAGGCCGGCAGGCAGCGGATCCTGGCTCGCGAGACCACCTCCTCCCGCGCCGGTGCCGCCGTGGTGGCGGCCATCCTGGTGATCGCCGTCTGCGGATACGCGCTGCTGGAAACGGCGGTGCGCGCCGTGGGCCAGCCGCCCTGGCTGATCGACCCGCAGACCGCGGCGGACCAGGTCACCGCCCTGCCCGCCGGGGTCCCGCCGGTCCTGCTGGGCACCGTGGGGGCCATCCTGCTGGCCTCGGGCGCGTGCTTCGTCATGGCCGCCGTCCTCCCCGGCCGCCGCGCCCGGCACGTCCTCGCCGACCCGCGCGCCGCCGTCGTCGTGGACGACGAGGTGATCGCCTCCGCCCTTGCCCGGCGCGCCCGTCTGGCTGCCAACGTGACCCAGGAACAGGTGATGGTGGTGGTCTCCCGCCGCGAGGTCCAGGTCAACGTCCGGCCCACCTCCGGTGTCCCGCTGAGTGCCGGGGACGTCCAAGCCGCGGTCGAGGCCGAACTGCGGGACATGGCGCCCGAACCGATGCCCGCCGTCCGGGTCAACGTCGCATCCTCGGGGGTGATCGGCGCATGAACGGCACCCCCCGCGTCCTGAACCGGATCCTGGCAGGCATCTTCGGCCTGGTGCTGCTGGCCGTCGGGCTGCTGCTGGTCCTGCTGGCCGCTGTGCCCGCCGTCGCCGCCTGGTGGCAGGGCTGGTCATCCGGCGCCTGGGCGAACATCCGGACCCTGTCCGAGAGCACGCGGATCCCGGGCCAGTCCGAGAGCTGGCTCTGGATCGTGATGGTCCTCCTGCTGATCGCCGTGATCGTGGCGATGGTGGCCTGGCTGGCGCAGCAGGGCAAGGGCCGCTCCAACATCCTCGTGACCGAGGACGACGCCGGCGAGGTCCCCGGCTACGTCCGGATCGGCGGCGGCGTGGCCGAGCAGGCGCTCCGAGCCGCCCTCGCCGGCCGCCCCGACCTGGCCGGCGCCACCGTGGCGACCTACGACTTCCGGGGCCGGCCCGGCCTTCGGATCCGGGTCCAGCCCCGCCAGGGGGTCGCCCCCCACCTCCTCGCGGCCGAGGTTTCGGCGCTGGTGGAAGCGCTGGACGCGGTGATCGGGCGGCGGACTCCGGTGCTCGTCCACATCGGTTCCGGGGCCCGCTCCAGGTTCGCCCGCGCCGAACGGGTGCGCTGACCCCTGCTTCGTGTCGCGTTTGTGAAACTCTTCCGCAACTCGCGATGTAAACGCTTGCATTTTATTGGTAAGGCTGATTAGTGTGATCGTTACCACATGAATGCATCACCGGTTCCACCGGTACTCAGCGAGGAGCACCTGTATGAAAACCCGAAAGTATCTACTTCCCGTGGCCGCGGCCGGTGTGCTGGCCCTCTCCCTGTCCGCCTGCGGTGGCGGCGGCAGCTCCAGCGGCGGCGGAGGCGGCAACTCGGGTGGCGGTGACGCGGCCGCAAACATGGACGGCCGGGGTCCCATCACGTACGTCCAGGGCAAGGACAACAGCAACGTCGTCCGCCCGCTGATCGAAAAGTGGAACGCGGCGCACCCGAACGAGAAGGTCACGTTCAAGGAGCAGACCGACCAGGCAGACCAGCAGCATGATGACCTGGTCCAGAACTTCCAGGCCAAGAACGCCAACTACGACGTGGTCAGCGTCGACGTCGTCTGGACCGCGGAATTCGCCGCCAAGGGCTGGCTGCAGCCGCTCAAGGACAAGATGGCGCTGGACACCTCAGGCATGCTGAAGCCGACCCTCGACGCCGCCTCCTATAAGGGCACCCTCTACGCGGCCCCCGAATCCTCCGACGGCGGCATCCTGTACTACCGCAAAGACCTGGTGCCCACCCCGCCGAAGACCTGGGACGAGATGATGAGCATGTGCTCGATCGCCAAGTCCAACAACATGGGCTGCTACGCCGGCCAGTTCTCCAAGTACGAGGGCCTGACGGTGAACGCCTCCGAGGCGATCAACTCCGCCGGCGGCTCCGTCCTGGACAAGGACGGCAAGCCGAGCCTGACCACGGATGATGCCAAGGCCGGCCTCAGCAACCTGGCCAAGGCCTACGCAGACGGCAACATCCCGAAGGAAGCCATCACGTACAAGGAAGAGGAATCCCGCCAGGCATTCCAGGACGGCAAGCTGCTCTTCCTGCGCAACTGGCCCTACGTTTACAACCTGGCCACCACCGAAGGTTCCTCCAAGGTCAAGGACGTCCTGGGCATGACCGCCCTTCCGGGTAAGTCCGGCCCCGGCGCCTCCTCCCTCGGCGGCCACAGCGCCGGCATGAGCGTCTACTCCAAGAACAAGGCCACTGCGCTGGACTTCATGAAGTTCCTCACCACCGAAGAAACCCAGAAGTTCTTCGCCACCCAGGGTTCGCTGGCCCCGGTCCTGACCAAGCTGTACGACGACAAGGACCTAGTCGCCAAGCTGCCGTACCTGCCGGTGCTGAAGACCTCCATCGAGAACGCCGTCCCGCGCCCCGTGACCCCGTTCTACCCGGCCGTCAGCAAGGCCATCCAGGACAACGCATACTCGGCCATCAAGGGCGAGAAGGCTGTTGACGCAGCACTGTCCGACATGCAGAAGTCCATCGAAACCCAGTCAAAGTAGTCCATCATGGCAACCGAACTAGGCCCGACGCCGGTTAAGAAACCGGCGTCGGGCGGGGCCGCCCCGCAGCGGGCCCCGAAGAAGGGCGTGGGGGAGGACAACGTCATCGCGAGCCAGGGCAAGTGGGCTTCGTGGTTGCTCGCCCCCACCATCCTGGCGCTCTCCGTCGTGATCGTTTATCCGATCATCAGCGCCATCGTGATGTCCTTCCAGGCCGACGCCGGCCTGGACCCGGCCACCGGCCTCTTCACCGAGGGCGGCCCGGCCGGTTTCAGCAACTACGTCAACTGGATCGCTCAGCAGTGCTCCGCGCCCAACGGCGGAACCGTGGCCTGCCCGCCCGGTACCCTGGGCTCGCAATTCTGGTCCGCGACCGCCACCACCTTCTTCTTCACGGTGGTGACGGTGGCCCTGGAAACCGTCCTCGGTTTCTGGATGGCCATGATCATGGCCCGCACCTTCAAGGGCCGCAGCCTGGTCCGCGCCGCCGTCCTGGTCCCGTGGGCCATCCCGACGGCCGTGACCGCCAAGCTCTGGCTGTTCATCTTCGCGTTCGAGGGCATTGCCAACAAGCTGTTCAACACCACCATCCTCTGGACCGGCAGCGAGTGGCCGGCCAAGTGGGCGGTTATCATCGCCGACGTCTGGAAGACGACGCCGTTCATGGCACTGCTGATCCTGGCGGGCCTGCAGATGATCCCCGCCGAGGTGTACGAGGCGGCGAAGGTGGACGGTGCCACTGCCTGGCAGCGGTTTAGGATGATCACCCTGCCGCTGGTCCGCCCGGCGCTGATGGTGGCGATCCTGTTCCGCACGCTCGACGCGCTGCGCATGTTCGACCTGCCCTACATCCTCACCGGCGGCGCGAACAACACCACCACGCTGTCCATCCTGGTGATCAACCAGATCAGGCAGGGCTTCAACGTGGCGGCCGCGCTCTCCACCATCACCTTCATCATCATTTTCCTGGTCGCGTTCATCTTCGTCCGGTTCCTCGGAGCCAACGTGGTTGAGCAGCAGACCGGTGCCACGAGGGGGAAGAAATGACCGCCGCCGCCACCGAGCTGCGCGCGCAGCAGGACCGTGGGCGGCAGGCCGCCCAGAACCGGGAGAAGTGGGCACAGGGCCGCACCTACATCAGCGCGCTGGTGATCCTCATCTGGTGCCTGGCTCCGGCCTACTGGATGGTGGTGACGGCCTTCCGCGAGGTCGGGTTCACCTACGACACCTCGATCCTGCCCTCGCACGTGACGCTGGATAACTTCAATACCGCGTTCGACACCTCGTTCGGCAACCACTTCGGCCAGGCCCTGCTGAACAGCGTGTTCATCGGCGTCGTCGTCACCGTGGTGTCCCTGTTGATCGGCGTGTTCGCGGCCTACGCCCTGGCCCGGCTGAATTTCCGGTTCAAATTCCTGGTCCTAGGCTTCATCCTGGGCGCCTCGATGTTCCCCGGCGTGGCCCTCATTACCCCGCTGTTCCAGCTGTTCACCAACATCGGCTGGATGGGTACCTACCAGGCGCTGATCATCCCGAACATCTCGTTCGTGCTGCCGCTGACCGTCTACACCATGACCTCGTTCTTCCGCGAAATGCCGTGGGAGCTCGAGGAATCGGCCCGGGTGGACGGCTGCACGCAGGGACAGGCGTTCCGGAAGGTGATCATGCCGCTCGCGGCACCGGCCATCTTCACCACGGCGATCCTGGCGTTCATCTCCTCCTGGAATGAATTCCTGATCGCCAGCCAGCTCTCGTCCGACGCGACCCAGCCGGTCACCGTCGCGATCGCGAGCTTCGCCGGGGCCCAGCCGAACCAGATCCCGTACACGGCCATCATGGCCGCCGGCACCATCGTCACGATTCCGCTCGTGATCCTGGTGCTGGTGTTCCAGCGCAAGATCGTCGCCGGCCTCACCGCCGGCGCGGTCAAGTGATCCCGGGAACGGGGTCCTGATGGCAGCGCCCGGAAACCAGGGTCAGGTTCGCGGCGCCAACCGCCGCGTCCGCTCCGGCGAGGACTTCGACATCATCATCGGGTTCCTTGGTTTCTGGGCCGTGGTCCTGCTGGCGGTCACCGTCTGGATGGAGGTGACCGCCCAGCCGGCCCTCGGCTGGGCGCTGGGCCTGCTGGTGACGCTGCTGGCGCTGTACGGAATGGTACGGCTGCGCCGGCGGCTGCCGGAGCGCACCGGCTCCCGCCGGCGTTGACCCCGGCGCTGACACGCAGCCGGACCCGGACCCGGTCCGGGAGCCGCTTCAGGAGCCTGCCCGGCAGCGCGCAGGATCAAGAATTGAAACGGGCAGCCGCGAGGCTGCCCCGCCGGACGCCCGCGCGGCCGGACGACAAGGGGAAATGGTGGGACGGACAACAGACAGGGCGCAGCGCGGCGGCCATACCGGCGTCAGCATTGAGGACGTCGCGGCCGCAGCCGGCGTCTCCACCGCCACCGTCTCCCGCGCCGTCCGCGGCCTGCCCCGCGTCTCGCCCGCCACCCGGGAGAAGATCCTGGATATCGCCGAGACCCTCGGCTACGTGGCGTCGTCCTCGGCGTCGGGCCTGGCCACGGGCCGTACCCGCACCATCGGTGTCCTCGCCCCCTTCGTCAGCCGTTGGTTCTTCTCCAAGGCCATCGAGGGCGCGGACCGCGAACTCCACGGCCGACAGTACAACCTCTCGCTGTTCAACCTTGGCGGCCACGGCAGCCGGCGCGAGCGGCTCTTCAGCAAAACCATGGTCTACAAGCAGATCGACGCGCTGCTGGTGCTCTGTATGGCGCTCAGCGAGGACGAACTGGACCATCTCCAGAAGATCGACATCCCGCTGGTGGTGGTGGGCGGCCACGTGGAGGGCTGCCCTTACATCGGGATCGACGACTACGCCGCAGCCTCCACCGCGGTGCGGCACCTGATCGACATCGGCCACCGGGACATCGCCCTGCTGCACGGCGACGACGAGACCGACCTCAACTTCGATGTCCCCCGGGTCCGTATCCGGGCCTTCCACGACGTCATGGCCGAGGCCGGCCTGCCGGTCCGGTCCGAATGGGACGAATGGGGTGACTTCACCGTCCGCAGCGGCCAGGAAGCCTTCCAGCGGCTGTGGCACCGCCCCGGCCCCAAGCCCACCGCCGTCTTCTGCGCCAGCGACGAGATGGCCATGGGCCTGATGTTTGCCGCGAACCAGGCCGGCGTCCGGATCCCCGAGGACCTCTCCGTGGTGGGCATCGATGATCACGAATTCTCCGCCAGCGTCGGGCTCACCACCGTCGCCCAGCACCCGGACGACCAGGCCGAGCTCGCCACCCGCATGCTGCTGGACGAGCTCGACGGCGTCGCCGGCGCGGTGCGCTCCACCGTGGCGCCGCACACGCTGATCGTCCGGAGTTCGACGGCGCCGCCCCGCGCGAAGGCGTAGGGCACGGGAACAGGGTCCGGACGTGTTGCCCTGCCGCTAGGAGGCGCGGGCCAGCTGCCGGATCGGGATCCAGCGGGAGGCCAGCCGCCGGTAGGCCGCGGCGGCGCCGGTCATGTCCCCCTCGGCCAGGCACTCGATGCCCAGCCGCACATCCAAGGGCGATTCGTCCGGGTAGACCTTGTCCGCCACGGCGCCGTAGTCCAGCTCCACAACCGAGTCCGGGTGGAACAGCTCCAGCCATTCGGTCAGCTGGGTCAGGTCCTCGAGCATGTCCAGTTCCGGGGCGGCCAGCGCCAGGTGCGCGACGGCAGTCCGTGCCCGGTCCGTGGCCGCGGCCAGGGACGCCCGGATCCGCACGGTGACGATCCGCCCGTCGGCTTCGACGACGTCGGTGGGATCGGATTCCTGAAACAGACAGAACCAGCTGAACGGGATACCCCAGGTGGAGGCCCGGGTGTGCACTCGGGCCGAGCCCTCGCGGGCCTTGACCTGGTCGATCCTTTCCTGGTGCCGGTCGCGGACGTCCTCCGGGATCAGCAGCTGGGCCAGCGGGCCGTGGATGCCTTCCATCAGGGCGTTCGCGGCGAGGCCGGCCCGCAGCACCAGCTGGCTGGGGCAGTACAGCAGCCGCGCCGGCGCCGTCGCGGAGTGTGGAGCCGAGGCGGCGGAGGCGGCCGCGGCGCCGCCGTCGAGGCTCCCGGCGCCGCGGGGCGCGGCACCGGAGGCGGTGACCGCCAGCACGCGTACCAGGTCCGTCTGCCCGGTGGGGAAGGGATCCCCGTCGGCCCGGGTGATCCGCCCCAGGGAGGCCTGCAGTTCGGCGTTTTCCACCGCCGCACGGGTCTCGCCCCGCTCGCCGGCCTGCTGCAGGGCTTCGCGCTGCGCGGCGGGGAAGGCCTCCAAGGGCTCGTAGACGCGTAGCGCCGAGGAGAACGGCAACCCGGCCTGGCCGCGGTAGAGGTTGCCCGTCATCGCTGTCCCGCGGTTCCCCGGCGCCCGGTCATCAGTCGGCCAGGTCCACGAGCACGGGCGCATGGTCGGAGGCGCCCTTGCCCTTGCGTTCCTCGCGGTCGATCGCCGCGCCGGTGACGCGGGCGGCCAGCGCGGGGGAGGCCAGGACGAAGTCGATCCGCATGCCTTCCTTCTTCGGGAAGCGCAGCTGCGTGTAGTCCCAGTAGGTGTAGACGCCCGGGCCGGGGGTGTGCGGGCGGACGACGTCGGTGTACCCGGCGTCCTCGAAAGCGCGGAACGCGGCGCGCTCGGGCTCGCTGACGTGCGTGAGACCCGCGGAGTGGAAGTAGTCGATGTCCCAGACGTCCTCATCGCGCGGGGCGATGTTCCAGTCACCCATCAGGGCGATCTGTGCGGCCGGGTCCGCCTTGACCCAGCCCTCGGCGTGGGACCGGAGCGTGTCCAGCCAGCTGAGCTTGTAGGGCATGTGTTCATCGTCGAGGGCGCGGCCGTTGGGGACGTAGAGGCTCCAGACCCGCACGCCGCCGCAGGTGGCGCCGATCGCGCGGGCCTCCTGCGTCTCATCCTTGCCGCCCTTGCCGAAGGCGGGCTGGTCCATGAAGGTGCGTTCGACGTCGTCCAGGCCCACCCGGGAGGCGATGGCCACGCCGTTCCACTGGCTAAGGCCGAAGTGGGCCACCTCGTAGCCCATGCGCTCAAAGAGCTCCCAGGGGAAATTCTCGTCCTTGCACTTGGTTTCCTGGATGGCCAGCACGTCGCAGTCGCTGCGCTGCAGCCAGGCCTCCACACGGTCGGCGCGGGCACGGAGGGAGTTCACATTCCAGGTAGCAATCTTCACAGACCCTAACTTACCCAATGCGGCCGACGGCGGGGGCGGGGCGGGCCGCCCGAGGACGCCGCAGCGCGGCCCGCGGAGGCTCTGGAGATTACTAGGAAGTCCGAGTATATTCGGGTTCGAGATGATCTAGGTCACATGCAAAGGAGCATTCCCTCATGGTTCGTGAGCTTTCCCATTACGTCGGCGGCCAGCACGTCGACGGCACGTCCGGCCGTTTCAGCGACGTCTACGATCCCTGCACCGGCGAGGTGCAGGCCCGGCTGCCGCTGGCCAGCGCGGAGGAGGTCCGCAACGTCGTGGCCAACGCCGAGAAGGGCCAACTGGAGTGGGCGGCCATGAACCCGCAGCGCCGGGCCCGGATCCTGTTGAAGTTCGTGGACCTGGTCAACGAGAACATGGACGAACTGGCCACCCTGCTCTCCTCCGAACACGGCAAGACTTTCCTGGACGCCAAGGGTGACATCCAGCGCGGCATCGAGGTGGTGGAGTTCTCCGCCGGCGCCCCGCACCTGCTCAAGGGCGAGTTCTCCGACAGCGCCGGCACCGGCATCGACGTCCACTCGCTCCGCCAGCCGCTCGGCGTCGTCGCCGGGATCACCCCGTTCAACTTCCCGGCCATGATCCCGCTCTGGAAGTCCGGGCCAGCCCTGGCCGCCGGCAACTCCTTCGTGCTCAAGCCCTCCGAACGGGACCCCTCGGTCCCGCTGCGGCTGGCCGAACTCTTCACCGAGGCCGGGCTGCCCGACGGCGTGTTCAACGTGGTCAACGGGGACAAGGAAGCGGTGGACGCGCTGCTGGAGGACCCGCGCGTGCAGGCCATCGGCTTCGTCGGCTCCACCCCGATCGCGCAGTACATCTACGCCACCGCCGCGGCGCACGGCAAGCGCGCCCAGTGCTTCGGCGGCGCGAAGAACCACATGGTGATCATGCCGGACGCGGACCTGGACATGGCGGCGGACGCCCTGATCGGCGCCGGGTTCGGTTCCGCGGGCGAGCGCTGCATGGCCATCTCCGTCGCCGTGCCCGTCGGCAAGGAAACCGGCGATGCGCTGGTAGCCAAGCTGCAGGAGCGGATCGCCGACCTGAAGGTGGGCCACAGCCTGGCCAAGGACTCCGACTTCGGGCCGGTCGTTGCCGCCTCCGCCAAGGAGCGGATCGAGGGCTACATCGCCGCCGGCGTCGAATCCGGCGCCACCCTGCTGGCCGACGGCCGCGGCCTCACGGTTGAGGGCTACGAGGGAGGCTTCTGGGTGGGCCCCACCCTGTTCGACAACGTCACGAAGGACATGTCGATCTACAAGGAAGAAATCTTCGGACCGGTCCTCAGCGTGCTCCGCGCGGAAAGCTACGACGAGGCGCTGCGCCTGTGCAGCGAGCACGAGTTTGGCAACGGGGTGGCCATCTTCACCCGCGACGGCGACGCCGCCCGCGACTTCGCCAGCCGCGTCCAGGTGGGCATGGTGGGCGTCAATGTCCCCATCCCGGTCCCGATCGCGTACTACACCTTCGGCGGCTGGAAGGCCTCCGGTTTCGGCGACCTCAACCAGCACGGTGCCGACGCCTTCCGCTTCTACACCAAGACCAAGACCGTCACCACGCGCTGGCCCTCCGGCATCCGCCAGGGCGCCAGCTTCGTGATGCCGGAAGGCAGCTGATGGCTGAGCAGGCGGCCGGTTCCGTGGCAACCACGGAACCGGCCGCAGAGGTCCTGTTCGAGCGCCGCGGCCGGCTCGGCGTCGTCACCCTGAACCGGCCTAAGGCCGTCAACGCGCTCACCGCCGGCATGGCCGCCGCCATGCTGGAGGCGCTCACGGACTGGGCGACGGACGACGACGTCGCCGCCGTCCTGGTGCGGGGCGCCGGTGACCGCGGACTCTGCGCCGGCGGGGACATCGTGGCCATCTACCGGGACATGGCCGAGGCCGGCCGCGCCACCGCGGATTTCTGGGCCGTCGAGTACCGGCTCAACCTGCTGATCGCGGAGTACCCCAAGCCCTACATCGCCTTCATGGACGGACTGGTCCTGGGCGGGGGCGTCGGCATCTCCGCCCACGGCTCGGTCCGGATCGTCACCGAACGGACCCGCACCGGCATGCCGGAGACCACCATCGGGTTCGTGCCCGACGTCGGCGGGACGTTCCTGCTCTCCCGCTCGCCGGGGGAGACCGGTACTCACGCGGCCCTGACCGGGGCCCACCTGAACGGGGCTGACGCGATCTTCCTGGGCCTTGCGGACACCTTCGTCCCGTCGGACCGGCTGGAGGAACTCGCCGCCGCGCTGGAAACCGAGCCCGTGGCCGACGCGGTCGCCCGCGTCGCCGAACCCGCACCGGCCTCGGTGCTGGCCGCGCAGCGCGAGTGGATCGATGCGTGTTACGCCGGGAACGACGCCGGGGAGATCGTGCGCCGGCTGCGCACCGTCGGCGGGGAGGCCGTCGACGCCGCGGACACCATCGAGACGAAATCCCCGATGGCCGTCAAGGTCACGCTCGCGTCGCTGCGCCGCGCCGCCGGACTGGACCTGGCGGGCGCGCTGGAACAGGAATACCGGGTGGGCCTCCGTTTCCTGGACGGACCTGACTTCCGCGAGGGCATCCGGGCCCAGGTCATCGACAAGGACCGGACCCCGCACTGGCAGCCGGCCAGCTTGGACGAGGTGAGCGACGCCGACGTCGACGCCTGCTTCGCCCCGCTGGGCGACCGCGAACTGGAACTGACGAAGGAGCGCGACAATGTCTGAAACACCGACCGGCGGGGTGCAGCCCGGCGCGCCCATCGGCCCCATTGCCTTCCTGGGCCTGGGGCACATGGGCGGCCCGATGGCGGTGAACCTGGTTAAGGCCGGGTACACGGTGACAGGCTACGACGTCGTCCCGGCCGCCCTGGAAACGGCGCGGGCGCACGGCATCGCCACGGCGGACACCGCGGCGGACGCCGTCGCCGGGGCCGCCGTCGTGCTGACCATGCTGCCCAGCGGCAAGCACCTCCTGGACGCCTACCGGGGCACCCCTGACGGACCGGGACAGCCGGGGAAGGACGGTCTCCTGGCCGCGGCGGCGCCGGGGACCATGTTCCTGGACTGCTCCACCATCAACGTGGACGAGGCGCGCGAGGCCTCCGCCCTGGCTGTCGAGGCCGGTCACCGGGCCGTCGACGCCCCCGTCTCCGGCGGCGTCGTGGGCGCCGAAGCCGGGACGCTGACCTTCATGGTCGGCGCCGATCCGGCTGACTTTGAGGCCGTGCGGCCGATGCTCGAGGTGATGGGCAAGCGGGTGGTGCACTGCGGTGCCCACGGCGCCGGCCAGGCCGCCAAGATCTGCAACAACATGATCCTGGGCATCTCCATGATCGCCGTCAGCGAGGCCTTCGTCCTCGGCGAGAAGCTCGGGCTGACACACCAGGCCCTCTTCGACGTGGCGTCAGCGGCCTCCGGGCAGTGCTGGGCGCTCACCACCAACTGCCCGGTGCCAGGCCCGGTACCCACGAGCCCCGCCAACCGGGACTACCAGCCCGGATTCGCCGGAGCGCTGATGGCCAAGGACCTGAAACTGGCACTGAACGCCCTCGAGAGCACCGGCGTGGCCGCCCGGCTGGGACCGATGGCCTCCGAAATCTACGATACTTTTGCCGCGGAGGGCGGTGCCGGGCGGGACTTCTCCGGCATCATCACCGACATCCGGGACAAATCAGTACAGCCGAGGGGACAGGCATGACCGACTACGAAAACATTCTGGTGGAGCGCCGCGGCCGCGTGGGCCTCGTGACGCTCAACCGGCCACAGGCGCTCAATGCCCTGAACAAGGCCACCCTGGACGAGGTCGTCGCGGCGGTTTCCGCGATGGATACCGACCCGGAGGTCGGGGCCGTCGTGCTCACCGGTTCCGCCAAGGCCTTCGCCGCCGGCGCCGACATCAAGGAGATGCAGTCCAAGGACTACATGGACATGTACGCCTCCGACTGGTTCCGCGGCTGGGAGGACCTGACCCGGCTGCGGATCCCGCTGATCGCCGCCGTCTCCGGCTTCGCGCTTGGCGGCGGCTGCGAATTGGCCATGATGTGCGACATCATCATCGCCGGGGACAACGCCAAGTTCGGCCAGCCGGAGATCAACCTGGGTGTGATCCCGGGGATGGGCGGCTCGCAGCGGCTCACCCGTGCGGTCGGCAAGGCCAAGGCGATGGATATGGTCCTCACCGGCCGCATGATGGATGCCGCCGAGGCCGAACGCTCCGGGCTGGTCTCCAGGGTGGTACCCGCCGACGACGTCGTTGCGGAGGCCCTGAAGGCCGCCGAGGTCATCGCGGCGAAATCCAAGCCGGTGGCGATGGTGGCCAAGGAGGCGGTCAATGCGGCTTTCGAGACCGGCCTGGCCCAGGGCGTCCTGTTCGAACGCCGCATCTTCCATTCCCTCTTCGCCACGGCAGACCAGAAGGAGGGCATGGCGGCGTTCAGCGAGAAGCGCCAGCCGGACTTTACCCACCGCTGATGCGCTGGGCCGCTGGCCCTCCACACCTGACTCTCCACACCGCGGTCGAAGCCGCCCCGCAGGCCACGCGGGGCGGCTTTCGCGTTCCCGGACACGCGAGGGGGCCGGCACGGTCTGGAACCCGGGGCCGATCTCGGCTACCATCTATTCCTTAGACTGTCGTACATCTAGGCGATCAAGGAATTTCGCGATGAAACCTCTAGGTACCGGAGAAGGTTACTGGTACCCGCCCGACGAGAGCCGACGAGCCACCGCCGTGCGGGTCTTGAATGCGCTCAGGGAATACCGGGCCTCCGAGACGGCCATGCGCCGCCGGACCCGCTCCTCCATGGCCATGGGGGAGACGGACCTGCTGGCGCTGCGCTACCTGCTCGACGCCGAAAAGGCCGGGCACGGCATCCGCCCCAAGGAACTTGCCGCACGCCTGGGCATGACGTCGGCCTCCATGACGGCCCTGGTGGACCGGATGGTCAGCGGCGGGTTCGTCACCCGTGAGCCGCATCCGGTGGACCGCCGGGCCATCATTCTGCGGCCCACTCCCGGGGCCGACGAAGAGGTGCGGCACACGCTCAGCCAAATGCACCAGCGCATGATCGAGGTGGCCGAATCGCTGACGCCGGAACAGGCCGAGGCGGTCACCTTCTTCCTGCAGCGGATGCGCGAGGCAGTTGATACGGTGGATGCCGAACACCCCGATCTCGTCTCCGCTGGACAAAGCTAGGAAACTAGATAGTCTAGCTAGGTAATTAGCTAGCTATCTAGAGGCGATGGATCGAATGACTGCTGTAATCGAACGCAAGACCTCCGAAGAACCGGACTCCGGCCGCGGCGCAGCGGCAGACGGAACGACGTCGGCCCCGAAGGCCGCCCAGGCTCCGGTGGCTGACTTTAGCGTGAACATGGATGAGCCTTTCGCCGGGCAGGGCACCCCGAAGGCCAAGGAGCGCACCGCCTCGTCCGAGGCGCCGTCGCACTGCGGCGCTGAGATGTCCATGTCGCCGGACCCCGATGCGTCCCTGCCATGGGCGCAGTTCCACACCGGCCTGGGCGAGTGGGTCTGCACGTGCGGCTTCCGCCAGGACGTTGCACCCGTCGTCGACCCGTTGGCCGCCGTCCGCGCCGCCTCCGGCCGGCTGGAGAGCCTGCAGTGGGAGATGGACGCCGCGCAGGCGGCGCTCGCCACCGCGGTCCGCGCAGCGGACCAGGCCGGCGCCGACCGCTCCGGGCTGGGCCTCGCCGCCGGAATCAGCTCCGCCGAACTCGAGGACATGCTGGCCTAGACGCCCCCACCGCACCGTATCCGGCCTGACGGCCCGTCGCAATCGACGGGGTCAGGCCGGACCGCGTTGGTGAACGTTTTCCGAACCCTGCCGCGCCGCTCCGGAAATCTTGCTTATCTATGACAGGATTGCCGCAACTTTGGGTTGAGGGGGACGACATAGCTAAAGTCAGGCAGCCCTACCAGGCGCGCCACCAATCGCTTCTGCGGAATGGTCGCGGGCTGCCGCCCGGTGCGTGGCTGGGCCTCATCGTGGCCGTCGACCTGGTCCTGGCCCTGGTGGTCCGCATCCCCTCCCTGCTGGGCATCGAGCCGCTGGAGGACGCGGCGCGCTGGCAGTGGGTCCTGGACGCGGTGCTGCTCTCCTTCGTTCCGATCGTGGTGTACTCGGCCGTGCGCATCACCCGGCAGCGCCGCGCCGAGCGGCTCCAGGCCAGCCGCTCCTCCCGGCAGGTCCGCACCATGTTCCGGGTCAGCCGCGAGTGGCTCTGGGCCGTGGACAGCGCGGGCTCCATCACCTTCTCCAGCCCGATGTGCGAACAGCTCACCGGCTACGCCCCCGAGGAGCTCGTGGGCAGTCCGATCGGCCTGGTCCTGGACCCCTCCGATCTGGCGACGGCGCTGCGGGCCCAGCCGGCCGCCGGTGACGACCGGACCTTCACCGGGCTGGTGCTGGTCTGCCGGCACCGCAACGGCACCGGCGTCCTGATGGAGGTGACCGGGGAGGCCGTCCTCGACGACGCCGGGAACCCCGCCGGCTTCGAGGGCATGGCCCGCGCCGTCGAGGACCTGCCGTCCACCGCGTATGAGTCCGAACAGGTCCGCCGCCGGGTCTCCGAGCAGCTCGCCGCGGCCCGCCTCGTCACCGCCTTCCAGCCCATCCGCTGCCTCGCCTCCGGCCGGGTGGTGGGCGTCGAGGCGCTGAGCCGTTTCCCCGCCTCGGAGGGCACCTCGCCCGAGGCGTGGTTCGTCCAGGCATCCTCCGTGGGGCTCGGGGTGGAACTGGAGCTGCTGGCGCTGCGCACTGCGCTGCAGGCGGCCCGGGGACTCCCTGCGGAGCTGTACGTGGCGGTGAACCTGTCCCCGGAGGCCTGCCTCGATCCCGCCGTGCACGAGGTCCTCTGGCAGGCACCGATCGCCCCCGCCAGGGTTGTGATCGAGGTGACCGAGCGCCAGGAGGTCAACGACTACGCCGCGCTCTCCAACGCGCTGGCCCCGGTGCGGGCGGCGGGCCTGCGGGTAGCGATCGACGACGCCGGCTCGGGCTTCGCCTCGATGCGGCACATCATCAAGCTCACCCCGGACCTGATCAAGCTGGACCGCGCCATTGTGCGGGACATCGACTCCGAGACCGCCCACCGTGCCCTGGGTGCCGCCATGGTGGGGTTTGCGGCCGAGATCGGCGCCTCCCTGCTGGCCGAGGGTGTGGAGACGGACGCCGAGCTGAGGGCCGTCACCGCCCTCGGGATGGCCGCGGCGCAGGGGTACCATCTGGGCCGGCCGTCCGTGAACCCGGGGGACTGGGCGCAATGGGGCGGCTCCTCCGGCCGGGGCTCCGGGGATCTTGGCTCCGGTGACCGGGGCTCGGGTGACCTCGGATCGGGCGACGCGCTCTCCCGCTGACGCCGCGCGGGCGGACAAAGAAGGGGCCGGAAGCGGCTCAGGGCCTCCGGCGCGCGCGCAGCACCGCATCGTGCACCGTTACCGGCGTGCCCTCGGCGTCGGAGGCCGCCCGGGCCCGTGCCGCGCAGGTGACGACCTCCCAGTCCTCCCCGTCCAGTTCCGCGGCGATCTGCTCGGCGGTGAACAGCAGGCCGGGCAGGGACGGCCGGCGGACGGTGGTCTCCAGGTCGGAGGGGTGGTGGCCGACGATCAGCAGGGTCCCGCGGGGCGCCACCGACGCCGCGAGGCGCTGGTACACGTCCGGGCGCTGCTCCGGCGGCAGGTGAAGGTACTGGGCGGTGACCAGATCAAACGTCCCGGCCGGCGGCGGGGCCACGGTCAGGTCCGCGTGCTGCCAAGTGATGCGGGACGCCGCGGCCGGATCGTCCCGCACGGCGTCGGCGGCGCGGGAGAGTGCCACGGAGGAGATGTCGACGGCGGTGACCCGCCAGCCGCGCCGGGCCAACCAGGCGGCGTCGGCCCCCTCACCCGCCCCGACGTCGAGCGCCGACCCCGGTTCCAGCCCCGCCACCTCGGCGACGAGCTGGGGATTGGGCTGCCCGCTCCAGACCGAACCGTGGAGGCCGTGCTGCCGGTACCGTTCGTCCCAGAACGATTCGTCGTAGTCCATGCGGCTCTCCTTGGGCTGCTCGTCGCGGGGGCGGAATCCGGTGGTCAATCCAGTGTAGGGGTCCGCGGCACTACCTCTTTTAGGAGGTAGTTTGCGGTCCGCAAATCTTCTTACAGTGAGCCAGGTCACAACAGCGTGCCTCGAGGCTGACATCAAAGGAGATTGCCATGACCTCAGCAACACCCATTTCCCCGGCGGGACGGCAGGCGGCGCCAAGCCGCAAGACACTGCGCCGGGTGGCGTTCGCGAGCTTCGCCGGAACCACTATCGAGTTTTACGACTTCTTCATCTACGGCACCGCCGCGGCGCTGGTCTTTCCGGTCGTCTTCTTCCCCGCGCTCGGGGCCGCGGCCGGCACCGTCGCCTCCTTCGGCACCTTCGCCGTAGCCTTCTTCGCCCGCCCTCTCGGCGCCATCGTGTTCGGCCACTTCGGCGACCGGATCGGCCGGAAGAAGACCCTCATCACCACCCTGCTGATGATGGGCACCGCCACCGTGTTGATCGGCTTCATCCCGGACGCGAGCACCATCGGCGTGGCCGCCCCGATCCTGCTGGTGGTGCTCCGCTTCGTGCAAGGCCTCGCCGTCGGCGGGGAGTGGGCCGGCGCCACCCTCCTGGTGGCCGAGTACGCCCCGCAGGGCAAACGGGGACTCTTCGGGTCCTTCCCGCAGATCGGCCCCTCGGTGGCCTTCTTCCTGGCCAGCGGCACCTTCCTGCTGACCAACCTCACCCTGGGCGACAAGTCCGAGGCCTTCATCTCCATCGGCTGGCGGGTCCCGTTCGTCCTCAGCGCCGTCCTGGTCCTGGTGGGCCTCTGGGTCCGGCTGAGCATCGAGGAGACCCCCGTCTTCAAGAACGCGGCCCGCGCCAGTGCAACCACCACACGCCTGCCCGTCCTCGAGTCCCTGCGCCGCCAGCCGCGGGAGATCCTCCTGGCCGGCGGCGCCCTGACGCTGCTCTTCGCCTTCTTCTACATGGGCACCGCCTACCTCACCAGCTTCGCCACCAGCCCCACCGGCATGAAGCTGGGCCGGGTGGAGGTCCTCAGTGCCGGCATGGTCGCCTCCGTGTTCGTCGCCGCCGCCACCCTCGCCTCGGGCATCCTCTCGGACCGCTTCGGCCGTAAGAAGGTCATCGCCGCGTCCTGCCTGCTCGCCGTGCCGTGGTCGCTGGTGCTCTTCCCGATTCTCAGCGCCAACACCGTGCTGGCCTTCGGCGTCGGACTGACCGTCACCCTGGTGATCTTCGCCGTCGCGTACGGTCCGGCGGGGGCGCTGCTGCCCGAGCTCTTCGAGACCCGCTACCGCTACACCGGCGCCGGCATGGGCTACAACCTGGCCGGCGTGGTGGGCGGCGGCATCGTGCCGCTGGTCGCGGCCCAGCTCGCAGGCACCTCCGGGGCCTGGTCCGTGGGCGTGCTGCTCGCCGGGATCGGCGTGTTCAGCGTCCTCTGCAGCCTCGCCCTGCCCAACCGGGAGAACCGTGGACTGGAGGGCGCCGCGGTACACGCCGCGGCGGACCCCGCGACGGCGGCGAACGCGGCCCCGGCGGCTCGCCGTTAGGAACCAGAACCCAGGGGGGCTGCCGGCGGACGCCGGCAGCCCCCTTTCTCACGGGATGAGGCCGAGCCGGCGGGCCGCGGACACGGCCTCGAGCCGGTTGTGCACGGAGAGCTTGGCCATCGCGTTCTGCAGGTAGCTCTTCACCGTGGCGGGCTTGAGCCCCAGCCGGTCGGCGGTCTCCTGGTACGAACAGCCCAGTGCGAGCAGGGACAGTACGTCCAGCTCGCGGCGGGCCAGCCTGGCGCCCACCGGGAGGGCCCGGGCCGCGGCAGGGGGTGAGAGGTAGTCGCCGATGATCTCCAGCTGCCGGGCCAGGTGCGGGTCCGCGACGGTTCCGGCCAGCGAGCGGAGCTCGGCGTGCGCCTCGCGGACGTGCTCCAGCCAGCTGGGGTCCTGCGTCGGGGCGGTGCCGGTGCCGGCGCTCGCGATGATCGAGACTCTGCGGTCCACCTCATCCCGGACCCGGAGTTCCTCGGCCATCCCGGCGGAGGCCTCCATCGCCTCCCGGACGGCGCGTTCGCCCAGCGGGGAGCTGTCCCGGCTGGCCAGGTACAGGACGGCCCGCGACGTTCCCCTGACCACCACGGGCACGGCCGCCACCGAGGACAGGCGTTCCCGGCTGACGGCGACGTCGTACTCGTGGGTGATGCCGTCCGAGGCAAGGTAGTCAGCGACCAGGAACGGCCGCTGCTGGGCGAAGACCCGGCCGCCGAGGCCCGCGCCGGGAACCACCACCACCTGGTGCAGGCTGGAGGTCGCCGTACCGAGGAAGTCGGTCAGCTGCAGCCGCTCACCGCTGGCCAGTCCGGCGAAGAGCACGGCCGGCCGGAACCTGCCCGAGAGCGCACGAAGGGAGGCGCGGAGCAGCTCCCGGTCGTCCGGCCGGGAGTAGGGGTTCGGCTGCATGAGTCGTCTCCTGGTGCCGCGCCGGCTGCCGCCGCGCTCTCATGGGGTTGTGTGGTAGTTGGTGTGTGGCTGGTTGCCGCCGGGGCGGCGGTGCGGCCTAGTCCGCCTCGTCCGCGAAGTCTCCGGCCCCGCGCCGGAAGTCGCCCAGGATCCGGATCAGCGCGTCCACGTCCTCCGCGCCGAAGCCTGACTGCGCGAAGACCTCGCCGTTCAGTGCCGCCGTCGCCCGCTTCGCCAGCGTCCGCCCGCCCGAGGTGAGCTCGATCAGGGTGGTGCGCCCGTCGGTGGGGTGCGGCGAGCGGAGTACCAGGCCGGCTTCCTGCAGCCGGTCCACGGCGTTGGTCACCGAGGTGGGGTGGACCTGCAGCAGGGCGCTGGCCTTGTTCATGGGCAGGGCCCCGCTGCGGGCGAAACTGAGCAGCGCCAGCAGTTCGTACCGGGCAAAGGTCAGCCCGAACGGCTTGAGCACTGCCTCGATCCGGGCCAGCAGGATCTGCTGGGTGCGCATGATCGCGGTGATCGCCGCCATGGGAGCGGCGACGTCGGACCAACCGTGCCGCTCCCAGTTCCGCCGGGCGTCGGCAATCGGATCGCGCGGCAGCGGGGCGCCCACCACGGCTAGCCCTTCAGCCCCGGGAAGTCCGCCTCGGAGTACTCCGTGCCCAGTCCCTCCGGCGGCGTCCCGTTTCCGTGCCGCAGTTCTTCGCTGTGCCGCAGCTCCACCCGGCGGATCTTGCCGGAGATGGTCTTGGGCAGTTCGGCGAACTCCAGCCGACGGATCCGCTTGAAGGGGGCCAGGTGGTCGCGGCAGTAGCGCAGGATGTCCTCAGCCAGCTCCGGCCCCGGCTGGTGGCCGGAGGCCAGCACTACGAACGCCTTGGGGACGGAGAGCTTGAGCGCGTCGGGGGAGGGGACGACGGCGGCCTCGGCCACCGCGGGGTGTTCGATCAGGACACTCTCCAGCTCGAACGGGGAGAGCCGGTAGTCCGAGGATTTGAACACGTCGTCGCCGCGGCCGACGTAGGTGATGATCCCGCGCTCGTCCCGGCTGGCCATGTCGCCCGTGTGGTAGTAGCCGTCGCGGAAGGCCTCGGCGGTCTTCTCGGGGTCGCCGTAGTAGGCCTTCATCAGGCCCACCGGGCGGGGATCCAGGCGCAGGCAGAGCTCGCCGTCGTCGCCCTCCTCGCCGGTGGCCGGGTCGACCAGGACGACGTCGTAGCCCGGCAGCGGCTTGCCCATGGCGCCGATCTTGATCGGCTGGCCGGGGGTGTTGGCGATCTGCACGGTGGTCTCGGTCTGGCCGAAGCCGTCCCGGATGGTCTGGCCCCAGGCCCGGTTGACCTGGTCGATGACCTCGGCGTTGAGCGGTTCGCCGGCGGAGACCACCTTGGTGGGCGGGTTCTGCAGCAGGGTCAGGTCCGCCTGGATCAGCATCCGCCAGACCGTGGGCGGCGCGCAGAAGCTGGTGACCTTCTCGCGGTCCATCTGTTCCATCAGGGCCTTGGCGTCGAAGCGGTCGTAGTTGTAGATGAAGACGCAGGCCTCGGCGATCCAGGGAGTGAAGACGTTGGACCAGGCGTGCTTGGCCCAGCCGGGGGAGGCGACGTTCAGGTGCACGTCCCCCGGTTCCATGCCGATCCAGAACATGGTGGACAGGTGCCCCACCGGGTAGGAGGTGTGGGTGTGCTCCACCAGCTTGGCCTTGGAGGTGGTGCCGGAGGTGAAGTAGAGCAGCAGCGTCTCGTCGGCCCGGGTGGGGGCGTCCGGGGTGAACTCCAGCGGGGCGCCGTCGGCGTCGGCGTACCGCAGGGCGGCCTTCTTCCCGTCGTCGGTGGTCCCGTCGCCGGTGCCCGTGCCTGCCGTGCCCGCGCCGATCTCGATGAGCCGGTAGTCCCCGGGGACGCCGTCGAACTTGCCGATGTTGGCGCTGCCGACGGCGGCCCAGCCGGCCCCGCCGCGCTCCACGCGGTCGCGCAGGTCCGCCGGGCCCATGAGCGTGGTGGTGGGGATCATGACGATCCCGAGCTTTATGCCGGCGAGCATCAGCTCCCAGAGCTCCACCTGGTTGCCCAGCATGATGATCATCCGGTCCCCGCGGCGGATGCCCTGCGCCCGGAGCCAGTTGGCCACCTGGGCGGAGCGGGCCGAGAGGTCGGCGAAGCTGCGGCGGGTGGCGGAGCCGTCCTGTTCCACGATCACCAGCGCCGGCTTCGCGCCGCGCTCCGGGTCCGCGGCGATCTGGTCGAACCAGTCCAGGGCGAAGTTGAATTCCTCGAACCGTGGCCATTCGAACTCGTCCCGGGCGGCCTCGTAATCCCCGCGCAGGGCGAGCAGCCTGTCCCTCGCGGCCCGGAATTCGTCAGTCACGGTCATGGGTGCACCTTTCACAGCCGATTGCGGCCCGGCGGTCCAGTGGCGGCCGCCGTTGGCCGGGCATATCCACCGCCACCGGGAGGTCCGTGATTGCAGGCGCCCCCTAGTGACGAATATCACTGTGCAATATACTAGGACATCCAAGGGTTTGGAAGAGCCTGCGCCGCCGCCGGCGGCACCCGACGAAGGGATACCTGCCCGTGCAGCCACAACGAAGTGTCGACGGACCAGCCATCGGAGCTCCCCCGTTTCCGGACGCGGACCTGATGTACATCGCTGACCTCCTGCCCCCGGCGGAACGGAGCCGCTACGAGGAGATCCGGGAGTTCCTGCAGACCCGGATCCGGCCCGCGTCGATCGACTTCTGGAACCGGGAGGAGTTCCCCTTCGGCTTGCTCTCCGAACTGGGCAAGCACGGCCTCGGCGGGATCCAGACGGACGGGACCTCGAAGCTGTTCAAGGGCCTGATGTACGTGGAGGTGGCCCGGGCGGACGTCTCGCTCTCGGCGCTGGTGGGCATCCACAACGAACTAATCGTGGGGATGATCGACGAGCTCGGCTCTGAGGAGCAGAAGGCCCGCTGGCTGCCCGGGCTGACCGCCTTCACCCAGCTGGGCGCGTTCGCCCTGACCGAGCCGGACCACGGCTCGGATATCGCCGGGGGACTGGCGACGACGGCGCGGCGGGACGGGTCCGAATGGGTGATCACCGGCGCCAAGCGCTGGATCGGCGCCGGCACAATCGCCGACTTCGCGCTGGTCTGGGCCCGGGACGAAGCGGACCAGCAGATCAAGGGCTTCATCGTCGAGACGGACCGGCCCGGGTACACGGCCACCAAGATCGCCAACAAGATCGGCCTGCGGATCATGCAGAACGCGGACATCGTCCTCGACGAGGTCCGTATCCCGGCCGAAAACCTGCTGCCCGGGGCCACCAGCTTCTCCCGCGCCAACGACCTGCTGCGCGACTCACGGGCCTGGGTGGGCTGGCAGGGCGCCGGCATCCAGCTCGCGGCTTTCGACATCGCGCGTGCCTACGCGCTGGAGCGGTTCCAGTTCGGCCGCGAACTGGCCCGGTTCCAGCTGGTTCAGCAGCAGCTGGCCGAAATCCTGGGAAACGCCAGCGTCTCGCTGGCCCTGATGGCGCAGCTGGCGCGGATCCAGCAGGACGGGAAGCTGGAAATGGTACAGGCCGCCATGGCCAAATCCACCACCACCCGCCTGGCCCGCGCCTCCGTGGCGATGGGGCGCTCGCTGCTGGGCGGCAACGGCATCACCACCGATTTCGAGATGGCCAAGCTCTTCGGCGACGCCGAGATCCTCTACACCTACGAGGGCAGCTACGAGATCAATTCGATGATCGTGGCCCGGGCCGTCACCGGGAAATCCGCGTTCGTCTAACGCCTGCTGACGACGGCGGGGCGCCGGTCAGCCGGCCGCGCCGTAGCGTTCGCTGCGGTCGCGGCCGGCGTGCTTGGCCGCGTACAGTGCCCGGTCCGCGCAGGCCAGCAGGCCCCGGCTGCCGGCGTCGGACAGTTCGCAGACGCCCGCCGAGACGGTGATGTGCCCGACATCGCCGAACGGTTCGGAGCCGATCGCCACCCGGGCCCGTTCCGCCGCCAGCAACGCCTCCACCCCGTCGGTTTCCGGAAGCAGCCAGACGAATTCCTCGCCGCCGAAGCGGGCCACGATTTCATCCTTTCGCGCCACCGCCCGGAGCCGGGCGGCGACGTCGGCCAGCACCACGTCGCCCATCAGGTGCCCGAAGGTGTCGTTGACCTTCTTGAAGTGGTCGATGTCCAGCACGATGGCGCTGAGGTGGGTGCCGCGGGCGGCGGCCCGCTCGATCTCGTGGGCCAGGTGCTGCTCCAGGGAGCGGCGGTTGGGCAGCCCGCTGAGCTCGTCCGTGGTGGCCTGGCGCTCCAGTTGGGCCCGGGCCTCGGTGTTGCCGATGGCGATTTCCACCAGTTCCGCGAATTGCGCCAGCCGCTCCAACATGGCCGCGGTGACGCCGGTGCTGGACTTGGAGGTCAGGCTCACTACGCCCCAGAGGCTGCCGTGCACCCGGATCGGGGCGGCCGCGGCGGATCGGAAGCCGCCGGCGAGCATCTGCCCCTCCGCGACGCCACCGCTCTTGGTGCCGTACACAACCAGGGCGGGCTTCCCCGTCACCGCCACCCGAACGGTGGCGGAATTGTCGGTGAGAGCGAAGACATGCTCCCGGCTCAGCGTCGAGGGCATAGCCGGGGCCATGGCCACGATCTCGGCCGACAGGGGCCCGGTGTAGCGGACGACGGCGGCGGAGTCGACGGCGAAGAGGTCCCTGAGGATAAACGCGAGCTGCACCGAGATGTCCTCCGGCGCCGCGTTGCGGGCCACGGCCGTGGCGATCTCGTGCAGCGCCGCCCAGGTCTGCTCCTGCTGCAGCCGCTCGGTGACGTCCACGGCCACCACCATTCCGGCGGTGGCACCGTCGGAGTTGACCGGCCCGGCCTTGAGCCGGTAGGTGCGGGGGCCGATCCGCCGGGTCCAGGCGACCTCCTCGCCGGCCAGGGCCGCCCGGTAGCGTGGTTCCAGTTCCTCGGCCAGCCAGCCCTCCAGCACATCGTGGATGCGGCGGCCCTCCAGCTCCTCCGGGCGGTAACCGAAGGCGTGCAACTCCTGGCCTTCGGCGATCAGATAGCGGAGATCCGCATCGAAGAGCAGGACGAAGACGCCGGGGATGCTGCCGGCCAGGGCGCGGTAGCGGTCCGTGTCTCGGCGCTGCCGGTGCTCCGCGAGGACCCGATCCGTGACATCGGTGATCATGACGAAGAAGCCCAGAACAGCGCCGTCGCGCTCATCGGGCATGTAGGAGACCTCGGCGTGGCGGGTGCCGCCGCCGGCGTCGGTGAGCGTGCGCTTGAACAGTTGCGGCTCGCCGCCAAGAACCTTGTCGATGTACCCGCGGTTCGCCGCGTAGACGTCCTCGTGCAGCAGCTCGCGGATGTGCATCCCGTACAGCTGCTGAGCCTCGACGCCGAACCAGGACAGGTAGGCATCATTGGCCAGCCGGTTCCTCAGCTCCGCGTCCCAGTACGCCACCATCGCCGGAATTCCATTGAGCACCGCGCGCATCTGGGCGGGGACCTCCGGCATCGCCGGCGGATGGTTCGCGTTCTCATGATCGAGAGCGCTGTGAATATTCATTGCCCAAGTATCTATGGCGGCGGGGCCCCGCGAAAAACCGGCACAACGAAAACGGGGACAGTAAAGTTCCGGGACGACCATCCCGGCATGGTCGTTGGCCTCGCCGCGCAGCCCGGGCCGGGATGGGCCTCCCGACCCCCGCCGGTGCAGCCACAGGGTTTGGCCGGGTAGCGGCTATCCCCGCAGGGGAGGAGCGACGGCGTCGGCGGCTTCGCGCATCCGCGTCAGGAACCGCTTGACCGTCTCGGCTTCCTGCTGGGTCAGCTCCGCCGCGGCACGGATCAGGAGCGGGTGGATGTTTCCCAAGGCTTCGCGGACGGCAACCCTGGCGGAAGGCATCGGCAGGAGGTTGACCGCCCGGCGATCGGCCGGATCCGGTTCGCGGGTGATGTGCCCGGACCTGACGAGGCGGTCCACCAGCGAGGTAGCGGCGGCGGAACTCATTCCCAAGCGAACGGCGAGGTCCTTCTGCCGCACCTGGGCGCCGTCCGCCTCGGCGTCCAGAAGATGCCGGAGGGCAAGGAGATCCGATTCGTTCATGTCCCTGGTCGGGCGGGTCCGGCGCTGCATGGCGGCCTCGGCAACCCGGTACTCCCTCAGTGCCTCGAGAACGCTGAGTGCGCGGGGACCCGTGTCACCAGCGGGTACGGGAACGGAACTGGGGCCTGCGTCGTGCGTATCCATCGGAATCCCTTGGTAGCGCACTGGCAAGCATGCGTAGGCCCTAAACGTATCACCCGGTCCGGCGCCTACGGCACGAACCGGTAGCCGATCCCCGCCTCCGTAAGCAGGTGCCGCGGGGCGGCAGGGTCCGCCTCGAGCTTGCGCCGCAGCTGCGCCATATAGACCCGCAGGTAATTGGTCTCCTTCGCGTACGCCGGGCCCCAGACCTCGGAGAGCAGCTGCTGCTGCGGGATCAGCTTCTCCGGGTTCCGGACCAGCACCTCCAGCATCTTCCACTCGGTGGGGGTCAGGCGGATGTCCTCCCCGCCGCGGGTTACCCGGTGCTTGCCGAGGTCCACGGTGAACGCCTCGGTGGCGACCACCGGCTGGACGTCGACGTCGGCGGTGCGGCGCAGCAGGGCGCGGAGCCGGGCCAGCAGCTCGTCCAGTCCGAACGGCTTGGTGATGTAGTCGTCCGCGCCGGCGTCGAGCGCCGCCACCTTGTCCTCGGAGCCGTGCCGGGCCGAGAGTACCAGCACCGGCGCCTGGCTCCAGGTGCGGAGCTCGCGGAGGACCTCGGTACCGTCCAGGTCCGGCAGGCCCAGGTCCAGGATCACCAGCGCCAGCGGGTGCTGGGTGGCGGCCAGCAGGGCGGAATGCCCGTCCGCGGCGGTGGTGACGTCGTAGCCGTGGGCCTGCAGCGTGATGCGCAGGGCCCGGAGCAGGTGCGGGTCGTCGTCGACGACGAGGACGGCGGTCATCCGGCCTCCGTCCGGTTCGGGGCGGCGGGCAGGCGGTGTGCCCGGTGGTCCAGGGTGGACTGCGGTTCCAGCGGGGCCTGCCGGTGGCCGGGCTCGAAGGGGGCGCCGGTAGAGAGCGGCAGCCGGATCACCATGGTCAGGCCGCCGCCGGGGGTCGGTTCGGCGGTAAGGCTGCCGCCCATCGCGTCGGTGAAGCCCTTCGCCACGGCCAGGCCCAGGCCGATTCCGGTGGCCTGCGGGGCGTCGTCGAGCCGTTGGAAGGGCCGGAACATCTCCAGCACGCGTTCGGCCGGGACGCCGTGGCCGTGGTCGATGATCCGCAGCTCCCCGGCGGGCCGGCCGCCCAGGGCCACCGGGCTCAGTCCGCCGCCGGCGCCGACCAGGACGATGTCCGCCTCCGGCGCATATTTCACGGCGTTCTCGACGACATTGGCCACGACCCGCTCCAGCATGCCGGGGTCGGCGTCGACCTCGGGCATGTTCGGCGGCAGTTCCACCCGGACCCGGCCCGCCGGCACGGCGCGCAGCGCCCCGGGGATGACGTCGAACCAGCGGACCGGGCGGAGCAGGGGGTGGGCGGCGTCGGCGCTGATCCGGGACATGTCCAGCAGGTTCCCCACCAGGGCGTCCAGGCGGTCCGAGCATTCCTCGATGGTGGCCAGCAGTTCTTCCCTTTCCTCGGGGCTGTAGCGGTCCGCGTCGTGGCGGAGGCCGCCGACGGCCAGCTTGATGCCGGCCAGGGGCGTGCGCAGGTCGTGGGAGACGGCGCGCAGGATGGAGGTGCGGATGGTGTTGCTTTCGGCCAGGCGCAGCATCTGCCGCCGGCTGGCCACCAGCTGCTGGCGTTCCAGTTGCGCCTCGAGGTGGACGCCGAACGCGGCCAGCAGCCGCCGGTCGCTCGCCGGGAGCACCCTGCCGTAGAGCACCAGCCGGGCGCCGGAGCCGACCTCCTCGACATTGTCCCCGGCCGCACCGCCGTCGGCCGTCTCGGCGCTTCCCGGCGACCCGGCCGTGGCGATCAGCTCCCACTCGCCGGAGTTTCCGCCGCCCTCCGCGGGCGCGGGCCGGACGAAGAGTGCCGCGGCGCGGACCTGGAAGACACTGAGCGCCTGCTCCAGCAGGGCGGCGAGCGTGTCCTCCGAGCCGGCGGCGTTGCGGGCCAGGTCGCCCAGGGTGGTGGCCTCGGCGCGGGCCCGGGCTGCCTCCTTGGAGCGGCGGGCGGAGACGTCGACGACGACGGCGACCGCGGCGGAGACCCCGACGAACACCAGCAGCGCCAGCAGGTTCTGCGAGTCGCTGATGGTCAGCGTGCCCACCGGCGGGGTGGAGAAGTAGTTCACCAGCAGGCTGCTGAACACGGCGGCGAGGATCGCCGGCCACAGGCCGCCCACCAGCGCCACGGCCACCGAGCCGCTGAGCTGGACCAGCATGACGGTGGCGACGTTCCGCTCCGGGTCGAGCACCAGCAACGCCTGCACCGCCGGCGGCAGCAGCAGCGCCAGGGCGAAACCCACCAGCACCCGGATCCGGCCCAGGTCCCGGGGCCGGACCGGGCGGGCGCCGCGGCCCACCAGCGGGTGGGAGACCATGTGCACGTCAATGTCGCCGGAGTCGCGGACCACCCGGGTGCCGACGCCGCCGCCCAGCAGCCAGCCGGCGAGGGAGTCGATCTTCCGGCGCCGGGAGATCCCGACGACGATCTGGGTGGCGTTGACGCTGCGGGCGAAGTCCAGCAGCGCCGCGGCCGGGTCCTCCCCGGCGACCGTGTGGTAGCTGCCGCCCAGGTCCTGGATCAGGTGCCGCTGCGCCTCGAGGGCCTGCGGGGATTCGTTGGCGACGCCGTCGGCCACCCGGACGTGCACGGCCAGCAGGTCCCCGCCGTTGACCCGGTTGAGGATCCGGGCGCCGCGGCGGATCAGTACCTCGCCCTCCGGCCCGCCGGTCAGTCCCACGACGATCCGTTCACGGGCGGGCCAGCTCTCCTCGATGCCCTGTTCGGCCCGGTATTTGGCCAGGCCCTCGTCCACCCGGTCCGCGAGCCAGAGCAGCGCCAGTTCCCGCAGCGCGGTCAGGTTGCCCACCCGGAAGTAGTTCGAGAGCGCCGCGTCGATCTTCTCCGGGGCGTAGATCTTGCCGTCGCCCAGCCGCTGCCGCAGCAGCTCCGGAGAGATGTCCACGAGGTGGATCTGGTCCGCGCGGCGGACGACGTCGTCGGGTACCGTCTCGGCCTGGCGGACGTCGGTGATGGCGCTGACGACGTCCCCGAGCGAGGCCAGGTGCTGAATGTTAACGGTGGAGAGGACGTCGATGCCGGCCTCCAGCAGGGCGTCGACATCCTGCCAGCGCTTCGGGTTGCGGCTGCCGGGGATGTTGGAGTGCGCGTACTCGTCCACGATCGCCGTTTCCGGGGCTCGGGCCAGGACCGCGTCCAGGTCCATTTCTTCGAACTCGGTGCCGCGGTAGGGGAGGCGGCGCGGCGGCACGATTTCCAGGCCGTCCAGCAGGGCGCGGGTCTCGCTGCGGCCGTGGTCCATGGCGAAGGCTACGACGACGTCGGTGCCGCGCTGCGCCAGGCGGTGGGCCTCTTCGAGCATCTCGTAGGTTTTCCCGACGCCGGGCGCGGCCCCCAGGAAGATCCGCAGCGTTCCTCGTGCCATGCCGTCATTCTCTCACTTGGTCCGGCCCGGCTGCGCCGCCGCGGCAGCGTCCGCGACGGCCAGGTTGAGGGCGGTGACATTGACCGAGGGCTGGCCGAGGAACGCCGTGACCCCGCCGCGGGTGTTCCCGCGGACCAGGTCCTCAACGGCGGCCGGGTCCAGCCCCTGCGCGGCGGCAACCCGGGCCACCTGGAGCTTCGCGTAGGCCGGGGAAATGTCCGGGTCCAGGCCCGAGGCCGAGGCGGTGACGGCGTCGGCCGGGACCTGGTCCACGGAGACATGCTCCGCCGCCGCCACCGCGGCTCGGCCCTGCTGCACGGAGTCCAGCAGTTTCGCGTCGTTCGGGCCGAGGTTGCTGGCCGAGGATGACGTCGGGTCCCACGCCACCGCCGAGGGCCGGGCATGGAACCAGCGCGGGTCCTGGGCCCCGCCGTCGCCGGCGGAGGCCTGCGCGATCAGGGCCGAGGCCGCCGGGCGCCCGGCGCTGTCCCGGAGGATGGAGCCGTTGGCCTGGGCGGGGGCGATCAGCTGCCCGGCGCCGAACACGGCCAGGGGGTAGGCGAAGCCGAGCATCAGGGTGGCGGCGACGAGGAAGCGCAGGGCGGTGCCGGCCTGCCGGAGGTATCCGAAGATGGTGGTCATGGGGTGTTCCTAGCCGATTCCGGGGATGAGGGAGATCACGAGGTCGATGATCTTGATGCCGATGAAGGGTGCCACCAGGCCGCCGAGGCCGTAGATCAGCAGGTTCCGGGACAGTGCCCGGTTGGCGGTGACGGCGCGGTACTTCACGCCGCGCAGCGCCAGCGGGACCAGGGCGATGATGATCAGGGCGTTGAAGATCACCGCCGAGAGGATCGCGGACGCCGGCGTCGCCAGGCCCATGATGTTCAGCAGGCCCAGGCCCGGGAATGTGGCCGCAAACAGTGCCGGGACGATCGCAAAGTACTTGGCGACGTCGTTGGCCACCGAGAAGGTGGTCAGTGCGCCCCGGGTGATCAGCAGCTGCTTGCCGATGCCCACGATGTTGATCAGCTTGGTGGGGTCCGAGTCCAGGTCCACCATGTTGGCGGCGTCCTTGGCCGCCGGGGTCCCGGAGTTCATCGCGACGCCGACGTCGGCGGCGGCCAGGGCCGGGGCGTCGTTGGTGCCGTCCCCGGTCATGGCCACCAGCCGGCCGGCGGATTGTTCCTTTTTGATGACGGCCAGCTTGTCCTCCGGGGTGGCCTCGGCCAGGAAGTCGTCCACGCCGGCTTCGGCGGCGATCGCCTTGGCCGTGATGGGGTTGTCGCCGGTGATCATGACCGTGCGGATGCCCATCTGGCGCAGCTCGGCGAATCGCGCGTGCATGCCGGGCTTCACGACGTCGGCCAGGTGGACGCAGCCGAGCACCTCGGGGCGTCCGTCGGCGGCCACCTCGGCCACCAGCAGCGGGGTGCCGCCCTGCGCGGCGATCTCCCGCACCCGGGCATCCACCCCCGCGCCGGTGCGGCCGCCGTGTTCCTCGACGAAGGCGCCCACGGTGGAGGCGGCGCCCTTGCGGATCATCCGCCCGTCCAGGTCCAGCCCGGACATCCGGGTCGCGGCGCTGAACGGGACGACGGCGACGTCCCGGCTCCCGGCTTCCAGGGCGGCCAGGTCCGCCCCGGCGACGCCGCGTTCGGCGGCCAGGTCGACGACGGACCGGCCCTCCGGGGTCTCGTCGGCCAGGCTGCAGAGCCGGGCCGCCTCGATCAGCCGGTCCATGCCCACCCCGTCCGCGGGGTGGAATTCCACCGCGCGGCGGTTGCCGTAGGTGATGGTGCCGGTCTTATCCAGCAGCAGGGTGGTGATGTCCCCGGCCGTTTCCACGGCCCGGCCGGAGGTGGCCAGGACGTTGTGCTGGACCAGCCGGTCCATGCCGGCGATGCCGATGGCGGGCACCAGTGCCCCAATGGTGGTGGGGATGAGGCAGACCAGCAGCGCCACGAGGACGATCGGGGACGGGGTGGCGCCGGCGAGGGCGGCGAACGGGGCCAGCGCCATGGTGACGATCAGGAAGACGATGGTCAGGGACACCAGCAGCACGTGCAGGGCGATCTCGTTGGGGGTCTTCTGCCGGACGGCGCCCTCCACGAGTTTGATCATCCGGTCCACGAAGGTTTGGCCGGCCTCTGCGGTGATCCGGATGACGATCCGGTCCGAGAGCACCCGGGTGCCGCCGGTCACCGAGGACCGGTCGCCGCCGGATTCGCGGATGACGGGGGCAGATTCGCCGGTGATGGTCGATTCGTCGACGCTGGCGACGCCCTCGATGATCTCGCCGTCGGAGGCGATCACGTCCCCGGCCTCGCAGATGATCACGTCGTTGAGCTTCAGATCCGTGCCCGGGACGCGGCGGGTGCCGCCGTCGGGCAGCCGCAGCGTGGCCTCCACGCCCTGCCGGCTGGCGCGCAGGCTGTCCGCCTGGGCTTTGCCGCGGCCCTCGGCGATCGACTCGGACAGGGTGCCGAACAGGACGGTCAGCCATAGCCACGCGGTGACCGCGATGCCGAAGACGGAGGGTTTCAGCACGCAGATGACGGTGCACAGTGCGGCGCCCACCAGCACGGTGAACATCACCGGGGAGTGGACCATCTGGCGGGGCGCGAGCTTGCGCACCGCCAGCGGCAGCGCGGCGGCCACGGTGGCCAGGGTGAGCCTGGCCGGGGTCTTGGTGTGGTGCTTGTGTTCGCCGGGGGTGCCGAGGGGGTTGCCGTCGGCGTAGGTCCGGCTGGAGGTGTCCGCGGGGGACGGGGTCATCGGATCAATCCTTCTGCGAGGGGGCCCAGGGCGAGGGCGGGGAAGTAGCTGAGGGCGGTGAGGATGACCGTCACGCCCAGCAGCAGCGCGCCGAACAGGGGGCCGTGGGTGGGGAGGGTGCCGGCGGAGACCGGGATCTTGCCCTGCCGGGCCAGGGATCCGGCCAGGGCCAGGACCAGGACGATCGGCAGGAACCGGCCCAGGAGCATGGCCAGGCCCAGGAGGGTGGAGAGCAGGGGCCCGGAGCTGGTGATGCCGCCGAACGCGGAGCCGTTGTTGTTCGCCCCGGAGGTGAAGGCGTACAGGACCTCGCTGAACTGGTGCGGTCCGGTGGCCGGGGCGTTGGCGACGGCGTCGGGCAGCAGCACGGTCACCCCGGCGAGGGCCAGGACCAGGGTGGGGGTGACCAGGATGTACAGGGCCGCGAGCTTCATCTCGGTGGGGCCGATCTTCTTGCCCAGGTATTCGGGGGTTCGGCCCACCATCAGGCCGGCGATGAACACGGCGATGATCGAGAGGATCAGCAGCCCGTACAGCCCCGAACCGGTGCCGCCGGGGGCCACCTCGCCCAGCATCATGTTGATCATCGTCATCCCGCCGGCCAGGGGCGGCAGCGAGTCGTGGGCGGCGTTGACCGCGCCGGTGGAGGTCAGGGTGGTGGAGGCCGCGTACAGCGCTGCCGGTACCGGGCCGAAGCGCTGTTCGAAGCCCTCCCCGAGCCCGCCGGCCGCCGCCGTCGCCGTGCCCTGCGCGGAGGACACCGCCAAGCCGGTCAGCAGGGTGGAGGCCAGCCAGAGCGTGCCCATGACCGCGGCAACGGTGAAGCCCTGCCGCCGGTCGCCCACCAGCCGGCCGAAGGTGTACGGCAGCGCGGAGGGGATGAGCAGCAGCAGGAAGACCTGGAACAGGCTGACCGCGGCGTTGGGGTTCTCGAAGGGGTGGGCGGAGTTGGCGTTGAAGTAGCCGCCGCCGTTGGTGCCAAGGACCTTGATGGCCTCCTGCGAGGCGACCGGGCCGCCGGGGATGGTCTGGTTCACGCCCATGGCCTGGTTGGCGACGTCGGTGGACCAGAAATTCTGCACCACCCCGCCCAGCACCAGGAGGACGGCGGAAACGAACGCCAGGGGCAGCAGCACCCGGTACGTCACGCGGGTCAGGTCGACCCAGAAGTTGCCCAGCCGGTCGGTGCGCACCCGCACCAGGCCGCGGATCAGGGCGACGGCGACCACGATGCCGACGGCGGCGGAGAGGAAGTTCTGCACCGCCAGCAGGCCCATCTGCACGAAGATGCCCACCGTGGCCTCCGGGGCGTACGCCTGCCAGTTGGTGTTGGTCACGAAGGAGATGGCCGTGTTCATGGCCACCCAGGGGTCCACGCCGGTCAGCGGTCCGGTGCCCGGGATGACGCCCTGGAGCCGCTGCAGCGCGAAGACCAGCAGGATCGAGACGGCGGAGAAGGCCAGCACGCCGCGCAGGTACACCGGCCAGGTCTGCTCCGTGCCGGCGTCGACGCCGGTCAGCCGGTAGAGGAGGCGCTCGGCGCGGGCGGCACGGGTGCCTTCGACCACCCGGGCCAGGTAGAGCCCCAGCGGCTTGTGTACCGCGGCCAGCGCCACCAGCAGGGCGCCGGCCTGGAGCAGGAAGGAGAGAGTGTTGAAGGTCATCGGGCGGTCACCACTTCTCGGGGTTGATCAGGACGGCCAGGAGGTAGCCCGTCAGGCCCAGTCCGGCCAGGAACAGGACCACCCACATCACGGCCTCGGCGTTCACCGTCCACCCTCCGTCCGCCCGGCGTCGTCGCCGAGTATCCGGGCCAGGCGTTGCCCGACCCACATCACGAATCCCATGGAGACCACGAGGATTCCGATCACAGCCGCGTCGGCCATTACAGGTTCCTTTCATCTGCGCCCCGTCTGCGGGGCCTGAGACCAGTGAAGACCCTGGTTTGGGCTCCGCAGCAGGTGCTAACGGTTCCTTGATGCGGGCGGCCCGGATCTTGACGGATCCTTGACGCAGGGGCGTTCGGCGGCACGGAGGGTGCGTCAAGGATTCGTCAAGATCCGCGGATTTGGCCGGATCCGGGCTCCGCCCGGTGCTACGTTTGCGGGTGATCGCAATGCGGTGCGCCGCGGCGTGCCGCGAGGAAAGGCACCCCATGACCACCCTGAGCAGGCCCCCGGCAGACCCCTCGGCACCCCGGCCGGCCCGCAGCACAGCACTCCGGAAGTGGCTCCTGGTGGGGCTGCAGGACAGCAAGGGCGCCCACCAGGGTCCGCACGGCGTGCGGGCCGCGGAGGAAAAGAAGCACACCTGGTGGCAGGTGATGTGCCTGACCGGCGTCGACTACTTCTCCACCCTGGGCTACCAGCCGGCCATCGCCGCGCTCGCCGCCGGCGTCATCTCGCCGCTGGCCACCCTGGTCCTGGTGGCCATCACCCTGTTCGGCGCGCTCCCGGTCTACCGCCGGGTGGCCGGCGAGAGCCACCGCGGCGAGGGCTCGATCGCCATGCTGGAGCGGCTGATGCCGCGCTGGGGCGGCAAGCTCTTCGTGCTGGTGCTGCTCGGCTTCGCCGCGACGGACTTCATGATCACCATGACCCTCTCCGCCGCGGACGCCACCGCCCACCTGGTCGAGAACCCCATCAGCCCGGGCTGGATGCAGGGCCAGAACGTCGCCATCACCCTGTTTCTCCTGGCCCTGCTGGCCGCCGTCTTCCTCCGCGGCTTCAAGGAGGCGATCGGCGTCGCCGTCGCGATTGTCGGGGTCTACCTGGCCCTGAACGTCGTCGTCGTCGGCGTCTCACTCTGGGAGGTGCTGACGCACCCGCTGGCCGTCGGCAACTGGTGGGCGGCGATCGCCACATCGCATGGGAATCCGCTGCTGGCCGTCGGTTTCGCGCTGCTGGTCTTCCCCAAGCTGGCCCTCGGCCTCTCCGGCTTCGAGACCGGCGTCGCGGTGATGCCGCAGATCCAGGGCCACCCGGACGACACCGAGGAGAACCCGGCCGGCCGGATCCAGGGCGCCCGGAAGCTGCTGACCACGGCGGCCCTGATCATGAGCACGTTCCTGATTATCAGCAGCTTCACCACCGTGGTGCTGATCCCGGAAAACGAGTTCCAGCCCGGCGGACAGGCCAACGGCCGCGCCCTGGCGTTCCTCGCCCACGAACAGCTCGGCATCGGCTTCGGCACCGTCTACGACATCTCCACCATTGCCATCCTCTGGTTCGCCGGGGCGTCCGCTATGGCCGGGCTGCTGAACCTGGTGCCCCGCTACCTGCCCCGCTACGGCATGGCCCCCGGTTGGGCCCGTGCGGTGCGTCCGCTGGTGCTCGTCTTCACCCTGGTGGGCTTCCTGATCACCTGGATTTTCGACGCCGACGTCGATGCGCAGGGCGGCGCGTACGCCACCGGCGTGCTGGTGCTGATGACCTCCGCGGCGATCGCCGTCACCCTGTCCGCCCGCCGGAAGCGGCAGCGCAAGCGCACGGTGGGCTTCGGCGTGATCGCCGTGGTCTTCGTGTACACCACGGTGGCGAACGTCGTCGAACGCCCCGAGGGCATCCGGATCGCGTCGATCTTCATCCTCGGGATCATCGTCATCTCGCTGCTGTCCCGGGCCCGGCGGTCGTTCGAACTGCACGCCACCCACGTCCACCTGGACCGGCAGGCGCTGGAATTCCTGTCCGCCGAACTGGACGGCCCGCTGAGCATCGTGGCGCACGAACCGCTGCGGCTCAGCCCCGAGGCGTACCGCGAGAAGCTTGAATCCGCGATCGAGGTCAGCCACCTGCCGCTGGATTACCAGGCCGTGTTCCTCGAGGTGGTGGTGGATGACTCCTCGGACTTCGAAACCGAACTCGAGGTCAAGGGCATCACCCGCCACGGGTACCGGATCCTGGAGGTGCACGGGCCGGTGGTGCCGAACACGATCGCCTCGGTGCTGCTGCACATCCGCGACGTGACCGGGCTGATGCCGCACATCTACTTCCGCTGGACCGAGGGCAACCCGGTCACCAACCTGCTCCGCTTCCTGGCGTTCGGCGAGGGCGAGATCGCCCCGGTGACCCGTGAGGTGCTGCGGGAGGCCGAGCCGGACGTGACCCGGCGGCCCTGGGTGCACGTGGGGTAGTTCGCCGGGTTTGCGGGGCCGGTTGGGTGGCGCCTCCCGGCCGGGGTGTTAGCGCTGCACGTCGGTGGCGCCGGCGACGATGTCCTTGGCGAGCACGGCAACCTTTCGGTTCGTCTCCGAGCTCAACTTGCTCATCAGTTCGAACGCGTCCTCGGCGCTGACGCCGGTCCGGCCCATCAGGATGCCCTTGGCCTGTTCGATGACGGCCCGGGTGCGTGACGCTGCGGCGACCGATTCGTTGGCGAGCCGGTGCCGGTCCGTGTGGATCGACTTGGTTAGATCCACCACCACACCCCAGACACCGACGGGGACGTTCCCGTCCATAATGTAATCCGCGGAGTACAGCAGCTTGTGCTGCCGGTTCTTCTTGTCCCGGATCGAGAGGTAGAGGGAGGACGGACCGCCGCGCGAGGCCACCCGTTCCCAGTACGCCAGCACACGGGGCCGATCTTCGGGCTCGATGTGGGGCATGACCATCTCCATCGAGGGGACCACCTCGCCCCGTTCGTAGCCGTAGATCCGGTAGAGCCCGTCGGACCAGCGGAAGATCCCGTCGGCGAAGTAATGCTCCACCAATCCGGTGGGGCAGTCCAGGAATCCATCCTGGGCGTTCCCGCCCGAAAGGGGTCCGCGATGGTTGTGGTTCACAGACATGGGCGGGGCCGATCGACGTGCTGCGCCCGGCGTCACCGCGCCAGGGCCTGAAAAGACAAGAATATCCGTCCCGTATGCTCAGTGGAAAGCTTGGTGTGCCTAAGGCGGCTGGTCGGATCTGTTACCCGGCGCTTGAGTCCCGGGGGAGTTCCAGCAGGAGGGTGTCCGAGCCGCCGTTGCGGCCGACCTTGCGGAACCCCAGCCGCTCGTAGAGCCCGAGCTTAGGCGGGTGCGGCACCGTCCGTCCGATCCAAACGGCCGGACGGCAAAACAAAGCCCCTCCGGGAGACCCGAAGGGGCTTGTGTTTTCTAGGAGAAGCAGTCCGGCTGGCCGGGCTTTCCCGAAAGCTTAGAGCGGGCGAATGTTCTCGGCCTGCGGGCCCTTGGGGCCCTGGGTGACGTCGAACTCGACCTTCTGGTTCTCGTCCAGCGAGCGGTAGCCGCTGGTGGCGATTGCCGAGTAGTGGGCGAAAACGTCAGCGGACCCGTCATCCGGGGCAATGAAGCCAAAACCCTTTTCGGCGTTGAACCATTTAACTGTGCCAGTAGCCATGCTTTATCCTTCTGAAATGCTGATCTCCGGCGGCCACGCAAGGCCAACGGCTGCGGAGACATTCGTCCGCTGTCCCCAACGTACGGGGCGCGGGGCTAGGGTGCAAGAGCCACGCGGGGCAGTTCTGCCCGGCCGGAGGCGATAGTCTGCCCATCATGGCTACCATCTCGGTGGTGATCCCCACCCGCAACGACGCCGGGCCGCTGGCCGTGTGCCTCGCCGCCCTCTCCCGCCAGAGCCGCCGTCCGGACGCAGTAATCGTGGTGGACAACGGCAGCACTGACGGGACCGACGCCGTCTGCGCCGCCGCCGGGGTGCACCGGATCCCCGCCGATGTCGCGGGTATCGCGGCCGCCACGGCCCTCGGTTTTGACGCCGCGGACACGGACATCATCGCCCGCCTGGATACCGACTCAATCCCGCCGGCTAACTGGCTGGAGCGGGTCGAAACCCTCCTCGCCGGGGCCGCCCCGCCCGCCGCCGTCAGCGGCCCGGGCGACTTCTACGGCGGCACGGCGCTGGCCCGGTGGGCGGGCCGGAGCATCTGGATCGCCGGGTACCACCGCGTGGTGGGGCTGCTGTTGGGACACCCGCCGCTCTTCGGCTCCAACTTCGCGATGCATTCGGCGGCGTGGGCGCTGATCCGGGACACGGTGCACCGCGGCCTGCCGGCGGTGCATGACGATCTCGACATCTCCTACCAGCTCCCGCCCCAGGTGGAGGTGATCTGGGAACCGACCCTGCGGGTGGGGGTTTCCGCCCGGCCGTTCGAGAGCGCCGGGGCGGTGGGGCGGCGTCTGGCGATGGCGTGGACGACGTTCGCCGTCGAATTCGCGGCGGACCCGCCGCTGGCCCGACGACGGCGGCGGCGCGACTACCGGCGGGGGCTCACCCGGCCGAACTGAAGAGAGCGAGCAGGTCCCGGCTCATCTGGTGCGGGGAGGTCTCGCTGGGGCTGTGACCGCCGCGATAGACGGCGATCTTCGCGCCGATCGCCTGGGCGAACCGGCGGTGCAGGGCCAGCGGCCAGAGATCGTGCTCCCCGACGGCCACCAGCTTGGGCAGCGTGGCCGCCGCCAGGACCGGCCGTAGGTCCGGGGCGTGCTGCATCAGGCCGAAGATATCCCGGACCGACTGCCGCCGGGTGAGCCGGAACCGGGAGCGGACAAAGCGGATCCGGTTTGGGGCCACCTTGACCACGTTGCTGCGGATGCCCCAGATCATCAGTGCCGCCCCCACCCGGGGGCTGGCCAGCCCGCTGAACCGGCCGATCCGCTGCACCCCGCGGAAGCTGTTCCCCGGATCCGGCGGGCAACTGAGCAGCGTCAGCGTGCGGAACAGCTCCGGCCGCCGCTCGAAGGCCAGCTGCGCGACAATCGCGGCAAAGGAATACCCGACGACGTGGGCCGGCCCCCCGCCGGACTCCAGCAGGGCGAGCAGGTCGTCGGTGAAGAGGGCGTAGTCGTAGTGTTTGCGCGGCGGTACGAGGTGTTCCGGGCCGGCCCCGGCGGACTCGTACTGGCCGGCGATGTCACAGCTGAGCGCGTAATAGCCGGCCTCGGCGAGCTGGGGAAGCATCAGGGCAAAGTCTTCCTTGGACCCGGTGGCGCCCGGGATCAGCAGTACCCGTGGAGCATCCGGGTTGCCCATGGCCAGGGTGGCCAGGGTTCCACTTGGCGCCTCGAAGACCCCGCGGACCGCGCCGGGCGGCGGGACGGACCAGTCGACGTCGGGTTGCGCGGCGTCCAGGCGGGCGGCCTCGTCAACCAGCCCGGAGCCAAACGCCCCCGGGTCCGGTTCGGGAACGCCGGGGATCCGGCGGCCGGTTCTCGCCATGGGTCAACGATAGCCCCCAGCCCGGCCCGGCCGGCTGAACCGCTGCTAGGTTCCGGCAGCCCGGGAGTAGGCTCCCACCATGGGGAACAGTGACGAGAATTCAGCAACGCCACTTTCGACAATATTTTTCAAGACGGTCCTGGTAGGCGCTGTCTTAGGGATTGTCATTTCCGCGAGCCAGTACCTCGTGCCGTTGACACTCGGAAGGGCACCGGATGTCGCGGCATCGCTGTTGGTTTTCGTGTCAGGAGCAGGCCTTGGCGGCGCACTCGGCGCCGGGTCTGCCGCGTTGACCCTGGGATTCCATGGCCTGGCCAGGAACGCGCCGCATATTTTTCAGGCCGTTGCCGCTGGGTTAGGCGGTGGGGTGGGCGTGGCAATGCTGCCGTTTCTCGTCCTGGGGCCGCCGATCCTGGTGGGTAACTCGTTCTGGCCGCTTTCCTTGTTCGTGCTGGCCGGTGCGGCGTGGGCCGTGGTGGTCACGAGGCCCCTGAGGGTCTCCGGGCGGACGAGCAGGACTAAGTCCGTCCGTTGATCGACTCCGGATGAGGTTGGGCGTCGGCGCAGTTTGGCCGGTTTCGACCGGCTGAACCGCTGCTAGGTTCCGGCAGCCCGCGCCACGAAGGCGTGCAGCCGGCGGTAGACCTCCTGGGACTCGGGGAGGCGGGCGTCCTGCTGCCAGGTGTGCTCGGCGTTGGCGGCCTCCCAGCCGTAGACCAGCGCATCCGCCGGGACCCGGTGCTGCCGAAGCCGGTCGAGGAAGTTCAGGTTGGCGGTGTAGAAAAAGTCGCGCTCCGAGGTGGTCAGGAACACGGGCGGGTGCCGCGAATCCAGCCATTCGATGGGGGACAGGTGGCGGGCCGCCCGCCGCAGCGACTCTGCGCCCGGGCCCGCGCTGCGGGGGAGCAGCATCCTCACGAACGCAAGGCTGAGGACGAAGCCGCGCTCGAAGAACACGGAGAAGTCCACCACGCTGCAGTGCTGCACGAGCCCCCGCAGGCTCGCGGCGGGCGCCGCGGGTTCCAGGCCGTAGTGCTCCGCCAGGTCGGTGTGGAACGTCGACGCCGTCAGCAGCGCGGCGATCTGGCCGCCGGCGGAGTCGCCGCCCAACACAGTCCGGTCCGGGTCCCCGCCGTATCCGGAAATGGTGGCCCGCACCCATGCCAGCGCGGCGTTGGCATCCTGCAGGACGTGGCCCATGTGGAAGCGCGGGGCGTGGCGGTAGTTCACGTTGACCACCACCATGCCGGCGGCGGCCTGGCTGGCGCAGTATTTCGTCAGCGCCGCCTTGTCCCCGGAGGTCCAGCCGCCGCCGTGGAAGTAGACGTAGACGGGGAGCCCGGAGTCTGTGGATCCGGTGGTTTCGGCCGTTCCGGCGGGGGTGATCACGTCCAGCCGGTGCGCGCGGATGCCGTCGCCGGCGAAGTCGATGTCGTGGAAGTAGTCGACGCCGGTCACCGGGTCCGCATTGAACCGGGCCTTCTCGCCGGGGCCGACGATCCCCATCAGGGCGCGCCACGCCCAGACCGGGACACGGCGCAGGACACGCCGCGCGCGCCGGGCGAGGCCGAACGCTCCGTGGCCCGACCGGGGCCGGGAGGCAGCCGCCGAAGTCATGCCTCCATTCTACTGGCACGCCCGTGCTAGAACCGCTGGGTGCCCGGCCCCGTCGTCCCGAAGACGGCCGCCCCGAACGTCGCGGCCCGGGGCCTCAGTCCGGCACTAACCGGACGGTGCCCGCGGCGCCGTCGACCGTCACCAGCTGCCCGGTCCGCAGCCGGGTGGTGGCGTCCGGGACGCCCACTACCGCGGGAATGCCGTATTCGCGGGCCACCACCGCCCCGTGGGAGATGACCCCGCCCATCTCCATCACCAGCGCCCCGGCGGTGAGGAACAGCGGCGTCCAGCCCGGGTCCGTCGACGGCGCCACCAGGATTTCCCCGGGTTCCAGTCGGGCGCCCACCGGGTCCAGGACCACCCGGACCGTTCCCGTGGCGGAGCCGGCGGACGCGGGGGTGCCGGCCAGGGCGCCCGACGGCGGCGCCGCGGCCAGGGCGGCCGCCTCCACGTCCGTGCCGTCGGAGAGCAGCAGGCGGGGGATGTGGCGGCGCCGGAGTTCGACGTCGTACAGGCGGCGGCGGGCGGCCACTGTCTCCTGCAGCCGGGCCCCGCGCAGGCCCGTCCGCAGCTCGCCGAAGTCCAGGAAGAACACGTCCGCCGCGGCGGCCACGGCGCCGCGGTGCACCAGGTCCTCGCCCACCAGCAGCAGCTGGCGGTGCACCTCGGCCAGGATCCGGACGATGTGGAACTTGGGCAGTTCGCGCAGGCCGGCGAGTTCCCGGACCTCCCGCAGGGCCAGCCCCAGCAGCCGGGCCCGCCAGCGCCCGTGGGCGGCGGCGCGGTCCACCAGGCTCCGGATCCGTTCCTCCGCGTGAGCGGCCGCCAGGCCGAACTGCCGATCCGGCGCCTGGTCCGGATCGTCCAGGCGCAGGTAGTTCGAGATCACGCCGAGGATGTGGTCGGGCTCCTCGGCCCAGCGCGGCATGCCGAGGTCGATCTCGGCCACGGCGCGGTGCCCGTAGCGGGCCAGGAAATCCCGGACGGCGGACTGGGCCGTGTCCGGCAGCGTGCCGGCGCGGTACCTGGCGGCGAGGGTGGCCGGCCCGGTGGCCAGGAAGGCGTCCCGGGACTCGGGATCGTCCCGGAGTGTTACGGCCAGCCGCCAGAGTTCCAGGTCCATCTCGGTGGTCACGTTGTGCGGCAACCCGCGCAGCACCGCCTCGAGCTCCCGCGGCGGTGCGATTCCGCGCAGCAGCCGGCGGGCTACGGCCAGCATCAGGTAGCCGGCGGAGAACCCGGGCAGGGTGGCCTTGAGCAGCCCACCAGTGGTGCGCAGTCCCAGGTTTTCCGCGAAGTGCAGGCGCTCCTCTGCCGTGGCCGGGCCCGGCAGCAGCAGCACGGCGTCGAGCCGGCGGGCGTAGGCGTCGGTGCGGCGCAGCTCGCCCCGGGGATCCAGGATGGCACGGGCCAGCCGGGGGAGTTGGTCCGCCAGCATGCCCAGGCTGGTGCCGACCCGGGCGGGGCGTTCTGCCGGAGTTGGTCCCTCTCCCGGGGCCGGGATCTCTGCCGGGGCGCCCCGGTCCATACGGGGATGGTCGGCGCGGCCGCGTCCGGGCAGGAGGCGCCGGGCAACGCGGCCCAGGTCAGTACCCGCGGAAGGGCCCTCCCCGGGGGCGAATCGCGGGTCGGCGAGCAGGCCGGGGACGAGCGCTGCGGACCGGCTGTCGGCCAGCGGCAGCACCCTGGTTAGGTAGCGGCGCCCCCACCGGCTCCGGGTCAGGGGCGTCAGGTCCACGAACATCCGCAGGCCGGGATTCACGTAGCGCCAGAGTCCCTGCTGGTTCCGGAGCAGTTCCAGCGCGGTCAGGCCCATCGGGGTGATGGGCCGGGTCAGGCCCTGGAGCAGCGTCCCGCAGAGGTAGACCCGGGTTTGTCCCTCCGGCGGAACCGGCAGCGGCTCGCCGGTCATCGGGTCCTCCAGCGGGTACAGCGTGGTGATCGGCCGGGATTGCGTCAGCCAGGTCCTGCCGGCGGCGTCGACCACCCATTCCACGTCCTGGGGCGAACCGAAGAGCCTCTGGACGGACGCGCCCAGCCGGGTCAGCTCGGCGAGCCCGGCGTCGTCCAGGCTCCAGCCCCGGTCCGGGTCGTCGTCGCCTGCCACCCGGTGCAGCACCTCCGCCGTCGCCGTCTGCACGGTGAACTGGTCCGGGTTCACGGCGCCGGAAACCACCGCCTGGCCGGCGCCCGGGCTGGCGTTGACGAGCATTTCGGTGCGGGTCCCGGTGACCGGGTTCGCTGTGAACATGACCCCCGCCGTGGACGCCTCCACCATGGCCTGGACGACGACGGCGAGCCCCACCCCGGTATGGCTGATGCCGTTCGCGGTGCGGTAGGCGACGGCGCGGTCGGTCCAGAGGGAGGCCCAGCAGCGGCGGACCGCGTCCAGCACCGCGTCCGCGCCGACGATTCCGGTGAAGGAGTCCTGCTGGCCGGCGAAGCTGGCGAAGGGCAGGTCCTCGGCGGTGGCGGAGGAGCGCACCGCCACGGGCGTGTCCGGCCCGAGGTCAAGGTAGGCGGCGCGGACCGCGGACTCGACGGCGGGCGGGATCGGGGCGGCGCCGACCAGGTCCCGGGCCCGAGCCGCCTGCGCCGCCGCCTCCATCCCGGTGTCGGGCCCGGCCCCGGTGTCAGGAGCGGACTGGGAGAGTCCGGCCCGTGGGATTCCGGCGTCGAGCGCGGCCGCCAGGTCGGCCAGCTCCGGCGGGGCGGCCAGGCGGTAGGCGTCCGTGGTGAGGCAGAAACCGCGGGGCACCGGCAGGCCCGCGGCCACCATCCGCCCCAGGTTCAGGGCCTTGCCGCCCACCCGTGACAGCGGTGCGGTGGCCGCCTCCGCCAGGTCCAGGACGTATCCCCCGGGTGCGTGCGGCTCCGGGGCAGGTCCGGGCGCGGACGGTGAGGCCATGACGGCTCCTGGATACGGGAGGGCGATGCGGGCGGGTGCGGGCGGGCTGCCCGTGGGCACACGCTAGCCCCGGCCGTTCCGGTGCGGCAAGGGCCGGTCGGCCCCCGCCGCGGATCGGGATGTTACGGGGTGAGGAGCACCTTAATGGCGCGGCGTTCGTCCATGGCGCGGTAGGCCTCCGGTGCCTCCTCCAGCGGCATGACGGCGTCGAACACCCGGCCCGGATTGATGCTGCCGTTGAGCACGTCCTCCAGCAGTTCCGGGATGTAGGTGCGGGCGGGGGCCATGCCGCCGCCGATGGTGATATTGGTGTCGAACAGGTAGCGGACCGGGATTTCGGCGCCGCCGGTGGGGACGCCGACGAAGCCCATGGCGCCGCCGGGCCGGACGCTGCGCAGCGCCTGGTCCATCGATTCCTTGGTGCCGACGCATTCGAGCACGGAGTCCGCGAGGACGCCGCCCAGGAGTTCGCGCACCTTGGCGATGCCCTCGTCCCCGCGCTCGGCCACGATGTCCGTGGCGCCGAATTCGCGGGCGATCGCCTGCCGGTCAGCGTGCCGGGACATTGCGATGATGCGCTCGGCACCCAGCCGTTTGGCGGCCAGCACGCCGCAGAGGCCGACGGCGCCGTCGCCCACCACCACGACGGTCCGGCCGGGGCCGGCCTGGGCCGCGAGGGCGGCGTGGTGGCCGGTGGCCATGACGTCGGAGAGGGTGAGCAGGCTGGCGCGGAGGGCGTCGTCGGGTTCGGTGATGCCGGGGACCTTGACCAGCGTGGAGGAGGCCAGCGGGACGCGGACGGCCTGACCCTGGCCGCCGTCGACCGGGTGCCCGGCGTCGTCGGTGCCGCCCCAGCCGGCCAGCCGGTCGCAGGCGACCGTGACGCCGTTGCGGCACTGCGGGCACTCGCCGCAGCTGATCACGAACGGCGCAATGACCAGGTCGCCCACGGCGAGGCCGGTGACCTCGTCGCCCAGGCTCTCGATGGTGCCGATGAACTCGTGGCCGATCGCGGAGGGCTTGTGGGTGGGCTTCACGCCACGGTAGGGCCAGAGGTCGGAGCCGCAGACGCAGGCTGCCGTGACCTTGACGACGGCGTCGGTGGGCTGCTGGACGGTGGGGTAGTCGCGGTCTTCGACCCGGATATCGCCCGGACCGTGGATGATGGTGGCGCGCATGGGATTCCTTGCTCTGGGTGTGATGGGGATGGACCGATTTTAGTCCCGGCCGGCGGTCCGTGGCCCGTCGAGGAGACGCCCGATCCGGGTCCGGACGTCCAGCTCCGCGGCGGATTCGTGGTTGAACAGGATCCGGTAGATCACCGGGGCGACGACGGCGTCAACGATCTCGCGAGCGCCCGGCGCCGTCTCCCCGCGCGCCCGGGCCAGCCTGCGCAGCTCCTCGACGTGGCCCTGCATCAGGGCGAAGTAGTCCCGGGTCACCGCACCGTCGGCCAGCATGTCCAACAGCACCTGCCGGCCCAGCTCGGAGGAGAACTCCTCCACGTACGGGATGAACCAGGCCTCCATGTCGCCGCGGAGCGAACCGGTGTCCTCCACCTGCTCGGGGAGCATCTGGTTGGAGGCGACGGCGGCGAGCAGCCGGGGGAGGTCCCCCCAGCGGCGGTAGATGGTGGAGGAGTTCACGCCCGCCCGGTCCGCCACCAGCGGGACCGACAGCGCGGTCCGGTCGCCCTCGTTCTCCGCCAGCAGGGAGCGCACGGCCTGGTGCACGGCCTGCTGGACGCGGGCGCTCCGGCCGCCGGGGCGGGGGGTCGCTGTCGTCATCATCACACCAGCCTAAGGCAAATTATCTGCTTTAGCGGGTATAGCCTCTTAATGCACAGATTGTGCGTTTGGTTGTTTCGAGTAGGCAGGATCAGTTGTGAAGAACACCGGTACCGCGTTCTGGCTTCACGCGGCGCTCTTGACGGTTTTCATCGGCGCCTCGTCGGCGCCGTCGCCGTTGTACGAGTTTTACGCCCGCGAGTGGGGCCTCGGCTCCGCGGCGGTCACGGTGATCTTCGCCGTCTACGCCGTGGCCGTGCTGCTGACCCTGCTGGTGGTCGGCTCGCTGGCCAACCACCTCGGCACCCGGCCGGTGCTCCTGGGGGCGGTGGCGCTGCAGATCGGTGCGATGATGACCTTCGCCTTCGCTCCGGGGCCGGAGGTGCTGCTGGCCGCCCGGGCACTCCAGGGCGTGGCGACCGGTGCCGCGATGGGTGCCGCGGGCGCCGCGCTGCTGGCGTTCGAAGGCCCGAAGCGCCGCGGCCGCGGGTCCCTGGTCAACAGCGCCGCCTCGCCGATCGGGCTCTCCATTGGCGCGCTCGGGTCCGCCTCCGTGGTCAGGTTCCTCCCCGAGCCCACCAAGACCGTCTACTTCTTCCTTGCCGCGCTCCTGTTGGTCCTTGGTGTGGCGCTGCTCCGGCTGCCGAGCGCCGGGCAGGTGGCCCCGGGCTGGCTGCGGTCCCTGATGCCCGAGGCCCGGATCCCCGGCTCCGCCCGGAAAACCATGGCCGCCACCATGCCGGTGGCCGCGGCCACCTGGGCCCTGGCCGGGTTCTACCTCTCGCTGGGCCCGGCCTTGGCGCACGCCATTACCCGGGACAACTCGGTGCTGGTGGGCGGCCTGGCCCTGTTTGCCCTCTTCGTTCCCGGCGCCCTGGCCATCCTGGTGGTCCGCCGCCGCTCGGACCGGACCACGCTGCTGACCGGCGTCGTCTCCCTGATCACCGGCATCTCCCTGACCGTGCTGGCCGTCCAGCTCGGATCCGCGCCGCTGTACTTCGCGGGCACCGTCGTGGCCGGCGTCGGCTTCGGCAGCGGGTACTTCGGCGCGATGCGGATGACCCTGCCGCTCTGCGGTCCGCACGAGCGGGTGGGCATGCTCTCCAGCATCTACCTGATCTGCTATCTCGGCTTCAGCGTCCCCGCCGTGGCCGCCGGGCTGCTGGTGGCCGTGGCCGGCATGAAGGGGACCACACTGATCTACGGCGCGGCCCTGGTGCTCGCCGCCATTCCTGCCCTGCTCCGCACCCTCCGGAGAAACCCCGCCCACCGTCCCACCCTCGCTGCCGGTTCCCCGGCAGCGTCCTGAAAGGAAACGCCATGACCTTTTCCCTCCCCGCCGACACCGCCGTCCGGCCCATCACCGTCATCGGCGGCGGCACCCTGGGCCGCCGCGTGGCCCTGATGCTGTCGCTGCGCGGCGCCGACGTGCGCATCTTCGACCTCAACCCGGCCGTGGGCCGGGCCGCCGTCGACTTCATCGAGGCCGAGCGCCCCGCCGTCGCGGCCGAGCACGGGGCCGCGCCGGCCGGCCGGATCACCTCCGGCGACGATCTCGCCGCAGCCCTGGACAACGCCTGGCTGGTGGTCGAGGCGGTGCCCGAAAAGCTCGAGCTCAAGCGCGGGATCTTCGCCGACCTGGACCGGCTGGCCCCGGCGGATGCCCTGCTGGCCAGCAACTCGTCGTCGTTCGCGTCCTCGGAGTTCATCGGCGGCGTGGCCAGCCCGGAGCGGGTCCTGAACATGCACTTCTACATGCCGCCGGCCGTCCGCTCGGTGGAACTGATGTCCTGCGGCCGGACCGACGCGGCCGTCCTGGACCTGCTGATGACCGAACTGCCCGCTTACGCGCTGGCGCCGCACCTGGTCCGGAAGGAAAGCACCGGCTTCATCTTCAACCGGGTCTGGGCCGCGATCAAGCGCGAGGCGCTGCTGGTGGTGGCCGAGGGTGTGGCCGAGCCGGAGGACGTCGATGCCCTGTTCGTGGACGTCTTCAAGGCGGACACGGCACCGTTCCGCTTCATGGACCAGGTGGGCCTGGATGTGGTGCTCGACATCGAGAACCACTACTGCGAGCTGGCCGGCATGGAGAACAAGTCCGCCCCGCTGCTGCAGGAATACATCGGCAAGGGCTGGCTCGGAATCAAGTCCGGCCGCGGCTTCTACAACGACTACGCCTGAGCCGCCTGTTCGATTGTGAACGGACAGGTCTGTCTGGTACCTTCGATGTCGTAACAGACAGACCTGTCTACCGAGAGAAGCACCCACCCTCCATGAGCACGCACCGCACCCTCGTCGTCGTCGCCCACCCCGACCTGGCCACATCCGGAATCAACGCGCAGCTGGCCGCGGCGATCAGGGACATCGACGGCGTGACCGTCCGGGAGATCGCCTCCGTTTATCCGGACCGGCGCGTCGACGCCGCCGCGGAGCAGGAACTCCTGCGCCGGCACGACACCATCGTCCTGCAGTTCCCCTGGCACTGGTACTCCGTCCCCGGAGTCCTGAAGGAGTGGATGGACCAGGTCCTCACCTACGGCTTCGCCTACGGTGCCGGCGGGGACGCCCTGCACAGCAAGCGCCTGCAGCTGGTCATCTCCACCGGCGGCCCCGAGGCTGCGTACACGCCGACGGGGCACAACCGCTTCACCATGGCGGAGTTGCTTCGTCCGCTGGAGGCCACCGCACATCTTTGCGGGCTGGAGATGGCCGAACCGCTGGTCCTGCACGGGGCGCCGCGGGCGACCCGGGAGGACGTGGCGGACCATGCCGCCCGCTACCGGGAGCTCCTCTCCGCCGTCCCCGCCGCCGCCAACTGACCTAAGGGGCTGGCGGGGGGACTGCACGGGGATGGCCGTCACGGCTCCGGCCGGAGACTTATAAATGGGGTGGGGTACCGCAACGTTGCGCTAGGTTGACGATCCGGGTGATCGTCCGGTGCCCCACCACCAGCCTGTGGGGTTCCCGCCTCAATGGTTGGCGGGGGCATCGGGGTTCGCGCACCAGATCTGGGTGCCGTCGGACTTGAACAGCATGGTGCGCTCGCCCGTGGACTGGTAGCGGACCCAGAGGATCTTCCCGTCCGGGGTGGCGAGCTCCACGGTGGCGGGGACCGGCACACCGCCGGGCCGGAGCACCATCACGGGTGCCCCGGCCGGCAGGCCCAGCCAATTGGTGGCCCAGACCAGTTCGGCGGGCGCCGGCTTAGACGGCTTCAAGCACGCTGACATAGTTCGCAATGCCGACGCCGCCCATGTTCTGTACCGCTGCCCGACGCGGCGCCGCCAGCTGCATGTCCCCGGCCGTGCCGGTGAGCTGCATCGCGGCGATGACGTGCTGGGAGACGCCGGTGGCGCCGACCGGGTGGCCCTTGGCCTTGAGGCCGCCGGAGACGTTGACCGGGAACTTGCCGTCCTTGAAGACCCAGCCTTCCTCGATCGCGCGGGCCCCCTGGCCGGGCTCGGTCAGGCCCATCACTTCGTACATCAGCAGCTCGGCGATGGTGAAGCAGTCGTGCACCTCGGCGAAGTCCAGGTCCTCCAACCCGACGCCGGCCATGCCGAGGGCCCGCTGCCAGGAGGCGCGGGTCGCGGCGAAGGCCGTAGGGTCCCGGCGCTCGGCGGGGAAGAAGTCGTTCGCTTGCCCGAAGCCGGCCAGCCGGACCGGGGCGGTGGCCCCGCCGGTGGGGGCGACGGAGAGTACGACGGCGGCGGCGCCGTCGGAGACGGGGGAGCAGTCGGTGCGGCGCAGCGGATCGGCAACCATCGGGTTCTTGTCCGACACCGTCCGGCAGAACTCCTCGCCGAGGTCCTTGCGGAGCTGGGCGTAGGGGTTGTCCACGCCGTTGCGGTGGTTCTTCGCCGCGATGGTGCCCAGGGCGTCGGAAACGGCGCCATAGCGCTTCTCGTAGTGCTTGGCGACCTCGGCGAAGAGGCCGGTGAAGCCGGTGGTGGAGGGCTTGCCGGCCATGTCGTAGTCGGCGCCCAGCAGGGCGGCGCCCACGACGTCGGCCCCGGCCTGGGTCATCTTCTCCGCGCCGATCACCAGGACGGTCTTGGCGGTGCCGGCCAGCAGCGACTTGGTGCCCTGCTGGAAGGCGGCCGAACCGGAGGCGCAGGCGTTTTCCACCCGGGTGGAGGGCACATTGGCGAGCTGCTCGGAGACCTGCAGGGCCAGCGAGGACGGAAACGCCAGCGGCATCATGCCGGAGTTGAACTGGCCCAGGTAGACCTCGTCGATCTGGCCCGGCTCGATCCCGGCGTTGCCGATCGCCTCGGTGGCGACCTGCACGATCAGGGATTCCAGGGTCTCCTCGGTCAGCTTGCCGAAGCGGCTGTGGCCCCACCCGGTGAGCAGGACGTCCTTGCCGAACTGGTCCTTCAGGCTCATGCCCGGGCCTCCTCGAGCGCGTCAGTGGTCTCTTCCAGGGCGGGATCGACGTCGAACTCCGCCTCGGTCTTCCCGCGGATCTCCTCGACCGTGACGCCGGGGGCGAGGCGCGTGAGCGTCAGCCGGCGGCTCCCGGTGCCTTCGTTCTTTACCAGGTCGAAGACGGCCAGGTCGCTGATGATGCGGTCCACGCAGCTCAGGCCGGTCAGCGGCAGGGTGCACTCCTTGACGATTTTGGCGGTGCCGTCCTTGGCGTTGTGTTCGGTAAGGACGACGACGCGCGGTGTGCCGGCCACCAGGTCCATGGCGCCGCCCATGCCCTTGACCATCTTGCCGGGGATGGTCCAGTTGGCGAGGTCGCCGGCGCCGGAGACCTGCATGGCGCCGAGGATGGCGACCTTGACGTGACCGCCGCGGATCATGCCGAATGAGGTGGCGGAGTCGAAGATGCTGCCGCCGGGCAGGACCGTGACGGTCTGCTTGCCGGCATTGATCAGGTCCGCGTCCTCGTCACCTTCGTAGGGGAACGGGCCCATGCCGAGCAGGCCGTTCTCGCTCTGCAGCACGACCCGCACGCCCTCGCGCAGGTTGTTGGCCACGAGCGTGGGGATGCCGATGCCGAGGTTGACGTAATCGCCGTCGTTGAGTTCTTCGGCCGCGATGGCGGCCATGTCGTTGCGGGTCCAAGCCATGGTGAGTCTCCTGGAAAAGTGTCGGTGGGGCGGATCAGACCGCGGCGGGGGCGGCTTCGGCGCGGGGCCGGACGGTGCGCTGTTCGATGTCCTTGACCCGGTCGGTGGCCTGGACCAGCCGCTGGACGAAGACGCCGGGGGTGACGATGTGGTTCGGGTCCAGCTGGCCGGGTTCGACGATCACCTCGGCCTCGGCGATGGTCACGGCGCCGGCGGTGGCGACGACGGGGTTGAAGTTCTGCGCTGTGTAGCGGTAGATCAGGTTGCCGTCTGTGTCCGCGGTGTGCGCGTGGACCAGGGCGACGTCGGCCTTGATGGCGCGCTCCTGGACGTACGTTTCGCCGTCGAACTCCGCGAGCGGCTTGCCTTCGGCCACCAGGGTGCCGACGCCGGTCTTGGTGTAGAAGGCGGGGATGCCTGCGCCGCCGGCGCGCATCCGCTCCGCGAGCGTGCCCTGTGGGGTGAACTCGACCTCCAGCTTGCCGGCCAGGTACTGCTCGGCGAAGAGCTTGTTCTCACCCACGTAGGAGGCGATGACCTTGCGGACCTGGCCGGCCTCGATCAGCAGGCCCAGGCCCTTGCCGTCCACGCCCATGTTGTTGGAGACAACCGTGAGGTCCCTGACGCCGGAGTCCCGCACGGCCTCGATCAGGTCCGCGGGGATGCCGCTGAGGCCGAAGCCGCCGACGGCGAGCGTCATGCCGTCCCGCAGGACATCCTGCAAGGCGGCGGCTGCGCTGTTTCTGAGCTTGGACATGGCATCTCCTCGTTGAGCGTTCGAACTGTTGGCGGGCCGGCGGGGCCGGAGCCGCCATCCACTTTGTGGACTGTTGACCTGATGAAGGAGCTTAGGGTGTGGTGTGGAACACTGTCAACGCGGGAAATTCCCGGAATTCCGTGGATTTCTACAGTGTGGACGGTAGGCTGTGAGCTGTCCATATTGTGGATGATTAGGATGCTTTTGAGCGGTTGGAGGGTTCGGATGAGTGCGGTTCCGGTGCAGGGTGCGCAGGTGGTCAGCCGGGTGGCGGCGCTGCTGCGGATCGTCGGGCGGAAGCCGGAGGGGTCCGGGCTGGCCGAGCTGGTCCGCGAGTCCGGGCTGACCCGGCCCACCGTGCACCGGCTGCTGAGCTCGCTCGCCGCGGAGGGGCTGCTGGACCAGGATCCGGTCAGCGGGCACTGGGTGCTGGGCCCGGAGATCCTGCTGCTTGGGTCTGTGGCCTCGGCCCGGTTCCCGCTGGAGGACATCGCCCGGCCCAGCCTGCGCCGGCTCGCCGAGGAGACGGGAGAGAGCGCCTTCTTCTCCATCCGCCGCGGTGCCGAGACCGTGTGCCTGCTCCGGGAGGAGGGCAGTTTCCCGGTGCGGTCCTTCGTCCTGCACGAGGGGGTCCGCTTCCCCCTGGGGGTGGCCTCCGCCGGGACGGCCATCATGGCGTTCCTGCCGCCCGAGGAGCAGGAGGAGATCCTGTCCGGCTGGGAAGCCCACGCCGGCAGCTTCGCTGCCGGGCACACGGAGGACCGGGTCCGGGCCAACCTGGAGCTGACCCGGTCCACGGGCTACTCGGTCAATCCCGGGCTGGTCCTGGAGGGCAGCTGGGGGATGGGTGCGGCCGTGTTCGACCGGCGGGGACGCCCGGCCTGGGCGCTGTCCCTGACCGGCATCGAACCCCGCTTCCGCGGCGAGCGGGGCGAACAGCTGGGCCGCCTGCTGCTGGACGAGGCCCACCGGATCTCGCTGCAGCTGCAGGGAGCCTAGGAGGTTACTGCTTCCACCAGGTGTCGAAGATGGAGACGGGCACGGTCCGCTTGTGCCGGGTCTGCAGGTAGCGCTTCTCGATCGCCTCGGCCGCCGCCTCGGGGACGTCGCGGCCCTCAAGGTAGTCATCGATCGTGTCGTAGCTCAGGCCCAGCTCGTCCTCGTCGGTGCGGCCGGGCGTGTTGTCGAGCAGGTCCGCCGTCGGCACCTTTTCCCAGATCCGCGCCGGGGCGCCGAGTTCGGCCAGCAGGGCCCTGTTCTGGCGCTTGTTCAGGCCGAACAGCGGGAGGATGTCCGCGCCGCCGTCGCCGAACTTGGTGAAGAACCCTGTGACGGATTCGGCGCCGTGGTCCGTGCCGATCACCAGGTAGTTGCGCTCGCCGGCCAGGGCGTACTGGGCTGTCATGCGGGTGCGGGCCTTGGTGTTGCCCTTGTGGAAGTCGGAGATGCCGTCGCCGGTGGTCTTCTCGAACTCGTCCTCGAAGCCGTCGACGGCGGCCGAGATGTTGAAGGTCCACTCGGTCTTGGCCCTGATGAAGTCGAGCGCGGCCTGGGCGTCTTCCTCGTCGTGCTGGACGCCGTAGGGCAGCCGAACCGCCACGAAGTCGGCCTCCGTGCCCTCGGCCTCGAGCTCCTCGACCGCCAGTTGCGCCAGCCGGCCGGCCAGCGAGGAATCGAGTCCGCCGGAGATGCCCAGGACGAAGCCCTTGGTGTGGCTGGCCTTGAGGTATTCCTTCAAGAACGTGACGCGTTTGCGCACCTCCCCGGCCGGATCGATCCGGGGCTGCACGCCCATTTCCTCGATGATCTTCGCCTGGAGTTCACGCATGTCCCTCAGCCTAGTCAGCGGCATCCCCCGGGCTCAACTGTTGCCGGCTAACTGGGCTCCCGGCGCGGAAATCGCCCGCTAAGGCCCTGCCGCCCGGGTCCGGACCGGCGTAGCGTATGGCCATGGAGTCCACGGGATGTGTGGTGGCGGGCGGCGGTCCGGCCGGCCTGATGCTCGGCCTGTTGCTGGCGCGGGCCGGCGTGCGCGTGACGGTGGTGGAAAAACACGCCGACTTCCTCCGCGACTTCCGCGGCGACACAGTCCACCCCTCCACGGTCCGGCTGATCGACGAGCTGGGACTCGGCGAGGAGTTCCGCCGGCTGCCACAGAGCAAGCTGCGGAGCGTGGTCCTGCCGGTACCGGGCGGGCCGCCGGTGACCCTGGGCGACTTCGGACTGCTGAAGCCCCCCTATGACTACATCGCCATGATGCCGCAGTGGGATTTCCTGAACTTCCTGGCGGCCGCCGCGGCCGAGGAACCGGGCTTCACGCTGCTGATGAGCCACTCCGCCACCGGCCTGATCCGCGACGGCGGCCGGGTCCGCGGCATCCGCCTGCGCCGCCCGGACGGTGGCGAGGAGGACCTGCGGGCGGACCTGGTGGTGGCGACCGACGGCCGGCATTCGGCACTCCGGGCTGCGGCCGGGCTCGCCCCGGCGGAGTTTCCCGTCCCGTTCGACACCTGGTGGTTCAGGCTCCCGCGCCACGCCGAGGAAGCCGGCGAGGTGGCCGGACTGATCCCGGCGCTCGGCCCGGGCGAGGCCCTGATCGCCCTCAACCGCACCGATTACTACCAGATCGCGTACCTGGCCCCCAAGGGAGCGGACGCGCGGATCCGGGCCGAGGGGGTGGAGGGCTTCCGACGGCGGATCGCGGCGCTGCGGCCCGACCTCGCCGACCGGGTGGATGCCATCGGCTCCCTCGATGACCTGCACTGGCTGGACGTCCGGCTGGACCGGCTGCGGTCCTGGCACCTGAACGGCCTCCTCTGCATCGGCGATGCGGCCCACGCGATGTCCCCGGCGGGCGGCGTCGGCATCAATCTCGCCATCCAGGACGCCGTCGCCGCCGCTAAACTGCTGGCCCCCGCCTTGCTGCGGGGAACCGTCAGTGCCGAGGACCTGGAGAAGGTGGAACGACGGCGCCGCCCGCCCACCGTGATCGTGCAGACCGCGCAACGCCTCATGCACAGGGCGATTTTTGGGCCGGTGATGGCCGGGAAACGGACCCGGATCCCGGGCGTCGTGATCCTGCTGGCCCGCCGGCTCCCGGCCATCCGCGGCCTGATGCCACGGCTGATCGGCTTCGGGCCGCTGCCCGAGCATGCCCCGGCGTTCGCGCGCCGCGCCGGGGCAAGCCCGCAGGCCCGGGCCTAGCTGTACTGAGTCAGGACGTTGGTTACATCGTGAATAGGTGAGGACCTCTTAGGTTGGTGGTTACCACACACAGCCAACGACTAAGAGGTCCTCATGTCCCACCGTAATGCCCGCCTGACTCCGATCGG
>NZ_JBIMMV010000009.1:0-182829 GCF_044628475.1 Arthrobacter sp. BPSS-3
TGCAACAAAAAATGCTGCTTTCTCCTGATCCGAGTACCTCCGATGGCACTTCGATTCACCACTTAAACGCGACACGGTCGTTGCAACTCCCAATAACGGGTGTTGCAACGACCGCTAGAAGCCGCCCCCCGGGATGCGGGCCGCCGTCGTTGTTCAGTCGCCGCCCCCGCGGCCGAGCCCGGCTTAGCGTGTGACGGGCTGCTGCAGCTCGGTCACCCAGTCCGGCTGGTCCTCCGACTCGGCCCTCAGGTACACCTCGCGGCACGGTCCGGACGGGGTGTAGCCGCGGGCGATGATCTCGGCGTGGACGGCCTGCCAGCTTTCACCGATGCGGTCCATCGCGCCCAGGTGGACACCGCAGACCGCCGTGGGGACACGGGGAAGCTCCACCGCCTCGACGCCGTCGGGAATGGTCCCCGTGGCGGCGTACCCGGCGGTGATGCGCATGCCGTCCTCGCCCGCCTCGTACTGGGCGATCGGAGTCTCGAGGGAACCGCCGGCGGCGCTGAACACCCCGGCCACGCCGTCGAACAGCGGCCCGACGACGCCGGCCACCTCGGTTGTTCGGCGACTGCGGCGGTCCGTGCCGCGAGACGGACGGCGGGGAGGGACTTTTCGATGATTTCGATCTGGGTCATGTGCTATTCCTTCTCAATCAGGTGGAGCCTCCGCTCGACGTCGATGAGCCGTGCCGTGGCCAGCCGCTGTTCCTCCGCCACTTCGGCGCGCCGGATCTGCAGCAGCCGGGCCATCCGCTCCGCATCAACCCCGGTCTCCAGCATGGCGGCAACGTCCGCCAGGCTGAACCCGAGCTGGCGGAGCGCGACGATCCGGTGCAGCCGTTCCAGCTGGGCGGGATCATAGGAGCGGTAACCGCTTAACTCATCCACATGCGCGGGAACGAGCAGCCCGGAGGTGTCCCAGTGCCGCAGCATGCGGTGGGTGACCTGGCCGAGCTGCGCGAACGCTCCAATGGATAACATGACTCAGTTCTCCTGCCTTCCACAGTGTCAGAGTCAAGTATCGCGGCCCAACGGAATCTCCGGCTCAGGAAGCCAGCAGGTCGCGCATCCACAAGCTCGGTCCCACTCACAGGAACGGCCGCACCTCGACTTTGCGGTTGCAGGCCTTGGATCCCTCGGCGGCGAGCTTGAGCGCCGCGTCGAGGTCTGGGGCCTCGATAATCCAGAAACCCGCGAGGAACTCCTTGGTTTCGACGAACGGACCGTCGGTCACCACGGGAGCGGCGCCACGGTTGTCAATGACGGTGGCGGTGTCGGGAAAGCCGAGGCCACCGGCGAAGACCCAGTGGCCGTCAGCCTGCAGCCGGTCGTTGAATTCGTCGATGGCCGCCATCTCGTCCGAGGGGGCGAGTCCACGCTGGTCATGGATCACGGAAAGCAAATACTGCATGTCGCATCATCTCCTGTGGTTGGGACCCACCCGGCGTGGACCTCTCACCCTTGCTACGAACCACTCTGCCCCGATTCGACAGGAAGGGGGCGGATATTTGTCCGGCGTCAGCCGGCAACGCAATTCTGGCTCCGAGCTTGGCCCTACAGAATCAGCCGTCCAGGACCTGTCCGATCCCGAAGGCCCCCACGGAGAACATGCGCGGATTGTCGTCTGACGTGCTGACCATGGCAGTGGATAACACGAGGGCCCAGCCACGCGCCCGCGTCCACATTTCCTCGTCAGCGGACGGGCCAAGGGCCTCACGGAAGCGCCGACGGGCGCCGGCGTCGAACATCAACCACCCGGCGGCAAGATCCACGGCCGGATCCCCGGCGCCGACATCGCCAAAATCGATCACGCCGGTCAGCGAGCCGGAAGCATTAAGGAGGATGTTGGCCGGGTGAAGGTCGCCGTGCAGCATCATCGCGGGACCGTCCCATGCGCTGGCCTCGCAGGCCGCTGCCCAGACTGCCTCCAGTTCCGCGGCCCGGGGATAGCGTTCCCTGTCCCGGAGCCGCTCGCGAACCGCCGTATCGCGGTGCATCAGCGGCACACCGCGGACGGGGTTCACCGGGACTCCGGCGCCGGCCGGAATATGGAGGGACCGCAGGAACGCGGCAAGGCCAGCGGCGGCCGGTCCGCGATCAGCTGCCCCGGCATCGGCCGCCGGGGCACCGGGAATCCAGCGCACGACGCTCCACGGCCATGGAAAGTCATCCGTTGGCCGGCCAATGTGGACCGGGAAAGGCACCGGAACCGGCGCTCGCTTGGCGATTCCGGGCAGGTACAGCTGCTCATGCAGGATCAGCGGCACGGCTTCGGCCCGGCGGGGCAATCGGACGGCCAGATCGTCCCCGAGGCGGAACGTCACGTTATCCCAGCCATGGGCTTTCCGGACCAAGGAGAGGTCGGCGAGGTCTGGACGCTGGGCGCGGAGCAGCGAACGGACGACGGCTGCATCCACTTCCAGCGTGGCGCTTGGCATGACCGCCATTCAGGGGACCCTTCTTCCGCTTCAAAGCTCGCGATAGTAGTAAAGCATTGGGTCTGCCCGGCCCGCTTCCGTGTTGGTGAACCCGTGGGCCTCGTAGAAACGGCGCGCATCGGTGTCCTCGCCGTCCACGTTGATCTCAAGGAGTTCGCCGCCCCGGCCCCGCACCAGATCCAGGGCCGCGTCCAGGAGTGCGCTGCCCAGGCGGTGGCCACGGAGCTCAGGGCGGACGTAAAGCTCGTCGAGGATCGCGACCGGCCCCCGGTACCAGACGTTAGGCCGAAAACTCAGCACAGCAACCCCACTTGCTGGCTCGCCGGTCAGCAGGATCATTACATCGTCACCCGTCAGCAGTTGCGTCAATCGCGATTCGAGCTCCTGGGTACCGGGCGTCGGCGTCGAGAACTCGGTGTTGAAGTCGTGGAGCAGCCGGGCAACGGCGGCGGCGTCGTCCGGCGTTGCCCGCCGCGGCGTCGGGTCGCCTGCAACATCGTCGGAAGTCATGTCTTTCACCGCTTAGTGAGGGCCCTACGTGGCCCAGTCTTCCTCGTTGAAGGGGCGGCCGCGGAAGTGTGCTCGGAGGTATTCGCCGACGACGGCGGCGCCCAGGTCACCGGTGTCCGGCGCCACCACGCGGCCCTCCACCCGGCGGGCCATCCGGGCCACGAACCGTTCCAGCCCGGGGTCGTCGCCCAGCCGGAAGAACGTCGCTTGCACCCCGGCGCGGCCCAGCCGGTCCAGCTCCGCCACGGTCAGCCGGATGGTTTCGGCGTCCGGCGGCCAGTTGAACCAGGAGTCGCCGTCGGCTTCCAGGTGGGCGGTGGGCTCGCCGTCGGTGACCACCAGCAGCACCGGCTGCATGGAGGGGTGCTTGCGGAAGAACCGGCCGGCCAGCAGCAGCCCGTGGTGCAGGTTGGTGCCCTGTTCGCGCACCGCCGGCAGGGCCGTCAGCTCGCCGATGTCCATGGTTTGGGCGTACCGGCCGAAGCTGATCAGCTGCAGCCGGTCGCCGCGGAACCGGGTGGAAACCAGGTGGTGCAGGGCCAAGGCGGTGCGCTTCATCGGCACCCAGCGGCCCTCGGCGGCCATCGAGAAGGAGACATCCACCAGAAGGGCGACGGCGGCCTGGGTGCGGGCCTCGGTCTCGATGACCTCAATGTCGTCAACGGCCAGGCGCAGCCCGCGGCCCGGGTCGTCGCCGTCGCCGATCGTGCGGCGGATCGCGTTGGTGATGGTCCGGGTGACGTCCCACGGCTCGGCGTCGCCGAACTGCCAGGGCCGGCTGGACCCGGTCTGCTCCCCCGCGGCACCGGCTGCCCTGGTTTCCCGGCGGCCCTGCCGGCCGGAGAGCTGCTTGGCGGTATCCCGCAGCAGCGAGCGGCCAAGCCGGCGCATCGCCTGCGGCGAGAGGCTGAGATCACCGTCGGCGCCACGGCGCAGGAAGCCGCCGTCGTGCATGGCCTTCTCGATCTCCGCCAGCGTCCGGGCGGACACCGCGGCGTCCTGCCCCAGCTGCCGGGCCAGGGCGTCCAGGTCCACGTCGTCCAGGCTGGAACCGCTATAGGACTGGGAGAGCTGGTCGGCCAGTTCATCCAGCTCGGCAAGGTCCTGCAGCACCCCGGTGCCGTCGCCCAGACCCAGTCCCTCCTCGCCCTCGAAGCGCTCGGACCCGGACCAGTCCTCGCCGGGACGCAGCGCCTGCAGGTTCGCGTCGAGTTGGCCCAGCTGTGCCATTAACTCCGGGGAACCGAAGGCCTGGGCGGAGAGCTGCATCAGTTCGGCGCGCTGCTCGGCGGTCATGGAGCGCATCATCCGCTGCGCGGCGGCGGCACGCTGGGCGAGCGCGTCGATCAGTTCCTCGACGGATTGCGGGTTCTCCGGGAAGAAGTCACCGTGCTTGGCCATGAAGTCCTGGAAGTCCTGGTCCGTGTCCTCGCCGCGGCGGTGCTTGTCCAGGAGTTCGTTCAGGTCGCCCAACATGGCGGCGACGGCGGCCCGGTCCTCGTCCGTGGCGCCCTCGAGCGCCTGCTTCATCCCGGCGAAGCGTTGCTCCAGCACCTCCCGTCCCAGCAGGTCCTTGATCTGCTCGTAGGCCTCCCGCGCGGTGCTGGACTGCCAGTCGTAGGAGGAGAGCTCGTTGACGGCGGCGGCCGTGGATTTGGGCAGGTTCTGCATCTGCATGTCGCGGAATGCCCGGTCCGTGTCGTCCATCCGGACGTCACGGGCCAGCTGCTTGCGCTCCTCCAGCACCGCGGTCTCCAGCAGCCTGCGGACCTCCTCCAGCGTCCCGTCCAGCTTGTGCCGGCCCAGCAGGTCCTTGCGCCGCTGCTGGATCCGGCCGGCGAGGTCGTCCAGGCCGTCCCGGTTCCTGCCGCCACGGCGCAGGTACTCCTGCAGGGCACGCCGGGGTGAGTACCCGGCCATGACGTCCTCGGCGACTGCGTCCAGGGCCTCGGTCAGGTCCACCGGGGGCGCCAGCGGATCCGGCCCGCCGCTGTAGCGGCCGTACCGGGACCGGTTGTGAGCACTCATCTGGTCTCCCGTGTCAGGACGGAGCTACCCGTAAATGGTTTCCTCGTCGTCGGAGTCCTTGGAGATCCGGCGGGCGAGGTAGAGGCCCTCCAAGGCCAGTTCGACGGCGGCGGCGCGCTGGCCGTCGTTCTCCGCGCCCAGCCGCTCACCCACCTCGTCGTACAGCCGCGAGCCGTTGAGCGAGGGCAGGCCCTCGAGGAATTCGCGCGCGGTGACCAACTGCCCGGTGGTGACAGTGGAGGACCCGTCCAGGGCGGAGACCAGCGGGCCGAGGTCGATGCCGTGCAGATGTGCCCGGACCGTCTCCGCCGTGGCCATCCGCAGCAGGTGGTCCAAGATGTCCTGTTCCCGGCCCTCCTCGCCGGACTCAAACTCGATCTTCCCGGCCAGCACGTCCACGGCCGCCTCCAGGTCGATGATCCGGGCGACGGCGTTGTCTTCGCCGCGCACGCTGGCCCGGCGCAGCGCCGCGGCAGCCACGGTCTCGGCGCCGGCGATCGCGAACCGGGCCGAGACGCCGGAGGTCTGATTGACCGCCGGGGACTCCCGCAGCGCCCGGGTGTAGCGGGCCAGGATCTCCAGGATCACAGGCGGGACGGCCGCCACCAGGTGGCCCTCCTGTTCGATCACGGCCACCTCATCCTCGAGTTCGATCGGGTAGTGGGTGCGGATTTCGGCGCCGAAGCGGTCCCGCAGCGGGGTGATGATGCGGCCGCGGTTGGTGTAGTCCTCCGGGTTGGCGGAGGCCACCACCAGCACGTCCAGCGGCAGCCGGAGCACGTAGCCGCGGATCTGGATGTCCCGTTCCTCCATCACGTTGAGCATGGACACCTGGATCCGCTCGGCCAGGTCGGGGAGTTCGTTGATGGCGATGATGCCGCGGTTCGAGCGCGGGATCAGGCCGTAGTGGATGGTTTCCGGGTCACCCAGGCGGCGTCCCTCGGCCACCCGCATCGGGTCGACGTCGCCGATCAGGTCCGCCACGGAGGTGTCCGGCGTCGCGAGCTTCTCCACGTACCGCTCCGACCGGTGCCGCCACGCCACCCGCAGCCGGTCCCCCTCGGTGAGCGCCAGGGCGCGGGAGTGCTCGGTAATGGGCTCGTAGGGGTGTTCGTTGAGTTCGGAATCCTCGATCACGGGCGACCACTCGTCCAGCAGCCCCGCCAGGGTGCGCAGCAGGCGGGTCTTGCCCTGGCCGCGTTCGCCGAGGAGGACGACGTCATGCCCCGCCAGCAGGGCGCGTTCGAGCTGCGGCAGGACGGTGCGACTGAACCCGAACATGCCGGGCCAGGGATCGCGGCCGGCGGCGAGCGCTGCCAGCAGGTTGTCTCGGATCTCGCGGCGCAGGTCCTTCTGGACGTGGCCGGAGGCGCGCAGTTCACCAACGGTGTAGATCTCGGGGCGTTCACTCACTCCTCCACCGTAGACCTGCACCCGGGGCGTAATCGAGGGATTTCCTGAGAAACCTCGGCGCTTCCTCGAGCCGGGAAGTTAGGGTTGGTAGCGATGGCTACCGCAACAGCAGACAACGCCCCCGTTCCCCCGGCACCGGCGCGCCCGGCGACGCTCCTGCTGCTGGTGCGGCACGGGCAGACCCCCACCACCGGCAGCGTCCTTCCCGGCCGGGCGCCGGGGCTGCACCTCTCGGACCGCGGCCGGGAGCAGGCCGAACGCGTCGCGGAACGGCTCGCCGGGCTGCGGGTGGACGCCCTCTACTCCTCGCCGATGGAACGGGCGCAGGAAACGGCGGCCCCGACGGCGGCGCGCACCGGCCTGGCGGTCACCAACGAGGAGGGGCTGCTGGAGTGCGACTTCGGCGGCTGGACCGGCTCGGCGATCTCGGACCTGGCGGCCCTGCCGGAGTGGCAGACCGTGCAGCACAGCCCGTCCCAGTTCCGGTTCCCGGACGGCGAGAGCTTCCCGGAGATGCAGGCCCGGATTGTCGGGGCGATGGAGCGGGCCCGGGACGCCCACGCCGGCGGGGTGGTGGTCTGCTTCTCGCACGCGGACCCCATCAAGGCCGCCGTCGCCCACGCCCTGGGTACCCCGCTGGACCTGTTCCAGCGCATCTACATCAGCCCGGGGTCGGTGTCCGCGATCTCCTACACGGACGGCCAGGACCCAGCGGTGCTGATGGTGAATTCGACGGCGGAGCCGCTGAGCGGGCTGAGGCCGGAATGACCGCCGCTTCCGGACGGGTGGAACCGTGGCCGGCCGCGAACTGACCCTGCTGACCGAGGGCAGCATCGAGCTGGTGGGGGTCATCCCGCGCAGCAGCAACCAGACCTTCCTGGTGCAGGTGTCCCTCGGCGAGGACGTGGGCTTCGCGGTGTACAAGCCGGAGTCCGGCGAGCGGCCGCTCTCCGACTTCGACCCCGGGCTCTACAAGCGGGAGCGTGCCGCCTACCTGCTGAGCGAGTGGCTGGGCTGGGGGTTCATCCCGCACACCGTGATCCGGGAGGACGCGCCCCTGGGCGTCGGCTCGCTGCAATGGTTCATCGAGTGCGACTTCCAGCACCATTACTTCACCCTGTTCGAGGATGCCCCGGAGACGCATCCCGCACTGGCCCGGATGGCTCTGTTCGACTTCGTCGCCAACAACACGGACCGCAAGAGCGGCCACGTGCTCCGAGGCGACGACGGCCGCATCTGGGGCATCGACCACGGGCTCTGCTTCTCGGCAGTGTTCAAGCTCCGCACGGTGATCTGGGACTTCGCCGGCGAACCGATCCCGGAGGAGTTGCTGGCGGACATCGCCCCGCTGGCCGAGGCGGTCCCCGCGGAGCTGGCGGAGCTACTGGACGACGACGAGGTCACCGCCCTGCAGCGGCGCGTCCAGCGGATGATGCTGGCCGGGTCCCTGCCGGTGGACCGCACCGGCATGCGGTACCCCTGGCCGCTGGTGTAGAGGGCGCCGTTGGGCCAGGCGGATGGTCGCGGTCCCCCCTGCTGTTAGCCGCCGTGCACGGCAGTGAATTGCCCGGGAGTTAGCCGTTTCACGGCGTGTACGCCATCGCGGACGGCGGCCGCCGGATAGTCTGCCGTTCCTGCCCGGCTTACGTGAGCTCACGCGCCGGACGCAGCAGACACCCCGCACGGCCGGCATGAATCAAGGAGAACAGCGATGGGCACCCTCATCAGGACACCCCGCCCGCGGCCGGCCCGCGCGCGGCGGGAACCCGGCCGGATCCGTACCTGGATCGGGGATGACCCCTCGGATCGGCAACGGCCCATCATCCTGGCCGTGGTGCTGACGCTTGCCGCCATCGGTTTGGTGGAGGTGGCCTCCGCCTCCTCCGTGGAATCCGTCGCCGCCGGCGCGAACCCCTACGACCTGCCGCTGAAACAGGGCATGTGGACCGTGGCCGGGATCGTGCTCATGCTCTTCCTGGCCGGGCTCAGGGAGCAGCACATCCGGAGGCTGGCCTGGCCCATGCTGATCACCGCCGTCGTTTCCCTTGTCCTGGTCTTCACCCCGCTGGGCATGACGGTCAACGGCAACCGCAACTGGCTCAGCGTGGGCGGGTTCACCGCGCAGCCGTCCGAATTCGCCAAGCTCGCCCTCATCGTCTGGGCCGCGGACATCCTGACCCGGAAGCAGAAGCTCCTCGGCCAGTGGAAACACGCCGTCGTCCCCCTGCTGCCCGTGGGAGGCATCATTATGGGACTCGTCGCGCTGGGCCACGACCTCGGCACCACCATGATCGTCATGCTCATCCTGGCTGCCACGCTGTTCTACGGCGGGGTGCCCATGAAGGTGATCTCGGTGACGGGGTCTATCTCCGCCTTCGCGGCGCTGATCCTCGCCGCCACCAGCGGCAACCGCATGGGGCGGATCTCCTCCTGGCTGGGCGGCGGCTCCGCCGACGATTCCCAGGGCCTCGGGTATCAGGCGCTGAACGGCCAGTACGCCCTGGCCTCCGGGAGCTGGTTCGGCACCGGGCTGGGCCAGAGCCGGCAAAAGTGGAATTGGATCCCGGAGGCGCACAACGACTTCATCTTCACCATCCTGGGTGAGGAACTCGGATTCGCCGGCACCCTGCTGGTGCTGGCACTTTTCGCCGTGCTCGCCGTCGCCATCTTCAAGACCATCGCCCGGACCGAGGGGACCTTCGCCCGGGCGCTCTCCTGCAGTGTCGTCACCTGGATCATCGGCCAGGCCGTCATCAACATCGCCATGGTCAGCGGCCTGCTCCCGGTGATCGGCGTGCCGCTGCCGTTCATCTCCTACGGCGGTTCCGCGATGGTGTCCTCCCTCGCCGGCATCGGCATGATCCTCGCCGTCACCCGGTCTCCGGCCGGGCCTAAAACGGGTTCAGGAGCCGGTTAACGAACTGCCGGGTGCGTTCCTCGCGGGGATCCCGCAGCACCGTGTCGGGGTGTCCCCGTTCCACGACGACGCCACCCTCCATGAAGATCACCTCGTCGGCAACTTCCCGGGCGAAGGCGAGTTCGTGGGTGACCACCACCATGGTCCATCCCTCGTCCGCCAGTTCCTTAATGACGGTCAGGACGTCACCGACCAGTTCCGGGTCCAGGGCCGACGTCGGCTCGTCAAACAACAGCAGCTGCGGGCGGAGGGCCAGGGCGCGGACGATTCCGACCCGCTGCTGCTGGCCGCCCGACAGCTCAAAGGGGTAGCTGTTTTCCTTGTCCGCGAGCCCGACGCGGGCAAGGAGTTCCCGCGCCTCCTGAACCGCTTGGGCCTTGGGCTTCTTCTGAACCTGGACCGGGCCCTCGATCACGTTTTCAAGGGTGGTCTTGTGCGGGAAGAGGTTGTAATGCTGAAACACCATCGCGCTTCGATCCCGCACCGCCGCCAGCTGTTTCTTGGAAACAGGGGCGGAGAAATCCACGCTCAAACCGCCAGCGAACTCCACGACCCCGGCGTCGGGGATTTCCAGGCCGTTGAGGGAGCGCAGCACGGTGGTCTTCCCCGACCCGGAGGGCCCGATCAGCGTGACGACTTCACCGCGGCGCACGGTGAGGTCAATGGATTTCAGCACCTCCTGCTGGCCGAAGGCTTTGCGGAGTCCGCGGACCGCCAGGAGGGCGCCGTCGTCCGGGAGTGCGGATTCAGTGGGCGACATAGCGGTCCAATCTCTTCTCGAGGGCCGACTGACCGCCGGCGAGGACAAGGCAGATGACCCAGTAGATCACGGCGGCTTCCAGGTACAGCAGCATGAACTCCTGGCTGAAGGCCGCCACCTGCTGCGCCTGCCGGAACAGCTCCGTCACCAGGATCAACGACGCCAGGGAGGTGTCTTTGATCAGGCTAATGAAGGTGTTGGACAGGGGCGGGACCGAGACCCTTGCCGCCTGCGGCAGGATGATCCGCACCAGGGCCTGCCGGCGGGACATGCCGATCGTGTGACCGGCCTCCCACTGTCCCTTCGGCACGGACAGGATGGCAGCCCGGATGACCTCCGCCGCGTAGCCGCCAACGTTGAGGGAGAAGGCGATGATTGCGCTGGGCCAGGGACTGATGGTGATGCCGACGGACGGCAGCCCGTAGAAAATGACGAAGAGCTGGACCAGCAGCGGGGTCCCGCGGATCACCGAAATGTAGACACGGGCGATCGATGAGAGGACCACGTTGCGGCTGAGCCTCATCAAGGCGACCAGCAGGGCCAGCACCAGGCCCAGGCCGAACGAGGCCAGCGCCACCGGGATTGTTCCGGTGACGGCGCCCATGAGGATCGGTCCGAGCGAACTCCAGACCAGCTCCCAGTTCACAGTCATGGCCGGACCCGATCTACGCCGAGGGTACCCATGCCGTTACTTGGTGACGTCGGCGTCGAAGTACTTCTGTGAGATCTTCGTCAGGGTCCCGTCGGCCTGGAGCTCGGACAGGGCCTTGTTGACGGCGTCGGTGAGGCTGCTGGAGCCCTTGCGGAAGGCGAACGCGCTCAGGGACTTATCGGTGGTCTCGGCCGCGATCTTGATGCCGTCGTCCTTGGCCGTCTTCTGCTGGTCCAGGTAGGTCAGCTTGTCGTTGATGGTCGCGTCGACGCGGCCCTGCTTCAGCAGGGTGATCGCCTGCGCCCAACCCTCCACCGACTGCACGTTGGCGCCGCTCTGCTGGGCCAGCTTGTACCAGTTGCTGGTCAGCGACTGGGCCGTGGTTTTGCCCTTGAGCCCGTCGAAGGAGGTGATGCTGGAATTGTCGGACTTGGTGACGATGACGCCGGTGCTCACCGTGTACGGGGTCGAGAATTCGTACTTTGCCTTGCGCTCGTCCGTGATCGAGACCTGGTTCGCGACGACGTCGAACCGCTTGGCTTCGAGGCCGGCGAAGATCGCGTCGAACTGCGTCTCCTGGAACGCCGGCTTGACGCCAAGCTTGCCGGCGACGGCGGTGATGATTTCGACGTCGTAGCCGGTGAGCTCACCGTTGCCGTTGGCATGGAAGGTAAAGGGCTTGTACGTGCCCTCCGTGCCGACCTTGAGCACGCCGGCATTCTTGACGTCACTCAACGAGGTGTCAGCGCCGCCCGCCGGCGCCGAACCTGCGGGGGTCGTGGAGGCAGACCCGCAGCCGGCCAACGCCAGCCCCGCAGCTGCGATCAGACCGATGAGGGAAATTCGTGTGCGCTTCATGGTGGTCCTTCGTCCAGGCGCCGGGGGCAGCTATCTTAGCCAAATAGCCGGCTTCGTACCTGCGACGATAGCAACACCTGCGGAGGACGGAAGAGCCCCGGTGACGGCTTGTGACGCCGTGCGGCGCCTGGGTTGCCGTGAGGATGGTTTCGCGGTACCTGCGACCCCTCGGCCGGGCCACTGCTACGCCGATATCCCGGTGCGCCCGCCGGGAGCTGGCCGCGCTTCGGCGCAGCTGCGAACGCCTTTAGTTGCTTCAGCGGCACTTCGGCCGGTGAGCCGGACCGGGTTGCCGCCCGGGCACCAAGCGGCGCTACCCTAGTCCCACTACAGGACAAACCCGGGAGGAACCCCATGCCGTACGTCGTCGACTTCAAGGACGTGTCCACCGCAGGGCTCGAGTCCTCCCCGGTTGCGGAGGCACTGGCCGGGCTGCGCGCCAACGAGGCCCGCTACTACAACACCAAGTACGGCCACGCCTTCACGGTCAGCCCCGCCGAGGAGGCCCAGGCCACCGTGGACCGAGTGGCCCGGATCCTCAAGGAGGAGCGGGACCTGGTCATCGGATCCCGCCCGCTGGAGGCCACCAGCTTCGAGGTGGACGGCCTCCGCATGGACTACGTGTTCTACGAATCCGGCCTGTCCATCAACGTCATGTACAGCATCGAGGACGGCGGCAAGCGGGCCGTCGGCTTCAAGCTCTCAGACGGCATGGAGGTCCCGGAGGAACTGGCAGACAAGTTCAAGTTCGCCCGGCAGAAGTCCAAGCTGGCCGGCACCATCCGCGGCTCGTACTTCGTGATCAAGGGCGAGTACTGAAGTCATCCTTAAACCGGATACCGACGGGCTTGCAGTGTCTTACGACTCCAGCAGGGAGGCAGCCTCGGAATCCAGGAACAGTGACGTACGGGGATGGAGCTGGAGGAGTGAAGCGGGGAAATCCTCTGTTACGGGCCCAGTAAGTGCTCGTTTGATAGCCGTTGCTTTACCTCTACCGTGTGCGATCAGTAGCAGATGCCGGGCTTCAAAGATCGTGGCGAGACCTTGCGTCATCGCGTGGGTTGGCACGTCTTCGGGCGCCGCGAAAAACCTGGCATTGTCCTGTCGGGTTCGCTCCGCCAGTCTCACCACACGGGTCCGGGATGAGAACGCTGCGCCGGGCTCGTTGAAGCCGATGTGGCCGTTCGAACCTATGCCGAGGATCTGCAGGTCGATTCCTCCTGCCGCGCCGATCGCCGCCTCGTACGCTTCGCCGGACCGATGCTCATCCCGGGGGTTCCCGTCCGGCACGTGGACTCGGCCGGGCGTCATTCCCAAGGGCTCAACGACGTGGTGGCCAATGACAGCGGCGTAACTCTGTGGGTGGCCGGGCGGCAGCCCGATGTACTCGTCCAAAGCAAAGGCAGTCACTGCCGCGAGGTCGACCTCATTCTTAGCCAGGGCTTCATAGAGAGGCAGCGGCGAGGATCCCGTCGCCAGGCCCAGGACCGCCGCAGGGTGGCACTGCACGAGCGCCGCCACCTCGCTGGCGGCAGCTTCACCGGTTTGCTCGGCGGAAGGGTGGATGCTCAGGGTCATCCTCGTTTCGTCTACGGTGCTCATCCCTTAATCCTGGTTTCCTGTTCGGTGGGGGCAGCCGCTGCGGCTGAGGCCGGTTCCCAGTCGTTGAGTTTGAGTAGGCGGGCGGCGTTACCCCCGAAAATCTGCTGGACTTCGTCGGCAGGCATGCCCATCTCCCAACAGATACGCAGCTGGTCGGCTAGGTATCGCCTGGCGAAACCACGCGGAAACCATGACGAGTCCGAGCCAAAGACGATTCGCTCGGGCCCCATCGTCTCGTAGAACCTGCGGAACAAGTCCTCCAGGGTGAGGCGCTGCGGCATGTACCTGACCCACTGGTTGGAACCTGACGTATCCACCACCACATTCGGACACGCCCACATCAGGAAAAGAACTTCCTGTACGTGCTGGATGCCGAAGTGCGGGATCACGAAGGTGACCTCCGGGTACCTCTTGGCAGCCTGCTCCAGGCTGGCTGGGTTACTGAAGGCATTCTGGGCGATGCCGCCCGCGGATCCGCAGTGCCCGAAGTGAATGAGGACAGGCACCTTGTGACGGGAAGCAACATCCCAGACCGGGTTGGCCGCCGTGTCATCCATCCGGGACGAGGCCAGCGGTGCAAAAAGTTTCAGCCCGCGAAGACCTCCGTCGGTGACGGCCGCTTCAAAGTCCCGCACGGCACCCGGGGCGAAGGGATCTGCCATGGCGGCCATCCCCAGGAACCGCCCCTCCCCGCGGTCCACGAGGGCGGTCATGGCGTCATTCCCGCCTGCGGTAACGAAGGCTGCATGTTCGATGCCATGACCGCTGAGTTCCTCAACCCAGCGGTCCGCTTCGGCCTCCCAGCCGGCGTCGTCCGACAATGGCTCCGGGTCGGAGAAGTCCCAGCTCTTCCGCCATTGGGCCGACGTTCGGGCGACCGCGGCGGAACGGGCCGCCTGTCCGGCGTCGAATTCCTCGCAGCCGCTGCGTGCTGACGTGTTTGATGGCCCGAACTGACCACCGCTCAGCGAGCGGGTCAAGGGGTCGTGCGGCATCCGGAAATGCAAATGAAAGTCGATGATCGAGAGGCCTTGGACGGTGGGCCGGCCCGCGATGAACTCGTTACGCAAGACTTGCGCTCGTTTCTGTTGTCGTTTGGGGCGTCATGGCCGGGAGGCCCACCTCAGAACGTAGCTGCGGCGGGGTGGCGACCATCTGGGTGGCATAGCTGACGGCAGATGCGAGCGCCGCCTGCCACGGGGCGCCCCTGGCGGCCGAGACGAGGAAGGCGGCATTGAAGCCGTCCCCGGCACCGGTCGAATCGACGACGCTGACCGGCGACGCCATAACTGCCGTCCACGAACCATCCGGCATGGCGAGGCCAGCGCCGCGGGCCCCCATCTTGACGGCAACGAGGGTTTCCGTCCGGACTGCCAGTTCGCGTGACGCCCGTTCGGTGTCCTGGTCATCCATGAGCCCGTGGAGTTCGTCGTCGTTCGGCACGAAAATATCAACGGAGTCAAGGGCTGTCAGGACCTCGTGCCGCGTACTCTGCGTCCACCCCTCCGGCGGCCAGCCGGTGTCCAGCACCGTTTTCGCACCTGCGCGGCGGGCGCGGCCGAACAGCTCGGAAAGCGCTGCGCCACGCATCTCGGGGAGCAGGAAGTAGCCGGCCAGGGCAACGCACTCGGCGGCTAGCATCTCCTCGGAAATATCCGCGGGACGCATCCGCGCCATGGCGCCGAGAGATGACAGAAAGGCGCGGTCCCGTCCCGGAGCCTCGATGGCTACCGAGATGCCGCTGGGTTCTCCTGCCGTCCGGAGCAGCCGCGGGGTGAGGGATGGGTACTGCAGTTCGGCTTCCAGGATCGGCAACGAGGCATCGTCTCCGACCCTGCTGACCAAGGTGGTCGGATAGTCCAGACCGGCGCACCGGACCGCCCAGTTTCCCGCGGAGCCTCCGAGCCGTAGGGAGATCGACGGCACCACGCGCTCAGTTCCCGGGGCGGGGAGATCCCGCGTGTCGGCGACCATGACGTCGATGTTGGTGTTTCCGATGATGGTAATTCCACCGTTCACCACCGGCCCCCTTCGGCGGCCGCGGTGGCGGATTCCAGCAGCCGTTTCCGTGCGGCGTCAATCAAACTCAAGCGGCGCTCAAGGTCGATGCCTAGGGCCTCGGCCCGGTCTTGGGACTCGGTCGCGTTACGCCGCACGGCATCCGCCCCCGGACTCCCGGGCTGGGCCCGAGAGAGTATCAGGGCGGGCCGCTGACCCGCGTTGAGCGTCGTGGCTACCATTTCGGGACTTGCCTCGAGACCAGCGTCGGCGAAAGCCTTCTCGACGCCGTCCTCGGTCCAGTCCGCCGGAGCGTTGGCGCGAACCAGGCGCCCCACGATGTCGTGGGCACCTCGCCATGGAATACCAAGAGCCGCGAGAGCCTCCGCGACCGCCGTGGTCGTCGCTCCCGAAGCGACGATTTCGGCGTGGTCTGGCAACTCCAATACGCGGAGGTCCAGCATGAGCCCGTCCATCATGCGCATGAAGCGCACCACGCGTTCCCCGGCCCGCCACAGATGTTTTTGAACATCGGTGGTGGCATTGTTCGAGTCCTCATACCAGGCCGAACCGATGTTGGCGTACGTGGCGGACATGTCCGCCGCGGTCACGCCCGCCATGGACACCATGTGCTCCAGGACCACGGGATTCTTCTTCTGCGGCATGATGGATGAGCCTTGGGTGTAGGCGGTGGGGGTTTCGACCCACTTGAACGTCATCCATTCCAGCAGCACCCGGGAGAACCGGGCCCCGGTAGCGGTTATCCGGGCCTGGACCGCCGCCAGCCGCATGAAGTGCTCGGCGCCCGCGACGGCTTCGTAGCTGGATGAGAAGCTGGCGTCGAAGCCGGTCAATTCGCCGACCATCGCAGCGTCGACTGGCAGGTCCGTGCCGGTGAACGCCGCCGACCCGAGCGGCGAAATGTTGAGCTCTTCGTAAATGCTGAGCATTTCCCGGCCTTGGCTGAGGAGCGCCTCGGCGAACCCCGCCAGCACGTGGCCGATCGTCGTCGGCTGCGCCGGCCGGCGGTGGGTGAAGCCAATGATGAGGCTTTCCGCGTTGGCAGCGGCCTGCGCGGCAGCGTCCGCCGCCGTCTGGATTACCAGGGCGGCCTGCTCGAGCACCTGGCGCCGCAGCACCATCCGGAAGACTCCGGCGTCGAGGTCGTTCCGGCTCCGTGCCAATTGAACGTCCAACTCCGCGGTGGAGATCCCGCACTCGGCGGCCAGCTGCTGCTCCAGGAAGTAGTACGGATCTTCAACACTGCCGTCGAAGATATACCGCTGCTCGCCCGACTCACTCCTGGCCCACAACGCCAACAAACCCTTGAGCAGAAGTTCCCCTCGGCTGCGTGGCAGGATTCCCTGGCGGGTCAGCATCAGGACGTGGGCCAGGCTGGCCTCGACCATGGCCGGGTAAATGTGCGGCGCGGCCTCGTCAAAGGCCTGCCGAAGGTGGTTATCCCAGTAGACCGAGAGGTCTTCGCGGCCCTTAAGCGCGGGGCGCGGCATTGACTGGTTCGTTGGCGTGTTCATTCGTATCACCGGTTTCGTGGATCGGATTGAGCGCGGGGGCCAGCACGGGCGTCAGTGCGACGGCGGAATCACCGCGTGAGACTTCCCTCGGCTTCTTGGCCCGGCGCGGGTTTTCAAGTCGCTGTGAGACGGCCAGCACCAAGAGGATCAGCACCATCTGGAGTGTGCCGTAGGCCGCAGCCGTGCCGAACTCGTTGGAGTAGATGCGGTTGTAAATCTCCACGGACAGAGGGGCGTAACGGGCCGGATAGACCACGACGGACGCCACGTATTCTCCGAAGCCCTGAATGAACGCCATGAGCGCTCCGGCGATAATGCCGCGGGACATCAGGGGCACGGTTACGGTCCGCAACGCCCGCCACGGCCCGGCACCCAGGCTCCGCGCAGCTTCTTCCACACTCGGGTCGATCTGGGCCAACGACGCGTTGGCCGATCGGAAGACGAGTGGCAGGAACCGGACGAAGTAAGCCACCGGGAGGATCCACAACGAGCCGATGAGGACTTGGCCCAGGTTGAAGGGCGTGGGGCTGGCGAAGGCCGTGACAATGTTGACACCAACCACCGTGCCGGGCAGGGCCCACGGCAGCATCACCATCACATCCAGCAGAGCCTTCCCGGGGCCTTTCCACCGGGTGACGACCCAAGCGGCCAAGACGCCAACCAACACGCAGCCGATCATGGCTACGAAGGCCATCTGGGCGCTGACCAGAATGGGGCGCAGGGTGAGCGGATCGGTGAAGATTCGGGCGAAATTCGCCAGCGTGTATTCGGGCGGCAGGATTTGAGTGGTCCACGTGCCGTCGACGGTAAAGGACAGCAGCGCGATGGTGGCCGGAGGGGCCATCAGGACCAGGACCAGCAGGAGAGACCCGAGGCCCGCAGCTGTGCGGGGCAGGGTCCCATGGAGAACCTTGACAGCCTGCGGAGTGCCTTTGGATGATCCCCGGTGAATGCGGCGGTTTTCATACCAACGCATGGCCAGCAGGAAGCCGATGGAGACGACGGAAAGAACGACGGCCTGGGCGGCCGCCACGTCGTACGCTCCGCTGGTTCGGGAAGCCACGATCTGCATTGTCAGGGTCTGTACGTTGTAGAACTGCGGCGCCGTGAAAGAGGCCATCGAGACCATGAACGTCAGCAGCGTCCCGGAGACGAGCGCCGGGGTCAGCATGGGCAGCAGCACGGTGCGCCACATGCGGAAACGACTCGCCCCCAGATTGAGTGCGGCCTCCTCCATGGACGCGTCGGAGCCCGCCAGGGCGGCGGTAACGGCAAGGTAGAAGTACGGGTACATGGTCATCGTGTGGACGAGCAGGACGCCCCACACCCCGTTCGCGGAGACGGCCGCTGCATCGGCTCCAAAATACTGAGCCAGGAACCGGGGAAGAATCCCGCTCTCGGCATACAGGAAGTAGAACGAGACGGCGCCGATCAGGGGCGGAAGGGCCATGGGCAGCAAGGCAAAGAGCCGGAGGATTTTGCGCCCGGGGAAGTCAAACCGGGACAGCAGGACGGCCAATGCTGTGCCCAGGATGCCGGTGGTGAAAACCGAGGCCAGCGAGATGCCTACCGATAGACCCAGGGCCGTGGCCGAGGTGCCGTTGAGGAATCCTTTATAGGCGGTGCCACCACCCTGCGCGCTGGTGGCGGCGGTGGCAAGCATCGGCACCACCAGGTAGACCAGCAGGACCAGTACCAGCGGGGCAGCGAGCAGGTAGACAAAGCGGTCCGAAGACGTGAGCGCCGACCGTTTCCGAACCTGGGCTGTGGCTAGGCTCACGGTTCCACCATCCACACCCGGTCCTGATGCGGAGCCATGGCCACCAGATCCCCCGGTTCTGCGCGGTCGAAGCTGTCCGGGGCCGATACAACGATTCTCTGCCCCTGCCAGTCGATCTCGTAGATGTTCACCGCGCCGGTGAACTCCGCCGTCACAACACGGCCCGTCAGTTTCCCTGCCTCTTCGGGGCCCGGGTTGATGGCCAAGGCAATCGACTCAGGGCGCAGAGAGACGGCCGCCTGGTCTCCGGCCGACACGCGGGCGGAGATGGTCCCCTCGACGCGGGGAGCCTTGAGGACGGTTGAGTCGGCAAGCCTGACGGAAACAGATCCGCCGTCGACGCCGAGGACGGTGCACGGCAGCACATTGGAGCGGCCGATAAATTTGGCCACGAATGCGGTTGCCGGACGGTTGTAGACGACCCTCGGGGAAGCCACTTGGTGCAGCTCCCCGGCGTTGAGGACCGCGACCCGGTCGCTCATCGCCATGGCTTCCGCCTGGTCGTGGGTGACATAGAGGCAGGTCGTCCCCGCCGCCTTCTGAGTGGACCTGATTTCGGTGCGGGTCTCTTCCCGCAATTTAGCGTCAAGGTTTGAGAGCGGCTCATCCAGCAAAAGAGCGGCCGGACGTATCACCAGTGCCCGAGCGAGAGCCACGCGTTGCTGTTGGCCGCCGGAGAGCATGTCAATGCGGCGGTCGCCGAGCTCCTCGAGACCAACCTGGGCCAGAGCCGCATTGATCCTCTTGGCCTTTTCTTGCCTGCCGACGCCGCGGACGTCCAGCCCATAGGCGACATTCCCCCGGACGCTCATATGGGGAAAGAGGGCATAGTTCTGGAAGACCATGCCGGTGTCCCGCTTGTTCGGCGCAGTGTTGGTCACGTCCTTGTCGCCGAAGTGGATGCTGCCGCTGGTGGGCTGGATGAACCCTGCCACCATACGGAGGGTGGTTGACTTGCCGCAGCCCGAAGGTCCCAGCAGGGTGAAGAATTCGCCGTCTTCGATGGTGACGGTGAGGTTGGACACCGAGGGCTTCGCCCCCGGATACTGCTTGCTGATCCCGTTGAGGAAGACGCTTGTCATGGATGCTCCACTGAAAAATTGTTAGGTACGGACCGGCGAAGGTGGCTGCCGGCGGCGAGCGGAATGCCCGCCGCCGGTTCCGCTCTTAGCTCTTGTTCTGGCCCTTGATGTTTGCGGCCCAGTACTTGCTCCACTCGGGCTCGTTCTTGTTGACGCGGTCCCAGTTGACCTTCATTTCCTTCAGGTCCAAGTCCGCCAGCCAGGCCGGCTCTTTGGCCAGGGTGACGGTGGGGATCTGGAAATACTTCTCGGAGAGCTTGGCCTGTTCGTCCTTGCTCAAAAGGAAGGAGAGAAACGCGTCTGCGCCGGCCGACGAGGGCCCGTTCTTAATCTTGGCGACGCCGTCGACAAGCATCGGGGCTCCGGAGGAGGGGACCACCGGGGTGTAGGGAGCCTTCTGGTTTTGGATCTGCAGCATCACGTCCTGAAGGTTCCAGGCGGTGACTGCAGCTTCCTGACGGGTGATGCGGAGATAAAGGTCAGTGGGGTTGGCGGCGTACACCTTCGTATTCGCGTCCAACTTCTTGAGCCACTCGTACCCGGCGTCCGGGCTGCCGGCCGCGTCGAACTTACGGTCGATCATGGAGGCGAAAATGCTGCGCATCGTTCCGGACGCCAGGACATCGCGGATGGCGATCTTGCCCTTCAGTGCCGGGTCCACCAAGTCATCCCAGTCCTTGGGAGCCTGATCCGGGGAAAGCATGTCCTTGTTATAGAAGATGACCTCGGCGAGCTTCATTTCGCCGACCCAGAGACCTTCCGGGTCCCGGTCCGTTGCGGGCACGGCGTCGATGACGTCCTTCGGCGCGGCGGCGAGAACCTGCTCGCCGGCGGCCTGCTGCATCTGCTGCTGCGTACCACCCCACCAGATGTCGCCTTGGGGGTTGGACTTCTCGGCCTTAATCCGCTCCAGCGCTTCCTGCGCGCCCAGGGTCAGCACCTGGACCTTGCCGGCGTAAGCCGGGTTGGCCTTTTCGAAGTCGGCGACGACATCGGTTGCCAGCCCCTTGTCCCTGGCGGTATAGATCGTCAGGGTTCCGGACCCGGCGGCGCCGGCCGATGAACCGGAATCCTTGGGTGCGTCGAGTCCGCAGGCGGTCATTCCCAGAGTGAGGGCGAGACCGCTGGCTAGAAGTGCGAATCTCAAGGGTCGTGACGTCATTGATTTCTCCCATTGATTGTGTTGGCTGAGGTGAGTGAACATGTCGTGGGTGCGCTCATCCGACGGATCCGGAAAAGAGAACAGCGGGCGCCTGCATCACTTTCGCGATAGCGCCGTGCAGGATGGCTGCCTCCCCCAGTTCGGCAAAGACGACCTCGGTCTGGGATGGCGCTGCATCCTGCACCCGGTCGCGGAGCAGTTGACGCGCGTCGACTCCCAGGGCGACGGCGTCGCCGGAAAAGATCACCCTGGACGGGTTGACCACGCACACGCACACGACGGCGGCGAACGCCCAGGCCCTGATCACATCGGCCAGGAGGTCCCGGCCCGCCGTCGCCCCGCTGCTGCAAAGTCGCTGAATTGTTTTGTCGTGCGGCAGTGGCAGGCCGCGCCGGTCCGCCTCTTCCTGAATGCCCGAGGCAGTCCATCGCTTTTCGAATTCTCCCCGGTCCCCGTGCGGGCCTGTCTCCAGCCCCTGCGGCAGGAAGCCGATCTCGCCTGCGGAGCGGGAGGCTCCGTCCAGCACCTCCCCGTTGGCGATGATGGTGGCGCCAATTCCTTCCGCGACATGAATCAGAACAAGGTCGTCGACACCGTTGCCGGCGCCGCTGGCCCGCTCCCCCATCGCGATGAGGTTGACGTCGTTTTCCACGGTGGTCCTCAGACCGGTCGCGGCCTCCAGTTCGTCCGCCAGGCGGAGATGGGCAACCGGGCCAAAGGCCGGCGAGAGTGCCAGGGAACCGTCGGAAGCGACGACGCCGGGCAACGCAACCACAACGTGCACGGGGGGAATTCCGGCCCGCTCGTGCAAGCTCATGACTGCCTCCGCGATGCTGCCCACGGGGTTCTGGGGGTCGAAATCGTGGTCGGTGGAGTCAAGCTGGCTGCCTTCGAGATCGATCACTGTGCACCAGACCCGTGGGCCGCGGAAGCCGACGACGGCGGCGGTCACGGCGGACTTGTTGAGTTCGATCAGCGTGCGCCTCCGGCCACCGGTGGACTGCTGTTGCCCCACCACGCGCAGGTAGCCGGCATCGCTAAGTTCCTGCACGATGCCGGTGACGGTGGAGGGGCTGTACCCGGTCCGTTGCGCCAGTTCCGTCCGCGCCAGTGGGCCGGAGGTCAGCAGCGTGCCGAAAATGGCGCTGGATCGGATGCTGCGCAGCGCATCCCGCCCGGTCGGTGCGGCTGGGTGTGACTCGGATAACATTCTTACTTTATACGGTGAAAAAAGAAAGAATGCAAGAGCGGCCCTCCCCGGGGGCGAAGGTTTTACATCCCCGAAACGTAAACGCCTTCCGGCAATGGAATCTGCAGAGTATCTTAGATGCAATTCCACTTGCAGAGTGATCTGCATTACAGAACGGTTCCTCGGTGCAGACATCTCCCCCATCTAGCGACAACCCTCAGGCCGAACGGGCCGCCGGGTCCCCCGCGTGGTTGGGGGACGCCTTGCCGGACCTTCCGCTGACCAAGGCCCAAAGCCGCGTGGTTGAGGTCATCGTGCGAAACCCCCAGCTCTCCTCCTACGCGGACATCGCAGAGATCGCCCAACGGGCGGACGTGAACAGCTCCTCCGTGGTCCGCACCGCCCAGCACCTGGGCTACCGGGGCTGGCCAGACTTACAGCGGGAACTCCGCTCCCGCTACCTCGTCATGATCTCGACGGAAGACACCCTCGCCGTACACGGCGAAACCCGCAGCCCACTCCATGCAGCCATCACTCACGACATCGAAAACCTCCGGCTGACCCTGGATTCCAACACCCCTGACGATGCCGGGGCCGCCGTCGCCGCATTGGCAGCGGCCACATCCATCACCGTCGTCGGCATCGGCTCCTTCGCCGGGCCCGCAGGCGTCATGGCCCATCTCGGATCCACCATGGGATACCCCATCACCCTGGAAAACCGCGGCGGACCCCACCTGGCCTCAAGCACCAACAGCCTCGGGCCCGGAGACGTCCTGGTGGTGATCAACATGTGGCGTTCGGTGAAGCAGATCATCGTGGCCGCCGAGGCTGCCAAACAGGCTGGCGCCACCGTCATCGCCATCAGCGACCAGCGCCGCGGCCGCTTGGCGTCCGCGGCTGACCACCTCATGATCGTAGCCTCGGAGGGCATCTCGTTCTTTCAGTCAGTCACCGCCGCAAACTCCCTCATCTACGGGCTGCTCGCCGGTATGGAAGCGGCTCATCCGGAGCGTAGCCGGGCCACTATCCGCCGGACCCAGCAACTTTGGAAAGACCTGGACATCTACCTCGACTAGGCGCCAGGGCCCACAACGACGTCCCAAGACCCTTCACCAAAGCCCCAGGAGTACCACTATGAACGTGCCACAAGATAACCGCGTCGCCGTGATCGGACTCGGCGCCATGGGAGGAGCCATGGCCACCGCCCTGCACCACGCCGGATGGCGCGTCACCGGATTCGATCCCTCGAAGACTGCCCGGGAGGCGGCCGAGGCAACCGGAATCAGCACCGCCGACACCCTTGCTGCCGTCGCCGGCACGCCGTATGTTGTCCTTTCGTTGCCCGCGGCGGCCATCGTGGAGGCCACGGTGCCGCAGCTGCTGGCGGCCCCCGGAACGGTGGCCATCATCGACACCACCACATCCGAACCGTCCACCAGCCGGCACATGGCGGAACTGGCCGAGAACAGCGGCGCCGCCTTCATCGATGCCCCGGTCTCCGGCGGTCGCGACGGCGCCGCCACCGGCACACTCAGCGCCTTCGTCGGCGCAACGGATGCCGCCCTCCACGCGGCCGAACCGGTACTTCTGGCACTCACGTCCGGGAATTACAGCCACATCGGCGGTCCGGGCAGCGGCAACGTAGTCAAGCTCCTCAACAACGTCCTGGCCGCCGCGAACCTCGCATCCGTCGGCGAGGCACTGGGCGTAGCGAAGGCGTACGGGATCGACCCCGCTACCGCAGCGGCGAGCATCAGCGGCGCTTCCGGCGGCAGCAAGGTCTCGGCCACTATGTACCCCAACTGGGTGCTGAGCGGCAGCCATGACTCCGGCTTTTCCCTGGGCCTGATGGCACGGGACGCGGCCCTCGCTGTGGACGTGGCCGAACAGGTCGGCCAAAAGCCGGAACTGCTGGGCGCCGTCGCCCAGCAGTGGCAGGTTGCCCTCTCGCTGCTCGGACCCAAGGCCGACTTCACCGAGATCGCCCGTGCCGTTGCGCCGGCCATTACCCCCGCTGGCGCTCCCGCTTCCCAGCCCGCCGCGTAGCGCCGGCATCCCGCCCCACTCTGAAGGAAAACCGCATCGTGACAATCACCACCGCCCCCACCGCCTCTTCCACGGCCACCGCCCGCGCGGTCCTGGACGCCGCCTTCCCCACGGGTCTGGGCGCATTCGTCAGCGGCCGGATCGTCCCCGGCGGCGGCGAGACCATTACCCTGACCGCAGCTGCCACCGGCGAGGCTTTCGCCAGTTACGCCGACCCCGGAGCCGAGGGCGCGGACGCCTTACTGCAGAGCGCGACGGCGGGTGCCGCCGCCTGGGGCCGGCTCAACGGTTTTGAGCGCGCCGCCATCCTCCGCAATGTCAGCCGTGCCGTCGAACAACACACCGAGGAATTGGCCATCCTGGAATCGGCCACCACCGGTAAACCCATCCGCGACGCCCGGGCCGAGGCGGCCAAGGTCGCCGAGATGTTTGGCTACTATTCCGGCTGGGCGGACAAGCTCACCGGGCAGACAATTCCCGTCCCGGGCAACTGGCACACCTACACCGAGCGGGTGCCCTGGGGCGTCGTCGTCGCCATCACCCCGTGGAACGCCCCGCTCTTCACCGCAGGCTGGAACTCCGCCGCCCCGCTTGCCGCCGGTAACGCCGTCATCATCAAACCGAGCGAATTCACCCCCGCGTCCTCGGTCCGGCTTGCCCAGATCGCGTATGAGGCCGGCCTGCCGGCCGGAGTCTTCAACGTCGCCGCCGGACTGGGACAGACCGTCGGCGCGGCCCTCACCACGGACCCCCGTGTGGGGAAGGTCAGCTTCATCGGCTCCGTCCCCACCGGCCGCCGCGTCGCCGTCGCAGCCGCCCAAGCCGGCATCCCGGCACTGCTGGAGCTCGGTGGTAAGAGCGCCAACATCGTCTTCGCCGACGCGGATCTGGACCGCGCCGCGGACGGCGCCATCTCCGCAATTTTCTCCGGGGCAGGCCAGTCCTGCGTTGCGGGCTCAAGGCTCCTGGTACAGCGCAGCGTCCACGCGGAATTCGTCGAGATGGTCGCTGCCAAGGCCGCGCTGCTCCGCGTGGGCGACCCCTTGGACACGGAAACTGAGGTTGGGCCCATCATCACGGCGCGGCAGTTCGCCACCGTCACCGGCCTGATCGACGCAGGACTGGACGACGGCGGACGTCGCCTCACCGGGGCCGACCTGCCGGAGGCCCTGCGCGGATCGGCGCTGCGGGGCGGCCACTGGGTGATGCCGACGCTCCTCGACGGGGTGACCGCGGAGAACCGGCTGGAAACTACTGAGGTCTTCGGTCCGGTGGTGGGTGCTGATGCGTTCGACACCGAAGCAGAGGCTGTCGCCCGCGCCAACAACACCAGCTTTGGCCTGGCCGGTGCGGTCTGGACCTCGGATGTCTCCCGTGCCCACCACGTGGCCCGCGAGGTTAAGGCCGGTACGTTCTGGATCAACGCGTACAAGACCATCCACGTCGCCGTGCCATTCGGCGGATTCGGAGACTCCGGCCACGGCCGATCCTCCGGGCCGGGCGTCCTTGACGAATACACGCAGGCCAAAGCCGTCTGGGTGCCCACCCGGGCCGCCGATTCCCCCTTCCCGTCGCTGTCCTATTAGGAGACCCATGGACACCACACAGACAACCACGGCGGCGGACGGGCTCCGGCAGTCCCTGGCGGATGGCGTTGACCGTTGGAAGCCCCGCGTGAAAGCACTGGCCCGGGACATCCACGGGTTCAAGGAGATTTCCTTCGAGGAGGCCCGGTCCGCGGAGGCGATCACCGCGCTGCTGGCCGAGGGCGGCTTCGACGTAGAACGCGGCACGGCCGGACTGCCCACCGCCTTCACCGCGAGCGCGGGCACCGGCGATCTGACCGTGGCCCTCTGCGTCGAATACGACGCGCTGCCGGGGATCGGCCACGCCTGCGGACATAACCTGATTGCCGGAGCGTCGGTGGCAGCGGCCCTGGCGCTGCAACCGTTCGTGGATGAACTGGGCCTCACACTCAAGGCCATCGGCACCCCCGCGGAGGAGCACGGCGGCGGCAAGTCGCTGATGCTGGAGCGGGGAGCGTTCGACGGCGTCGGGCTGGCCCTGATGGTCCACCCGGTGCAGGACGGCTTGACCTACAACCCGGCCGGGACCAGCGCCCAGGCCGTGGGCCGGTACAAAGCCACCTTCACCGGCAAGGCCGCGCACGCTGCCGCGGCGCCGCACCTGGGCGTGAACGCGGCCGACGCCGCAGTGCTCAGCCAGGTGGCGATCGGCCTCCTGCGCCAGCAGATTCCTTCCGACCACCGGGTGGCCTGTTATGTGGCCGAGGCCGGGCACGTCACCAACATCATCCCGGAGAAGGCGGTAGTGGAGTTCGAATGCCGGGCGTTCACCCTGCCCGAGTTTGAGGCACTGTTGGTGCGGGTGCGACGCTGTTTCGAAGGGGCGGCCCTCGCCACCGGCACCAGCCTGGAGTTTGAGGACACCGAGCCACTCTACGAGCCCCTGATCCAGGACCACGACCTCGCCGCCCACTGGACCGCCGCCATGGATTCCCTCGGCAAGGACACCTCCCCCGCGCCCGGCCTGAGCGGCGGCTCCACCGACATGGGCAACATCTCCCAGGTCATCCCCTCGCTGCATCCCTGGCTGAGCATCCCCGGCGCGGACGTTCCTATTCATTCGCACGCGTTCGCCGCCCTGGCTGACACGCCCCCGGCGTACCAGGTGATGTCCGAGGCCGGCCTGGCGTTGGCCTGGACCGTCGCCGCGGCAGCCTCGAACCCCACTCTCCGTCAACGTTTCACTCACGCGGCATACCGCCGTCGCACTCTCTCCCAGGAAGGCGCATCATGACCACTCTCACCACAGCCCGGACCGAGAAAGCCGGCACCAAGCTGACCATTCCCATTGCCGCGTTGGCGTTCGTGATTGCACTCGCCGTGCAGTTCATCGGCCAGGCCAAGATCGATCTGGGCATCGGCGCGATCGTCATCTTCCCGATGGTGTGGGGCCTGATCCTTGGCCTGCTGGTGTCCATTCAGAAGTTCAAGCCGCTAGGGATTGACCTTCAGCGCGTCGCCGCCGCCCTGGTGGGAGTCGCCGTCCTGCTCCTGGTGGCCCGGCTCGCCTTCAATATCGGCCCCAGCCTGCCCACCCTGCTCAAGGCCGGTCCGGCCCTGCTGCTGCAGGAGGTGGGCCACCTGTTGGGCACCATCGTGCTTGCGCTGCCTTTGGCCGTGCTGCTGCGGATGGGCAAAGCGACTGTGGGTGCCACGTTCTCTTTGGACCGCGAACCGTCCTTCGCGATGGTGTCCGAGAAGTACGGCCCGGACTCGGACCAGTACCGCGGCGTGCTGGCCATGTACGTCTTCGGCACCCTGTTCGGCGCCGTCTTCATCACATTGTTGACCTCCCTCGTTGCCAACTGGAAGATCTTCGATCCGCTGGCCCTCGCCATGGGCGCCGGCGTGGGCTCCGGCTCCATGATGGCCGCATCTGCCGCGAGCATCACCGCCGCGTACCCGGCGGACCAGGAAGCCATCCTGGGTATGGCCGCGGTGTCCAACCTGATCACCACCGTGCTGGGTGTCTACGTCGGCATTTACCTCGCTCTGCCGTTGGCGGACAAGTTCTACAAGTTCCTGACCCGCAAGCAGGAGAGCCGTGAGTTGGTCACGGCTCACGGAAGCCGCAGCGCCGCCGACGTTGAGCGGCAGGCAGCGCAGGAGGAGGAGAACCGCCAGTTCCGCGAGCGGGTGGCCGAGTCTTCAGCCGAGATGAAGCTGCCGCTGTGGCTGTCCCTGTCGGTGCTGACGGTGCTCGGCATCGGCACGGCAGCCGTCGCCGCGAAGGGCCTGAGCCTGTCCATCGTGGTGGGATATGCCATCATGCTGGCACTCGTTCTCGTGAGTATCGGTCTGGCTAAAGTAACCAAGAAGATCTCAGCGATCGTTTTCATCACCACCATCGGCGCCTACATCTCCAGTCCGTGGTTCTTCGGCGCCGGAGCCCTGAACGCCGCGGTCAAGACCGTCGATTTCCTTTCCATCGCCACCGTGATGCTGACCCTGGCCGGCCTGTCGCTCGGCAAGGACATCCCGCTGCTGAAGAACATCGGCTGGAAGATCATCCCCGTGGGGCTGGTGGCCATCACCGCCTCATTCCTGCTCTCCACGGTGATCGCCGAGTTCGCGCTGGGGTTCTGGCACTAAGGTAGGTTGCCGGCCGCCGTGGCGGCGGCCCGAACTAGGCGGACGACGGCGGGCGGGAGCCCGGCGTCGTCCGCTCCGGTTGGGTCCGCCAGTGGTTCATCGCGCACGACTTCACGGACCACTACTTCACCCTGTTCGCGGACGCCCCGAGACGCACGCCGAGCTTGGCGGATCGCCCTGTGAGACCCGAGGAACTGCCGGCGGGCGGTAACACAGGTCGTTCGAGGTGGACGGGCTTCGGATGGACTACGTCTTCTACGAGTCGGGCCTGTCCATCAACGTCATGTACAGCATCGAGGACGGCGGCAAGCGGGCCGTCGGCTTCAAGCTCTCGGACGGCATGGAGGTTCCGGAGGAACTGGCGGACAAGTTCAAGTTCGCCCGGCAGAAGTCCAAGCTGGCCGGCACCATCCGCGGCTCGTACTTCGTGATCAAGGGCGAGTACTAACGGGCGCTAATTAGCCTCGGGCCCCGAGCGTCCCGGCGAGGTCCTCGATCGATTCCACGACGACGTCGTAGTCGCCGTCGGACGCCTGGTCCGCGTGCCCGCCTGGCCCGTATTCGTCTGGCCGGGAGACGAAGGCCGTCCCCAGGCCCAGTGCCGCGGCGGCGTCCAAGTCATATCGGTGCGAGGCCACCATGAGTGTCTCTGCCGGCTCTACGCCCAACAGGTCGGCCGCGCCCAGGTAGGTTGACTCGTGCGGTTTGAAGGCGCGGAACTGCTGCGCGGAAAAGACCGCGTCCCAGTCGAAGCCGCAGGTTCGTGAGGTTGAGATGACGGCGGAGAGGTCGGCGTTGGACAGGGCCGCTACGTGGTGCGACCGCCGTAACCGCCGCAGTCCTGCAGCCGCGTCCGGCCAGGGACGCAACTGCTCCCACCCGTCCGTGAGGAGAGCGATCTCGTCGTCCGTCACCCCATCCTCGAGACCACGCCGTCGAACGATGTCCGCCAGCCCGTCGGCATAGATGGACCGGACCGACCGCCACTCCCTCGCCTCGGAGAGCTCCGCCACCATGGTCCGGTAGACCGCCCGCCACTCGTCCACCACCGACGGCCAGTCGAGCGCCGCGGCCCTGCTGCCCAGGACGGACCGGCCGTGGTCCAGCAGAGTGGTCCGGAAATCCGTGAGGGTCCCTTGGACATCGAACAGGACTGCCTTGTAGTGCTCGCGGGGCATCTATGCTCCTTCACGGACGGGTGGCGTTGGCCGGGGCTCAGATGTGCCGAGCCTAGCGGATAGCAAAAGCGCATAAAGAAACCGCAACGGGGCGGCGCACGTTGCGAATAGGCGATGGTCCCGGTGACCATCATTCGCCGCCCCACTGCGGTTCGTTGCCCGGGCCGGTGAAGGCCCGGGCAGCTTGCGGGTTACTTGCTGTAGCCGAAGACCTTGTTCCACTTGGCCAGGTCGTCCTTGCCGAAGCTGATCGCATCGGTGTTGGCCATACGGTAGACCTTGCCGGAGTCGGCGGCCGGCAGCTTGATACCCATGATGGTGGGCGGCTCAACGTCGGTGCGGGCCGGGTATTCGCCCAACTGTGCGAAAACCTTCTGGCCCTGCTTGGACAGGTTGTAGTTCATGAACACCTTGGCCGCCTCAACGTTCGTGGCGGACCCGGCCATGCCCAGGTAGTAGTCGTACGCCACCAGGCCCTCGTCCGGGACGATGAACTTCACCGGAGCCTTGTCCTGCACGGCGGAGATGTTGGTGCCGCTGATGGTCACGGTTCCCACCGCCACCTCGCCGCGGGCCAGCGCGGTGGCCTCGGCGCCCAGGGAGTCGTAGATGGTGGGCTTCTGCGCGGCGTACTTGGCGAAGTAGTCATTGCCCAGCTTCGATTCCATGAAGCGGTTCAGGGAGGCGGTGCTGCCGCCGGAGCCGCCCTGGACGATGCCCAGCTTGCCCTGCCACTTGCCGCTGACGGCGTCGTTCCAGGACTTCGGGGCGTCCGCATCCTTCACCAGCTGGGTGTTGTAGCCCAGCGTGTAGACGGAGTTGAACATGCGGGTGAACTGCCCGCCGTCCACCGAGACGTCCTTGAACTGCGAAGCGCCCGGCACGTCGTAGGCCTTCCAGACCTTCGCGTCCTCCAGGGTCTTGGCGATCCGGTAGTCGGAGGTGCGGATGACGTCGGCGCCCAACTTGCCGGCGCCCTGTTCGGACTGGACGCGCTCGGCCAGCTTGTTCGGGGTCAGGCGGACCACGTTGACCTTAATACCGGTGTCCTTGGTGAAGGCGGCCACCAGGGCGCTCTCGGAGGATTCGGTGTAGCCGGAGTAGAGGCTCAGGGTCTGGGTCTTGGCCTTGTCGTAGGTGGCCTTGTCCGCGATGTTCTCGCCGTTGATCACCAGCCCGTCGTCGGTCTTGACCTCTGCCGTGGCGGTGACCACGCTGTTGCTCGCGGCGGCGCCGCCGCAGGCAGCCATGCTCAGGGAGAGGACGACGCCGAGGCCGAGCAGGGGGATTTTGGACGCTAACTTCATTGTTTAGACCCTTTCAAATGGTGTGGTGCGGGAAGCGTTACTTGGTCTCGAGCTTGCGGTCGGCGCCCACCTTCTGGGCGATCACCGCCAGCACCGCGATCACGACGATGTACAGGACGCTGACGGCCGCGGCCGACTGGCTCTGGCCGTTGTCGAAGTTGTCGAAGACCAGGATCGAGAGGATCCGGGTGTTCGAGGTGAACAGGAAGATCGAGGCGCTCAGTTCACGCATCGAGAGCATCAGGAACAGCAGGAAGGAGGACGTGATGCCCACCCGCATCAGCGGCAGGGTCACGTTCACGATCGCCTTGGAGCGGCGGGCGCCGAGCATGACGGCGCTGTCCTCCAGGTCCTGGTCCATCTGCAGCATCGACGCCGAGATGCCCCGGTAGCCCTGCGGCAGGAACACGGCCACGCAGGCGATCGCCAGGATCAGCAGGGTGCCGTAGACCGGGACCGGCAGCAACAGCCAGGTCCACAGCAGGCCGATGCCCATGACGATCGCGGGCACCGCCAGTGGCGTCATGGCGATCAGTTCAATCAGCTGGCCGCCGCGGGTCTTGGTCCGGTAGCGGACGTAGGAGGCGATGAAGCTGAGCGTGGTGCCGGCGATCGCGGCCAGCAGCGCCACCATCACGCTGTTGCGCAGCGCCAGCTGGAAGTCGTGCGAGGCCAGGACGTCGGCCAGCTTGGCGAAGCTCATGGCCCCGGTCTCGAAGAGCTGGGAGATGGAGGCGACGAACGGGGTGGCCTGCATGGAGGCGGCCAGCAGCGCGAGCATCGGCAGGACGACGGCGACGGCGAAGTACGCCAGGGCGATGATGGTGAACGGCCAGCGCAGCTTCCTCAGCGGCACCTGGCGGGGACGGTTGCCCTTGCCGGTGACGGTGGTGAACTTGCGCTTGTTGATGATGCGCTGCTGGATCACGGTGATGACCAGCAGGGCCGCGGTCAGGACGATCGCGATGCTGGCGGCCTGGTTGCTCTTGGCCGGCGTCGCGCTCATCAGGCGGTAGATGTACGTGGGCAGCGTGTCGATGCCGGCGGGGTTGCCGATCACCTGCGCCACCGGGAAGTTCTCCATGGTCAGGGCGAAGACCAGGATCGCCGAGCCCAGCACGGCCGGCAGGGCCAGTGGCAGGGTGACGGTGCGGAGCATGGTCTTCAGGGTGGCGCCGTGGACGGTGGCGGCCTCTTCGAGGTCGGCGTTCATCATCGACAGCGAGCTGTGCATCAGCAGGAACGCGTACGGGGCGTAGAAGATCCCGAGGACGAAGATCAGGCCCGGCAGGCTGTAGATGTTGATGACGAAGTCGATGCCGAGGTCGCGGAGCAGGATGTTCAGGTAGCCGGCGCTCGGGGAGGACAGCAGCGACCAGGCCAGCGCACCCACCAGGGCGGGGATGAACATGGGGGCCATGCCGATAAAGAAGATGAACTTGCGCATCGGCGCGTCGGTGCGGGCGCAGACGAAGGCCAGGAACGCGCCGATCACCAAGGCGACGACGGCGGATCCGGCACCCACCATGAGCGAGTTCCCCAGCGCGCCCAGGGCCTCCGGGCTGGCCAGGAGCATCAGATTGTCCAGGGTCAGCCCGCCCAGGGAGATGTTGCCGGGCCGGGGCACGGCGTCGGAGAATGCCGCGAGCAGCACCAGGGCCAGCGGCAGGAGCACCAGGACGGCCAGGATCGCGATGATGATCATGGCGGGGGTGCCCTTGCGCAGGTTCCCGAGGGCTTTGGTGCCGCGGGAGGACGCGGGGACGGGGGAAGCCGCGACGGCGGGATCCGCCAGCGGGGTCTTGAGGCTCATACCAGCACCTCCGCCGGGAGGATCTGGACCTGCGCGGGATCGATGCTGACCCAGACGGAGTCGCCCACCTCGTGCTGTTCGCCGCGCTTGATGGTTCCGAGCGCGTCCAGTTCCAGGCCGCCGTCGAGCTCCACGGCGTAGCGGACGTCGTTGCCCTGGAAGCCGGCCACCCGGACCTTGCCCTTCCAGGCGTTGGCGGCCGCGGTGGGCTGGGCGGACAGCTGCAGGTCCTCGGCGCGCATGCAGACCTTCATCTGCTGCGGGGCCGTGGTGGCGCGCTGCGCGGAGTGGATGGTGAGCCCGTGGTCGGTCACCTTGGCGGTGGCGGAGCCGTCCGGGGCGGCCACCGACTCGCAGTCCATGACGTTGGAGACGCCCAGGAAGTGCGCGATCGAGGCGCTGGCCGGGGTCTCGTACATCTCGCGCGGGCCGCCAATCTGGACGATCTTGCCGCCCTGCAGCAGCGCAATCCGGTCCGCCAGGGCGAACGCCTCGTGCTGGTCGTGGGTGACGTAGACGCAGGTCAGGCCCAGGCGGAGCTGGATTTCGCGGAGCTCCACGCGGAGCCGGTCACGGAGCCGGGCGTCAAGGTTGGAGAGCGGCTCGTCGAGCATCAGGACGCTGGGGCGCATCACCAGGCTGCGGGCCAGGGCCACGCGCTGCATCTGCCCGCCGCTGAGGAGGCTGGCGCCGCGGTCCGCGAACTTCTCCAGGCCCACCAGGGTCAGGACCTCCATCACCCGGTCCCGGGTTTCGGACTTGGAGAGCTTCTGCAACTTCAGGGAGTAGGCCACGTTCTGGAAGACGGTCATGTGCGGCCAGACGGCGTAGGACTGGAAGACCATGCCCACGTTGCGCTTGTTCGGCGGCAGGTTGATGCCCTTTTCCGAGTCGAACACCACGACGTCGTCGATGATGATGCGGCCGGAGCTGGGCTCTTCAAGCCCGGCGAGGCAGCGCATGGTGCTGGTCTTGCCGCAGCCGGACTGGCCCAGCAGGACCAGGGCCTCGCCGTCGCCGATCTCGAGGTTGAGGTTTTCGATGGCGACGAAGTCACCGTATTTGAGCTGCAGATTCTGGATGCTGATTTTCATGACACGTCCTTGTGAATGGTGGTTTGCCTGCCGCCCGGTCAGTCGCCGGGGACGAGCACGGTTCCTTCGCTGATGACCCGGGCCGACCGCTGGAAGGCGACCTTGCTGGGAACGGGCGCGTCCAGGGCTGTCCTGGTGGCGCCGTTGAGGAGGTGGATCGCCAGGGTGTCCCCTCCGTCGTTGTCTGTGTTGCCGGCATTGCCGGAGTTACCGGAGGTGCCGACGGCGGCGTTGGCGACGATGGAGCCGGCGCGTCCGGAGGCGGCGGCGATCGCGACGGCACTGGTGAGTCCGATCGCCGGGTGCAGGGCACCCATCGAGATCATCCGCGCGGAGACGCCGGTCTCCCCCGCCGGCGGCGGGCCCACGATGCCCACCTTCGGGATGGACGTCAGGTGGCTGGGGATGCCCATGACCTTGGCGGCGGCGGCCCGCAGCTCCGGCGCCAGGGCCACCAGTTCCTCCAGCTCCTCCGCGTCCTCCCGTCCGGTGAAGCCGAAGTCCCGCGGATCGAAGATCGCCGCCGGGGCGCCGGCATCGATCAGCGTGGCGTGGAAGGTGCGGCCCTGGACGGTGACCTCGTCGACGGCGTGGCCGGTGGGCATTTCCGTCTCGAAGCTGGTCCAGCTGCTGCTCTCGAAGATGATGTCCACGGGGACGCCCGGGTAGTACTGGCCCGGGATCTGCCGTGAGCCGTAGGTGGGGACCTCGCCGCCGGGGGTTGGGACCTCGCAGACCAGGCTCAGCCCGGTGACCGTGTTGACGATGGTGACGCGGGAGACGCCGTCGGCCGGCGGAACCAGCCGGGCGTGGAGCGCGTACAGGCCCAGGCCGGTGGCGCAGTTGCCGCAGTTGCTGTCCCATTCCACGGAGGGCTTGTCGATCGCCACCTGCGCGAAGCGGTAGTTCACCACGCCGTCCGCCGAGCCGAGGTCGTCCACGATGATCGCCTTGCTGGTGGTGGAGGACGCGCCGCCGACGCCGTCGATCTGGCGGAGGTCCGGGGAGCCGAAGGTACGGATCAGCAGGCGTTCAATGTCGGCGGTGTCCGCCGGCAGGTCGCTCTGGCGGAAAATCCAGCACTTGCTCGTCCCGCCGCGGACCAGGGCGGCCGGGACCTGAATGACTGACGTTCGCGGGGAGTCCGATTCCCCCAGTTGGACCGTGCCGGTGGGGCTGGTCATGGTGTCTCCTCAATGGTGCCTGCGTACCGTCGTTGGTACCGGTCGATCTTTGAAGCACTTTCGGTACAGTTTTAAGAAACTGTCCTCGCTTTCGGTCGAATGTATACCGTTTGCAGGAAGCGAGCAACAAAAATGTGTGTTGGCACACACCCGTTACCGAAATGTGACGAGCGTCTTGACGCCGTCTGAGATTGCTGTTCACGAAAAGAGCCAGCTGTATACCGTGTGTTAAAATGGCCTTCGACTGTATGGTGAGTTGCATCAGGCCCGCCTGATGTTCACACCGTTGCTGCCACGAGGAAGAGACCAGCGATGAGCAATCCGGCCCTGATGAGCCCGTACCTGATGATCCGCAACGCGATCATTGCCCAGGAGCTCCCGCCCAAGGCCCAGCTGGTGGAGACCGCCTTGGCCAAGAAGTACAACGTCTCCCGCACCCCCATCCGCGAGGCCCTGCGCCGGCTGGAAACCGAGGGCCTGGTGGAGCGGATCGGCTCGCGCATGCAGGTCCGGGAGTACCGGCCCGAGGAGATGCTGGACCTCTACGAGGTGCGCTCCTTCCTGGAGGAGGCCGCCGCTAAGACCGCCGCCCTGCGCCACACGGACATGGACCTCATGCTGATCGAACGAGCGCACCAGAGCATGGTGGACCTCAAGTTCGAGGAGGCCACCGCGGCGCAGCTGGCCGCCGTGAACCGCACCTTCCACGAGCGCATCTGGGCCGCGAGCCACAGCGCGGCATTGCTGGATCTGCTGGACCGCATCCTGGTGCACTTCATCCGCTACCCCGGGACCACACTGTCCACTCCGGCCCGCTGGAGCCAGGTGCTGAAGGAACACGAGGAACTCGTCGCCGCCATCCGGGACCGGGACGCCGAACGCGCCGGCAAGATCGCCAGCGCCCACCTGGAAGTGGCCAAGAACATCCGCATCGAGATGTACATCGACGCCCAGGAGATCCCTGCGCCGTGAGACCCACGCACGTCACCCGGTGCCCGTGGGGCTCCGGGAGCACAGCCATGAGGAACTAACGAAGGAGATCGACCAGTGTCAGGCATTGTCATCGTCGGCGTCGACGGATCAGAAACAGCCATGAAGGCAGCACGTACCGCGGCGGACCTGGCCCAGGCCATGGGCGCCACCCTCAACGTGGTCACCGCGTACGCCAGCGACAAGACCGAGGTGGTGGAGATCGCGGGCGAGGACTGGACCGTCTCCGACTCGGAGCAGGCCCACAAGGTGGCCCAGCGCGTAGCCGCCCTCCTCGGCGCCTCCGGCGTCAGCACCACCTACACCGCGGCGCGGGGCAAGCCGCACGAGGTGCTCATCAGCGAGGCCGAGCGCCTCGAGGCGAAGGTGATCGTGGTGGGCAACCGGCGCATGCAGGGCCTGGGCCGCGTCCTGGGCAGCGTGGCCAACACGGTGGCGCACAACGCCCCGTGCGACGTCTACATCGCCAAAACGAACTAGAGCAACGCCAACTAGAACCAACAAAGCGAGCCCCTCGCGGGCGCAGCGCGTCATGCAGGGAGCCCGGCCGGGCTGGAGAAATCCAGACCACGGCCGGGCTCCCTGCTGCATTCCGCGCTTCTAATGCCACTCCCCCGCAACACTTTGGACCACCTCTTGTCGGATTGCATTCTGTTGTATACATTCGTATTCATCATCGACTGAGGAGCTTGGACAATGGTGGAGAACATAGACGTTCTGGTGGTGGGCGGCGGCAACGCCGGGTTTACGGCGGCGCTGGCGGCGGCAGAAAACGGCCGCTCGGTGCTGCTGCTGGAGAAGGCGGACAAGGACCGCGCCGGCGGCAACAGCTACTACACGGCCGGCGCCACCCGCATCCCGCACGGCGGGCTGGAAGACCTGGCCGACGTCGTCGAACCCGACGAGCGGCACGCCGTCACTGAGGTGCCGCCCTACACGCAGGAGGACTACCTCGCGGACCTGGCGAAGGTCTCCGGCGGCCGGAACGATCCGGAGCTGTCCCGGGTGCTGGTGGAGGAGAGCCAAGGGACGCTGCGCTGGCTGCAGCGGCAGGGGTTGAAGTACCGGCTCATGTATGAGCGGCAGGCGTACAGCCAGCCGGACGGGTCGTACCTGTTCTGGGGCGGCCTGCACATCGGCAACGTGGGCGGCGGCAAGGGCCTCATGGCCGACCACGCCGCGGCGGCCGGACGCGCCGGCGTCAGCGTCCGCTACGGCCACGCCGTCACGGAGCTGATCGTCGAGGACGGGCGCGTGGCCGGCGTGCGGTTCCACGACGCCGACGGCGGTTCCACCGGCGAGGTGCGGGCCGAGTCCGTGATCCTGGCCTCGGGCGGCTTCGAGGCGAATCCGGAGATGCGGCAGCGCTACCTGGGCGAGGGCTGGCAGAACGCGAAGGTCCGCGGCACCCCGGGCAACACCGGCGAGATGATCCGCGCCGCCCAGGACGCGGGCGCGGCACAGGGCGGGGACTGGTCCACCTGCCACAGCGTCGCCTGGGACTCAGGGTTCGCGGAGAACGAGAGCAACTATGAGCTGACAAACCAGCTCACCCGCGGCGGCTACCCGCTGGGGATCGTGGTGAACCGTGACGGTGCGCGGTTTGTGGACGAGGGCGCGGACTTCCGCAACTACACCTACGCCCGCTACGGCAAGGACATCCTGCAGCAGCCCGGCGCTGTGGCCTACCAGCTCTTCGACGCCACCACCCGGCCCATGCTCCGCGCCGAGGAGTACCAGATGCCCGGCGTCTCGGTAATCGAGGCCGACGACCTGGCCACCCTGGCCGAACGGGCGGGCATCGACCCGGCGGGGCTGGAACGCACCGTGGCCGAGTTCAACGCCGGCATCGACACCGGCCGCGCGTTCGACCCGAACGTCAAAGACGGCCGGGCGGCCGCCGTGGTGCCACCCAAGAGCAACTGGGCGCTGGCGCTGGAGACGGCCCCCTTCTACGCCTTCCCCGTCACCTGCGGCGTGACATTCACATTCGGCGGCCTGAAGACGGACACCTACGGCCGCGTGCTGGACCACGACGGCGCGCCCATCCCGGGCCTGCTGGCCTGCGGCGAGGCGCTCGGAGGGCTCTTCAGCGGCAACTACCCGGGCGGCAGCGGGCTGGCAGCCGGGGCGGTGTTCGGCCGGCGGGCCGGGTCCATCGCCTAAGTCCTATCCGGCTCCTGCCTCCGTGCGCTTCGCTACCCGGCGACGACGGCGTGGAGGGCGGCTGCGGTGCCCGCGGGGTCAGTCAGCATGGCGCAGTGGTCCCCGTTCATGGTGACCAGCCGGGTGGCAGCCGGCAGGTTGGACAGGGACATCCGCATCCGCCGCTCGGTGTTCTGCCGGTCCTCCTCGGGCCAGATGTAGGTCACGGGGACGCCGTCCAGGGAGCCGGCGGCCAAGGTCCACGGTTCGAGGAGCGGTCCGACGGGCTGCGGGGTGAGGCGGAAGCGGATGGCTTCGATCCTCGGGTCTCCCGGGTCCAACGAGGAGAGCCAACGGGCAGCCACCACCTCGGCGGGGACCACGTAGCTGCCGTCCCCGCGCTCGGCGGCCTCCCGTTCGTAGGTCTCGCGGATGGCGGGGTCCAGGGTGTCCGCCCAGGACTGGCCCGGTTTGCGGGCCTGGGCGCTGAAGTAGACCAGGTGCCGGACCTTCTCCGGGCGCTGCAGGGCCGCGGCGGCGATCGGGTACCCAGCCATGCTGTGCCCGGCGAGGACCACGGGTTCCGGCGCGGCGTCCAGACGTTCGACGACGGCGGCCACGTAATCCGCCACAGTCACCGAGCCGCGCGGGGTGGCGTTCTTTCCGTGGCCGGGGAGGTCGAAGGCGGCGGCCTCCGTACCGAGCGCGGCGAGTTCGGCGATGGTGTCTTCCCAGCACCAGGCGCCGAGCATGCTTCCGTGGACCAGCAGGATCTCGGCGGGCATGGACGCTCCTTCTTCGTTGCCGGGCGCGGCCGTCCGGGCTCCGGCGCCGCAATTGAATGCAAATGTATACTGCCAGCTGGGTGATGGGAACCCGGATAAGTTGCCTTAGACGCCGGTCCGGGCCCCGGTGAGGAGCGTGCATGGTGTTGGAGAAGTCGGTCTACAGCCGCCTGCGGGAGGACATCCTGAGTTCGGCGATCACGCCGGAGGAGACCCTCACCGAGGTCAAGCTCACGGAGAGGTACGGCGCCTCCCGCACGCCGGTCCGCGAGGCGCTGCAGCGGCTGGAGCAGGACGGCTTGCTGGAGCGCCGCGGCAAGATCCTGGCGGTCCGGACGCACACGGCCGAGGAGATCGTGGACATCTACGAGTCGCGGATCGTGCTTGAGGAGGCGGCAGCGGCAAAGGCTGCGCGGAAGCGGACGGACCTGGACGTCCGGCTACTTCGGGCCAAGTACCAGGTCATGCGGTCGCTGGATCCGGCGGACGGGCCGGCGCTGGCCGAGGCGAACCGGGAGTTCCACGGCCTGATCTGGACCGCAGCCCACAGTCTGTCACTGGTGCGACTGCTGACCGGCCTGGACCAACAAGTCCGCCGCTACACCCTGACTACGCTCACCCACCCGGGCCGCTGGAACGCGGTACTGGCCGACTACGAAGCCCTGGTTGCCGCCATCGAGGCCAGCGACGCGACCACAGCGGGCGACATCGCCGCCCGCCACATGACCGAGGCTCTGGAAATCCGCCTGCAAATGTACGCCGAGGACCCGCAGCGGTTGTAGGGATTTCCAAGCCGTGGCTCTACAAGCGCGAACGCTCCGCCTAACTGCTCAGTGAATCGCTGGGCTGGGGCTTCGTCCCGCCCACCGTGATCCGCGAGGACGCTCCCCTGAGCGTCGGCTCGCTGCAGTGGTTTGTCGAGCGCGAATTCCGGCAGCACTACTTCAACCTGTTCGAGGATGCCCGGAGACCCACGCCGTGCTGGCCCGGCTCACCCTGTTCGACTTCGTCGCCAATAACACCGACCGCAAGAGCGGCCACGTGCTCCGCGGCGACGACGGCCGCATCTGGGGCATCGACCACGGGCTCTGCTTCTCGGCCGTGTTCAAGCTCCGCACGGTGATCTGGGACTTCGCCGGCGAACCCATCCCCGAGGATCTGCTGGCGGACATCGCCCCGATCGCCGAGGCGGTCCCCGCAGAGCTGGCGGAACTGCTCGACGACGACGAGGTCGCCGCCCTGCAGCGGCGAGTGCAGCGGATGCTGGTCGCCGGTTCCCTGCCGGTCGACCGGACGGGGACGCGTTATCCCTGGCCGCTCGTGTAGGTGGTTATCTGTCAGCGTGCTCGCGCGTATGCCGCCCGCACCGAAAAGCGGGGGCGGCGGTCAGAGACCTGAGAAGCCCGGCCGCGAAATCGACTGTCGCACATGCGCGCGACTCCCGATCATCAACGGCGAGCCATCTGCTCAACAATAGTTGCTTTGACGGTAGAAAGAGCTTCGCGGTCAAAGCCGGATGGAATGATTCCGAACCGATGAAGCTGATGGGGCTTATCACCTTCGGTACGACCATCCGGGTGGCGATCGCTCTCAGTCACTTCGATAAGGCCGAACCATTCCAGGGTTTTTCGTGCGCGTGCATAAACGTCCGGTCCAATCCCGTAATGGAGTACTCTGTCCTCGCCAGAAATAGCCACGCCCCCGCCGGCCAGGCTCCTGGCGCCGCAAGCGATCATAAGCAGAAGGTTGATCTCCGAGTCTTCAAGGACATGGAGCCAAGACATGGTAATGAAGCCCGACGGCAACGTGATGGTAGCGTCCCTAGGCCTTGGAACTTTATAGACGCTGGGTTCCATAACGGAACCGCCAGCTTCGTCGAGGAGAGTGTAATTTTCGAAATCAGTGCTACCTCCCGGCTTTGAACCGAGATCGACCAAACCGGCGCTGCTGAGCGTTAGCATGCTGCTGCGAATAGACCTGGCACGTTTGTCACGCGCATGGAGGAAGTGGTTTTTTTCTTTGGTTTTGACCGCATTCGTTGCGACAACGTCGGTCAGGCCGAGAAGGTCTGTATTCTTCTCGGCGTCCCCAATGATGGGCAGGGAATCAGCTGTCGCGCCAGCCGTCTTGCTCATCTGGGCGATAGCAATGGTCATGAGGTAGAGCCTGAGTGTTGCCCCCTGGCTAGATGAGATCCAGGTCGCAGGCGGCCGGAGATTATGCGGAGGAACCTTTCTGTCGGAATAGTCGCCCGGAGGAGGGGTGGACTTGTAGGAGAAGGCAGGTCTGACCCGAAATCCTCTTGAGGCAAGGGGGCCCTTTCCGCCGAGAAGGTGGGCCGTACTAGCAGCAACGCGAGTCACGGAGTCACCGTAGCCCCCTTCAAGCCGCCCCAACCTAGCGGCGAGAGCCCTGCGCTCCTTGACGTTAGGAGCTCGGGAAAAATCCACTGTAAAAACACTCATGTCCCTTAATTTCCGCGCATAAGTCTGAACGCATAAAGCCGCATGAATATGACTTACGTCATTTCTATTTTCTACGTCTCACAACTTGCGGCTTTAGCCGTCATCTCAGTGTAGTGGAAATGCCCGCGGCCAGTCCATAGAGTCTTGCTTGTTCGATCCACACAGACCCGACATCCTCAAGGTTGGAGTGGTTCCACTTCAACGGCGGGATAGAACAGGAGGTGATTACCTGATGGCTAGCATGCGAAAACCCCGCGTACGCGTTAAAGTGAACGCCGCCATCCACTTGGACTGCACGAAAGTCCTCTATGGGATAGCGGCGATCATCCTTGCATTTGGTCAACTCGCCAACGATTGGGCCTTCTAGCCAATCTGAACCGAGAGGCCTCGCTCTGCCAGGAGCGGGGCCTCTCCATATTTGCTCTGGAGAGTCGCTACCAGCATAACCCGTCACGCCTCTGTGAACTATGCACAGTCCCAGCGCTGCTCCTTTTGATAATGGGAATAGACCTAAGGCTACTCCCCCATACAGGCAAGAATTCAGTCTCCTGCAATCTCCGCAGTGGACGTATGGGCTCCGATTACGGGCGGCAGATTCGTTCTCCTAGTCCGCCTTAGAGTTTCAAACCTCTACGTACCAGCGATCACAGAACGCCGCCACGAGGCGCTGAGCTCCAGGCATGATGCTGAACCTGGCACAGTGGCTGGTGCTGGTTGATGGTGGGGCCGGGTGCCACGGCGTTGGAGCGCAGGCCCCGGACCTGTTCGTCACCGAGGAGTTCTCACCCACTCCGACGTGTGCTTGAACGCGGTGTACGCTGCAACGGCGGCCGAAACCCCGGAGGCCGGCCCAGAGGCGACGTTGACCGCGGAGCCGGAACCGGCTCTAAGTATCAGCGGCACAACGGCGCGGGTCGAGCGGATGATGGCCCCGACGTTGATTCTGAAGACCCGCTCCTACTTGACGTCGTCCACATCGTGGATTGTGGCGAAGTGGGCTTTGAATCCGCGTGGCAGGACATCGCAAGATTCCCGTCGACAGCGATGTCCACCCTCGAAACGCCATTCAAGACGTGCCGCGACTCCCTTTTGGATCGGTTAGTCCGCTTTCACTTAAGCTAATCCTATGTATCGCCCGTTGGTCGCATTCGACGACATCCGAAACCTCCCGCTACCCCATCTCGCATTGAAGCTATTAGAAAGGCTGGGAAAGGGAGACGTCAGCGCCAACAGCACTTTCAGAAATCTTGATGAGGCGATTAGGGTCAACCCCCAAGTGGACCATAAATTCTTATTGAACCGGCTCAGTGACGCCTGGGCGTGGCTGGAGAGCCACGGCCTCATCGGCCCGGGTACGGCGGCGGCCTCAAAATGGCAGCGGGTAACGGCCCCGGGGCAGGAGCTGGCAGACGACCCGAACTCAATCTCAAAAGTATGGGCCGCTGAAAGGTTGGCCGGTCCTCTGAACCCTCTGCTGTCGTCGGCTCAGACCAACTTTTCCCTTGGGGACTTCGAAACTGCTTGCTTCGCTGCGCTCAAGACCGTAGAGGTGGAGGTCAGACGTGCAGCCGGGCTCCCCGACGAGTTGGTCGGTGTAAAACTGATGCGAAGGGCGTTTCACGCAGCTGATGGACCCTTGACGGATGCTGATGCTGAAGGTGGAGAGAGGGAAGCAACCGCCAGCCTCTTTGCCGGTGCCATAGGCGCCTACAAGAACCCGGCAAGCCATCGCACAGTCCAGTTCGATGATCCCGTAGAAGCGGCTGAGATCATTCAACTTGCAGATCTTTTACTGAGGATTGTTCACAGAGCTGAAAGACGGCTTATTTCCTAACTCACGTTACTCGGGTTCGGTGCCGACGTTGGCCAAGGCCCCGCATTTGTAAAAACGAGCACAACTGCGGTCCTGCGTTCAGCGCCGTGCGCTAATTGGTGCGGTGAAGAGAGCCCCATCCTAAAAGCCGAACACCTGTCAGCGACGGTCGAAGACCGAGCCGATTTGTGGGTTGAAAAGCGAGCCACGTTGACGTTCGCTATTCGGCCTAATTTTCCGGTCGTGTCGGGTAACGAATCCGTGCGGCGCGTTTGAGACGGTAGCTCGAGGCCAACAAGGTCACGACTTCGGTGGGGACGATGCGGTGGAGACGATGACCTGGTCTCCGAACACGACCCCCCATCGTGCGAACGGCAGGTTCGATGTCAGAATCAGCGAGGCGTGCTCGTAGCGCTATGAGACGAGCTGGAAGAATAGGTTCGCTGCACCCCCTTCGAGCGGGATGTAACCGACTTCAATCACGATGATCAGCCCGTAGCGGAGCAGCCGGACTAGTTCCGATGGCGGCCGTTCGCTCTGCCGGCGGCATTAAGCCGGGCGACCCAGTCGATGGCGGTCGCGAACAGGACTCAAGGGCGCGGCTGAGTGGCGCGCAACCCCAGACCGGTCGCGATGCGTTTTTCGCCAGTTCCGGCCGGGCCGAACCGGACGATGTTGGATGTCTCGCTGAGCAAAGCGCTCGGGGCCAGGTGCACGCTCGCGTCGCATTTGGGGCCGGGATGGTGGTCGAAGCTGAAGTCATGGAGTGATCTACGGGCCGGGGAGCCGGCGGCCCGGGCGCGCGCTTAGTAAGCGGACCTGCGGATGACCTCCATCCCCGTGAACTTTGCCGGTGCCCTGCCCGGACTGGGTACGCTCGGCGGGCTCGTTTGGCGTCAGAGGCAACACGTTCACCTTCATAACGTTGTCCCTGGTGAAGGCCTCCACCAGGGCTCCCGTCGAGGGCTCCGGTAGCCGTAGTATAAATTTTTGTGATTCCTCGTGCATGCCACCCATGGGACGCAAAGCTCGTTTGGCAGAAGTCGCAGGTCAATCTAGAGCGATTCATGAACTCACCGACTTCTAACCTAGCTGTCATTCAACTACTGCGTGAAAGAATCACTGTATGGCTTCAACGACTGCAACCAATATCCGTTCTGCGAAGCAGGACGATCACGCTGACGTATGGCGGCTTGTAACAGAAAACATCACTTGGAACCAAGGTGACAGGGCGGCGAATCAGCGGGACTTTTTGCAGGACATAGTCGATTGGAGGAAAAACAAGCGAAGGCACTTCGTCGCAACGACAGAGGATGGTCTAGTTATTGGCTTTGCGAGTGTCAGAGAGTGGCCCAAATCCGTAGGTAAACCGACGAGCGTAGGTATGGCGACAGTAATCGCTGTGGATCCAGAGTTCCAAGCCCAAGGCGTAGGCTCAAACTTGTTGCATGCCTCAGTTCAAGCAGCCAGCAAGGTGGGATTCTCCATGTTGATTGCAGCTGCAACTGAGTCGAGCGGAAAGTTTCTTTCGAAACGGGGATGGCAGATCGGCGCGCCAAATACCGGCATAGGGTGGATAGAACGGGAACGACCTGATTCTGCAGGGGGCCGTATGCCGGATGACATAGTCGGCATCCTAGACAGCGCAGCGCCCATCCGTAGTACCCCCGCTGATGACGGGCAGGGATACAACCGACCCTGCTACATAGTCCTGGACAGCCATGAAGTCACTGACGTGTGGCAGTACGACATCGATCCAGAGAGCGGCGATAACGGCGTGTTTAAGAGCTTTGCCGAACGAGTTGCCGGTGACCACTCGCGCGTCGAGAAGCTACAACTGTCAACAATGCTTTGGGCGTTAGGGGCCATAGCCGAACTAGAGTCCCGACTCGCCGCCCGCCAAGTCGCGCAGCAGTGGTTGCAAGCAAACCCGAGTGGGACGTATGAGGCGCCCAAGCGCCTGAAGTTTCCGTCTAAAACGGCCGCCGAAATCTTCGACTACTACTTCGGCCCGCTGGACTGATGCCTAAGTCCAAGGCGAGCCAAAATCCGACAATATGGCTGTCAAAGCTACGGCCATTTGTCTAGGTTTTGCTCAATGTGAATGGCTCAGAACGAACGCGTCTTGAACAACCTGCCGGAATCACCATCATCGTGCAGCCTGTGCACCACCTCATCCAGACGAATGGTACTGTCACTTGACTCTATGGTATCGGGCAAATCAGAGCTAAGAGTCGTTATTACCGGCTGTAAGCCGAGCTCCGCGTATTCTCGCAGCACCTCGATTAGCCGGCGCTTGGCCCGTGGCTCAAGACTCTCGAATACGCCGTCATGAAAAGAAAATCTTGGAAAATTTTGCGCCTGATACGAACGCAAAACAGCAAGATCAAATGCAATGCATAGCAACTTCTTAAAGGTGAAGCCTCTACTCGCGCTAGTTGCACTCCCCGTTGAGTCAACGATATCGGCAGAAAACTCAAGACTGCCCGTGGAGGTCACCGAAACTGATAGTAGGGCATGCTCGTCGAGAACCGAATGCACGATGCCATCAAAGTATCTCTGGATCTCCTGATACCGACTAGAAGAGTTTCCTGCCTGTGCCCGTACGTCTTGCTCTATCGCCGTCTGCAGCTGATTTTTGCGGTCCTGAATCTGACGTAGATCCTGCCTCAGGTGCACAATCTCGTTAAGGGCATCCCGCTGTCTCTCCAAAGATGAGATGTCGGCACGAAGCAAAATGACCTGCCCCGAAACTTCTTTATACTTCGCGAGCGTGTCCGATCCCTCAAGGAAACTAAATAGCCTACCTCTTTCACTCTGCAATTCGTCCAATTCAGGCCTTAGTTCCTGCAACCTCGACTCAACTTCAGCACGTTCAGCGAGCAAATATTCACGTCGCTCCTCAGAGATTGCACGATTAAAAGCGACCAACTGTTCAAAGTCCCTCTTGATCTGCCCCTCGAAAGCTAACCCCGCTTCAGCGAATAGCCTTGTGGCTTGGTCAGGACTAAACAGAATTGCCTCGTCACCCAGCGACTCGTCGAGGCGCTGCAGGAGTTGCGACAGGCGGTAGGTCTCCTCATTTCGTTTGGCAATATCTTCCTCTACTCGCTCAACTAAATCCTGATTAGCATCCGCATCAGCTCGTGAGAAATCGAAACTATCTAACGTTCGTTCAAGCTCGGAGAGATCTCGCTTTCTAATACCGATGATGCCTTCGAGTTTCACAACGTCAGCGTCATTGGCTGTTCCGCCCTCTCGCTTGTAACGAGCTATTGCTTGATCAAGTTCGGCTGCACGTTCATTCTCTGCATAAAGCTCGACAGTAAGATCGGCGTTCAGACCCAAGAGATGGGCTAAAAAGGGCTTCCACTCCTGATGTTTTCCGCGAAACTTCTTCAAATGGAAAACGTCTCCATAGTCGTCCTGCTCTCGCAGGACGTAGCCCATGATATCGCGGTAATCGTATGGCGAAATGACCGAGAATCCAAAAAGGCCGTCGAGCAGACGCTTGGCGGGGGCAATTCCCAATCCCACGTGGGACCAGTTGCTCAACTCAACCTCTGCCGCGTTCTGCACATCTTCATCCGAAGTGAGAATGGAAACCGGGTTTCGAGATTCAAGCGATCGAGCTATCGTTAGGTAGCTACCATCTCGAAGCTGCAACTCGAGGAAGAATGTGAATCCGGCAAACAGCTCCTGGTGTTTGAAAAGAAAGAACGATGCTGAGCGGCCTTTGAGCAGACAAAAATCGACGAGACGCGCAACTGTGCTTTTGCCCAGATTATGAACCGTTTTTCCCCGATTCTCCGAACGCCTTATTTCAGCAAGTATGGCTGATAGGCCCTGATTGAAGTGGATAGGTTCAAAAACGTCAGGCCTATTTGAGTAGAGTCGTACCAGCTTCATTCTGTTCCCCCTCTAAGCCATTCGAAAGAGTCCGACTTAGGTAGATATTGAACAAGCCCAAGTAGATATAAGAGACTAATGGCCGGCGAGAACAAATATTCCACGTGCAGGCTCGCGCGCTGGCAGTGTTCAAACAACGAATCATATTTCGCAACTCTATGTCGCGATAAATACTTGATCATCGTTGTCGCAAGAGCGATGACAGTATGATCAGGGTTCTCATGCTTGCCGGGAAACAGCACGCGCATCCTCTTCCGTGTCGCCTATATCGCAATTCCAGTACATGTAAAATACGACCGCCCGCGTCAGTCTTCTATTACGACCCAGGAGGGAATCGCGACTGACAAGAATATCAACCAGACGTCCAAATACTGAATCAAACGTGTGATGCTGCTGCTTATGCGCAACAATCTTCAGGTCAAAGTCTTCGGCGCAGTCAACATATATCTGTCGAATGCGGGCGTTCCCTGGTTCAGCCAAGAACTTCTGGATTTGGCGAAGTAGATGTCCGTAGTTCCTCATTAGGCGCGTGGAAGTCTTTTCAGTCATGGCGTTCAATTCGTTCTTCCTGGCAAGCGAAGTGCGATCCTGAGGGCGACTGTCCGCGGAAGCGAACTCGAAGTTAATCCCCTGTGCAATTGCTTCGACCACCTCTGCCAGTTCGCGGCTGGAGACGATAAGAGGCCCGTCAAGGGGATTGATTCCGGCGAGCTGTGCTAGTCGCGGCTCCTCCCGAAATGCTTCATCCAGCGCCTCTACGCCGCAAAGGTGGATGCTTTCGGTGGGAATGCCGATCCCTGACGCCAGCTGCCGCACCAAGGCCTCGTTCGAATTAGCTGTCAAGAAACGATTTGAGTACAGGAGATAGTTGTCCAGCATACCTTCATCGTGAAGTCTCTTGGCTCGCACGATTTCCTTGTTCAAAACTGAGGTTTCCGTATCGCCGCTGAAGTCTGAGTCGCTGAAATAGCCATACGAGTAGGTGTGTTTGGCTTGAATTATCGAGATGCCATCCCACGGACGCGAGTAGCTGGGAAAACCATCTGCGAGGCCCTCGAATCGTGCGTCTCGGCCACCGTCTACACCGGTCGCGAACGCTTGGACACCTTTACCCAACTGCACCTTGGCAGCTTGCACGACCAGTGCCTCAAATTGCGCCTCAGCGAGATCCTCATACGGGTAGCCCATGGGTCAAAATTGTACCGGCGCATCGCTCCGGCGTTGACTCGGCGCGTCCGAGCGCGAACAACCTTAGTAGAAGAGGGTGTTAGTACTTGTCCCGCCTGCCTAATAACCCCGCATCGCCTCCACACGACTCTGGAGATCGCTCAATGAGGCAGCAGGAAATATGTCCTCGACTACTTATTCGGCTGTCGGAATTCGCAGCGAAGTGAACTCCTCTAAACCTCGGCCACCGGTGCCGCGAACTGGGCCTCGTAGAGCCGGGCATACGCCCCGCCGGCCTCCAGCAGCGAGGTGTGCGTGCCCTGCTCCACGATCTGGCCGGCCTCCATCACCAGGATGAGGTCGGCGTCGCGGATGGTGGAGAGCCGGTGGGCAATGACGAACGAGGTCCGGTCGGACCGCAGCGCACTCATGGCTTTCTGCACCAGCACCTCGGTGCGGGTGTCCACCGAGGACGTTGCCTCGTCCAGGATCAGCACCGACGGCCGGGCCAGGAACGCACGGGCGATGGTCAGCAGCTGCTTCTCCCCCGCGGACACGTTAGCGCCTTCGTCGTCGAGCACGGTGTCGTAGCCCTGCGGCAGGGACCGGACGAACCGGTCCACGTACGTCGCCTTGGCCGCCTCGAGGATCTCGGCCTCCGTGGCAGAGGGCCGGCCGTAAGCGATGTTGTCCCGGATGGTCCCGCCGAACAGCCAGGTGTCCTGTAGCACCATGCCCATCCGCGAGCGCAGCTCGTGCCGGGACATCAGCGCCACGTCCACCCCGTCCAGGGTGATCCGGCCGGCGTCGAGCTCGTAGAACCTCATCATCAGGTTCACCAGGGTGGTTTTGCCCGCCCCGGTGGGCCCCACGATCGCCACCGTCTGCCCCGGCTCGGCCACCAGGGACAGGTCAGAGATCAGCGGCTTGTCCGGCGAGTAGGCGAAGGACACGTCCTCGAAAACCAGCCGACCGCGCGTCGCCTCCGGCGTGACCGGCGCGTCCGGGTCGGTCAGCTGCTCCTCCGTGTCCAGCAGCTCGAACACCCGCTCGGCCGACGCCACGCCGGACTGCAGCAGGTTCGCCATCGAGCCCAGCTGGGCCAGCGGCTGGGTGAACTGCCGCGAGTACTGGATGAACGCCTGCACGTCGCCCAGCTGCATCGCCCCGGACGCCACCTGCAGGCCGCCCACCACGGCGATCCCCACATAGACCAGGTTCCCGATGAACGTCATGGCCGGCATGATCAGCCCGGAAATGAACTGCGCTCCGAAGCTCGCCTGGTACAGCTCCGCGTTCTTCTGCCGGAACGTCTCCTCCACCTCGCGCTGCCGACCGAACACCTTCACCAGCGCGTGCCCGGTGTACGTCTCCTCGATCTGCCCGTTCAGCTCGCCGGTGTTCTTCCACTGCGCCACGAACAGCTTCTGCGAGCGCTTGGCGATCAGCGCCGTCGTCACCAGCGTCAACGGAATCGTCACCAGCGCGATGATCGCCAGCGTGGGCGAGAGGATCACCATCATCACCAGCACCCCGGCCACGGTCAGCAGCGAGGTCACCGCCTGGCTGATGGACTGCTGCAGGCTCTGGGAGATGTTGTCCACGTCGTTGGTGACGCGGCTGAGCAGCTCGCCGCGCTGCACGGTGTCGAAGTAGCGCAGCGGCAGCCGGTTGATCTTCGCCTCGATCCGCTCGCGCAGCCGGTACACGGTCCGCTGCACCACGCCGTTGAGGATGTAGGCCTGCATCCACATGAACGCGGACGCCAGCACGTACAGCGCCAGCGCCCACAGCAGCACCGAGGACAGCGCGGTGAAGTCGATCCCGGTGCCCGGCGTCAGGTTCATGGCGCCGAGCATGTCCGCCTTTTGGTTCTCCCCCGCTGCGCGCAGCCGGTCGATCAGCTGGTCCTTGGTCACCCCGGCGGGCAGCTGCTTGGAGACGACGCCGGCGAAGATCAGGTTGGTGCCCTCGCCCAGGAGCCGCGGGCCGATCACGGAGAACGTCACGCTGACGACGGCGAGGAGCAGTACCAGCGTCAGCCAGAGCCGCTCGGGGCGGAGTTCGCCCAGCAGCCGCTTCGCGGACGGGCCGAAGTTCATCGCCTTCTCCGCGGGGACGTTCATCCCAGCGAACGGGCCACCGCGGCCGGGTCCGCCGGCCGGGCGAGGAATGCGGAGCGGGGCGTCCTTGCCGGCGCCGGGACCTCCGGAACCGCCGGGAGTGGAAGCGCCGCCGGGGCGCGGACCGCCCGGGCCGTGCCCGCCAGCGCCGCCGCCGCCGGGCCCGCCTGCCCCGCCGCCCGCCGTCGGGGTCTGCGATTCGACCTTGCTCATACCGCCTCCTCCGCCGCGAGCTGGGAGTTCACAATCTCGTTGTACGTCTCCGAGGTCTCCAGCAGCTCCTCGTGCGTGCCCTGAGCGACGATCCGGCCGTCGTCGAGCACCAGAATCCGGTCCGCGTCCGCGATGCTGGAGACCCGCTGGGCGATGATCACCAGGGTGGCACCGGCCGTGTGCTGCTTGAGGGCCTGCCGCAGCCGGGCGTCCGTGGCGGTGTCCAGCGAGGAGAACGAGTCGTCAAAGATGTACAGCTCGGGCCTTTTCACCAGCGCCCGGGCGATCGCGATCCGCTGCCGCTGCCCGCCGGAGACGTTGGTGCCGCCCTGCGAGATGGGCGCGTCCAGGCCGCCCTCCATCTCGCGGACGAAGTCCTCGGCCTGGGCGATGGCGAGGGCCTGCCAGAGCTCGTCCTCGCTGGCGTCGGGCTTTCCGTAGAGCAGGTTGCTGCGGACCGTGCCGGAGAACAGGTACGGCTTCTGCGGGACCAGGCCGATGTGCCCCCAGAGCAGGTCCGGGTGCAGCTCGCGGACGTCCACGCCGTCGATCCGGACCGAGCCGGAGGTGGCGTCGAAGAGCCGCGGCATCAGGTTCACCAGGGTGGTCTTGCCCGAGCCGGTGGAGCCGATGATCGCCGTCGTCTGCCCCGCGCGGGCGGTGAAGCTGACGTCGGAGAGGACCGGGGCCTCGGCACCCGGGTAGGCGAATCCGACGTCGCGCATCTCCAGCTCGCCGCGGGCGCTGCCGGCAAGGCTGACCGGCCGCGCGGGCGGGCGGACGCTGGATTCGGTGCCCAGCACCTGCCCGATCCGGTCCGCGGAGACGGCGGCGCGCGGGATCATGACCGCCATGAACGTGGCCATCATGACGGACATCAGGATCTGCATGAGGTAGCTCAGGAACGCGATCATGGTGCCCACCTGCATGGACCCGTCCTCGATCCGGTACGCCCCGAACCAGATCACCGCCACGGAGGAGACGTTCAGGACCAGCATCACGGAGGGGAACGCGAGCGCCATCAGCCGGCCGGCGCGCAGCGCGGTCTCGGTGACGTCCGCGTTGGCACGGCCGAAGCGTTCGGTCTCGATGTCCTCGCGGACGAAGGCGCGGACCACCCGGATGCCGGTGAGCTGTTCGCGGAGCACCCGGTTCACGGTGTCGATCCGGGTCTGCATCCGCCGGAACAGTGGCACCATCCGGGTCACGATCAGGCCCACCGCCAGCAGCAGCACCGGGACGCTGACGGCGATCAGCCAGGACAGCTGCACGTCCTGCCGAATGGCCATGATGACGCCGCCGATGCTGAGCATGGGGGCGGTGACCATCAGCGTGGCGGACATCAGCACCAGTTGCTGGACCTGCTGGACGTCGTTGGTGGAGCGGGTGATGAGGCTGGGCGCGCCGAACCGGGTGACTTCCTGTTCGGAGAATTCGGCCACCCGGGTGAAGATCGCCCCGCGCACGTCCCGGCCCAGCGCCATCGCGGCTTTCGCGCCGAAGTAGACGGCGGCGATGGTGCAGGCGATCTGCAGCAGCGTGATCATCAGCATCCAGCCGCCGGTGCGCAGGATGTAGTCCGTGTCCCCGCGCGCCACGCCCTGGTCGATGATGTCCGCGTTCAGGGTGGGCAGGTACAGCGAGGCGATGGAGGCGGCCAGCTGGAAAAAGACGACGGCGAGCAGCAGCGCGCGCTGCGGCCGCAGGTATTGGACGAGCAGTTTCCAGAGCATCCGGTCTCCACTTCTGAAAGCGCCACTCGCAACGTCCCCACGCGCTGCTGGTTCGAACGCCAGTTTACGTCCGGATGCTGGGCGTGAACCGGGTTCCTCTCAGGGCTGATCCGGGGCGAGCGCCTGACCTCCAGTGCCGCTTGAGATCAGGAACCGTTGATACGTGGACGAGGTTGCTCCCAGTCGCGGGCGAAGTCATCACTCACGAAAGGCCACACGAGACGAAGCCCATCTTCAACTGAGCCGACGCCGTCAGAGAATGGCGGAAATAGCACGAACTCGTGCGGGATCACTCTTCCTGCTGCATCGCGGCGTCTCTCCGGATCCAAGAACCGAAACGCTACAGTGTCTGCGGTTCCTCGGAAGGCCTCCGTGGTGTCCCCGACTCCGGCGAACGCGGCTTCGTAAATCTCTAGCGGGTTCGAGCGACCGGCCGTGCGCAGGAAGCGGAAGCCCCAGTTCTTCCCGCGAGTAGCCCAAATGAAGGCATTCTCATGATCCGCACCCGTACCGTAGGAAGTCATGCCCGGCTCCTCAACAGGACCTTCTCGACGTCGCCGCGGTCCAGCTCCAGTTGGAAACCGGTCAACGTCCCGGTGAGGAAGTCGTGCTTTGCTTTCGCCTCAGTATGCATGTCCAGCACTTTTTTCCCGGTCAGATCGAGAACGGCCTGCATGAGGTCAGGGCCGATTAGGTTCACCACATAACTGACCGGGCCAGGCATCTTGGCTATCAGGCCCGGGATCTTGGTCTTTACAATCAATTCGGCCACCGGTGTAGCGACGCGCACCAAATGCTCGGCTACGTCAGTTCCTTTTCGCATTGCTTGAGCCCAGCCCACGTAGCGAGAAAACGGAAGCATGGCCGCGATTGGCAGGATCAAATCCAGACCCACACGTTTGGTTATCTCGATCTTCTCCGGCTCGAACTGAGCCGAGGAAAGCAAAACGAAATCGTCGCCCACCGACAAGGCCTCCGGAGCCTCCACGAACGTTGCGATCACCCCTTGCAGATTGTTAAGTTCTGCTCCAGCTTTCTCGACGAGCAGGTCGCGGAAACCGATAACGTCCATCTCAGGCAGCAGATCGGCCTTAGACAGCGCCATCAGCCAGATTCGCGGGAACGTCACCAGCGGTTTGCCATCTGGCAGAAGGTTGTCACGCAGCTTGCGCAGTTGGGTGCTGAGGTTGGCCAGAAGCGCTTTGAGATAGCGCTCCTCCTCGCCCGCATTGTCGAGAAGCTTCTGGCCATCCACCAGCACGAGCGCGACATCCGAACCCAACAGAGCTCGGAACGTGTCGATCCGGCGGGTCTCTTCTTCAGGCCCGTTTGACTCCTGTTCGAACCACTCGCCGGGGTAGTCGTGCCACACCAGCCGCAGTTCATCGGGAGCCTTTTTCCTCACGCTGGAAAGCGTCCCCGGCTTGCGTTTGATTGAAAACGCATACGACGTGGAGGAAAATCGATTCTGCATCGGGAGCTTGGCCGCATTTTTCATGCCTAGGTAGTTCTGATGAAGACGCCGACCTTCGCCGCTATCGTCTGCTAGAACGTCAAATTGCTCCGTGCCGGACAAAAGCTGCTCTATCGCCAATCCGTAGAAGGAAGACAAAAGCACCGTCTTGCCGCTTCCGCTTTCGCCGAATACGGCAATCTGTTGCTCTCGTGCGATCTTTGTCTGCCCCATAGGACCAACTTACGGCACGACGGACAACGCGTGCTTCGTTACCGCCGTGTCTCTCTACATGCAGTCCGAGGCAGTGCGAACCCGTGGGATTTCTTGCGGACCCCGCGAGATCCTTATGCCCGGGCGTGGCCTAGCCGAATGCGGGGCAGCGGATCAATCGTAATCAGGTTTCAACGACTCAGAACGCCACGCGGCTTATTGTCGGGCCGCACTGGACTACTGGCACGAGCTCATCGACGATTTTGTCCTCCGGCAGCCGCCGGCGGTGCCAGCCCCAGCACTTCCTTGGACCGCGTCTCCGCGGCATTCCAGACCCCGCCGCACCTGCATCTGGATCTGGATCTGGATCTGGATCTCTAGACGACTACATGGTCCTCGCCGATCTGGAGGCCAACCGGTTCAACGAAGACACCGGCCTGAAGGTCAATTTGCAGTCGTCCATTGAAGAACGCTAGAAGTCCTTGTGCTTGTGCTCGTGGCAGGCCAGGATTAGCCTCCCAACCAGCGGTTCACCACCACACGGGAGGCAGTCCATGCTGAGGCAGGTCGCGGAGGGCGTTCTGGTGCACGTGAGCGAGTTCCTTCAAAGCAACTGCGTGGTCGTCCAGGGCCGCGACGGGGTTCTGCTGATCGACCCCGGCATCACGCGCACCGAACTGGCCGGCCTCGCGCACGACGTCCGCGAGCTGGGCCAGCCCGTCGTGGCAGGCTTCGCCACGCATCCGCACTGGGACCACGTCCTGTGGCACGAGGCCTTTGGCGACGCGCCCCGCTACGGCACGGCCCGGTGCGCGGCTTCGCTGCAGGCCTTGCTGTCCACGGGGGACTGGCAGGACCGCGTGGCCGGCGTCCTGCCACCTGAGTTCGCGGACGAGATCCCGATGGAGCTGTTCGGGCTCATCACCGGCCTGCCCGACAACGCGTCGCACCTTCCCTGGGACGGCCCCGCCATCCGGATCATCGAGCATCGGGCCCACGCCCAAGGCCATGCGGCGCTGCTCATCGAGGAGCACCGCGTCCTGGTTGCAGGCGACATGGTCTCCGACGTCCTGACGCCGTTCCTCGACCTCAACGCCGAGGATCCGATTGCCGACTACCTCGCAGCGCTGCAGCTGTTCGACGGCGTGGCCGACGAGGTCGATGCGGTCATCCCCGGGCACGGCTCGGTGGGCGGAACCGGGCAACTGCGGCAGCGGATCAGCCGGGACCGCGCCTACGTGGAGGGCCTTCGCGCCGGCGGCGCGCAAGGCTCGGCCGGCAGTACCGACTAGGCGGCGGGGTCGGCGTCCTGTTGTGCCGGCTGACGGTCGCCGGCGGCGTGGCCTTCGTGGCCGCCGTCGTGCTTCTTCCCGAAGGGCAGCACCTTGAGCAGCGGCGTCAGCACGGCCATGACCACCAGGCCCCAGGCGAGTCCCAGGACCGCAGAGCACAGGGTGTTCACCAGCCAGGCAAGGAACCCGCCCACCACGGCGACCCCGGCGACGGGGTGCTCGAGGGCGTGAACCAGGTCGTAGGGACCGTGCCAGCCGAGGTCGTGGGCGCCCTGCAGCATGATGTGTCCGCCCACCCACAGCATGGCGCCCGTCCCGATGACGGTGATGGTGGTCAGCACCTTCGGCATACCCCGGACCAGGAGCTCCCCGAATCGCTTCGAGCCGGCGGAGTCCTTGGTGGTCAGGTGCAGGCCGATATCGTCCATCTTGACGATCAGCGCGACGGCGCCGTACACGGCCGCGGTGATGGCTATGGCGACGGCCACCAGGACGACGGCGCGGACCCACAGCGATTCGGCCGCCACCTCGTTCATGGCGATGACCATGATCTCGCAGGACAGGATGAAGTCGGTGGTGATGGCGCCCTTGGTGACCTTGGCTTCGGCCTCCGGGCCCCGGTCCACCGCCGGGGTGTCCTCGTCCGCCTCGTGCTGGCCGCGGAGCTTGTGCCAGATCTTCTCGGCGCCCTCGTAGCAGAGGTAGGTGCCGCCGGCCATGAGGATGAACGGGATGATCCACGGGATGAAGGCGCTGATGAGCAGCAGGGCCGGCAGGATGATCAGGAGCTTGTTGCGCAGCGAACCCCGGAAAATCTTCCAGATCATCGGCAGTTCGCGGGACGGGTCCGCGCCGGACACATACTGCGGGGTGACGGCGGCGTCGTCAATCACGACGCCGGCGGCCTTGGCACCGGCCTTGGCCGCACCCGCCGCGACGTCGTCCACGGAAGCGGCGGCGATCCTGGCCAGGGCGGCGATGTCGTCCAGCAGGGCGACCAGACCGCCGCTCACCGGGCGCTTCCGGGCTGTTGAGAGTCAGAAGGAAGGTCGCGGCAGCCTCTGTCCAGGCACGTTGTCGGCATCTCCGAAGTATATGCGGGCGCTTCCTCAGACGCGGAGCCAGCGGAGACCGTGCGGCTCCAGGGTCAGACCGTCCCGGAGCGGAACCCGTCCGCCGCCGATGAGGTCCTCGGCGGTGTCCGGCATCCCGCCGAGCGTCGCGGCCTCGAGGTGCTGGGCGGTGTCGCCGAAGTTGGCGAGCACCAGGATGGTGGATTCCCCGCCGTCGGAAGTCCCCGGGCGCTGGTAGGCCAGCACGTGCGGGTTGTGGGTGTGGAACGGGACCAGCCGGCCGCCCGCGAACTCGGGGGTCCGCCGTCGCACGTCGATCAGGTGGGTCAGTCCGGCGAAGATCTTCCCGGCGTCCGTCGCCGGGTCCGTCCGTTCGGCATACCGCTCCGCCGGGTACTCCGGACGTCCCACCCAGCGGCTGTCCTCGGCCTTGGCCGGGTCTTGCCGGTAGGCGTAGTCGTTCAGCTGCCCCACCTCGTCGCCCAGATACAGCAGCGGGATGCCGCCGGTGCTGAGGACGATCGAGTGGGCCAGCAGGATCCGCGCCACGGCGGAACCGTCGCCCGCCTCGAGCCCGGCGAGGGACGCCGTCGTGCCCGAAACGCGGCAGTCCCCCGTGCGGGGGTTGTCCTGGAACGGCACGCCGCGCGCGAAGCTGCCCGGGAACCGGTTGACGAAGAAGGCGTTGAGGAAGCTGCGGTGATCGTGGCCGTTGATGCCGAATTCCGCCGCGTCCTCGTCGGAGAAGGTCCAGCCGATGTCGTCGTGGCTGCGGACGTAGTTCACCCACGCGGTCCCGTCCGGGATGTGGTGGCGGCGTTCCAGGGCCTGGGCCAGCAGGTTCACCTCGCGGGTGGCCAGCGTGTTCCAGATCAGGGCCATCTGCAGCGGGTTGTAGCTGAGCTGGCACTCCCCCGGGCTGATGTACTGCACCACCTCGTCCGGGTGCACGATCGCCTCGGACTTGAACAACAGCGACGGCGCCGCGAGCCGGCACACGGCGTTGAACGCCTGCAACAGCAGGTGCGCCTCCGGCAGGCTCTCGCACGGGGTACCCAGCTGCTTCCAGATGAACGCGACCGCGTCCATGCGGACGATGTCCACGCCCTGGTTGGCCAGGTAGAGCATTTCCCCGGCCATGGCGCGGAACACCCGCGGGTTGCGGTAGTTCAGGTCCCACTGGAAGGAGTGGAAGGTGGCCCAGATCCAGCGCCCGTCGTCCAGCTGGATGAAGGAGCCGGGGTGGTCGTCCGGGAAGATCTCCCGGACGGTCTCCTCGTACGCGTCAGGCATGGTCCGGTCCGGGAAGATCAGGTAGAAGTCCTCGAAGCCGGGTTCCCCGGCCACGGCCTTGCGCGCCCACTCGTGTTCGTTGGAGGTGTGGTTGAAGATGAAGTCCACCACCAGCGCGATGCCGTTCTCGCGGAGTTCGCGGGCGACGGCGGCCAGCTCGGCCATGGTGCCCAGGGCCGGGTTGACGTCGCGGTAGCTGGAGACGGCGTAGCCGCCGTCGGAGTTCTCCTCCGGGGCGCGGAACAGCGGCATCAGGTGCAGGTAGGTCAGGCCCAGCTCCCGGAAGTACGGGATGCGGTCGCGCAGCCCGGAGAGGTCACCGGCGTAGAGGTCCACGTAGCAGACGCCGCCCAGCATCCCGTTCGATTGGAACCAGTCCGGGTTCGCCGCGCGGTCCGCGTCCAGGGCCTTCAGGTCAGCCGGCCGCGCCTGCCAGGACGCCGCCGCGTCGAGGACCAGCTGCCGCAGTTCGGCGTCGCCGTCCGGGCCGTAGATCCGCCGGAACAGGGACTCCAGCCGCGGGAATTCTGCGTCGAACCGCTCCTGGAAGGCTGCCCAGTCCCGGTCCGTGGTGCCGGGCCGGCGGGCGGAGGCCAATTTGGGGGCCAAGTTTGCGCGGATGCCGTCCCCGGGCACGGTTCCGGGGGAGGTGGTGGGCGGCACGGTGCTCCTTCGCTGCGGTGGCGGCCGACGGCGTGTGCGGCCCTGGAGATAAGGCTGTGGCCTGCGGGGCGGCGTTGTCCATCCCGGACCGCGGGCCGGTCGTCGGAATCTGTGGCGACGGTCACGATGGCCAGCCGATCGTCAGCCTGATTACTACCTCCACCGCGCGCCGGTTCGACCCAGCCTCCCCGATGGCGTAGACATGAGGACCATGACCTCTACCCAGACACCGTCTCCGCTGGAAACCCCGGCCGCGGCTTCCGCCCACGCAGCGCTCTTTTCCGAACCCGAGGTCGTCACCGCCGTCGTCGTTCCCGGCCTGGATCCGTCCAAGGTCGCCGCGCAGTTCTCCGACCCGCTGTAGCCTGCGCCTGGCGGGCTTCCTAGGTTGAGGCCGGCCAGTCCGACCCCACGGCGAGCCAGGCACGGTCGATGGCCGCCAGGGTGCCAGCGTCCAAGGGTCCGCCGGCCGCCGCCGCGATGTTGTGGCGCAGGTGTTCCAGCTTGGCCGTGCCCGCGATGGCGGTGTGCACGCCGGGCGCGTACACCGTGAACCGCAGGGCGAATTCGGCCCAGTCCAGGGCCCCGGGGTCCAGTTCAAGGGCCCGAAGCCGTTCCCAGTACAGCTCGGCGTAGTTTCCCACCGGCCGCTCGATGAAGCGCCAGGGCGCGTTCGCGATCGGACGCTTGGCGATGACCCCCAGCTCGGGTTGCTTGCCCACGACGTTGCGCAGGTTCCACTGATCGGCGATGTTGACGCTGGTTTCGATGGCGCCGAACCGGCCGGACTCTGCCGCGAAGGCGAGTGCCTCGTTGTCTCCGCTGTAGCCGGCGACGCCGATTTTGCCGTCGGCGACGGCCTGGTCCAGGGTGTCCTGCAGGTCTCCGCGCCGCAGCACGTCGAGCGGGCAGGAGTGTAGGTAGAAGATGTCGAGGCGTTCGGACTGGGTCAGCCGCAACGACCGTTCGATGCTTTCCCGCACGCTGCCGGGCGACCAGTCGCGTTGGCCGTTGATCTTCGGACCGCCCTTGGTGGAGAGCAGGAATTCGTCCCGCCGGTGGCCGAGGTGCCGGCCGATGCGCTCCTCGCTCAGCCCGTAGCTGGCCGCCGTGTCGATCAGCGTGACACCCAGATCCAGTGCCCCGTTGAGCACGTCAGCGGCATCGCGCTCGGTGACGTCGGATTCCCCGATCTGGCCGGCACCGAGCCCCACGATGGAGACGTTCAATCCGGTATCGCCGAACGGCCTTGTCTCCAGCATTGTCGCTCCCTTGTCTCCGGCCGTGCCCACCCTCGCGGGGTGGGCCGGTCATTGGTCTCGTGGGGAAGCGTTGACGCTCCCCGCCCTCAGGCTATCCGCCGTGCACCGCAGACCGGGCACGGCGGACAGCCTGTGGGACGCCCGTCCTAGTTGGTGGTGAGAACCACGCGGAAGCGGGCCTTGCCGGACATCATGTGGTCGAAGCCCTCCGCCGCCTTCTCCAGCGGGTAGGTCTCGATCATCGGGCGGACGCCGGTGAGCGCGGAGAAGCGGAGGGTGTCCTCGGAGTCCTTCGCGGTGCCGGAGGCGTGGCCGTTGACGGAGCTGCTGCCCATCACCAGGCTGGCCGCACTGACCTCCAGGTTTTCGTGCGGGACGCCCAGGACCACCAGGCGGCCGCGCGGGGCCAGGCCGCCGACGGTGCCGGACATCGCCGCGGCGTCCGTGACGGTGGCGAGGACCACCTTGGCGCCGCCGAGCTTCTTCAGTTCCTCGGCGACGTCGGACGTGGTGCTGTCGATGTAGTGGTGCGCGCCAAGCTCCTTGGCGAACGATTCCTTCTCCGAACCGCGGGCGATCGCCACGACCTCGAAGCCCATCTTCGCGGCGAACTGCACACCCAGGTGGCCCAGGCCGCCCAGGCCCAGGACGGCGACGACGTCGCCCGCGCGGGCGCCGCTGTGCCGCAGGCCGTTGAAGGTGGTGACGCCGGCGCACATCAGCGGCGCGGCCTCCTCGAAGCTCAGCCCCTCCGGGATGGCGGCCAGGGCGTCGGCCGGGGCCACGAGGTACTCGGCGTAGCCGCCGTCAGCGCTCAGGCCGGTGGTCTTGCCCACCGAGCAGGTAATGAAGTCGCCGCGGCGGCAGGAGTCGCACTCGAAGCAGGCGCCGCCGAACCAGCCGACGCCCACGCGCTGCCCGGCTTCCCACCGGGTGACGCCCTCGCCCACGGACTCGACCGTACCGGCGACCTCGTGGCCGGGGATGCGGGGGTAGGAGGACGCGAAACCGGCAGCGGCCATGGCGTCGGAGTGGCAGATGCCGCTGGCGTGGACCTTGACCAGGACATGGCCGCGGGGAACCTCGGGGACCTCACGGTCGACGGTTTCGAAGGAGGAGCCGGGAGCTGCAAACTGGATGGCTTTCATGGGGGTGCCTTTCCATAGTTCTCGATGGCGGCCCGGGTGGGGAGAGCCGGGCCGTTCAGTCATGCGGGGGCAGACGGCAGCGGGGCCGGCCGGCCGTCATGGCCAACCGGCACCGCGATAACCGCAGGCCCGTCCGTCAGTTTACGACCGGAGGCTGGGCGTGGGCAGGGTGGGGATCCTCCTAGTGCACCAGCGCCGGCTGCGGCGCCTTGACCGGCTCCGCCGGCTGGCCGGCGTCGGGGGCCACGACGGCGCCCGCCGGGGCTTCGGTGCCGTGCCCGGCGTCGGGCGTCACGACGGCGCCCGCCGGGGCTTCGGTGCCGTGCCCGGCGTCGGCCGCGTCGGCGTCGGCCTCGGTGGGAACGAACCCGGCCTTGAGCTCGCGGTGCAGGGTCACGGTGTCCAGCGACTTCTGCCACTTGGCGACCGCGATGCAGGAGACGATGTTGCAGACCGTGCTGGTCAGGGCGCGGGCCTCGCTCATGAAGCGGTCGATGCCGACGATCAGGGCCACGCCGGCCACCGGGAGGGTGGGCATGACGGTCAGGGTCGCCACCAGGGCCACGAAACCGCTGCCGGTCACGCCGGCCGCGCCCTTGGAGGTCAGGAGCATCATGCCGAGCATCACCAGGATCTGGCCCCAGCTGAGCTGGATGTCGCACGCCTGGGCTATGAACATGGAGGCGAGGGTCAGATAGATGGCCGTGCCGGAGAGGTTGAAGCTGTACCCGGTGGGGACCACCAGGCCCACGACGCTCCGGTCGCAGCCGACGCGCTCCAGCTTGGAGAGCAGCCGCGGCAGCACCGGTTCGCTGGAGGAGGTGGCCAGGACGATGAAGAACTCGTCCTTGAAGTAGCGGAGGGTCTGCCAGAGGCTGAAGCCGGTGATCCGGGCGAGCAGGCCCAGGCCGACGACGACGAACACGATGCAGGCGGCGTAGAAGGCCACGATCAGCATGCCCAGGTTGCCGATGGAGTGCGCGCCGTACTTGCCGACGGTGAAGGCCATGGCGCCGAAGGCACCCAGCGGGGCGACCTTCATGATGTAGCCGAAGACCACGAAGAGCATCTTGTTGAAGCTGTTCACCACGGTCAGGGCCACCTGGCCGGGGGCGCCGAGCTTGCTGAAGGCGAAGCCGCAGAGCATCGCGATGACCAGGACGGGCAGCACCTCACCGTCGGCGAAGGCGCCCACGAACGTGGTGGGGATGATGTTCAGGAAGAAGTCCACGGGATTGCTGCTGGGCAGCTGACTGGTGTACTTCGCGGCCACCGAGGAATCCAGGTGCGCCGGGTTGATGTGCATGCCGGTGCCGGGCTGGATGATCATCACCGCGGCCAGTCCCAGGGCCAGTGCCACCGCGGTCAGCGCGTAGAACAGGCCGAGGGAACGGAGCAGGGTGGGCCGGACCTTCTTGGTGTCCGTCAGGGAGGTGATGCCGCCGACGATCGTGCAGAAGACGATGGGGGCGATCATGAACTTCACCAGCTTGACGAACCCGTCGCCGATCGGTTTCAGCCCGGCGCCGAGATCCGGCCAGAGGGAGCCCACCAGGACGCCGAGGGCGACGCCGATGAGGACCTGGACGTAGAGATGCCCGAGGATGGATTTGATCTTCATTGAACAACTTCCTTGCTGAATGCGGCCCTCTCATGATGACAGGGCAACAGGTACGGGTGCTAGGCGGAGATGCCAGATGATCTGGCGACGTCAATATCGGCCGTAGCGAGGTGCCGGGCCGCGCGGTGCAGCGCGACTTCGGTGATGGAGCCGTCGTCCCCGGCGACGACTTCCGTGGTGACCACGCCGGCGGGGGTGCCGATGCGCAGCAGACGGGAGGTGCCCGGGGCGAGTTCCGTGGCCTGGCGGAGGAGCCCGGCCGGAACGGAGCCCGGAAGGGCGGCGGCCAGGGAGACGGCCACCGCGGAGGTGAGGCCGATGGCCGGGTGCGGAGCGAGCATGGAGAGCATGCGGACCCGCAGGTCATGGGAGTCCGCGGGGACCAGGGTGCCGTCCGCGGCGGTGTAGTCGCCCGTTTCGTCGACGACGCCGACCTTGGGTACGGCGTTCTGCGGCGGGTCCTCGGGCCTCCGCAGGCCCATCATCAGGCCCGCCGCGGCCCGGGCCGCCACCAGGGTTCCGAGCTGCCCGGCGAGGTTGCCGGTCATGTCGGAGAGGTCCACGCCGGCCTGGTCCGCCGGGATCAGGACGGCGGGGGCACCGGCGTCCACCAGCGTGGCCGCCACGGAGCGTGGGCCGAGGTCGATGCTGTCGGCCGGGGCGTCGGTGGGCAGGACGGCGCCGGTGCTGCGGCCCCAGGGGCCGTGGAAGGACAGGCTGACGGGGACGCCGACAGCGGAGCTGCCGGGAACCCGGGCCAGTCCGGACTTCGGGACGGTGCCGCCCGGGGTGGGGACGGTGCCGCTGAGCACGGCGCCGGTGTTGAGGTTGCGCATCCGGACCCGGGTGAGTCCGTCCGCGGCGGGGACGATGCCCGTCTGCACGGCGAACAGGGCGATGGCGGTGGCGCAGTTGCCGCAGTTGGAGCCGAGCTCCACGGTCCGGTCCCCGATTCCCACCTGGGCGAACAGGTAGTCCAGGTCCGCGTCCTCGCCCGGGGTAGCCCAGATGACGGCCGCCTTGGAGGTGGTGGAGGTGCCGCCGCCGACTCCGTCGAGCTGCCGGGCGTCCGCCGCGCCGAACGCGTCGGCGAGCAGTTCGCGGATCTCTTCCCGGTTGGTGGCGAACGGGGCGACGTCTTTCGCGTCAAACAACCAGCATTTGCTGGTCCCGCCCCGATACCAGTGGCCTCGCAGTCCCACGGCCTTCTCCTTCATGTGGTGCAGATGGTTCATCGCGCATCCCTGCGCTTCCCCATCTACGATCCGGCAGTCCAGACTTCAGCACAATCACGATAAATTCCACACCTATTCACTTTTGCTAAAGTCAGTGCATGGCAAAGCTTGACCTTCACCGACTCCACCTACTCCGCGAAGTGCACCGTTCCGGGTCCCTGACCTCCGCCGCGGCGGCCCTGTCCTTCACCACCTCCGCCGTCTCGCAGCAGATCGCGAAGCTCGAACACGAGGTGGGAGTGTCCCTGGTGGACCGGCAGCCGCGCGGCGTGGTCCTGACCGAGGCCGGGCTGGCGCTGGTGGGCTACGCGGACAGCATCGACCGCACCATCGAGGCGGCCCGGGCGGAGATGGACGAGTTCGCCGGGCTCCGCCGGGGGCAGCTGCGAATGGGCACCTTCCCCACGGTGGGCGCGTCCCTGATGCCTGATGTGGTGCTGGCCTTCCGGGCCCGGCACCCGGACGTGGCCGTGACGGTGATCAGCGCCCGGCGCGAGGGGCTGCTGGAGTCGCTGCGCCGGCGCGACGTCGAGCTGACCCTGCTCTGGGACTACCCGTGGCAGGAGATCGCGGACGAGGACCTCTCCCTGGTCCGGCTGATGAACGACCCCACCATGCTGCTGGTCCAGCGCGACCACCCCCTGGCCGGGAAGAAGTCGGTGCGGATCGAGGCCCTGCGGGACCAGGAGTGGATTGTCCGGGATGAGCACCCTGTGGCTGACGTGCTCCGGCGCGTCTGCCGCGAGGCCGGGTTCGAGCCCCGGATCGCCTTCGACGCCAACGACTACCAGGAGACCCAGGGCATGGTGGCGGCGGGGATCGGAATCGCCCTGGCCCCACAGCTCGCGCTCAGCGCCCTGCGGCCCGACGTCGTCGCCGTTCCCCTCGCCGGCGCCCCGAAACGCCGGATCCTCCTGGCCCAGCTGGCCAACCGCAGACTGAGCCCGGCGGCGCAGCAGGCGGCCGCGGTCTTCCGGTCGACGGCGAAGCGCCGGGCCGCGGGGCGTATAACGGAGACACCGGCAACCGAGGAGCAGCCATGACCGCACCGCTTTCCGTCATCGTCTTTGACGTCAACGAGACCCTGTCCGATATGTCCCCGATGGGCGGCCGCTTCGAGGAGGTGGGAGCGCCGGCGGAGCTGGCGAAGCTCTGGTTCGCCTCCCTGCTGCGCGACGGCTTCGCGCTGGCCGCGGCCCGCGATAATCAAGGCTTCGCCGGGATCGGCGCGGCCGTCCTGCGGGAACTGTTCGCCGGGGTGGAACTGAACCGTCCACTCGAGGACTCGGTGCAGCACGTGATGGACGGCCTCGGCAGCCTGGGCGTCCACCCGGACGTGGCGGAGGGTATCCGGTCCCTGGCCGACGCCGGGTACCGGCTGGCCACGCTCAGCAACGGTTCGGCGCGGATCGCCGGGAAACTGCTGGGCGATGCCGGGATCCGGGAGGCGTTCGAGGCGCTGCTCTCGGTGGAGGACGCGCCCGCCTGGAAGCCTGCCCGCGCGTCCTACGAGTACGCGGCCGGGAGCTTAGGCGTGGAGCTGGGAGACATGTTGCTGGTGGCCGTGCACCCGTGGGACATCCACGGCGCGGCCCGGGCCGGGCTCCGGACCGCGTGGCTGAACCGGTCCGGCCACGGGTATCCGGCCCATTTCGGGGCGCCGGACATGACCGTCGCGGCGTTGACGGAGCTTCCGGCGGCGCTGGGCTCCTCCCGGGGCATACTGTGATCATGAAATTCACCACCACAATCCAGGGCAGCGCCACAAAAACCGGAATCGTCGTGCCGCAGGAGGTGGTCGAAGCCCTGGGCGCCGGCCGGAAACCGCCCGTTGTGGTGACCATCAACGGGGCCAGCTACCGCAGCAGCATCGCGGTGATGGGCGGGCAAAACATGATCGGCGTCAGCGCCGCCAACCGGGCCCTGACGGGCGTGGCCGGCGGCGACACCGTAGAGGTCGACGTCGAGGTGGATACCCAGCCCCGCGTCGTCGAGGTCCCGGAGGACCTGGCCGCCGCGCTGGAGGCGGACCCGGAGGCGAAGGCGTTCTACGCGACGCTGAACTACAGCAGCCAGCGCCGGTACGTGGAGCCGCTGGCGGACGCGAAGACCCCGGAGACGCGGGCGCGCCGCGTGGCGAAGGTGGTGACCGACCTCCGGGCGGGAAAGAAGTAGCTTCCCCGTTAGGGGCGGTTCCCCCAGTGGCGGCTCCCGGCGTCGTCCCCGTTCCTACCGGTCGCTAACCTCCAGGCCGTAGCGCCGCTGCCCCATCACGGCCGTGAAGACCGCGTCCTCCGAGGCGGCGGAGAAGGGGCCGAAGCGCCCCTCCACCGCCCAGCGGGTTTCTTCGTCGATGAGGTCCGCGTTGATCCGGGCACCGCTCATCACACCATCGGCTGCGGCGGTGACCACCTGCGCCATCGGGTTCGTGACGTTGCCGGCCGCGTACACGCCGCGGACGGCCGTGGCGCCACCCATGGGATCAACCGCCACAAACCGGCCTGCCCCCGACGGGTGCGGCTGGGGCACCAGCCCGAGGGATTCAAGAAGGTGGGACCGGGCCTCCAGCCGGGACGCGACCGCCACCGCCTGGACGTCGAAGGCGTGTCCCGAGCGGAGGGTGACGCCCCGCAGGACGCCGTCCGCGGCGTCGACCGAGGCCACCGCACCATCCACCACCGTGATGGAGCGTGCCGCCAGCTTTTCCCATTCCTCGTCGGTGGGTTCCACCGTGTCGTTGAGGAACAAGGTAATTTCCGGCGACCACTGGCGGAACAGCAAGGCCTGATGCATGGACAGCGGCCCCGTGCCCAGCACCCCGATCCGCTGCCCACGGATTTCCCAGCCGTGGCAGTAGGGACAGTGCACCACGCCCTTGCCCCACTGCTCCCGAAGCCCTTCGATCGGGGGCAGCTCGTCGGTCAGGCCGGTGGTGACCAGAAGCCGTCGCCCCGAAATCCGGCGCCCGTCGTCGGTCATCACGTCGAAACCGTCGGGGGTGCGCCGGGCCGAGACCGCCTCGCCGTCGATCAGCGTGCCCCCGTAGGAAAGCACCTCCCGCCGGCCGGCGGCAAGCAGCTCGCCGGGCCTGATCCCGTCCCGGGAGAGGAACCCGTGCACGCCCGCCGCCGGCGCATTGCGGGGTGCACCGGAATCAATGACCATCACCGAGCGCAGCGCCCGGGCCAGGGTGGTGGCCGCGCTGAGACCGGCCGCGCCGCCGCCCACAATCACAACGTCACATCGCGTGTTTTCCATACTGCTGAGCCTCTCGATCTATCGCTAAACCTCCCCGCCTCCGCGGGCGGGGCATAGCAACAGCCTGATACTCCTGCGCTGGAACTGGCAAAGAAGTTTGCCATTCTGGCAAAATAGGCGCATGACCAACGACCTCGACGCCGTCCTCGGAGCGGTGGGCCCACGGCTCAAAGCACTCCGAGTTGAACGAAACCTCACCCTCACCGAGGTTGCCGCCGCGTCCGGGGTGTCCGCCAGCACCCTGTCCCGGCTCGAAGCCGGTCAACGGCGGCCCAACTTGGAACTCTTGCTCCCCCTCGCGAGGCTCTACGGGGTACCCCTCGATGAGATGGTCGACGCCCCGTCCACCGGGGATCCGAGAATCCATCTGAAGCCCATCACCCACGCGGGGATGACGGCTGTACCGCTCACCCGCCGGCCGGGCGGTTTGCAGGCTTTCAAGATGGTGCTGGAGGGCGACGCACGCGGGGAGGAACCGGATCCACGCGTTCACGAGGGCTACGAGTGGCTCTATATCCTCAACGGCAGGCTGCGCCTGGTCCTGGGCGACAAGGACTTCGTCCTGCGCCCGGGCGAAGCCGCCGAATTCGACACCCACACACCGCACTGGTTTGCGAGCGCCGACGGGCGGCCGGTGGAGATGATCAGCCTGTTCGGCCAACAGGGCGAGCGGATGCACGTCCGCGCCCGGCCGAAGGCCGGTTCAACCGGGCCCGGGCGGGACTAGCCCAATGGCGGGTTCCTAACGGTTTCCGGCGTGGATTAGCCGTTCAGCACCACGTTGACGGGCGGTTCGCCGGCCAGCATGAGGTCGATCTGGCGCTGCAGCAGCTTGCCCATGCGGGGGCGCATCGCGGCGGAGGCGCCGCCCACGTGCGGAGTGATGATGACGCCGGGGATCTCCCAGAGCGGGTGGTCGGCGGGCAGCGGTTCGGGGTCGGTGACGTCGACGGCGGCGCGGATCCGGCCGGCGGAGGCGTGCTTGACCAGCGCGTCGGTGTCAGCCACCGGGCCACGGGCGATGTTGACCAGCAGGGCGCCGTCGGGCATGGCGGAGAGGAACGCGTCGTCAATCAGGTGCCGGGTGGAGTCGCTGAGCGGGACGCCCACGATCACTATGTCGTGCTCCGGCAGCAGGGCGTGGAGTTCGTCGATGCCGTGGATGGGTCCACGGTCATCAATTCGGGCGCGGCTGGCCACGCGGGTCACCGTGGTCTCAAACGGCAGGAGCCGGTCCTCGATGGCCTTGCCCACGCCGCCGTAGCCCACGATCAGCACGCGCTGGTCCGCCAGGCTGGCGGTGGGCCGGCCCTCCCAGAGGCGTTCGCGCTGGTTCTGCAGGATGCGGGGGAACTCGCGCTGGCTGGCCAGGATCAGCGCCAGGGTCAGTTCCGCGGTGGAGGTCTCGTGCACGCTGGCGGCGTTGGCGAAGACGTGACCGTCCGGCAGGAACTCCGCCACGCCGTCGTACCCGATCGACTGGCTCTGCACCAGCCCCGTCTCCACGCCGTCCAGGCCGCGCAGCACCGCCGGGCCGCCCATGTACGGCGGCACCACAATGTCGAGCCGCGGCGCGGGCGGTTCGCCGGAGAGGTCCCACTCCAGGACCGTGACATCCGGGTCCGGGGTGAGGTAGTCGCGCAGGGTGGCATCCGGCAGGGAGACAGTGATTTTCCTAGGCATGGCAGCCAGCCTAACCGTACGGTCCGACCACGGCCCGCAGCGTCCGCCAGGCGGGAAGCTGGGAGTTGGCCCACACCTGTCCGGCCGGGCCGCGTGGGGCGTGGACTTCGCCGCCACCCGGGCCTACATTCGAGGCATCCCCCCGGCCTGCCGCCCAGGCCAGCACGTGAAAGGCCCCGCACCATGGACTCCCCCGCCCCCCGCAAGCCCGCACCGGAGAGCTCACGGGCCGGCACCGGGGGTGCCGGAATGGCACCATCCGGTGGGCCGCGGGTCAGCCCGCGGGTCCGGGCACGGCGCCGGATTTTGGCGGTGTGGTCCACGACGGCGCTGGTCCTGGCCGGGGCCATCACGGTCGGAACGGTGCGGACCGGCCCGGAACCGAAGACCGACTTCTGGGCCACGCTGAAGAGCCAGCTGCAGCCCCTGCCCGCCCGGGACGTCAAGGTGAACACGCCGCCGCCCGCCGCCGTCGACCTCTCCAGCGAGATCAAACGGATCCTGGCCGAGAATCCCGACTACCGGATCGGCGTCGTCGTGCAGGACACCCGGGGCGGCGAGCCGCAGCGCTTCGGCGACACCGCCGATTACACCGCCGCCAGCACCGCGAAAATCCTGACCGCGGTGGCGTATTACGCGCTCGTGGAGCGGGGTGAACGCTCGCTGGACACCCCGCTGGGCAGCTACGACGCCGGCTTCCAGATCCAGGCGATGGTCAACACGAGCAGCGACGACTCCTGGTTGCTGCTGATGAAGGACATCGGCTACCCGGAGCTGATCACGTACGCGGCGTCGATCGGCATCAGCTACGACCCGGAACAGAACCTGCTGACCCCCGTCGAGATGGCGTCACTGCTCAAGCAGCTCTACGCCGGGCAGTTGCTCAGCCCCGAGCACACCGAGGAACTGCTGGGCTTCATGCAGCACACCAACGACGAGGAACTCATCCCCGCCGCGGTCCCGGAGGGCGTGACGGTGAGCCACAAGTACGGACTGCTGGAGGGATTCGTGCACGACGCCGCCGTGCTCAGCTCCGGGAACGCCGCCTACGCCGTGGCGATCTACACCTGGGGCGGGTCCGACGCCGACAGCCCGGAGCGGATCGAGGTCTTCCACGAACTGACGACGGCGGTCACCGGGGCGCTGTTCCGGCGGTAGGGGCGGGGCGGCCCCGGCGTCACAATGCTGCGGGCGCCCGGTTCAGGGGCGCTCGCGCCGAGGGATCAGCGGCCGAAGAGCTTGGCGAAGAAGCCGGTCTTGGGCTCGTTCTCGTGGCCCTTGCAGCGGTCCGCGGCCTTGACGCCGCGCATCACCTGGTCAACGTGCTGGCCACAGCCGGCCCAGGTGGTCTTTCCGCATTTCCTGCAGGTCACTGCACGGCACATTCGCTACTCCCTTGTTGTAGGTCTTTGTAGCTCAGTATACCCCTGGGGGTATTTTCTGCAAGCCGCAGGAACAGCCGGCCGCCACCGGTCGTTGCTCCCTTTAGCGGGCTCTTCCCTTCAGCGGCGCAGCTGCCCGCAGAGACGTCAGACCGTACAGATCAGAACACGACAGTACCGAGAGGACCGCTCCATGGCTTACATCAAGGTTGGAACCGAGAACACCACCGACGTCGAGCTTTACTACGAGGATCACGGCAGCGGCCAGCCTGTAGTCCTGATCCACGGCTACCCGTTGGACGGCTCATCCTGGGAGAAGCAGACCACCGCGCTGCTCTCCGCAGGCTACCGTGTGATCACCTACGACCGCCGCGGCTTCGGCAAGTCCAGCAAGCCCACCGACGGCTATGACTACGACACGTTCGCTGCCGATCTGGACACCCTGATGAACGGGCTGGACCTGAACGATGCCGTCCTGGTCGGCTTCTCAATGGGCACCGGCGAGGTTGGCCGGTACCTGGGCCGCTACGGCTCCTCCCGGGTGGCGAAGGCCGTTTTCCTCGGCTCGCTGGAGCCCTACCTGCTGCAGGCGGACGACAACCCCGACGGCGTCCCGCAGTCCGTGTTCGACGGCCTGCTCGAAGCGGTCACCGCGGACCGGTACGCGTTTTTCACCGACTTCTTCAAGAACTTCTACAACAGCGACTCCTTCCTGGGCACCCCGCGGCTCAGCGAGGAGGTCATTCGCGCCGGCTGGAACCTGGCCAGCTCGGCCGGACCCACCGCGTCCGTCGCCGCCCAGCCGACCTGGCTGACCGACTTCCGCGCCGACGTCGCCAAAATCGATGTGCCTTCCCTGATTGTGCATGGGACCGCCGACAACATCCTGCCGATCGATGCCACGGGCCGGCGCTTCGCCAAGGCCCTGCCGAGCGCGGAGTACATCGAGATCGAGGGCGCGCCGCACGGCATGCTCTGGACCCACGCCGCCGAGGTCAACGAGGCGCTACTGGGCTTCCTGGCGAAGTAACTTCCGCGCCGATTCCCGCATTCCGCGCCGATTCCGGACCGGGGCGCCCCTGACCCGGGGTGCGCCGGTCCGGAACCGGCGCGGTTTTCCGTTTCCGGCGCGGTTAGGGACCACAACCGCGGTCAGAACAAGGCGCCGGTCACCGCGCCGGTGATCCGGTGGATGATGTCGGTCCGTTCGGGAACGCTGTCCAGGTCATCGCCCTTGGTGTAAACCACCAGGGCGTAGGCGCGGCCGTCCTTGGCGAGGATGCCGGCGTCGTGCAGTTCGCCGCCGAGCAGGCCGTACTTGTGAAACACGGTGATGCCGGCGGGGACGGCGGCCGGGATGAGGGTCTCATCGTTGGTGTCCTGCATGGTTGACAGCAGCTGGGAGGTGTCCGCGGGGTCAAGCAGCTTGCCGGAGTAGAGGTCGGTCAGGATGCGGGCCGTGTCCGCCGGCGCCAGGGTGTTGCTCTCCGGGGTGTACTGGATTCCCAGGGCGGACGCGTAGTCGGAGAGGTTGCTGTGGCCGATCGCGTCCATGATCAGCGACCAGGAATCGTTGTCGCTCTGCTGGACCATGGACTGGAGCTGGAAGCCGGCGGAGTAGGCGCCGAGCGTTCCGGTCAGGGTCGCCTCCCCGGTTTCCACCAGATGGTAGTAGGCGGCCGCGGCCAAGACCTTGGCGGTGCTGGCGGCTTCGAACTGCTCTTCCACGCCGTATTGGTGCACCGCGTCGCCGGCCGTGATGTCCTGCAGCGCGACGCCGATTTGGTACTCCGGGTTGGCGTCGATGATGGCGTTGATCTTCGCGTCGAGGCCGACGTCGATCGTGCCCGCAGGGGTGGCAGTGGAAGCGGCTGCTGCGGGAGCGGCTGCCGGGGCCGCGACGGCGGAGGCGGGCGCCGGAGTTGCCGGGGAGGCGGGGGCAGGGGCGTTCACGGTGGGAGCGGCAGCCGCCACGGGCGACGACGGCGCCACGCGGGAGTTCGCGAGGGCATGGATACCGGTGGTCAGCAGCGCGCCCAGCAAGAGGGTCGAGCCCGCGAGGACAACAGCCCGTCGGCGCCGGAAAGTCCGGGAGGGCCTCGGCCCGGGTCTATGGGCCGATGTGGTGGTGCGGCCCTTCCGGGACGTGCTCTCTTCCATGGGGACAAGCTAGCCCTCGAAGCTATGCCGGAGCTATGAAACGGCTGGAGCTTGGCCGCCCGTCACCGCGGCGCTTCCAGCCCACTCGCGGGCCGGGTGGCTGGACCCGCAATGCCCCGCGGCTAGACCTCGTCATCCCAGGTCCCCTCGGCCGCGGCGTCCTCGGGTTTGTCTCCCTGGCCTGGCTCTCCGGGGCCGACGTAGGCGGCCGGGACGCCGCCCGCGGCCTGGGTCATCTGCTCCTCGCGGATGTTTCCCGCGGCTTCTGCTTCCGGCTGCGGCTGTTCCTTCGGGGCGGAGTCCGGGTCGCCGGGGCCACGCAGGCCGGAGGGTTCGGTTCCGGGCTGGTTCGGGTCGCTCATGGTGTGCCTTTCGTCCGCGGCTGGCGTTTACACCACCCTAGCCCCGTGGGCCCCTCGGCGGGCGGTTACCGGGGCATCCCGGCGTCGAACAGTTCCTCCAGCCCGCGCTTGAATTCCGCCCGGCCACCGTGGGCCGGGTGACGGATCTTCGGGGCGTGGACGCCGCTGCGAAGCAGGCTCCGGTGGGCGATGTTGCCGACTGCCACCACGGTGGTGATGCCGAAGAGCGCCATCAGTTCCTCCCGGAAGTGGATGCCCGCCGCCGCCTCGGCCGCCGAGGGGGTGCGGTTGGACTGCGGTTGGCCCGGCCGGTGGGTGTGCCAGGGGCAGGCGCTCCAGAGCAGGGGCAGGAAGTCGAGCTCAGCCAGGACCTCCCACATCACGGTGGCGGTCGGCTCGACGGCAACCCCGGCAGCCTCCGGCGGGAGTTCGTAGCCCTGGTCCTTGCCGAACAGGCCGAAGTGGTTGGGCGCTCCGGTGAACATCGAGCGGTTGGTGAACGGCACGCCGGTGAGCCGCATGCCGCGGAAACCCGGCGCCTCGCCCAGCAGCAACACCGGTGGCCGCGGGTCCAACAGCGCCTGCAGGTAGAGCTCCAGGTTCCGGCGCCGGACGGCGTTCGCGGGAACGGTGTCGGCGAAGAAGTTGTTGCAGGCAGGGCCTGTTTCCGCGGCGGCCAGCCGCCGCACGAAACCGTGGATCGCCGCCGTCGTCATCGCCACCGTCGCCTTGGGCTGCGTCGTCATGGGAAGTGCCAGCGGGATGAGCCGCTACCAGCGCGGGTGGATCGCCGCCCGGAAGTAGCGGTCGTAAATTTCGTGGACGCCGACGTCGAACGTGGCGTCGATGCCCCGGACGGATGCCGCCTCCGCGTTGGCCCGCGCCTGGTCCACGCTGCGGGCACCCGGGATCACCGTGCTGACGCCGTCCTGCGCCGCCACCCAGGCGAGCGCCGCCTGGGCGGTGCTGACGCCGTCGGGCACCAACTGCTCGAACTCCGCCACCGCCTTCAGCCCCTCCTCGAAATCCACGCCGGAGAACGTCTCGCCGACGTCGAACGCCGAGCCGCTCCGGTTGTAATTGCGGTGATCGTCCGGGGCGAACGTGGTCTCCGGCGTGTACTTGCCCGAGAGCAGCCCGGAGGCGAGCGGCACGCGGGTGATGATGCCTACGCCCGCCGCCTGCGCCGCCGGCAGCAACTCGTCCAGCGGCTTGAGCCGGAACGCGTTCAGGATAATCTGCACCGTGGCCGTGCCCTCGTGCCGGAGCGCCTCCATGGCCTCATCCACTCGCTCCACGCTGACGCCGTAGTTGCGAATGGCCCCCTCCGCCACGAGCGTGTCCAGCGCATCGTAGACTTCGGCGTTGCTGTAGACGGCCGTGGGCGGGCAGTGCAGCTGGACCAGATCCAGCTGGTCAACGCCGAGGTTGCGGCGGGAACGGTCCGTCCACGCGCGGAAATTCTCCAGGGTGTAATTTTCCGGCCGCTGCTCCACCCGGCGGCCCATCTTGGTGGCCACGGTGATGTCCAGGTCCGGGTTCGCCGCGAGGAAGGCGCCGATGGCCTGCTCGCTCCGGCCGTCTCCGTAGACGTCCGCGGTGTCGAAGAACGTCACGCCGGCCTCCGCCGAGGCGCCGAGAATGGCCTGCGCCTCCGCCGCGTCCACGGTGCCCCAGTCCGCGCCGAGCTGCCAGGTCCCCAGCCCGATCACGGAGACATTCCTACCGGTCTTGCCCAAGAGTCGCTGTTCCATGGTCCGACTATAGGCCCGGCCACCGACAGTGGAACACGTCGGGCACCGGCCGCGGGCTTGCTAGCCTGAGCCTGTGAAATACGAGTCGCTGTGGATCGGGATGCTCATCGGTGCGGCCATCGGCTATGCGGTCGGGGTGGCCACCGCAGACAAGCCCTTCACCGGGCTGCTCATCGGCGTCGCCGTCGGAGCCCTGGTGGGCCTGGCCGCGCGCCGCGACCCGCGCAAGCGCCGCTAGGAGCAACCCATGACGTTCACCGTGAACTGCTCGATCCTCCTCACCGAGCTGCCGCTGCTGGAACGCCCCGCCGCGGCGCGGGCCGCCGGCTTCGACGCCGTCGAGTTCTGGTGGCCGTTCGCCTCGTCCGTGCCCGGCGACGCCGAGGTGACCCGGTTTGAACGCGCCATCACCGACGCCGGGGTGCAGCTGACCGGACTGAACTTCAACGCCGGGGACATGCCCGGCGGGGACCGGGGCCTGGTCTCGTGGCCGGGCCGGGAAGCGGAATTCCGGGACAACGCCGACGTCGTCGCCGGTATCGGCGGGCGGCTCGGCTGCACGCTCTTCAACGCCCTGTACGGCAACCGGCAGGACGGCCACACACCCGAATCCCAGGACGAGCTGGCGGTCTCGAACCTCGCCGCGGCGGCCGCGGCGGTGGGCCGGATCGGCGGAACCGTGCTGCTTGAACCGGTCAGCAACGCCCCGCATTACCCGCTGCGCCGCGCGGCGGACGCGGTGGACGTGATCGGCCGGGTGCAGCGGGAGACCGGCGCTGGAAACGTCCGGCTGCTGGCCGATTTCTACCACCTCGCCGTCAACGGCGACGACGTCGACGCCGTCATAGAGGCGCACGCGGCGGACTTCGGCCACGTCCAGATCGCCGACGCCCCCGGCCGGGGCGCCCCGGGAACCGGCGAGCTGCCACTGGAACGGTGGATCGGCCGCAGCCGCGAACTCGGCTACGCCGGCCGGGTGGGACTGGAGTACATAGCCCCCGCCGAATCCGCCTTCGACTGGGCGCGACGGCAACCGGACCGGCACGCTCGGTGAGGCTGTTCGGCCCCGCGGAATAGGGTCCCGGCGGCCGGCGTTGTGCACCACAGATCAGGCCCACCCGACCAAAGGAGCTCCCATGAGCCAGGCCCCCGTCAAGCTTCAGCCCGGAACCCCGGCCCCCGAATTCACCCTGCCCGACGCCGAGGGAAAGCCCGTCTCGCTGGCCGATTACCGCGGCAAGAACGTCATCGTGTACTTCTACCCGCAGGCGGCGACCCCCGGATGCACCACCGAGGCCTGCGACTTCCGCGACAACCTCGCCTCGCTGCAGGGCTCCGGCTACGAGGTCCTGGGCATTTCCCCCGACGCCCCGGACGCCCTGGCCCACTTCACCGGCGACTTCGCCCTGACCTTCCCGCTGCTCTCCGACGAGGACCACGCCGTGGCGCTGGCCTACGGTGCCTGGGGCGAGAAGCTGGTCCGCGGCGAGATCACCGAGGGAATCGTCCGCTCCACCGTGGTCCTGGACCCGGAGGGCAAGGTCACGCTGGCGCAGTACCAGGTCAAGGCCGACGGCCACGTCGCCGCGCTGAAGGCCGAGCTGGGGGTCTAGGGCGCGGGTGCGGTTCAGTTCGCGGGGTCCGGTGCGCGGCTCGCGGCCGGGTTGGGGTCTACGCGGCTGTTCCGGATATCCGCTGCGGTTCCGGACGGACGCACCCCGGGTCCGGCGGGCGCTCGTCCGGAACCATAGCGAAAACCAGGCGCGGCCTTCCGCCCCCGGCTTTCTCCACATAGCCGCATGCCTCCGTCGCTCCGGTGACGGAGGCGGCGCACTGTGGAGTCATGAAGTCTTCTTCCCTCATCCTCAGTAGCGATTCGGCCAGGCTCGGCCGGGATGTCCGGACTCTGGGACGCCGCGCGAGTGCCGGTGAGCTCCGACGGATCCGGCAGGGCGTCTATGTTCCGGCGTCCACCTGGGATGCCATGCCTTTCTGGGATCGGTACCCCCTGCTGATCTTCGCGGCGGCCAGCACGCTGCAGTCCCGGACCGTGTTCTGCCGTCAGTCGGCCGCGGCGTTGTGGGGGCTGCCGCTGCTGGGCCGTTCAGCTGTGGTGCACGCGTGCACGTTCGACGGCGGCGGCGGCCGTTCGCGGGCCGGCGTCAGGCGGCATTTCGTCGATCCGGACGGGCTGGAGGTCGAGGAGAGGGCCGGGCTGCTGGTGACTTCACGGCTCCGGACCGTCTTGGACCTGGCGGCATTCGAGAGCTTCGAACAGGCGGCAACCGTCGTCGACCATGTCCTCTCACCGCGGCCGGACCTCCCGCCTCTGATGAAGGACGAACTCATGGCGGGTATTGGCAATTCCTACTCGGCAGCGGCCACGCGAAGAATCAAAGCGGCCGTGGACTTCGCGGATGCCGGGTCCGGGTCACCGGGAGAATCGGTCAGCCGCGCGCTGATGCACCGGTTGGGTTTCCAGGCCCCGGTCCTCCAAGCAGAAATCCGGGACGCCCGCGGATTGGCCGGCTACACCGATTTCGAGTGGGAGCTGGAGCGCCTCTGCGGTGAGTTCGACGGCGCGGTGAAGTATCAACGGGCCGAGTTCCTGCAGGGCCGGACCCCCTCGGAGGTGGTGATCGCGGAGAAGCGGCGTGAGGACCGCATCCGCTCCACCGGCCGCCGTGTCATCCGCTGGACCTGGACAGAACTGGCGCGTCCCGAACGGTTTGCAGCCTTCCTCGACACAGAACGGGTTCCGCGCCGCAGGCTGAGATCGTGCGGCCCATGAGGCCCCGCCAACCTGGGGTCAGATCCGCTGCGGTTTCGGACAGCGGCGCCGATTCCGGACCGGCGCGCCCCGGACCCGGTACGCGCCGGTCCGGAACCGTAGCGGAAACCCGAAAACCCCGCGGCCACGGTCCCGGCACCCACCCAAGCTGCCTCGTGCCAGGCACCCGCCGGCTACGGCCGGGTGCCGGAGACAATGGTCGCGGTCGAGCGCAGGCGGATGGCGCCCTCGTGTTCGTAGCGGCCCAGCATCTGGAAGACGTCGGACCGGATCAGGGACTGCGCTTGCGGGTCGGCCTGGGCGAGGCCGAGGCACACCGTGGTGGCGATGTCCGTCATGAACTGCCAGTAGCTCTCCGGGGACTCGTGGATCAGGTCGGCGCTGACAGACCGCTCCGTCACGTCCGCCAGGCCCGCTTCCCGAAACAGGGCCGGCAGGAATCCCGGCGCGGAGCAGCGGAACACTCCAGGCATCCAGACCGGCGGCGGCATCAGGCCGGCATGCTGGGCGAGGGAGCCCAGGACCAGAGTCGCCCAGGGGTTCTGCGCCGCCCGGCCCCACACCGCCGCGCTGATCCGGGCACCGGGCCGGGCCGTCCGCACCATCCGGGCCAGTGCCGCCCGAAGGTCCGGGAAGTACAGGAACCCGAAGCGGCAGAGGACGGCGTCGAACGAGGCATCCGGAAACGGGAGGTCCACCGCGGCGCAGACCGTGAAACTGACATTTCCCAGCCGCGCAGCCGCGGCCTTCTCCTCCGCTACGTGCAGCATCCCGGCGGAAATATCCGTCAGCGCCACGGTGCCCCGCGGAACAAGCGAGGCGGCGGTCAGGCCGGGATCACCCGTTCCGGCGGCCACGTCCAGCACCGCGAAGTCCGGACCCAGCCGGGCGTCGTCGAGGACGGCGTCGCCGAACGGACCCTGCCAGCCGAGCACCTCCGCGTCCCACTTCTTCCAGCCGGCGGCGAAGGAGTCCCAGATGACCCGCTGCTGATCCCGGAGGTTCTCCGAGGAGACTGACATGGTGCTTTCCTCACAGTCCGGACCGCACCCTCCCCCGCAGACCAGTCTGCTCCCCGGGACCGTCGCACGCTAGGGTCCCTTTTCCCGCTGCCGAAACGGACGGGCGCACCCCGGGTCCGGGCCGCGCAGGTCCGGTATCGTCGGGGCCGCCCCGGTCCGGTATCGGCGCGGGATCCGCACCGGCCGGAGGACAGTAGGCTTAAAGGCATGGCTCCCGAAGACACCCCCGTAGCGCCCGAACGCCGATCCGTCACCGTCCGCCGCGCTCCGAAGTACGTCCCGTTCCTGATCGCGGGCGGCCTGCTAGGCATCGTCGTGGCGGCGGTGATCGCCTACGGGATTCCCACCAGCGACCAGAGCTATGACGCCAACGCCGTCTTCGGGTTCTTCCTGACCTTCTGCATCGCCGGCGGAGCGATTGTGGGCGCCGTCGTCGCGCTGATCCTGGACCGGGTCAGCGTGCGCCGGTCCGAGCGCGCCGTCGTCGAATCCGTCCCCGATTCGGTGCCGGACACCGATAACGAAGACCGCGCCTAGGCAGGCAACGAAAGGGCCCCTCATCCCCCGAGGGGTCACATTCGATCCCCTCGGAGCGGCACCGCCACTCAACGTGAGATAATCGACCAGTGGCACGCGGCGACGGAAAACTTTCTCATGACCTTCTCTCTGGCGAAAAAGGCCCGCAGGACGCATGTGGCGTCTTCGGCGTCTGGGCTCCCGGCGAAGAGGTAGCAAAACTCACCTATTACGGGCTGTACGCGTTGCAGCACCGTGGCCAGGAGTCGGCTGGCATTGCGACCAGCGACGGCAAGCGGATCAACGTCTACAAGGACATGGGCCTCGTGTCCCAGGTCTTCGACGAGACCACGCTGAACACCCTGACCGGGCACCTCGCCGTCGGCCACTGCCGGTACTCCACCACCGGCGCGAGCCACTGGGCCAACGCCCAGCCCACCCTGGGTGCGACTGCCACCGGCACGGTGGCCCTGGCCCACAACGGCAACCTCACCAACACGGCCGAGCTCAAGGCCATGATTATGGACCGCAACGGCGGCCAGCTGACCGGTGAGATGAAGCAGGGCAACACCTCGGACACCGCCCTGGTCACCGCCCTGCTGGAGGGTGAGGAGGGCAAGTCCCTCGAAGAGACCGCCCTGGAACTGCTGCCTAAGATCAAGGGCGGCTTCTGCTTCGTCTTCATGGACGAGGGCACCCTCTACGCGGCCCGCGACACCTACGGCATCCGCCCGCTGGTCCTCGGCCGGCTGGAGCGCGGCTGGGTGGTCGCCTCCGAGCAGTCCGCCCTCGCCACGGTGGGTGCGAGCTTCATCCGCGAGATCGAGCCGGGCGAATTCATCGCCATCGACGAACAGGGCGTCCGCTCCCAGCGCTTCGCTGAGGCGACGCCGGCAGGTTGCGTCTTCGAATACGTCTACCTGGCCCGTCCCGACGCCGCAATCGCCGGCCGCTCGGTCTACGAATCCCGCGTGGAGATGGGCCGCCAGCTGGCCCGCGAGAACACCCAGGAAGCGGACATCGTCATCCCGGTCCCGGAATCCGGCACCCCCGCCGCCGTCGGCTACGCCGAGGAATCCGGCATCCCGTTCGCCCACGGTTTCGTCAAGAACGCCTACGTGGGCCGCACGTTCATCCAGCCTTCGCAGACCCTGCGCCAGCTTGGCATCCGGCTCAAGCTGAACGCCCTCGAATCCGTGATCCGCGGCAAGCGCGTGGTGGTGGTGGACGACTCGATCGTCCGCGGCAACACCCAGCGCGCGATCGTCCGGATGCTCCGCGAGGCCGGCGCCGCCGCCGTGCACGTGAAGATCTCCTCCCCGCCGGTCAAGTGGCCCTGCTTCTACGGCATCGACTTCGCCTCCCGCGCCGAGCTGATCGCCAACGGCGCCACCATCGAGGAGATTTCCCAGGCCATCGGCGCGGACTCGCTGGCCTACATCTCCGAGGACGGCATGATTGGCGCCACCCGGCAGCCGCGCGAACGCCTGTGCACCGCCTGCTTCACCGGCAAGTACCCGATCGAACTCCCCGGCGCGGAGAAGCTCGGCAAGAACCTGCTCGAGCGCACGGAAGCCAAGAGCCTGCCCGCCATGGCTGCCACCCCCGGGACCCCGGGCGCCACCTCCGGAGCCACGGCCGACGCCGACGCCGCCATCCCGGTCGGCGAGGACCCGGCGGAGAAGGCCGGCGCCACCGGCTGCGACCCGGGCCCGGATGCCGAGTTCGAAGGACTGCTCACCGACGCCGACCGCGTCCCCGCCGACCAGCTTGATGCCGACAAGAAAGAGCCAGTATGACTTCCGCCTCCCCGGCCGCTGACACCAACGACGCCGGAACCCCCGGCATCACCTACGCCTCCGCCGGCGTCGACGTCGAAGCGGGCGACCGCGCCGTCGAACTCATGAAGGACGCCGTCAAGGCCACGCACAACTCCTCCGTGATCGGCGGGGTGGGCGGCTTCGCCGGCCTGTTCGATGTCTCCCGGCTGCTGACCTACCAGCGTCCCCTGCTGGCCACCTCCACCGACGGCGTCGGCACCAAGGTCGCCATCGCCCAGGCCATGGACGTCCACGACACCATCGGCTTCGACCTGGTGGGCATGGTGGTGGACGACATCGTCGTCGTGGGCGCCGAACCGCTCTACATGACCGACTACATCGCCTGCGGCAAGGTGGTCCCCGAGCGCATCGCGGACATCGTCCGCGGCATCGCCGCCGCTTGCTCGGTGGCCGGCACCGCCCTGGTGGGCGGCGAAACCGCCGAGCACCCGGGCCTGCTGGGCGAGCACGAATACGACGTCGCCGGCGCCGCCACCGGCGTGGTCGAGGCCGACTCCCTGCTGGGCCCGGACCGCGTCCGCTCCGGCGACGTGGTGATCGGCATGGCCTCCTCCGGCCTGCACTCCAACGGCTACTCCCTGGTCCGCCGCGTCATCAACCACGCCGGCTGGGCGCTGGACCGCGAGGTCTCCGAGTTCGAACGCACCCTGGGTGAGGAACTGCTGGAGCCCACCCGTGTCTACGCCGCGGACTGCCTGGACCTGGCCCGCACCTTCCCGGTCAATGGTCCCAAGGGTGTCCACGGCTTCAGCCACGTCACCGGCGGCGGCCTGGCCGCCAACCTGGCCCGCGTCCTCCCGCAGGGCCTGCTGGCCACCGTGGACCGCTCCACCTGGCAGCTGCCGGCCATCTTCAAGCTGGTCTCCGAGCTGGGCAACGTCCCGCTGGCCGACCTGGAGCGGACCCTCAACGTGGGCGTCGGCATGGTCGCGATCGTCTCGCCTGAGGCCGCCGACGCCGCCGTGGCCCACCTGAACGCCCGCGGCCTGCCGTCCTGGGTCATGGGCACCGTCGGGGAGAACTCCGACTCGATCGACAAGTCCGGCCCGGATTACGTCCAGGGCGCCAAGGGCGTCGACGGCGGCGCCGTGCGGATGGTCAACGCGTACGCCGGCTAGTTACTGAACACCGTCCGGGCGCTTCCCAAGATCGTGGGGAGCGCCCGCGGCGTTTAAGCGTGGAGGCCGTGAGGTCCGCGTCGGGAGGGGCCTAGACCTCCAGCAGGCTGATCACGCCGCCCTGGGGGTCCCGGATGGTCGCGATGGTGCCGGCTTCCTCGACATCCTCCGGCTCCACCAGGACGGTGGCGCCGGCGGCGCGGGCCGCTTCCACGGCCGCGGGGACGCTGTCGACGCCGAAGTACACCTGCCAGCCCGGGTCCAGGTGCTTATCGCCGGCCGGGACAGTGGCGATCCCGGCCACCTCGACGCCGTCGACCATCAGGGTGGTGTAGGTGCCGCCGTCGTCCTGCGGGTACTCGGTGACGTCGTGGCCGAAGAGCGTCTGGAAGCACCCGACGGCGCGCTGCGGTTCAGGCGTGAGGAGCTCCACCCAGGACAGTGCCCCGGCCTCACCGGCGCGGGCGGCCCCGATGTGCGTGCCCGGCTGCCAGGCTCCGGTGGCGCCTCCGCCGGGAGGGGTGAAGAAGACCATGGTGCCGGTGTCACCCACCGCTTCCGGGCCGAAGTCCACCGCGCCTCCGGTGTGCGGCACGTCCGCGGCGAGCCCGGCGGCGTCGTCCACGGCGAAGTACACGTTCCACTGTGCCGGGGTACCGGACTGGCCCTGCGCCGGGTTCTGCGGGGCAATCACGGACACCAGGTCCCCGCCGAGGAACGCCTGAGCATAGCTGCGGCCGTCCGGGGTGGGCAGGTCCTCGAAGCGCCAGCCGAACAGCGCGCCATAGAACTCCTTGGCCGCCGCGACGTCAGGGGTCTGGAGATCCGCCCAGCACACCTCGCCCGGGGCGTAGGCCTTGTGAAACGCCATGCTGGCTCCTTTCAAACGGTCCCGGCAACGGGAATCGGTGAGGGCATGCGAAAGCCCGCCGGGCACACCCAGTAAGGGTGCGCCCGGCGGGCTGAAAATCACGTCCGGCGCTCAAGGACCGCGCCGGAAAGGGAACGACTAGCCGATGCGACGGGTGTCAACCTCGTCGTCGTCTTCTTCCACATCGTCCGCGTACTTATCCACGTAAGCCGAATAATCCGGTTCAACCGGTTCATCCGCGAAGTGGCTCGAGGGACGACTTCCCGGGCCCGTCAGCTCGCGCTGCAGGGCGGAATAGTCAGTGTTCGGGGAGTAGTACTTGATGTCCCGAGCCTGCTTGGTAGCTTTTGCCTTTTGACGGCCGCGCCCCATGGCGTGACCCCCTTTTGTACTTGGACCGGAGGTGGTCACCTTGGCGATCGGTGAGGCCCCGGAATGATTGGTCAATTTGTCGTACACCTAGATTACATGCTTTCGGCAGGTACCGCTTGCCGGCGGAGGCTAAAGGCACTTCCCCGGCCTTCTCCGCCGCGCACGCGCGAGGTTACCGGAACGTAACCTTCGTGGCATATTCGATAGAGTCTCCTGATGGGCCTCCCACCAGCGGGGCCCAGCCGGACCGTCAGGCTGGCCAGATGCACTGAAAAGGTGGGTTCCGAGTGAGCGAAAAGCCGGACAGCGACGCTACGGCCGGGGACGGCAATACCCGTAACCCCGCAGTTCCGCCGGTGAACGCCGACGGCGACGGGGCACCCCAGGCACCCCGCGCGCCCTTCGGCACCGTCATTCCGCCCCGGCCCGCCGCCCCGCCGACGTCGTCCTTCGCCAGGGTCCCTGCCGCCGACTCCCCCGCCGACGAACATGCCGGCGAACCCGCCCCGCAGACCGCAACGAACCGCACCCGCCGCACCTCCCCCACGGGACAGGTGGGGCAGCTGCTCTCCGACCGGATGGGCCAGCTCCGCGCCTCGGGCGCCGTCGCCAAGGCCCGCGGCCTCGCGGCCCGGGCCACGGCAGCCGTGCGCCGCCCCGGCCGGACAAAGCTGATCGCCGGCGTCGCCGCCGTCGTCGTCCTGGCACTGCTCATCTGGTGGATCGCCGCGCTGGCGGGCGGCTCCCGGGACTCGGGTGCGCCCGCGCCCGCCGGCAGCTCCGCGTCCCCCACCGCCGAGCGGGGAGCGCTGCCGCTGGAGAACGTCAGCCCGCTGGACTACCGGCTGGGCGACTGCTTCAAGGACTTCGACGCCAACGCCGCCAAATCCACCGTGGTCGCGTGCGACACCGCGCATTCGGCGCAGCTGATCCAGGTCGAGTCCTATGCCGCCTCGGACGCCTACCCCGGCCGGGACGTGCTGAAGCAGAAAGCGCTGGACGCCTGCAAGGCCGCGCAACTGACCGAGAAGTCCGGCAATTACGCATTGAGCTACAAACTCGCGTACCCCAGCTCATCGAGTTGGGGTACGGGAGACCGGCGGGTGGACTGCTACGCCGCCTCGGACGCCGGGAACGTCATCATGGAGTCCCTGCTGCCGTAGCGGTCCGGCCGGGTTGGTCTTTCGACGCTAGTCCTTGCGGCGGACCGAGAGCCCGCTGCCGGTGGAGGCGCCGCCGTCGGGCCGGGCGGAGACGTCCGGGCCGCCCATGGTGAGCTCCATCAGGTCCGGAGCGGTGTCCACCAGCACTGTGTCGCCATCGGCGATCTCTCCGGCGAGGATGGCCTTGGCCAGCCTGTCGCCGATCTCGCGCTGCACCAGCCGGCGCAGCGGGCGGGCGCCGTAGGCCGGGTCGTAGCCGGTAACGGCCAGCCAGGCGCGGGCCCCCTCGGAGACCTCCAGGGTCAGGCGGCGGCCCTTGAGCCGTTCGCCCAGCTCCTTGACCTGTAGTTCCACGATGTGGGCGAGCTCCTCCACGGTCAGCGGGTCGAACAGGACCACCTCGTCGAGCCGGTTCAGGAACTCCGGCTTGAAGGAGGCGTGCACGGTGGCCATCACGGCGTCCCGCTTGGCGGCGGCATCCAGGGTCGGGTCCACCAGGAACTGGCTGCCAAGGTTGGACGTCAGCACCAGGATCACGTTGCGGAAGTCCACGGTGCGGCCCTGCCCATCGGTGAGACGGCCGTCGTCGAGCACCTGCAGGAGGATGTCGAAGACCTCCGGGTGGGCCTTCTCCACCTCGTCGAGGAGGAGCACGGAGTACGGCCGGCGGCGGACGGCCTCGGTTAGCTGGCCGCCCTCTTCGTAGCCGACGTAGCCCGGAGGGGCGCCGACCAGCCGGGCGACGGAGTGCTTCTCCGAGTACTCGGACATGTCGATCCGGACCATGGCGCGCTCGTCATCGAAGAGGAAGTCGGCCAGGGATTTGGCAAGCTCGGTCTTGCCGACGCCGGTGGGGCCGAGGAACAGGAACGAGCCGGTGGGCCGGTTGGGGTCGCTGATGCCGGCGCGGGCGCGGCGGACGGCGTCGGACACTGCGGTGACGGCCTTGGTCTGGCCGATCAGCCGCTCGCCCAGGACATGCTCCATCTCCAGCAGCTTCTGGCTCTCGCCCTGCAGCATGCGGCCGGCGGGGATGCCGGTCCAGGCTGAGATGACCTCGGCGATGTCGTCGGCGGTCACCTCGTCGGCCACCATCTGCCCGGACTTGTCCGGCACGGCGGCCTCGGCCTCGGCGGCGGCGGTCAGCTCCCGCTCCAGCGCCGGGATCTCGCCGTAGAGGATGCGGGAGGCGGCCTCCAGGTCGCCCTCGCGCTGGGCCTTGTCCGCCGCGGACCGCAGTTCATCGAGCCGGGCGCGCAGGTCACCTACCCGGTTGAGGCCGGCCTTCTCCGACTCCCACCGGGCGTTGAGAGCGGCCAGCTCTTCCTTCTTGTCCGCCATGTCCGCCCGCAGGGCCTCGAGCCGTTCCACCGACGCCGGGTCGGTCTCGCCGGTCAGGGCGAGTTCCTCCATGGTCAGTCGGTCCACCTGGCGCTGCAGCTGGTCGATCTCCTCCGGCGCGGAGTCGATCTCCATCCGCAGCCGGGAGGCGGCCTCGTCCACCAGGTCGATGGCCTTGTCCGGCAGCTGGCGGCCGGAGATGTACCGGTTGGAGAGGGTCGCGGCGGCCACCAGCGCGGAGTCGGCGATGGAGACCTTGTGGTGGGCCTCGTAGCGTTCCTTGAGGCCGCGGAGGATGCCGATGGTGTCCTCGACGCTCGGCTCGCCGACAAAGACCTGCTGGAAGCGGCGCTCCAGGGCCGGGTCCTTCTCAATGTTCTCGCGGTATTCGTCCAGCGTGGTGGCACCGATCAGGCGCAGTTCGCCGCGGGCCAGCATGGGCTTGAGCATGTTGCCGGCGTCCATCGAGCTGTCACCGGAGGCGCCGGCGCCCACCACGGTGTGCAGTTCGTCGATGAAGGTGACGATCTGGCCCTCGGAATTCTTGATCTCCTCCAGGACCGCCTTCAGCCGTTCCTCGAATTCGCCGCGGTACTTGGCCCCGGCCACCATGGAGGCCAGGTCCAGGGCGATCAGGGTCTTGCCGCGCAGGCTTTCGGGCACGTCGCCGGCGACGATGCGCTGGGCGAGGCCCTCGACGACGGCGGTCTTGCCGACGCCGGGCTCGCCGATGATCACGGGGTTGTTCTTGGTGCGGCGGCTGAGGACCTGGATGATGCGGCGGATCTCGGCGTCGCGGCCGATCACCGGGTCCAGCTTGCCGGAGCGGGCGACGGCGGTCAGGTCCGTGCCGAACTTCTCCAGGGCCTGGAAGGTGTTCTCCGGGTCCGCGTTGTCCACCTTGCGGTCGCCGCGGACCCCGGGCAGCGCGGCGAGCAGCGCCTCGTGGGAGGCGCCGGCCTCACGCAGCAGCCGGCCGACGTCGTCGTTGCCGGACGCGAGGCCCAGCAGCAGGTGCTCGGTGGAGACGAAGGTGTCGCCGAGGCGCTCGGCCTCATTCTGGGCGTTCTTGATCGCCTGCATGGCGGTGCGTGACAGCTGGGCCTGCTGCACCGAGCTGCCCGAGGTGGACGGGAGGGCCTTGATGGCGGAGCTCGCCTGGACGCTGACGGCATCCGGATCCGTGCCCGTGGCGCGCAGCAGCGCGACGGCGACGCCCTCGCGCTGGTCCATGAGCGCCTTGAGCAGGTGCGCCGGCTCCAGCTGCGGGTTGCCGGCCGTCGAGGCGTTCATGGCTGCAGCCGAAAGAGCCTCCTGGCTCTTGGTGGTGAATTTGGCGTCCAAAGAGAGCTCCTTCCGGGTGGGACTGATTGCTAAGTTGAGTGTACCCCGCTCAACTTTTTCCAGACCCTCTGTGGCTCCATGTTTGCCCACGGCGAAACCGCTGTCTAGGGGCGCAGGTTCCCCGCGCCCCCGACTACCGCGCGGGGGCGGCGGCGGCCGGGAACCGCTGCTCGGCCCGGCGGTTTTCCCCGAGGTGCCTACCCTGCCCGAAGTAGTGCCGGAAGGTATAGAACACCGGCGACCATGCCGCGACATCGACGCGGCCGGAATCGAGCACCAGGTCATGCCGGGCATGGACCCGGCGGACCCGGACCTGGACCGCGTGCAGGCCCTCATCCAGCGGCCAGGCGTTCTCCAGGCCCGCCTCGATGTGGACGGGGGCTTCGGAGATGCGCTGCGGTGCCACTGTCTCGCTCGGCATCGGCGTCCATCCTGCCAGGGACCACTTATCCGGCTCCGACCGGTACATCCCGGCCTTTTCCCGGGGGACCTCCGGCGAGCCCGTGGTCATGGCGATGCGCTCGATGCTGCCGGCCATGGCCTCGTCCGGGAGGTTCAGAACCACCTCGCCCGTCCGGATGAGGTTGGCGAACCCCTGGTGCAGCGAACTCAGGCCGAGGACGAAGTGGTCCCCCAGCGACCACGCCGATGACATGGGCGTGATGTTGGTGCTGCCGTCGGGATTCTCGGTGGTCAGGAGGGCCACCAGCGAGCCGAAGTAATGGGCGCCGGGCGTAATGGTGCTGAACATGGGTCAATCCTCACCGCTGGACAGTTCGCCGCTGGCCAAACCGTGCCCGTGATTAGATCGAAGGATGCCGTCACAGTGGGCCGAGGATCTCGCGTCGATTGCCCAGGCCATGGGAAACGCGTCGCGGGCAACCATGCTCGTGGCCCTGATGGACACCCGCGCCCGGACCGCGGCCGAGATGGCCGCGAGCGCCGGCATCAGCCGCGGCACGGCCACGGCGCACCTCAACCAACTGGTGGACGCCGGCCTGCTCGAGGAGGTCCGGCAAGGGCGGCACCGCTACGTACGCCTCAAGAACTCCGCCGTCGCCGGGGCGATTGAGGCACTGATCGCCCTGGCCCCGCCCGGCCGCCCGGCCGCCTCGAGTTACCGGGAGCACAAGCACGACGCCGAACTGCAGCACGGCCGCACCTGCTACGGCCATCTCGCGGGCGCCCTGGGGGTTGCGCTGGCCCTGGACTGGCGGCGCGCGGGGCTGGTCACTCCCACTGGATGGGATCTCACGGACGCCGGACACGCGTGGTCCCGCTCGTTGGGGATCGAACTCCCGGCACACCCGTCCCGCCCGCTCGTCCGGCCCTGCCTCGACTGGACCGAGCGGCTCGACCACGCCGCCGGAATCCTGCCCGACCTCCTGGTGACGACGGCGCTGGAGCACGGGTGGCTGAGGCGGGGATCCCATCCGCGCTCGATCCGCCTGACGGCCGAGGGTGCGCAGGTCTTCGCCCGGGAGGGGCTGCTAACGACCCTCCCCGGCTTGTAGGCCGGGCGCTGAGGAGTGCCGGGGGCAACTTAACGTTGCTTAACGCTCAAGCGGCAAAATAGCGTAACTGACGTCACATCACGCCAACACCAGTGAAGGAGGCCCGTGATGCAGGACCGCACCCTCACAGTATCCGCGGATCGCCCTCTTTCGCCGGTATCCGCGGCGGCGGTGGCCAGGGCCGCCGGCGTGTCCGCCGCGTCGGTGTCCTACGTCTTGAACGGCAAGGCCGGGGTTTCCCCCGAAACCCGGCGACACATCATCCACGTGGCCAACGAGCTGGGCTTCAGGCCCCGTAAGTCCTCGCAGTCCACGGACCTGCAGCGCAGCCGGGTGGTGGGACTCATCCTTCCGAACATCATCAACCCGATGTTCCCGCGCTGGGCCCAGGGGGTCATCTCCTCCGCGGCCGACTCCGGCTATGAAGTCTTCGTGGCCACCACCCAGGACGACCCCGAGATCCTGGCCCAGGTCACGGCCACCCTCGCCAACCGCGCGGTGGACGGCGTCATCCTCGCCGCCTCACTCCGGGACGATGCCCGCGCCCTCCGAACCCTGAGGGCCGCACGCATCCCCTACGTCTGCCTGTCCCGGCGGGCCGACTTCCTCGACGCCGACTTCGTCGGCATCGACGACGACGCGGCCGCGACCGAGCTGATGCAGCACATGCTGGGCCACGGCTACACGGAAATCGCCACCGTGATCGGGCCGCGCGTCTCCACGGCGTCGCTGGCCCGCGAGCAGGCGTTCGTCCGCACGGCGGCCACCGCCGGCGTCGTCATCAGCGGGGACCGGAAAATCAGCACCCGCGTCAACAACGAAGGCGGCCGACTGGCCGCCGAACGGCTCTTCGCCGGCGGCAACCCGCCGCGCGCCGTGGTCTGCGGCAGCGACGAACTCGCCATTGGCGTCATGGAGTACGCGATGGCACGCGGCCTGCGCATCCCGGAGGATGTGGCGGTGGCCGGCTGCGACGGGCTGCCGCACAGCCGCTCCGGACTGATCAACCTCACCAGCATCGTCCAGCCGCAGCAGGACATGGCGCAGGAGGCCTTCGCCATGCTGCTGCAGCGCATCGATGCCCCGTCCCGCAGCTACACCTCCCTGGTCTGCCCCCACCGGCTCCACGTCGGCCGCACCTGCGGCTGCCCACCGGCAGGCGCCTGACCTTCCTTCCCGTTCACCCCGCACCACCAGCCAGTATCCGGGCTGCCTTCCGGCTGCCCGGCGTCCCATCAACCTGACCCCAATTCAAGGACGAAGAACCATGTCAGTTGTTTCCGCACCAACGACGATGCGTACACCGCAACAAATCAACGGCGTCATCCTCCGCAGGGTCATGCCGCTGCTCATCGGCGCCTACATCATGGCGTTCCTGGACCGCACCAACATCGGCATGGCCAAGGACCGCCTCGAGATCGACCTCGGGATCTCCGCCACCGCGTACGGCATCGGAGCGGGCCTGTTCTTCCTGACTTACGCCCTCTCCGAGATTCCGTCCAACCTCATCATGCACAAGGTCGGCGCACGCTTCTGGATCATGCGGATCATGATCACCTGGGGCCTGATCTCCGCCGGAATGGCCTTCGTCCAAGGCGAATGGTCGTTCTACATCATGCGGATGCTGCTCGGCATCGCCGAGGCCGGCCTCTTCCCAGGCGTCATGTACTTCCTCACCCAGTGGTTCGTGGTCAAGGACCGCGCCAAGGCCAACGGCATGTTCCTGCTCGGCGTCTCGATCGCCAACATCGTGGGCGCCCCGCTCGGCGGCCTGCTCCTGACCATGGACGGCTTCGCCGGCCTGCACGGCTGGCAGTGGATGTTCCTGGTGGAGGGCCTCCCCGCCTGCGTCCTCGCCTACGTCGTCTGGAAGAAGCTGCCGGACCGGCCCAGCAAATCCACCTTCCTCACCGCCGAAGAAGCCGCCGACCTCGAGGCCCGGATCGCAGCCGAGGAGAAGGCCGGCGCGGAAGCCTCCGGCAACCACCGGCTCCTCGACGCCATGAAGGACAAGCAGATCCTGCTGGTCGTCGGCGTCTACTTCGCCCACCAGATCGCCGTCTACGCCCTGTCCTACTTCCTGCCGTCCATCATCGGCACCTACGGAAAGCTCAACCCGCTGCAGATCGGCCTGCTGACGTCCATCCCTTGGATCTTCTCCGCCGCCGGAGCCCTGCTGCTGCCCCGGTTCGCCACCGACGCCAAGCGTTCCCGGCTCCTGGTCACCGGAACCATGACCGGCATCATCGCCGGCTTCGCACTCGGCGCCGTGGGCGGCCCGCTGCTGGGCATGATCGGCTTCTGCCTGGCCGCATTCAACTTCTTCGCCCTGCAGCCGATCCTCTTCACTTACCCGGCAACCCGCCTCAGCGGCTCCGCCCTGGCCGGCGGCATCGCCTTCGTCAACACCATCGGCCTGCTCGGCGGGTTCCTCGGCCCCTACGTCATGGGCTTCATGCAGGACGCCACCGGCTCCAAGCTCTCGGGCCTGTGGTTCATCGTGGCCGTGTGCATCGTCGGGGCACTGCTGTCCCTGCTGCTCAAGCGGGGCACCGAAACCCCGGACACCGTCCCCGCCGCCCACTAGCCGGCCTCCCACACTCCGTTCCGCCGGTACCGCCCCCAAGGGCCGGCGGAACGGTCCCACTCCCACCGCAAGGAAAAGTCATGGATTTCACCGCCAAACGCGTTCTGGTCACCGCCGGTGCCAACGGCATCGGCCTGGCCATCGCCACCAAGTTCAAGGACCTCGGAGCCAGCGTCTTCGTCACCGACATTGACCCCGACGCCGTCGAGAAAGCGCAGGTCAACGGGCTCTCGGCCGCCGTCAGCGACGTCTCCGACGAAGCGCAGGTCCGCGAACTCATGGACACGGTGGCCGCGGAACTCGGCGGCCTGGACGTGCTGGTCAACAACGCCGGGATCGCCGGGCCCACCGGCCCGCTGGAGACCCTCGACGCCGGCGCCTGGAAGGCCACCTTCGACGTCAACATCCACGGCCAGTTCTACTGCATCAAGCACGCGCTTCCGCTGCTCCGGCAGGGCACCGACGCCTCGATCGTGAACCTCTCCTCCGCCGCCGGCCGGCTCGGCATGGCCGGCCGCAGCGCGTATTCCGCGTCCAAGTGGGCCGTCGTAGGGCTGACCAAGACCCTCGCGATCGAGCTGGGCCCGGACCGGATCCGGGTCAACGCCATCTGCCCGGGCGCCGTCAACGGCCCCAGGATCGACGCCGTCATCGCCGCCAAGGCGCAGATGCTCGACCTGCCCGAGGAACAGGTCTCCGAGCTGTACCACAACCAGTCCTCGCTGGGACGGCTGATCGAGGCCGAGGACATCGCCAACATGGCCGCCTTCGCCGCGAGCGACCTGGCCCGCAACGTCAACGGCCAGGCCCTCGCGGTCGACGGCAACACCGAGAAGCTGTACTGAGTCCCGAAGGAGCGATTCCCATGGCTGCTGCACGCAAAGTCATCATCACCAGCGCCGTCACCGGCGCCATCCACACCCCCTCCATGTCCCCGCACCTGCCGGTCACCCCGGACGAGATCGCCGACGCCGCGATCGGCGCCGCGGCGGCCGGCGCCGCGATCGTGCACATGCACGCCCGCGACCCGAAGGACGGCCGGCCCTCCCAGGACCCGGATCACTTCGCGCCCATCCTGGACAAGCTCAAGCGCAACACCGACGCCGTCATCAACATCACCACCGGCGGCTCGCCCCACATGAGCGTGGAGGAGCGGATGCAGCCGGCCGCGCTGTTCAAGCCGGAACTGGCCTCGCTGAACATGGGGTCGATGAACTTCGGCCTCTACCCGATGCTGGACCGTTTCACCGAGTTCGGCCACGAGTGGGAACGGGAGGGTCTTGAGAAGAGCCGCGACCTGGTCTTCAAGAACACCTTCCAGGACATCGAGACCATCCTCGGCATCGGCAACGAGAACGGCACCCGGTTCGAATTCGAGTGCTACGACATCTCCCACCTGAACAACCTGGCCCACTTCCACGCCCGCGGGCTGGCCCGCGGACCGCTGTTCGTGCAGTCCGTATTCGGCCTGCTCGGCGGCATCGGGGCTCACCCCGAGGACCTCATGCACATGCGCCGCACGGCGGACCGCCTGCTGGGCGAGGACTACCAGTGGTCCATCCTGGGCGCCGGCAAGAACCAGATGCCGCTTGCCACGATCGGTGCGGCGATGGGCTCACACGTCCGCGTGGGCCTGGAGGACTCGCTGTGGATCGGCCCCGGCCAGCTCGCCGCGTCCAACGCCGAGCAGGTCACCCGGATCCGCACGATCCTGGAGGCGCTCAACTTCGAGGTGGCAACCCCGGACGAAGCCCGTGAGATGCTGCAGCTCAAGGGCCGTGACCAGGTCGGATTCTAGGGCCGTGGCCATCCTCGTCGCCCCGGACAGCTTCAAGGGCACCTTCGCCGCCGGCGAGGTCGCCGCCCACATCGCCGCCGGAATCCGTTCAGCGGGAGGAACCGCCGTAGAGCTGCCGGTGGCCGACGGCGGCGAGGGAACCTTCGAGGTGCTGGCCCGCAGCCTGGACGCCCGGCCGGTCCGGGTCCGCACCGTGGGTCCCTGGGGCGACGACGTCGAGACGGTCTTTGCGCTGGCCTCCGACGGCACCGCCGTCGTCGAACTCGCGTTCGCCAGCGGATTGAACCTGCCCACCGCCGGCGACCGGGATCCCGTCCGGGCCAGCACGTACGGGACCGGGGTGATGATGGCCGAGGCCGTCCGGCACGGGGCGCGGCGCCTGCTGGTGGCCGCCGGCGGCTCCGCCACCACCGACGGCGGCGCCGGGGCCATCGCGGCGATCGAGGACCGCGGCGGCCTCAACGGCGCCGAGGTGGTGGTCCTCAGCGACGTGACCACCCGTTTCGGCGACGCGGCCCGGGTTTTCGGGCCCCAGAAGGGAGCCGGACCGGCCGAGGTGGAGACGTTGACTCTGCGGCTCGAGGCCCTGGCGGACCGGTTCTCCCGGGACCTGGGCCGCGACCCGCGGGCCGTGGACCGCACGGGCGCCGCCGGGGGATTCTCTGGCGGGATGTGGGCGCGGTACGGGGCCCGGCTGGTCTCCGGCGCGGACCATGTCCTTGACCTGCTCGGCTTCGACGCCCTGGCCGCCGCCAGCGAGGCGGTGGTGGTCGGCGAGGGCCGGCTGGACTCCCAGACCGGGCAGGGCAAGATCATCGCCGCCATCCTGGCCCGGAGCGGCGCCACCCCGGTCCACGCCGTCGTCGGCTCCCTCCACGAGGACCTGGGTGCCTACGCGGAGAACTTCGCCGGGATCACGGTCGCCAGCACCGGCAAGGACCTCGTGGCGGCCGGGGCGTCACTGGTCAGGGCCGGTTCGGCGGGCGCCCCGCAGACTGGCGTATCCCCGTCCACCCCCGCATAGCAAACGATCCGGCTGTCGGTTCCCCCAAGGAACCGACGACCGGATCGGATAAGTGCTACACACAGAGTGTGTCACACATATGACAAAGTTGTCACATGCTGCTCTGCGGGTCCGTCTGGCGTGTCGGTACGCTGGGGTCATGAAAGAGACTTCCGCCGCAGAGCACGGCGATCGCAACAGTTCCCCCGGCCGCCTGTTTCTGGACAAGGAGCACCCCGCCGCGTGGCGGGCCCTCAACGGCCTGGGCCTGAAGGCCAAGGAGGCCGCGACCGAGGCCGGCCTGGACCAGGCGCTGATCGAACTGTTGAACGTGCGGATCTCGCAGATCAACGGCTGTGCGTTCTGCCTGGACCTGCACGTCCACGACGCCGTCAAGAACGGTGAAACCGCTCAGCGCCTGGCGGTCCTGCCGGCCTGGCGGGACACGGATCTGTTCAGCGCCAAGGAGCGGGCCGCCCTGACCCTCGCCGAGGCGATCACCGACATTTCGGACCAGGCGGCCCGGGAACACGAGGGCTGGGCGGCCCGGCAGCAGCTGAGCGAGGCGGAGTTCTCCGCGATCAGCTGGCTGGCAATCGCCATGAACGCCTTCAACCGGGTCTCGATCGTCAGCCAGCACCCGGTCCGCGCCCGCTAGGGAATCAGCCGGTCCGCCCGGAACCTGTCGAACAGATCCGTGAACGAGTCGAGGGTGCGGCGGTACCCGGTGAACCCGGCCACCCGGCTCTTACTCATATCCGCCAGCACCTCGATAATGCGGCCGAGGTCGCCGTCGGTGTGCCACCAGGACGAGACCCGGCCCAGGTCCGGCTCCGCAAGGACGTTCCGGGCCGCGAGGTCCGCCCAGGTCTGCTCCATGCCCTGCATCTGGATTTCCAGCGGCCGGGGTTCGCCCTCGAAGCCGACGGGTTCGACGCCGAAGTAGGCGGCCAGCCGCGGCCACATCCAGCGCCAGCGGAAGACGTCGCCGTTGACCACGTTGTACGCCTGGTTCGCCGCGCCGTCGTCGGTCGCCGCCCAGACCATGTGCTCGGCCAGCAGGCCGCTGTCCGTCATGTCCGTCAGGCTGTTCCACTGCGTTTCGGAGCCCGGGAAGATGAACGGCCTGCCGAGTTCCTTGCAGAGCGAGGCCTGCACGGCGAGGGTGAGGCCCATGTTCATCGCGTTGCCCACGGCGTGGCCGATCACGGTGTGGGCGCGGTGCACGGACCAGGTGAAGCCCTGCCGCTCCGCGGCGGTCCAGAGCTCGTCCTCCTGGTTGTAGTAGAAGTTGGCGACCGGCAGCCGGGGCTCCTCCTCGTGGAACGGCGTGTCCGGCATCTCGCCCTCGCCGTAGGCCTCGAACGGGCCGAGGTAGTGCTTCAGGCCGGTCATGAGGGCAACGTGGCGGACGGGACTGTGCGCGACGGCGCCCAGCAGGTTCCTCAGCAGCGCGGCGTTGACCCGGATGTTGTCCTGTTCCGTGTCCTGCCTGGACCAGGCGGTGAAGAACACGTGGGTGGGCCGCTCGCCGGCCAGGGCCGCGGCAAGGCTTTCCGGGGAGCCGAGGTCCGCCGCGATGGAGCGGGCACCGGGGAGGACGGCACCGCTGCGGGTCAGGGCCAGGACGTCCCAGCCGGTGCCGGCGAGGAGGTTGACCAGGGCCGATCCGGCGATCCCGCTGGCGCCGACCACCAGCGCGGTGTGTCCTTGGCCTGTTTCAGAGTGCTGCACGGTATTCCTCCTGGTTGCGGGTGGGGCTCCCTCCACCCTAGGCCGGATAGATCGCGACCGCCGCCGCCTTGACCACGAAGTAGGCCCGAACCCCCGGGGCCAGGGACAGGTCCGCCGACGCGGCGGGGGTGATGTCCGCGGCGAGGTCGCCCGCCCTGACCCTGGTCTGGTCACCGTGCGGCTCCAGGTCCGTGACGGTGACGGCGAAGGCGTTGCGCGGGCTGCCGTGCGGCTGGTCCGGGAAGACGGAGACGGCCGACGGCGGGAACGCCGCCACGCCTGCCTGGCCCGGGATCGGGGTGTCCTCGTGCCGGCCAGCAAGCTCTGTCACCGGGGAACCCTGGGCACCCGGGCCTCCCGGCCCTCCGCCGGCCGGGTCCGGCAGCAGTCCGGCAGCCGTCACGGTGCCGGGGACCAGGTTGAGCCCGGCCAGTCCGGCGGCGAACCTGCTCCGTGGCCGCGTGAGCACCTCGCGGGTGGGCCCCTGCTCCACGATCCGGCCCGCCTCGAGCACCACGACCGTGTCCGCGAGCATGTAGGCGTCCAGGACGTCGTGGGTGACGATGATGGCGCGGCGGCCGGTCAGGACCCGTTTCAGCAGGCGCCGCAGCAGGGGCGCGGCGTGGACATCCAGGGCGGCCATCGGCTCGTCCAGCAGCAGCAGGCCCGGGTCGGCCGCGAGCGCGCGGGCCACCGCCACCCGCTGGGCCTGGCCGCCGGAGAGTTCGCCGGGCCGGCGGCCGGCCAGGTCCGTGGCCTCGACCTCGGCCAGCCAGCGGGCGGCCGCATCCCTGGCCGCGGCGCGTCCGGCGCCGGCGCTGCGGGGGCCGAAGGCCACGTTGTCCAGGGCGGTCAGGTGTGGGAAAAGAAGGGCTTCCTGGGCAAGCAGCGCGGTTCCGCGGCGGTGCGGCGGGGTCCACACCGTGCGGCCGCCGCCGAGGTGGAACAGCGGCCGGCCGTCGAGCGCGGCCGCGCCCGAGTCCGGGCGGATCAGGCCGGCGATAACGGAGAGCAGGGTGGATTTTCCGGCGCCGTTGGGACCCAGGATGGCGACGGTCTCCGCAGCGCCCAGGGTCAGCGAGACGTCCAGGCCCCGGTCCGAGACCACGGCATCGAGGGTGAACGTCATTGCCTCGCCTCCGCCGGTTCGGCGTTCGCGTTGCGGGACGGCGCGGCGGACGGAGTACCTTGCCCGCGGTAGCTGACGCCCACGACGATGACCGCCACGGCCACCAGGAGCAGCGACAGGGCCACGGCGGCATCCGCATCGGTCTCCCGTTGCAGGTAGATCTCCAGCGGCAGGGTCCGGGTGATGCCCTGCAGGCTGCCGGCGAAGGTGAGGGTGGCGCCGAACTCGCCCAGGCTGCGGGCGAAGGAGAGGACCGCCCCGGAGGCCAGGCCGGGCAGCACCAGCGGCAGCGTGACACGCCGAAGTACGGTTCCGGGACGGGCGCCGAGCGTCGCGGCCACGGCCTCGTAGCGCTGGCCGCCGGCCCGCAGCGCCCCCTCCAGGCTGACCACCAGGAACGGCAGGGCGACGAACGTCTGCGCCAGGACCACTGCCGTCGTGGAGAAGGCAATCTGGATGCCCGCCACCTCCAGGCCGCGGCCCAACAGCCCCTGCCGGCCGAAGGTGTACAGCAGGGCGATGCCGCCCACCACCGGCGGCAGCACCAGGGGCAACAGCACGAAGGACCGGAGCAGCCGCTGCCCGGGGAACTCGCCGCGGGCCAGCACCAGCGCCAGCGGCACTCCCAGCAGGATGCAGAGGACGGTGCTCGCCGCCGCCGTCCGCAGGCTCAGGCCCAGCGCCGTCAGGGAGGCATCCGAGGTCACCAGCGGCAGGAAGTTGGGCCAGTCGACACGGGCCACCACGGCCGCCAGGGGCAGCAGGATGAACGCGGCGGCGACGACGGCGAGCGCCGCCACCCAGCGTGGGATGCCGCTGTAGTCGTGGCGTCTCGCCCCCGGGCGCCTCACGGACGCCCGAACCCGGCGTCGGCCAGCACCTTCTGGCCCTCGGCACCGGTGACCTCGTCGAGGAAGGCCTGCGCCAGGTTCTTCTCGCGGCCGCCCCGCAGGGCCGCGATCGGATAGGTATTGACGGCGGACGCGGCCTCCGGGAAGGGCACGCCCTTGACCTTGCCCGCCGCGCCCAGGACGTCCGTGACGTAGACCAGTCCGGCGTCGGCCTCCCCCGACGCCACCTTGCCGAGGACGTCGGTGACGGCGGATTCCTCGCTCACCGGCGCGAGGCGCATCCCGGTCTTGCCTTCGACGGCCACTGCGGCCGCGCCGCACGGCACCTGCCGTGCGCAGACCACCACGCGGGTGCCCGGCCTGGCCAGGTCCCCGAAGGACGTGATGCCGGCGGGATTGGCTGGCGGCACCGCGATGGTGAGGGTGTTGGTGGCGAAGTTCCGCGGGCTGCCCTCGGCGAGCCCGGCGCCGGTCACCTTGGCCATGTTCGCGGGGTCGGCGGAGGCGAAGACGTCCGCCGGGGCGCCCTGGCCCAGCTGGGTGGCGAGGTCGGAGGAACCGGCGAAGCTCAACGTGACCTTAGAGCCGGGGTGGCTGGCCTCGAAGCTGCGGGCGAGCGCCGTGAAGGGGGCCTTGAGGGAGGCCGCGGCGAAGACGGTGAGGACCCGTGCCCCGGAGCCCGAGCCGCCGGTGGCGCCGCAACCGGCGGTGCCCGCGGCCAAGGCTGCGGCCAGGAGGATGGCGGCTGTTCGGCGGCTCATGCCTGGGTCTTCCCGTTCGGGCCGCCGCCGTGCGGGCCGCTTCCGTGCGGGCTCTCGATGATCACCGTGGTGGCTTTGACGACGGCGGTGGCGACGGAGCCGAGTTCCAGCCCGAGGTCCCGGACGGCCTCGCTGCTCATCAGCGACACCACCCGGAATGGTCCGCACTGCAGCTCCACCTGCGCCATGACCGTGTCCGCGGTGATGCCGGTGACCAGGCCGACGAACCGGTTGCGGGCCGAACTGCCGCCGCGGGACGGGTCCTCGGGGAGCCTTGACTGGTCCCGGGCCACGCCGGCGAGCTCCAGCCCGTCCACCACCAGCCGGCCGGTGTCGTCCCGGTGCGGGGTCAGGGTTCCGCTCTCGGTCCAGCGGCGGACGGTGTCGTCGCTGACGCCCAGGAATCGGGCCGCTTCGGAGACGCGAAAAGTAGGCATGGCGCCACTATAGTCCGCATATGCGGATGTGGTGACCCGCTAGGACCGCATCTGAGGCTTTCCGATGGGCGCCGCGGGCCCCGGCTGACCATAGTTCCGCCGGCCCATCCGGCCTACCATGGGAGGGTGGGGTGGGCCCCGGTCGGCTAGGAGCACAGCCATGGAATGGGTCCGGCCGGAGGACACGGCCTACGACGAAACGCGTAAACTCTTCAACGCCATGATCGACCGGCGCCCGGCCGTCATCGCCCGATGCGCCGGCGCCGCTGACGTGGCCGAGGCCCTCGAGCACGCCCGAGCCAACATGCTCGACGTCGCCGTCCGGGCCGGCGGGCACTCGGTGGCGGGAATGTCCACGAACGACGGCGGACTGGTGGTGGACGTCCGGCCGATGAAGTCCATCACGGTGGACCCGGACAACCGCACCGTCACGGTCGGCGCCGGGGTCACCTGGGGCGAATTCGACCGGGCCACCCAGGAGCATGGGCTGGCCAGCACCGGCGGACGGGCCTCCACCACGGGCGTGGCCGGCTTCACCCTGGGCGGCGGATCGGGATGGCTGGAGCGTTCCTACGGCTTCGCCTGCGACAACCTGCAATCTGTAGACCTGGTCACCGCGGACGGAGACCGCGTCACGGCGAGCGCCGTCGAGAATCCGGAGCTGTTCTGGGCCCTGCACGGGGGCGGCGGCAATTTCGGCGTGGCCACCGGCTTCACCTTTGGGCTGCACGACCTGGGGCCCACCGTGCACGCCGGCATCATGCTCTTCCGTGGCGAAGACGCACCCGACCTGGCCCGCGCCTACCGTGACATCTCCCTGAAGGCACCGGACGCCGTCGGCACGGCACTGGTGTTCCTCACGGCGCCCCCGGAACCCTTCGTTCCCGAGGATATGGTGGGCAAACCCGCCGTCGGCCTGGCATACCTCTACGCCGGCGACCCGGCTGCCGGGGCCGAGGAGGCCGCCCCGTTCCGTGCGCTGGGGCCCGCCGTCGACCTGGTGGGCGACATGGACTACACCGCCTTCCAGTGCATGATCGATGACCCGCCCGACCTCTACCACTACTGGAGCGCCGAGTACCACGACGAGTTGCCGGACGCCGCGCTGGACGTGATCGTGGATGCGGCGAGCCGCCTTCCCGGACCCCACTCCCAGCACCTCGTGGCCCGGTGGGGCGGCGCCGTGGCCGGCCCCGCAGCGGCGCAGACTCCGCTGCAGAACCGCGGCGCCCAGTGGGTGACGCACCCGTACGGCATGGAGGCGTCGGCGGCGGCCGCGGAGGAGGCCAAGGCCTGGGTCAAGCAGTTCCGTCGGGACATCGCCCCCTACGCCAACGGCGGAGTCTGGCTGAACTTCGTCGGTGACGAGGGCCGGGACCGGGTCCGTGCCGCCTTTGGCGAGGAGAACTACGGGCGGCTGGCCCGGGTGAAACGCGAGTTCGATCCGGAGAACGTCTTCCGCGGCAACCAGAACATCCTGCCGGCCGCCTCGTAAACTGCCGGAATGGCCATCTACATCGATCCCCCGCTCTGGCCCGCCCACGGCACCGTCTTCTCGCACCTGGTGTCCGACAGCTCCCTTGAGGAGTTGCACGCGTTCGCGGGGGCGGCGGGAATCCCGGAGCGGGCGTTCGACGGCGACCACTACGACGTCGCCGAGGCCCGCTTCGACGCGCTGGTGGCCGCCGGCGCCATCCCGGTGGAGGGCCGGGTCTTGGTGCGCAAGCTGATCGCCAGCGGACTCCGGATTCCCGCCCGGAGGCGCAACGGCTCCCTGAAGCTGCCGCTCCTGACGCGCTGGAACGAGACCCTGCCCGGCCACGACGCGCTCTTCCTGGACCTCCTGGACCGGTGGGGTGAGGAGCACCGGAACTACCACGGCCGCACCCACCTGCTCGCGGTGCTGGAGGCGCTGGACTGGCTGGCCGCTCCCGGCCTGCCGTCCCGGACGGTGCGCCTGGCGGCCTGGTTCCATGACGCGGTTTACCACGGGATCGCGGGCGAGGACGAGGAGGAGTCCGCGCGCCTGGCCGAGGAACGGCTGGCCCACACCGGCCTGCCCGACGGCGAGGCGGAGGAGGTGGGGCGGCTGGTGCGGATGACGGCGGACCACCGGCCCGAGCCGGGCGACGACGCCGCGGCCCTCCTCAGCGACGCCGACCTCTCCATCCTCGGGAGCGACCCCGCAGAGTACGCCCGCTACCTCGCGGCCGTGCGGAAGGACTTCGCGCACATCGGCGACGCCGACTTCGCCGCCGGCCGCGCCGCAGTCGTCCGGCAACTGCTGGCACAGGAGCCGCTCTTCCACACCAGGCGCGGGCGGTCCCTCTGGGAAGACACCGCGCGGCGGAACCTCGCGGGCGAACTGGCTTAGGCTCCGGGCCGCCTCACCGGTCCCCGGAACCGCCGGCTGTGCGGCGGAGGTGTTCGGCGAGACGGTCGAAGGATTCGCGCCAGCCGGAGCCGTGGGTGTCCCGGTGGTCGGCGGTGTCGAAGGGGCCCTGGGTGAAGACCAGGCGGGTGCCGCCGTCGATATCCTCGAGCCGGAAGGCGCCCTCGGTTTCGAAGCCGCGGGTTCCGTCCACCTTTTCCCAGGCATGGGTGAAGACGAACAGTGTGGGCGGCTCGAGATCGGTGATTACTCCGCTGAACCAGTGTTCCTGGCCGGTCGCGTCCTCAAGGAGGCAAGCCCGGTACGGGGTGCCGATTTCCAGGTCCGCGTCGATCGTTTCGCGCAGTGCCCGGAAGCCCCGCGGCCCCCACCAGAGGGCCGCCTGGTCCGGATCGACCAGCGCCGCCCAGACAGCACGGGCGGGCACCTGGAACTCGCGGGTGATCACCAGCGTGAGCTCGTCCTGTTCCGGCACGGCCTCCGCACCGGTGGATTCTGCGTTCTCCAGCATTGCCCTCTCCCTCCGCGCTGCGGCGACGGTTGAGCCTGTTTCCTAGCGGTAGACGCCGGCGAACGGCCGGTCCGTCGTGACGATCTGCTTGCCCAACGGCATCAGGGACACCGGGATCAGCTTGAGGTTGGCGATGGCCAGCGGGATCCCGATGATGGTCACGGCCATGGCGAACGCGGTCACCACGTGGCCCACGGCGATCCAGATGCCGGCCACCAGCAGCCAGATGACGTTGCCCAGCAGGGACAGGGCACCGCCGCCGCCGGGCCGGTCCACCACGGCGCGGCCGAAGGGCCACAGGGCGTAGGACGCGATCCGGAAGGAGGCCAGGCCCCAGGGGATGGTGACGATCAGCAGGCAGCAGACGACGCCGGCCGCGAAGTAGCCCAGCGCGAGCCACAGTCCCCCGAACAGCAGCCAGATGATGTTGAGCAGAGTCTTCATGGCACCATTCTCCCCCGCCGGCGGTGGATCTGTCCTCGGGGATGGCCCTGAACCGCCCCTGAATCCGTGGCCCCGGTGTGGACGCCGGCGCCGGGCACTGTCCGGGGACGCGTGCCCCGGTTTACCCTAGGGGTAGGCCGGGCTGTTGCCCGGAAACGGCCTGCTGAAGGGCGGAACGCATGGGTTCGTGGCTGGCACGGAGCCGCCGGAGTTCGCCCATGGCCGCACTCTCTGCCCTGTTCGCCCTCGCGCTGCTCACAGGATGCACCGGCGGGAGCCCGCAGCCGCCGTCGTCCGGCACGCCGTCGGGGACGGCATCCGGGACCAAGGCGCCCCGCTCCACCCCTGCTCAGGCACCTGTCGTCTTCACCGCACAGGGGGACATCGGCGTCGGCTCCAAGGCCCGCAAGGTGCTCGAAACGGTCGCGAAGATCAAGCCGGCGCTGAACCTCGCGCTGGGCGACTTCAGCTACCAGGCCGGCCTCGAACAGCAGTTCTGCGACATGGTCACCGGCGTCCTGGGCACCGGCTTCCCCTACGAACTCGTCACCGGCAACCACGAGAGCGACGGGCACGACGGCGACATCGCCACCTTCGCCCAGTGCCTGCCTAACCGGCTGCCCGGGCTGGTGGGCGAGTACGGCACGCAGTGGTACGTCGACGTGCCCCAAGAGAACCCCCTGGTCCGCATCGTCATGGTCTCCCCCGGGATCAAGTTCCGGGACGGGAAAACCCTGGACTACGGCCGCGGCAGCGAGCGCTGGAAGTGGACCGCGGACGCGCTGGACGGCGCGAAGGAACGGAACATCCCCTGGACGGTAGTGGGCATGCACACCCCGTGCTTCAACCTGGGCGCCTACTCCTGCCAGCCCGGCGCGGACTTCACTAACCTGCTGATCGACAAGAACGTGGACCTGGTCCTCACCGGCCACCAGCATCTGTACCAGCGCACGCACCAGCTGGGACACGGAAAGGACTGCCCCGCCCTGGTCCCGGATGAGTTCTCGAAGCAGTGCCTGGGTGGCACCGGCGGCACGCTCAACCAGGGCCGCGGCACCGTGTTCGCCGGCGTCGGGATCGGCGGGGTGGGGCTGCACGACGTCCGCGAGGACGACCCGGAGGCCGGCTACTTCGCGGAATGGTCCGGAAAGAACGTCAAGCCCACCTACGGCACACTCAAGGTGTCCGTGGCGGAAGATGCGCTGACCGCCGGACTGGTCCCGGCCGAGGGCAGCTTCACGGATACCTTCACCATCACGCGGTGACCGCGTCTTGGATGGCCCCCGGGGCGGCGGTCAGTGCCCCTTGGCGGCGGTGACGAAGGCCGTGACCCGGGCCGGGTCCTTGACCCCACGGGAAACCTCGACGCCGGAGGAGACGTCCACGCCCCACGCACCGGCCGCCGCGGCAGCGTCTGCCACGTTCGCCGGGTCCAGGCCGCCGGCCAGCAGCCAGTGCCGGTCCCCCAGCCCACGGGCGCGGACCGAGGCATAGTCCCAGGCCTCGCCGGAGCCGGGCACGGCGGCGTCGACCAGCAGCAGGTCCTCGCCCCAGTCGGCGAAGGCCTCCGGCGCGGCGGACATCGTGATCGCCCGGATCAGCCTCATCCCGGCGTCGTGGACCACCCGGACGTCCTCCCGGGTCCGGCCGCCGTGCAGCTGGACCCAGTCCAGCCCGGCGTCCCGTGCCGCGGCGACGGCGTCGGCCGCCGATTCGTGCCGGAAGACGCCCACCGCGGGAACCCCGGACGGCACCCCGGGCAGCAGCTCGCGGACCCGTTCAGGCGCCACCTGACGGGGGCTTGCGGTCAGGACGAAGCCCACCGCGTCCGCCCCGGCGTCGACGGCGGCCCGGACGGCCTCGCTGGTGCTGAGACCGCATACCTTGACGAACATTCCGGCTCCCTACCGCTGTGCTGTGTCGCTTTGACTGCTGTGCTGTGTCGCTTTGACGTTGCTTCGACGTTAGCAAGTCCCGCGCCCGGCCACCGGCGCCGCGGCTAGGCTGATCCCCATGGACATCATCCGTTACGCCGACCTCAAGCCCGCCCCCTGGCGCAACGGCGGCGGCACCACCCGTGAACTGGCCCGCTTCCCGCTCGACGCGGCCGACGGCGGCTGGGACTGGCGGGTGAGCATCGCGGAGGTCGGCAAGGCCGGAGACTTCTCCGCGTTCCCCGGGATGGAGCGGGTCCTCACCGTGGTGGACGGCGACCTGCTGTTCCTCACGGTCGACGGCGCCGAGCACCCGCTGGAAAAGTACCGCCCGTTCCGGTTCTCCGGCGACGCCGACGCGGCCGGAGCCCTGCCCACCGGTGACATCCGGGACCTGAACGTCATCTGCCGGCGGGGCGCCTTCAAGGGCTTCACCTCCATCATCGAACTGTCCAAGAAGCGGGCACACCCGGTCTTCGAGGGGCAGTTCGGCATCCTGCTGCAGGGCCAGGCGACGGCGGACGGCGAGGCGCTGGGCCGGTACGACGCCGTCGTCGGCTCGGACACGGCGACGCCCGAGATCGTGGGCCGCGGCTTCCTGGCCGTCGTCTCGATCGACCCTGTCGACTGATTGATCCCGGTCGTCGCGGGGAGCCCCGTTCAACCGGAGGCCTAGCCCCCGGATTTTGCTAGGCTGAAGGCAAGGCCGGATCCCGGCCTCCGGACGACGGTTCAGTACCCGGCACGCGACAAGACTGGCCAAAGGATTGTTGTCATGTCGTGGATCATCCTCATTGCCGCCGGATCCTTAGAAGCCGTGTGGGCCGCCGCGTTGCACCGCACGTCGCAGGCCACAGGCCGCCGCCGACTCCTGCCGGGCGCACTGTTCCTGGTCTCCGTCCTCGCCAGCACCGGCGGACTCGCGATCGCCATGCAGACCATACCCACCGGGACCGCCTACGCCGTCTGGGTGGGAGTCGGCGTCGTCCTTACCTCCGCTTATGCGATGGCCACCCGGGTTGAACCCGCCAGCGCCGCCCGGATCCTGCTGCTCGGCGGGATCGTGGCGTGCGTGGCCGGCCTGAAACTGGTGGCGTGATGCGCGCCGGCACCCGCGGAACAGGTTCTTCCTGGCTGATCCTGCTCGGCTCCGCCGTCCTCGAGGCGGTGTGGGCCACGGCTCTGGGCCTCTCCGACGGGTTCAGCCGTCCCGTGCCTACCCTGATCTTCGCCGTGGCCGCGGCAATGAGCATGGCCGGACTGGGCATAGCCGTGCGGCGCATCCCGCTTGGCACTGCGTATGCCGTGTGGGTAGGAATCGGCGCCGCCCTGACCGTGGGCTGGGCGATGGCCACCGGCGTCGAAGCCGCCAACCCGCTGAAACTGCTGTTCATAGCGGGCATCGTCGGCTGCGCGGCCGGGCTGAAACTGCTGCCGGGCGATTCCGAGGACGACGAACCGCCCGCTCCCGAGCCGTCGTCCCGTACGCTCCCGCCCGGTTAGTCCCGCCGGCAACCCCCGATCCGGACGGACACGCCGTGTCGCGGGCCCGAGTCCGGCAGGTAACCGGGGAGAAACGCACGCAGGCTTGCTGCCGGGCCCGGTCGAACGCTGGCAACCCCCGGGAACCCGCCCGGAATACCGGGACCGGGCGGGAGGTTCTTGGCTGGGACAGCGGTTCCGGCAATGACAGGAGACTCCAGATGACAGCCACAGTTCAGCTCGGCGACAGCCTCAGCGTCAGCCCCCTCGGATTCGGCGGAATGGCCCTGACCCCGGTCTACGGCGACGTTGACCCGGCCGAGGCGCTGGCCACCCTGCACCACGCCGTCGACGCCGGGGTGACCTTCCTGGACACCGCGGACATTTACGGCGGCGGCAGCAATGAAGAACTCTTCGCCCAATTGCTCAAGGACCGGCGCTCCGAGGTGCAGTTGGCCACGAAGTTCGGCCTGGTGGGGAACCCGGCGGAGGGCTACACGGACATCCGGGGCGACGCCGCCTACGTCCGCGAGGCCGTGGACCGCAGCCTGTCCCGCCTCGGCACCGACAGCATCGACCTGTATTACATGCACCGCCGTGACCTCCGCGTTCCGATTGTGGAAACCGTGGAGGCCATGGCGGAGCTGGTCAAGGCCGGAAAGGTCAAGCACCTGGGCCTGTCCGAGGTGACGGCGGCGGAACTCCGGGAGGCCCACGCCGTGCACCCGATCGCCGCCGTCCAGAGCGAATGGTCCATCTGGAGCCGGGACGTGGAGCGCAACGTGGTGCCCGCGGCCGCCGAACTGGGTGTCGGCTTCGTGCCCTATTCGCCGCTGGGCCGGGGGTTCCTGACCGGCACCGTGGATGCTTCCAAGCTGGGCAGCAACGACTTCCGCCGCAACATCCCCCGCTTCGCCGCGGACGCCGTGGACGCCAACCAGGCCGTGGTGGCCACGGTCCGCGAGGTCGCCGCCGAGCTGCAGACCGCCAACCGTCCCGCCACGCCGGCGCAGGTTGCCCTGGCCTGGCTGCTGGCCCGGGGCGAGGCGCTGGGCCTGCCCGTCGTCCCGATCCCCGGCACCCGCAAGGCCGCCCGGATCGATGAAAACCTCGGCGCACTGTCCCTGGAGCTGAGCCCGGCGCAACTCGACCGGCTCAACACCGCCGCGGACGCCGTCGTCGGCTCCCGCGCGGCGAACCCGGGCTGGGTCTCCGAGGGTCGGGAATAGGCGGTCCTAGACTGATGCCCATGGACTCACTCATTCATTCGCTCCGCGACGTCACCATCCGCAGGATTTCGGTCAGCGAGATGGACAACAACGTGTACCTGCTCACCGCGAAGGCTTCCGGCGCGCAGCTCCTGATCGATGCGGCCGATGATGCGGCCGCCATCGAGGCGCTGCTGGCCGACGCCGCCGCGGACACCGAGGCGACGCCGAAGCTGGCGCTGATCGCCACCACGCACCAGCACTGGGACCACGTCCGTGCGCTGCCCGAGGTGGTCAAGGCGACCGGCGCGAAGACCGCCGCCGGAACCGACGACGCCCCCGCGCTGCCGGTGCCCGTGGATGTGTTGCTGGATCACGGCGACGTCGGCAACTTCGACGGGTTCGACGTGACGGCGGTGCACCTGCGCGGCCACACCCCGGGTTCGGTGGCGTTGGTGTACCAGGACCCGGCAGGGCCCGCGCACATCTTCTCCGGCGACTCGCTGTTCCCGGGCGGGGTGGGCAACACGGACAAGGATCCGGAACGCTTCACCCAGCTGCTGGACGATGTCTCCGCGCGGCTGTTCGATGTCTACCCGGACGACACGGTCGTGCACCCGGGTCACGGCAAGCCGACCACCCTGGGCGCGGAACGCCCGCACCTTGAGGAGTGGCGCGCCCGCGGCTGGTAGCTGGCGCTAGGCCCTGAGACTTGCGCTGCGCATAATGCCGGTCGCTGCGGGAATACCCATAGCGACCGGCATTTTGCGCTTCGCCAGCTACTTTGCGTAGCGGAAAGCCTTAGCGGCTGCGGCGGTCGTTCGACGCCGGGGCCGACGCGCGGCGGGGACCGCCGCTGCGGGCCGGACGGCCTTCACCGGAGCGGCCGTTGCCGCCGCCTGCGTAGGATCCGCCGGAGGTGCCGCCGGTATTGGAGGACCAGACCGGAGCCGAACCGCCGCCGGAGCGACCGCCCGACTTGGCGCCTGCCGCGGCACGCTGGCCGGAGGCCGGACGTCCTCCGCGCTGGCCGCCGGTGGAGCCGCCGGTACGCGGGGCGCCGCCCCGGCCCGCGGCCGATCCGCCACGGGGTGCCCCGCCGCGGGAGTCATTCCGGCCCTCGGCTGCACGGCCGTCGGAACCCCGACCCGCGGCCGGACGGCCACCGGCGGACGGAACATCGTTGTGGTGCGCGTAAGCGGTGGCACGGCCACGGCCCCGGGCATTGCGGCGCTCGGAACGCTCGGCGTCGGACCGGTCCTGGTTCTGCTCGGCGATGCGCTCGGCGGCGCTGCGGGCAGCGGCCTGGCCCTCGTAGGCCACGGCGCGGCGCTCGGCACGCGGCAGGTCGGTGCGCGGAGCCTCGGCGGACACCTTGCCGCGCCCACCACGGCCGCCGCGGCCACCCGCGGTGGGGGCTGCCTGGCGGCGGGCCCGCTTGCGCTCGGCGTTGGCGCCGGTGGAGCTGCCGCCGCCCTGCTGCGGAGCCTTGGCGGCCAGCAGCGCGGCGCGGGTGCGGGGGTCTACCTTCTCGGCGATGTCGCCGACAAGCTCGGCCACGATCGGCGAGCTGGCGGTGACGCGCTCGAAGCTGACGTCCACGCCGGCGGCCTTCATGAGCTTCTTCACGTCGGACTGCTGCTCCGGCAGGGTCAGCGTGACCACGGTGCCGTCGGAACCGGCGCGGGCGGTACGGCCCGAGCGGTGCAGGTAGGCCTTGTGCTCGGTGGGCGGGTCCACGTGGATGACGAGCTCGACGTCGTCGACGTGCACGCCGCGGGCGGCGACGTCGGTGGCGACCAGGACGCGGACGTCGCCGGAGGAGAACTCGGCGAGGTTGCGGTCACGGGCGTTCTGAGACAGGTTGCCGTGCAGATCGACGGCGGGGATGCCGGCGTCGGTCAGGGTCTTGGCCAGCTTGCGGGCGTGGTGCTTGGTGCGCATGAACAGCACGCGGCGGCCGGCGCCGGAGGCGAGCTCCACGATCAGCTGCTTCTTCACGGTCTGGTCGTTGACCACCAAAACGTGGTGCTCCATGGTGGTCACCGCGGCCTGCGGGTCGTCCACCGAGTGGGTCAGCGGGTTGGAGAGGTAGCGCTGGACGATCTTGTCCACGCCGTTGTCCAGGGTGGCGGAGAAGAGCAGGCGCTGGCCCTGGGTGGGGGTCATGTCCATGAGCTTCTTGACCACCGGGAGGAAGCCGAGGTCGGCCATGTGGTCCGCCTCGTCCAGGACGGTGATCTCGACCGACTCGAGGGTCAGGATGCGCTGGCGGATCAGGTCCTCCAGGCGGCCGGGGCAGGCGATGACGATGTCGACACCGGCGCGGAGGGCCTTTTCCTGGCGGGCCTGGGAGATGCCGCCGTAGATCACGGTGGTGTTCAGGCCGACGGCCTTGGCCAGCGGCTCCACCGTGGCGTTGATCTGGGTGGCCAGCTCGCGGGTGGGGGCAAGGACCAGGGCCATGGGGCGGCCGGGCTTGCGGAAATGCGCGGCCTCGCGCTCGGCGAGACGGGCCACCAGCGGGATGGCGAAGGCGATGGTCTTGCCGGAGCCGGTGCGGCCGCGGCCCAGGACGTCGCGTCCGGCCAGGGTGTCCGGGAGGGTCTTGACCTGGATGGGGAACGGCTCGGTGATTCCCTGGGCGGTCAGGGTGTCGGCAAGGGCCTTGGGCGTGCCGAGGGCAGCAAAAGTAGTCATAGGTATCAAAGGTCTTTCAGGCGGTATCCGTGCGGATATCGGCCCCCGGCGCCGGTTGGACCAGGGGTTCGCCGAAGAAAAGTCAGGTGGTCGACCGGGCCGTCTGCGGGTAGCCGCTCATTGCCGGGACCAAATGGAACGCGTTCATCGACGCAGGATGTGCCTCTCACATGAAAAAACCCCACTCCCGCGGGGACATTCCGAGGAATACGCGGGCGATCCGGCGGTCTGCCGAGGCTTTCCAGCCGGATCAGGAGTGGGCATCACTGCACATCAAGTTCACCCAGTCTATCATCCGGGACCCTCCTCCCGTTTCCGGCCGGTCCCGACCCTCCTGTAGGTCCCGTCCCAACTGGCTCGCAGTTGTTGCCGTTTTGGGGTCCCACAACGGCAACAACTGCCAGTCAGTTGGGTGCGCCGCGGCGGGCGACGCGGGGCGCCACCAGGACGCCGGCGACGCCGATCGCGGCCGTGAGCGCGAAGACGCCGGCGAACGGTGCGGCGGCGCCGGCAGGACCGGCTCCCGCCGTCGTGAACGCCGCGAAGATGATGCCTGTGGTGGCCAGCGAGAGCGCGCCGCCGAGGGAGTCCGAGATGGACATCGCGGAGCTGTTGAAGCCCTCGTTCTCGCGGGTGGAGAGGGCCAGTGTCATGACGCTGAGCCGCGCGTACATCAGGCCCATGCCCGCGCCGGCGAACACCCAGCCGGCGATCGCGACTGCGGCGGGCCAGCCGAGGACGGTGGTGGCCAGGGCCAGGACGACGGCGGCGAGCACCATCGCCGCCCCGATCCGGATTGCGCGCCGGTGCTCCAGCCGCGGACCCAGCCGGCCCTGCACAGCCGACGCGGAGGCCCACGCCACGGCGCCGGCGGTGAGGGTCAGCCCGGCAAAGGTGGGCGCGAAGGCGTACCGCTCCACCAGCAAGTACGGCAGGTAGACCTCGGCGCCGAAGAACGCCGCGGAGGCCAGCCCGCGGGTGAGGATGACGCTGGGGAGCCCGCGCCGGGCGGTCAACGTGCCGCGCGGCATCAGCGGGCGGACGGCTAGCAGCGCGACGGCGACGGCGGCTCCGGCCAGCAGGCCGCCGATCCCCGGGAGGGTCGAGGAGAGGTTCAGGGCCAGGACCGCGGCGGCGGCGAGCGCGGCCAGGCCCAGCTTGGCCAGCGCCCCGGGGACGCGGGAGGGCTGGCGCACCGCCGGGTCAGCCGCGGCAGGTTCCGCCGGAGCAGGTTCCGACTGGCCCGCCGGGTCCGCCGGTGCGGCCGCTCCGTCCGGGGCAGGCTCGTTTTTCGGCAGCCCGCGCAACGCCGGGGCGGTCAGCAGCAGCGCCGGCACCACCAGGCCCACCACGCCCAGGAAGACCCACGGCCAGCCCGCCACCTCCGCCACCAGCCCGGCGGTGAACGGGCCCACCAGCGAGGGGACCACCCACGCGGCGGAGAACGCGGCGAAGATCTTCGGGTGCAGCGGCGGCGGGTAGACGCGGGCCACCACGACATACAGCGCCACGGTCAGGCCACCGCCACCGAGACCCTGCACCAGCCGCCCGGCGACCAGGACCGGCATGGAGGCGGCGGTCCCGGCAATCAGCAGCCCCACGACGAACATGCCAACGGCGGAGAGCAGTGGCGCCACCGGCCCCCTCCGGTCGGCCCAGCTGCCGGAGGCCACCATGCCGATCACGCCGGTGGCCAGCGGCCCGGCGAAGGCCAGGGCGTAGAGGCCGGCGCCGTCGAGTTCGCGGCTGACCAGCGGCATGATGGTGGTCACCGCCAGCGATTCGAAGGCCGCCAGGAACACCAGCGCGCAGGCGCCGAGGGTCACCAGGACGTACCGGCGCTGGAAGATGCCGCCGGCCCCGGGCCCCTGGTCCGGGCGGGTTCGCGGACTGGCGGCGTTCGACATACCTGTAGCCTACGGCGCGAGCCCCTGGGCGGGGACGACGACGGCGCCGCTGGCCCGGGAGTCGGCGTCGAGCATCCACCCCACCCGCTTGACGGTCCGCAGCATCACCACGCTTTCGACCAGCTCGATGCCCGGTACCTTCTGCTGCAGCGCCAGTTCGATCGTCATCACGTCAGCCAGGGACTGCAGCCACATGATGATCACAAAGTTGGTGGGCCCCGTGGTGGAGGCACTCAGCCGGACGTTGCGCATGGTCTTCAGCTCGGCCGCGGCCGCCTCGTGCTGGCCGGCGGGGACGTTGACGAACCACTGGCACGTGACCGGGAAGGACGAATAGCGCTGGGCCACCTCGCAGCGGAAGGACAGCATGCCGCTGGCCAGCACCCGGTTCAGCTGCCGCTGGACGGTGGCCGGGTGGCGGCCCAGGCTCCGTGCGATCTCCGCGGCCGTGGCCCGTCCGTCCCGGGCCAGGAACGGCAGCAGGGCCAGGTGGCTTTCCGGCAGTTCCCGCGCGGCGGCGGCTGCGGCCGCGGCTGCGGCGGTGCCGGCGTCGGCGCCGGCAAGGGTCCGCACGGCCGCCTGCTGTGCCCGGTCCAGCACGTTGAGCCGCCACGCGCCGCCGCTGGAATGCAGCCGGGTGCACAGGGCGGTCTCGTACTTGGTCAGGCCCTCGATCTCCTTCAGCCGGGACATCACCTGGTCGCTCAGGTCATCCAGGGACCGGGTGATGACCGTCAGCATCAGGTTGCGCTTGCTGGCGGCCTCCTCGACGGTCACCACCTCCGGCATCAGGGCCAGTTGCGCGGTGACCTCGTCGCGGCGGTGCATCTCGCAGTCGACGGCGATGAAGGCCAGGCACATCTGGTGCGGGTCACCGATCAGGTGGGCTGTGATCCACGAAACCCCGGAGGCCCGCAGCCGGTCCCAGCGTGCTGCCAGCGTGGTGGCGTGGACGCCCAGGATCTCCGCGGCGTCGCCCCAGCCCAGCCGCGGCGCCATCTGCAGCACGTTAATCAGCGCCAGGTCATCCTCGCTCAGCTCCACGGCCCACTCCCCTCTCCTGCATGAATTCTGCGTTTCACGGCTAGGCGTGCATATTTCCAGCCCTTTAGGTCCATGTGGCGCAGGTCACTCCAGAATAGACCCGAACGCACCACCCCAATCAACCGCCAGGAGAGTTTGTGACCATTACCGACGACGCCCGGGAGCTCCAGCCGGAGCTGGCCCGTTTCCGCCACGCCCTGCACCGCGAGCCGGAGATCGGCCTGGACCTGCCCCGCACCCAGGAGAAGGTCCTGCAGCAGCTCGACGGGCTGGGGTACGAGATCACCCTGGGCACGGACACCACCTCCGTCACCGCGGTTCTCCGCGGCCAGGGTAGCGATGCCGTCAGCCGGCCCGCCGTGCTCCTGCGCGCCGACATGGACGGCCTCCCGGTCCAGGAGAAGACCGGCGTCGACTACTCCTCATCCGTGGACGGCGCCATGCACGCCTGCGGCCACGACCTGCACACCTCCATGCTCGCCGGCGCCGCCACCCTGCTGGCCGAGCAACGGCACCGGTTGGCCGGCGACGTCGTCCTCATGTTCCAGCCCGGCGAAGAGGGCTTCGACGGTGCCAGCTACATGATCCGCGAGGGCGTCCTGCATGCCCCGGGCCGGCGCGTGGACGCCGCCTACGGCATGCACGTGTTCTCCGCGCTGGAACCGCACGGCACCTTCTGCACCAAGCCCGGCGTGATGCTCAGCTCCTCCGACGGGCTCACCGTCACCGTGCTGGGCGCGGGCGGCCACGGCTCGGCACCGCACGCGGCCAAGGACCCTGTCACGGTCGCCGCGGAGATGGTCACGGCCCTGCAGGTCATGGTCACCCGCCAGTTCAACATGTTCGACCCGGTGGTCCTCTCCGTGGGCGTACTCCAGGCCGGCACCAAGCGGAACATCATCCCCGAATCCGCCCGGATCGAGGCGACCGTGCGGACCTTCTCGGAGGAGTCCCGGCAGAAGATGATGGACGCCGTCCCCCGCCTCCTGCGCGGCATCGCGGCGGCCCACGGGCTCGACGTCGACGTCGACTACCAGCAGGAATACCCGCTCACCATCACCGACGAGGACGAGACGCGCACCGCGGAAAACGTCATCGGGGACCTCTTCGGCGACGGCCGGCTGGCCCGCTGGGCCACGCCGCTGAGCGGCTCCGAGGACTTCTCCCGCGTCCTGGCCGAGGTCCCCGGCACCTTCATCGGCCTCTCCGCCGTCCCGCACGGCGGCGACCACACGACGTCGGCGTTCAACCACTCCCCGTACGCCACGTTCGACGACGCCGTCCTGGCCGACGGCGCCGCGCTCTACGCCGAACTCGCCCTGTCCCGGCTCGCCACCCTCTCGGCCGCCACAGCCACCGCGGCCGCCGTTCCCGCCGGCCGCCTCTGACCGGCACCCCCGTCCAGCAGCAATCCCACCCAGAACCACCCGGAGATTCCCATGACAGCAACCGTGTCCCAGCCGACGGCTCCCCGGACATCCACCCGCAAGACCTTGATCGGCACCGGCATTGGCAACGCCGTCGAATGGTACGACTGGGCCATCTACGCCACGTTTACCCCGTTCATCGCCAGCCAACTCTTCAGCAAATCTGACCCCGCCTCGGCGGTGCTCTCCACCCTGGCGATCTTCGCCGTCGGCTTCGTCGCCCGGCCCTTCGGGGGCTTCCTCTTCGGCTGGATCGGCGACCGGATCGGCCGCAAGGCATCCATGACCCTGGCCGTTGGCCTGGCCTCGGTGGGCAGCCTGATGATCGGCATCGCCCCGACCTTCGCCGCGGTGGGCGCATTCGCGTCCTTGATGCTGCTGGTAGCCCGGCTGGTCCAGGGCCTGGCACACGGCGGGGAGCTGCCCTCCTCCCAGACGTACCTTTCGGAGATGGCGCCGAAGGAACACCGCGGCTTCTGGGCCACCCTGATCTACACCTCCGGCACGGTCGGCATCCTGTTCGGCACCCTGCTGGGTGCCGTCCTGAACATGGCCCTCTCCACCGAGGCGATGAACGCCTGGGGCTGGCGGATCCCGTTCCTGATCGGCGCCGCGATGGGCCTGTACGCACTGATCATGCGGTCCCGGCTGCACGAGACCGACGTCTTCGCCGGTGAGGCGCTGGCCGAGAAGAAAGCCGCGATCTGGCCGCAGATCGTCCGTCACCGGAAGCAGGCGCTGCAGGTGATCGGCCTGACCGTGGGCCTGACGGTCATCTACTACATCTGGGGCGTCGTCGCCCCCAGCTACGCCACCACCGCCCTGAAGATCGACCGCGGCGAGGCGCTCTGGGCCGGCGTCGTGGGCAACATCGTCTTCATCGCCGCGCTGCCGTTCTGGGGCAAGCTCGCGGACCGGATCGGCCGCAAGAAGGTGCTCTGGGCCGGCGCGATCGGCGCCGGCCTGCTGCACTTCCCGATGACCGCCCTGCTGAAGGATTCGGCCTGGCAGCTGGCCGTCAGCATGTCCGTCATGCTGATCTTCATCGCCGCGAGCGCCGCGATCGTTCCGGCCGTGTACGCAGAACTCTTCCCCACCAGCATCCGCACGGTGGGCGTGGGCGTGCCGTACTCGATCTGCGTGGCACTCTTCGGCGGCACCGCCCCGTACCTGCAGCAGTGGCTGGGCACCAGCCTGCAGTCCCCGCAGCTGTTCAACGTCTACGCCGTGGCGCTGCTGGCAGTCTCGGCCCTGTTCGTCTTCACCATCCCGGAGACCAAGGGCAAGGACCTCACCGTCTGACCGGGACCCGGCGCCGCTGCGGGGCTCCACTATTCTGGAGGGGATGAGTGAAACCCCAGAATCTCCGCAGCCGGCGCCTTCCCCGCGCCCCGTGACCCCCGGCAGCCAGGCCTCCTTCGGCACCTACGGCGGCCGCCCGGTGAGCTTCGTGCGCCGCGGCACCCGGTTGCAGGGCCGACGCCAGGCCGCCTGGGACGAGCATTCGGACCGCTGGGCCGTGGACGTGCCCCGGCACGTCGCCAACACCTCCGTCCACCCGGAGTACGTCTTCGACGCCGAGGAAGAGTTCGGCCGCAAGGCTCCTCTGATCGTGGAGATCGGTTCCGGCCTGGGCGACGCGGTCTGCCACGCGGCCGAACAGAACCCGGGCACCGATTTTCTGGCCGTGGAGGTCTACACCCCCGGCCTGGCCAACACGCTGATCAAGATCAACAGCCGCGGCCTGACCAACGTCCGCGTGGTGGAGGCCAACGCTCCCGAGGTCCTGGCCAGCATGCTCCCCGCCGGCTCCGTCACCGAGCTCTGGGTCTTCTTCCCGGACCCGTGGCACAAGTCCCGGCACCACAAGCGCCGCCTGATCCAGCCGGCGTTCGCGGAACTCGCCGCAAGGGCGCTCAAGCCCGGCGGTATCTTCCGGATCGCCACGGACTGGTCCAACTACGCCGTGCACGTCCGGGAGGTCATGGCCGGCGCCACCGACTTCGAAAACCTGCACGAGGGCGAACGCAGCGGCCCGGACAGCCCGCTGACCCAGGTCTGGGAATCCGGTGTGGAGTCCGTGGTGGGGGGCGCCCCGGTCAAGGAGGGCCGGGCCCCGGTCAGCACCGAGCACACCGGCCCCAACGAAGGCGTCGACGACGTCGGCGGCTGGGCGCCGCGGTTCGACGGCCGGATCCTGACCAGCTTCGAGAACAAGGCCCACGAGGCTGGCCGGCTAATCTTCGACCTCAGCTACCGGCGCCGCTGATCCGGGCCCATCGCCTGCGGCCGCGGGGGCCGTCCGCATGGCAGGATTACGGCAAAGCTCAACAGTGCAGGACGGACCAGCAGCATGGAATTGAAAGACGCGGCAGAAGTTGCGGAGGATGTCACCAACTCCCGGCCGCTCGAAATCGCCGCCCGCGCCGGGTTCGCCGTCTCCGGACTGCTGCACTTCCTGATCGGCCTGGTCGCAATCCGGCTCGCGATGGGCGGCCAGGGCCAGGCGGACGTCAGCGGCGCGGTGGCCGAGATGGCCCAGCAGCCCGTCGGACCGTACCTGCTCTGGAGCGCCTTCACCGCGTGCGTGGCGCTGGCGATCTGGCAGACCAGCGACGCGGTGTTCGACTTCGAGCACCTTGAGACGAAGAAGAAGGTCGCCAAGAAGCTCAAGGCCGCCCTGCAGGCCGTCGTCTACACCGGCTTCGCGCTGACCCTCGCGTCGGTGGCCATGGGCGCGCACGCCGACCACCGCCAATCCACCAGCGACCTGACCCTGCACCTGATGGCCACCCCCGGCGGGACCCTGCTGCTGATCCTGATCGGCGTCGCCGTCGCCGTCACCGGCGTCGTCTACGCCATCCGAGGCTTCCGGAAGTCCTTCGTGAAGTACCTGCGCATGCCCGCCAACGAGCACGCCTCCCTGGCCGTGAAAATCACCGGCATCGCCGGCTACGCGGCCAAGGGCGTGGCGCTGCTGCTGACCGGGATGCTGATCGTGATCGCCACTATCAAGGCGGACCCGGACGAATCGACCGGGCTCGACGGCGGCCTCAAGGCCCTGCGCGATCAGCCGCTGGGCATGTACATGCTCGCCGCCGTCGGCGCCGGACTGATCTGCTACGGCATCTTTATGGCCGTCCGCGCCCGCCTGGCACGGATGTAGCCGGCCCCCGCCCCGGCCCGGGCCCGGACCGCGGGCGCCCGCGGTCCGGGGTCACCGCCGGCTGGCTAAGATGGATCAGATGACCAACTGCCGAAAGTAGTGCCTCCATGCCTTCGAATCCGGATGAGAATGCGGCACTGGCGATCCAGACCCCCGCGATCAACGACCGCTCCCTCGCGGCCGGGCTCGCCTACGCCATGGGGAGCCGCGTCTCCGGGATTTCCTTCGACGCCGCCACCGGGCTGATGCTGGGCAAGGTCCGCGGCGGGTCCCCCGTGCCGTATTCGACGACGGCGAAGCTGGTCCGCAAGGGCGGGGGCTGGAGCTGCACCGTGGGGGTCTGCAGCTGCCCGGTCCGCAAGGACTGCAAGCACGTCGCGGCGCTGCTCTTCGCGGCGGAGGACAACCCGGCCACCCGCGTGCAGCTGCTCGCCCCCGCAGAAACCTCCCGGCTCTCCCGCCAGCCGGCCCCCGTGGACCTGCCGGACTGGGAGCAGGCGCTCAGCCCGCTGCTGTCCCGGCAGGCGTCCACCCAGCCCTCCGCCGGCGTGCCCCTGGCGCTGCAGTTCGAGATCGAGGAGCCGGCACCGCACTTCTCCTACACCGGCCGCCGGGACCCGCTGCGCAGCGTACGCCAACTCAAGGCCCGGCCCGTCATCATGGGCGCGAAGGGCAAGTGGATCCGCGGCGACGTCTCGTGGAGCACCCTGAGCTACCTGAACTACCGCCGGGAGTGCAACGAGGCCCACGTGGAGTGGATGCTGGAGTTCCTGGCCTCCCACACCTCCGTGGCAAACCGCCAGCACGCCGGGACCGGGCTCTGGCTGGGCCTGAACACCTACGCCGGCCGGAACCTCTGGAGCCTGCTGGAGGAGGCCCGCAAGATCGGGCTGGCCCTGGTCCACGGCAAGGCGGACGAGCCCGTGCACCTGGCGGCCAGCCCCGCCGCCGTCGGCCTCAACCTCACCCGTTTCGGCACCCCCGCCGGCGCTGGCGCTGACAACGGCACCGGCAGCGCCCCCGGAACCGGCGGCAATGACGACGGCGGTAACAGCGGGCTCGCCTTGGCCCCCACCATCACCGTCGAGGGCACCGAGGTGGACCCCGCGGCGGTGGGCACCATCGGCCGCCCCGCGCACGGCATCTTCGTCACCGGGGACGCGGGGACTCTCCCGGGCCTGGCACCCGAGGGCGCCACGATCACGCTCGCGCCGCTCGAGGCCGGGCTGAGCGAGGAACTGCTGGCGTTCGTCACCGCCGGCACCACGCTGCACATCCCGTCCCGGGACGAGACCCGCTTCCTCACCGGTTTCTACCCGAAGCTGAAGCAGACGGCCCGGGTCACCGCCTCTGACGAATCGGTGGAGCTGCCGACGCTGGCCGTCCCCACACTGTCCCTGCTGGCAAACTACGGCGCGGACCACCGGGTCCGGCTGCACTGGGAGTGGCATTACACCTCCGGCACCCTGGTCACCGCGCAGCCGCTCTGGCGCCACCCCGGCGACCACGGCTACCGGGACGACACCGCCGAGGCGCGGATCCTCGAAACCGTGGGACAGCCCTGGGAGGTGGTGCCCAAGCTCGGCGAATCCGCCACCGGCGGTTGGGGCACGCCCCGGCTCGCTGACTCTGCCGAGCTCAGCGGCCTGGACACGCTGGCGTTCACCGAGGAGGTCCTCCCCCGGCTGCGCGAGCTGCCCGAGGTCACCGTGGATACCGCCGGAGAGATCGCCGACTACCGCGAGGCGGAGGAGGCCCCGGTGGTCTCCATCTCCACCAAGGCCACCGAGCAGCGGGACTGGTTCGACCTGGGCATCCAGATCTCGCTGGAGGGCCAGCCGGTGTCCTTTGCCGCCGTCTTCTCCGCCCTCGCTGCCGGCCAGACGAAGATGCTGCTGCCCAGCGGCGCATACTTCTCCCTCGACCTCCCCGAGCTCCACCAGCTGCGGGCCCTGATCGAGGAGGCCCGGGAGCTGCAGGACAACAAGGACGCCCCGCTCCAGATCAGCCGCTTCCAGGCCGGACTCTGGGACGAGCTGGCGCAGCTGGGGATCGTGGACGAACAGGCCTCCGCCTGGCGGGATGCCGTCGGCGGCCTGCTGGAGGGCGGCGTGAAGGGCCTGCCGCTGCCGGACACCCTGGATGCGGAGCTGCGGCCCTACCAGCTGGAGGGTTTCAACTGGCTGAGCTTCCTCTACCGCCACGGCCTCGGCGGGGTGCTGGCCGACGACATGGGCCTGGGCAAGACCGTCCAGACGCTCGCGCTGATCTGCGCGGCGAAGATCGCAGCGGCGGAGGCGGCCGCCTCTCCCGCGGCTGAGGACAACGACGGCGACGACGGGGCCTCCGGCGACGCGGCGGGCGGCGCCCCGTTCCTGGTGGTGGCACCCACGTCCGTGGTGGGCAACTGGCTGGCCGAAACCGCCCGGTTCGCCCCCGGCCTGACCGTGCGGGCCATCGGCGAGACCTTCGCCAAGAGCGGCTCCGATCCTGCCGATGCGCTGGCCGGCGCCGACGTCGTCATCACCTCCTACGCGCTCTTCCGCATCGACTACGACGCGTACGCGTCCCGCCGCTGGGCCGGCCTGGTGCTGGACGAGGCGCAGTTCGTGAAGAACCACCAGTCCAAGGCCTACCAGTGCGCCCGGAAGCTGCCCGCGGACTTCAAGCTGGCGGTGACCGGCACGCCGCTGGAGAACAACCTGATGGAGTTCTGGGCGCTGACCTCGATCGTGGCGCCCGGGCTGTTCGCCAGCCCCAAGCGCTTCGCGGAGAACTACCAGCGGCCGGTGGAGAAGAACGGGGACCGGGCACGGCTGGACAAGCTGCGCCGCCGGGTCCGCCCGCTGATGCTGCGCCGCACCAAGGAGCAGGTGATCCGTGACCTGCCGCCCAAGCAGGAACAGGTGCTCGAGGTGGTGCTGAATCCGCGCCACCAGAAGGTCTACCAGACCCACCTGCAACGCGAACGGCAGAAGATCCTGGGCCTGATCGAGGACGTGAACAAGAACCGCTTCACGATCTTCCAGTCGTTGACCCTGCTCCGGCAGCTCAGCCTGGACCCGTCCCTGATCGACCCGTCCCTCTCCGGGATCCGGGCCAGCAAGCTGGACGTGCTGTTCGAACAGCTCCAGGACCTCGTGGCGGAGGGCCACCGGGCGCTGATCTTCAGCCAGTTCACCGGTTTCCTCGGCAAGGTCCGGGAGCGGCTGATCGAGGAGAACATCGAGTTCTGCTACCTGGACGGCAGCACCCGGAACCGCGCGGACGTGGTCAGCGAGTTCAAGAACGGCGCCGCCCCCGTGTTCCTGATCAGCCTCAAGGCCGGCGGCTTCGGCCTGAACCTGACCGAGGCGGATTACGTGTTCCTGCTGGACCCGTGGTGGAATCCGGCGTCCGAGGCGCAGGCCGTGGACCGGACGCACCGGATCGGCCAGGCCCGCAACGTGATGGTGTACCGGCTGGTGGCCAAGGACACCATCGAGGAGAAGGTCATGGCCTTGAAGGCGAAGAAGTCCCAGCTGTTCGCCGACGTGGTGGAGGGCGACGCGCTGGCCGGCGGGAAGCTGACGGCGGAGGACCTGGCCGGGCTCTTCGACGACTAGCCGGAGCGGGCCTCAGGCGGCGGCCGGCGCGGTGACCCGCCCGGTGGCCAACCGCCGCTTGAACCAGCGGCGGAGCTGCTTGCCCTTGCCCTTCCACCAGCTGTCCTCGTCCGGGTCCGTGTGCCAGCGGAAGATCACCGTCACCAGGACGAAGACGCCGCCGGCGGTCTGCGCCCACGCCCCGGACGCCGCGTACACCAGCACGGCCAGGCTCAACGCCAGGATCGACGGCGGGACCAGGGTCAGGAAGACGGTGTTGGCCAGGTAGCGGCGCTGCGAGCGCGGCACCGACACGGCCCGGACCATGTCGGTGCAGACGCACACGACGACGATCGTCTGGCCGAAGGTGAGCAGCAGCAGGCCGGGCAGGGAGTTGCCGAAGAGGGCCAGGGCGTTCAGTCCGGAGTTCATGGCCGGCCCGCGCTCAGTGCGGACGCCGGCGCCGTTGCGCCCTGGACAGTAGTGCGTCGAACGGTGGTGGAGTTCCGTGGATCACGGGTGTGCTGAATCATCGGTGCTGCCCCCCCGGCTTGTGCACGTGACCGGCCCGCCGAGGGCGTCGGCCGGTGGCGGCAGTGCGCCGCCGAGACCATCTAACCGGGAGGGAAAGCGGCCCGTCAGGGGGTCGCGGTACTCGACTTTGTTTTTTCACCACCCGTCTTTGCGGGCGGCTACTCAGTCCCGCCGGGCGGACTACCTAGGCGGATCAGGAGTTGTCGCGGGGGCGCCAGACGACGAGGGCCTGGGAGCGGGGGCGGGGCCGCTGGCCGCGGGCGAGCGTGACCACATCGCCCGCGGCACCGGCGGCGAAGATCCGGGAATCCAGCGGCTGCCGGCGGCGGCCCAGTTCCTCGGTGAGTTCGGCGACCCGGTGTTGCAGGGCCGCGACCTGGTTCTCCAGCTGCAGGATCCGCTTGATGCCCTCGAGCGAGACGCCTTCCTGGGAAAGCCGCTGCACCTCGCGGAGCATGTTCACGTCCCGCTGCGAGTACCGACGGGATTTCCCGGGGGCGCGGCTGGGCGAGACGATGCCGAGCCGGTCGTACTGGCGCAGCGTCTGCGGGTGCATGTCCGCCAGCTCAGCGGCGACCGAGATCACGAAGATCGGCTGGTCGAACTCGATGTCCATGGCTGGACCCTACAGCCGGGCCTTGGCTGCCAGGCCCGCGCGGACGTCCTCGCCGGCGGTGGCCGCGGCGAACGCCTTGACGGCGTCCTCGGCTTCCTTGGTCAGCTTCTTGGGGACGGCGACGTCGATGGTGACGAGCAGGTCGCCGGTGGCCTTGCTGTGCTTGACGCCGCGGCCCTTGACCCGGAGCGTCCGGCCGGTGGGGGTTCCCGCGGGAACCCGGACCCGGACCTTGTCTCCGTCGAGCGTCGGAACCTCAATGTCCGCGCCCAGGGCCGCCTCGGGGAAGGTGACCGGGACGTGGATGCGCAGGTTGTCGCCGTCGCGGGTGTAGAAATCGTGCGGCTTGACCGAGACGGTGACCATCAGGTCCCCGTTGCCGGCGGGGCCGTACTGGCCCTTGCCGCGGACCCGGACCTTCTGGCCGTCCTTGATGCCGGCGGGGATCCGCACGTCGATGACCTCGCCGTCGGGCTCGCGCAGGCCGATGGTGGTGCCGCGGATGGAGCCGGCGAAGGAGATGCTGGTGGAGGCGGTCCGGTCCGCGCCCTTCTGCGGGCCGCGCTGGAAGGACTGCCCACCGCCGAAGCCGCCGCCGCCGAACAGGTCGGCGAATTCGGGCGGGATGCCGCCGGCGGTGCTGTAGCCGCCGGAGTGGCGGCCGCCGCCGCCGGTGAAGAGGCCGCCGAAGAGGTCTTCGAAGCCCGCCCCGCCGCCTGGCTGGCCTGCGCCGCCGGGGGCGAACCGGGCGCCGCCGCCCATCGCGCGGATGGCGTCGTACTGCTGGCGCTCATCGGCGTCGGAGAGCACGGAATAGGCCTCGGAGATGTCCTTGAATTTCTTCTCCGACGCGGTATCCCCGGCATTGGTGTCCGGGTGGTGCTGCCGGGCGAGCTTCCGGTAGGCCTTCTTAATGTCGGCGTCGGAAGCGTCCTTGGCGACACCAAGGATCTTGTAAAAGTCCTTGTCGACCCAGTCCTGGCTGGCCACTGGCGTTTCCTTTCAAAAGTCGTACAGAGTGCGCTTCGCAAACGATGGGCCCCCGCCCCTTCGCCGGGTGGGTGGGGATCTGCGATCCCCACCGCCGAGGGCGCCGTCCTGGCCGACCGGTTGGGCCTGGACAAGCAGGTCTTCTGGGACATCGCCTCCGTCCCCTCACCTTAGGTGAGAAGACCGCGGGCGCGGATACCGCAGCGGACGAGAGGGCGGGGCCCCCTCATCCGCGAAGGCGCGGTGGTGACGCTACGCCGGGACGGACACGATCACTTGGGCGGCGCGCAGGACCCGGTCGCCGGACTTGTAGCCCGAGCGGAGGACCTGGCTGACCGTGTCGGTTTCGACGTCGGCGCCGGGCTGCTGGATGAGGGCCTCGTGGATCGTGGGGTCGAACTCCACGCCGGTCTCATCGATGCGCACCAGACCGTAGGTCTTGAGCGCGTTCTCCAGCTTCGCGGCGATCGCGGCGAACGGGCCGTCGGCCAGGTCGCCGTGCTGCCGGGCGGCGTCGACGTCGTCCAGCACCGGGAGCAGGGAGTTCAGGACGCCGATGACGGCCATCTCCCCTGCCACGGCGCGGTCGCGTTCGACGCGCTTGCGGTAGTTGACGTACTCGGCCTGCAGGCGGCGGAGGTCGTTCTTCAGTTCCTCCGCCTCCCCGGCGTTGACGCCCTGCGCCACGGAGTCCGCGGCCGGGACGTCCACGCTATTGAGGATGTCCTCGGCCTGGGACAGTGCGTCCCCGGATCCGGACTCCGCCGCGGCATGTTCCTGGTCCGGGTGCCGGGCCTGGCCGGTCTTCGGATCAACCTTGCGGTTGTCGTGGACCACCGGCTTCTGGCTCTCGTCCGGGCCCTCGCCGCCGTGCTCTGCTTCGTTACCGTGGTGCGGCATGATTACTTCTTCTCGTCTTCGTCAACGATCTCGGCGTCGACGATGTCCTCGTCGGAAGCCTTCTCGCCGGCCGGGGCACCTTCGGCACCGGCGGCACCCTCAGCGGCACCTGCCTGGGCGTAGATGGCCTCGCCGAGCTTGGTCTGGGAAGCCTGCAGCTTCTCAAACGCGGCCTTGACGGCGGCGTCGTCCGTGCCTTCAAGCGCCTTCTTCAGCTCGTCGACGTCGGCCTGGACCTCGGTCTTGACCTCTTCGGGCAGCTTGTCCGCGTTGTCGGCGATCAGCTTGTCCACGGAGTAGGCGAGCTGCTCGGCGGTGTTGCGGGTGTCGGTCGCCTCGCGGCGGGCCTTGTCCTCGGCTGCGTGCTCCTCGGCGTCACGGACCATGCGGTCGATGTCTTCCTTGGAGAGGCTGGAACCGCCGGTGATGGTCATCGACTGCTCCTTGCCGGTGCCCTTGTCCTTGGCGGAGACGTGGACGATGCCGTTGGCGTCGATGTCGAAGGTGACCTCGACCTGCGGCACACCGCGCGGGGCCGGTGCGATGCCGGTCAGTTCGAACGTGCCCAGCGGCTTGTTGTCGCGGGTGAATTCACGCTCGCCCTGGAAGACCTGGATGGCCACGGACGGCTGGTTGTCATCAGCCGTGGTGAAGGTCTCGGACCGCTTGGTGGGGATGGCGGTGTTGCGCTCGATCAGGTGCGTCATGACGCCGCCCTTGGTTTCGATACCGAGGGAGAGCGGGGTGACGTCGATCAGCAGCACGTCCTTGCGTTCGCCCTTGAGGACGCCGGCCTGCAGTGCGGCGCCGACGGCGACGACCTCGTCCGGGTTGACGCCCTTGTTGGGCTCCTTGCCGCCGGCCAGTTCCTTGACCAGCTCGGAGACGGCGGGCATACGGGTGGAGCCGCCGACGAGCACGATGTGGTCGATGTCGGAGAGCTTAATGCCGGCTTCCTTGATGACGTCGTGGAACGGCTTCTTGGTGCGCTCCAGCAGGTCCTTGGTCAGGTCCTGGAACTTGGCGCGGGTCAGCTGCTCGTCCAGGTGGACCGGGCCGTCGGGGGTGACGGAGAGGTACTGGAGGGAGACGTTGGTGCTGGAGGAGGAGGACAGTTCCTTCTTGGCCTGCTCGGCAGCCTCGCGGAGGCGCTGCAGGGCGATCTTGTCCTTGGAGAGGTCGATGCCCTTGACCTTGAGCTGGTTCAGCAGGTAGTCAACGACGCGCTGGTCCCAGTCGTCGCCGCCGAGGCGGTTGTCACCGGCGGTGGCGCGGACCTGGATGGTGGAGAAGTCGTCCTCGTCCTTGCCAACTTCGAGCAGGGAGACGTCGAAGGTGCCGCCGCCGAGGTCGAAGACGAGGATGAGTTCGTCTTCCTTGCCCTTGTCTAGGCCGTAGGCCAGGGCGGCCGCGGTGGGCTCGTTGACGATGCGCAGGACCTTCAGGCCGGCGATCTCGCCGGCTTCCTTGGTGGCCTGGCGCTCGGCGTCGTTGAAGTAGGCCGGAACGGTGATGACCGCGTCGGTGACCTTTTCGCCCAGGTAGGACTCGGCGTCGTTCTTGAGCTTCATGAGGATACGGGCGGAGATTTCCTGCGCCGTGTACTTCTTGTCATCGATGCTCATGGTCCAGTCGGTGCCCATGTGGCGCTTGACCGACGAGATGGTGCGGTCGATGTTGTTGACGGCCTGGCGCTTGGCGATTTCGCCGACCAGGACCTCGCCGGACTTGGAGAACGCAACGACCGACGGCGTGGTGCGGCCACCCTCGGCGTTGGCAATGACGGTGGGCTCGCCACCTTCGAGAACGGAAACAACGGAGTTGGTGGTTCCGAGGTCAATACCTACTGCTCGTGACATGTGTGGCTTCCTTCTTTCCTTGGAAACGTGCTGCCCCCGGCCATCGGGCTGAGGCCCGGCGACCGGGAGTGAACCCGGGATCGAGCCCGTCGATTGTCGAGGCGCGCCCACTTGTTGAGCGCTCTGCACTCAAGTCTACGCGCGCTCATTCCGATGTCAATCCAAAGTTGAGTCACATCCGCTCAACTTTGAACATGGGTGCGGATTTCGACCGCGACGGCGGCGCTGAGGTCGGCGGTTTTGTCCCGCCAAACCCCGGGATTCCACGGATTTCGTCGCCACTGCGATTTCGCCTGTGCGCAGGGCGGGTGCCCCGGCGGCCGTTTCGCTCTGCGAGAACGGTCCCGCCGGGCCCGCTTGAAAAGTCCTTCTGCGCGCCTAGCGTCCGGTTTCGTCGTCGCGACGCTCGTCGCCGTGGGCCGCCTCGCCCGCTGCGCGGTGGCCGGTGGCGCCCGCGGCGCCGTAGTCGCCCTCTTCGTATTCGCCCTCGTCGCCGGCGACGGCGTCCGGGCCCGTGGCGCCGGCGCGGCCGTAGTCACCCTCGGGGTAGTCGCCTTCCTCGGCGCCGACCGCGGAGCCGGTGGCGACGCCGGCCTTGCCGTAGTCGCCCTCGGCGTATTCACCCTCCGGGGCGCCGGCCGGGTTCTCTCCGGTCACACCGGCGTTGCCGTAGTCGCCCTCGACGTACTGGCCGGCGTCGGCCTCAAGGCCCGTCTCCTCGGCGGCAGGGGCGGCCGCAACATGCCGCGCTTCTTCTGCTGCCGTTCGATCAAACTCACCGTGATTGTCAGACATGGGTGGATCCCTCCTGCAGGCGTGCGCGCCCGCTCGGGCGCAGGGGCAGTCTATCGAGGGACCCCGGGCGGCGACAGGGCCGTTCCCCTGCGCCGGGGATGCCCTTAACCAGGCAGCCGCCGCCACGGTTGCCTGGCGGGGGGAACCAGGAGCGGTGACGGCGGCTGCGGCCGGGGGTCTTAGCGGACTCCCGCCTCTGCGGATTCCGGTTCGGGCTGGGAGACCTGGGCCCGCGCCGCACGGTCCGTCTCCGCCCGGCCCAGCTTGCTGGGCCACCAGATCCGGTGCCCCAGGTCGTACGCCAGGGCCGGGACCAGCAGGGACCGGACCAGGACCGTGTCCAGCAGCACGCCGAACGCCACGATGAAGGCCAGCTGCACCAGGAACATGATGGGGATGACGCCCAAGGCGGCGAAGGTGGCGGCGAGGACCACGCCGGCGGAGGTGATGACCCCGCCGGTGACGCCCAGGCCGCGCAGGATTCCCGGCCGTGTTCCGTGCTTGATTGACTCCTCGCGGACCCGGCTCATCAGGAAGATGTTGTAGTCCACGCCCAGGGCCACGAGGAAGACGAAGCCAAAGAGCGGCACGGTGGCGTCCGCGCCCGGGAAGCCGAAGGCGTGGTTGAACACGACCGCGGAGACACCCATCGCGGCGCCGTAGGAGAGGACCACCGAGGCCACCAGCAGCACCGGCGCCAGGACGGAGCGGAGCAGCAGCATCAGGATGACCAGGATGACGGCCAGGACCACCGGGATGATGGTGACGAGGTCGCGCTGGGCCGTGGTGTTGGTATCCAGCGCCGTGGCCGTCACCCCGCCGACGAGAGCGCCGCTGTCGATGGTCTTGAGCTCCTTGCGGAGTTCGACGACGACATTCTCGGCCTCGTTGGAGTCGGCCGCGTCGTTCAAGGTGGCGTTGATCAGGACCCGGCCGTCGCGGACCGCGGGTTCGCTGGCGGCGCCGGGGGCGCCGGGGATGACCGGGGCGCCGCCGTCGGCCACCAGGTAGGCATCGCCCACGCCGTCGGTGTCCTTGGTCTTGGCCAGCACGTCCCGGGCCTTAGCCTGGTCGGTGACGATCACGGCGGGGCTGCCGCTGCCGGCGTCGAAGTGGCGCGCCAGAGCCTTCTGACCGTCCACCGCGTTGGAGGCGGAGAGGATGACGGCGGTCTGCGGGACGCCGTTGGCCTTGAGCTGAAGCACACCCGCGGCGGCGACCACCAGCAACAGGACCGAGGCGACCCAGACGGTGCGCGGCCGGCGGGAAACCAGCGAGCCGGTGGCCCGCCAGAGGCCCTTCTGCCCCTCGAGGCCGGTGACGAATTCAGGCTCGCGCTCCTCCTCAGGGAGCACCTTCGGCCGGAACGGCCAGAACGCGGCACGTCCCAGGAGTGCCATCATGGCCGGCAGCAGGGTGAGCGCGGCGAAGAGCGAGCAGAGGATGCCGGCGGCCGCCACCGGGCCCAGCGCCTTGTTCGAATTCAGGTCGGAGAAGAGCAGGCAGAGCAGGGCGATGATCACCGTGGCGCCGGAGGCCAGGATCGGCTCCCACGCGGCCTTCCACGCGGTGAGGACCGCGGCGGTGCGGTTGGTGGTGTGCGTCAGGGCCTCGCGGAACCGTGCCACGTAAAGCAGGGCGTAGTCGGTCGCGGCGCCGATCACCAGGATCGACAGGATGCCCTGGCTCTGGCCGTTGAGCTGGATCCAGCCCAGTTTGGCCATGCCGAAGACCAGCAGGATGGCGGCGCAGAGGGCGAACACGGACGTGAACAGCACCGCAATGGGCAGCAACAGGGACCGATAGACCACCAGGAGGATCACGAACACCGCCCCGAGCGCCACGAGCAGGAGGATGCCGTCGATGCCGCCGAAGGCGCTGACCAGGTCCGCCGTGAGGCCCGCCGGGCCGGTGACGAAGGTCTGCATGCCCTCGGGGGCGGAGGCCTTGACCTCGTCGCGGACCTCCTTGATCACGTTCTTGACCTCGTCGGAGGAGGCGATCGGGACCACGAACTGCACGGCCTTGGCGTCCTTGGAGGGGATCGGCCCGATCACGCTGCTGCCGGCCTTGAGCTCCTCCAGCTTGCCCTTGAGTGCGGCGGCCTGGCCGAGCTGGGCGGGGGTGAACGCGGCGTCGCTTTCGATCACGACGACGGCAGGGATCTCCTTGGAGTCGCGGAACTTGGCCTGCCAGTCCTGCGCCTCCGTGGCCTCGGCGCCGGCCGGAAGGAAGGAGGCTTGGTCGTTGGAGGAGACTTCGCTTAGCCGGCCGAAGGTGGGGCCGCCGATGCCGGCGATGGCCAGCCAGGTGACCACCAGCAGGACGGGCACCAGCCAGCGGAGCCAGAACGGTACACGGGTCGAGTTTTGCCGCTTGGTTTTCATGGCGTCCTTCTCTGGGGGCGGTACGGAGTAGACTTCAGTAAATCATAGATTATCTCCATGATGGATATAAGTGTCTGGCTAGATATATTGGTGCGGATTTCCTGCCCGGGCCCCGTCCAGCCCCCTGGAGTAAACTCCGTGGGGCGCCAGGTGCGCCGGGGGGCGAAACGCAGGAGGAGGTGAGCGGCCAGTGTCAGCAGAGATTCCACCGCAGGGCGGCCCAGGGGAGCCGTCGCCGCTGGTCCGGCTGCTCCAGGAGTTCAGCCTGGAGGCCAACCGCTACGTCGACGCCGCCGGCGCCCGCAACGACATGCACCGGACGGACCTCAACGCCCTGTCCGTGATCATGGAGCACACCGCCAAGAACCAGGTGGTCACACCCGGGGTGCTGCGCCGGGAACTGCACCTCAGCTCCCCCGCCACCACAGCCCTCATCGACCGGCTGGACCGGTCCGGCCACGTGGTGCGGGAACGCGAGGGCACGGACCGCCGGCAGGTCCAGTTGAGGATGACAGCCAAGGCCTTCGACGACGGCGGCGCCATGTTCCTGCCGCTGGCCCGCCACATGGGGGCCGCGATGGAAGGCTTCACCCCGGAGGAACTGGAGGTGGCCACCCGGTTCCTGACCGCGATGATCGCCGCCACGGTCCGGGCAGGCGAGGAAGCGGCCGGAAGCGCGTAGCCTGTGGCCATGAGCGCCGAACAGCCCGAGGATGTCTATACACACGGCCACCATGAATCCGTGGTCCGCGCCCACGCGTCGCGCACGGCGGAGAACTCGGCAGCATTCGTGCTCCCGCACCTGACTTCGGGGGTTTCGGTGCTCGACGTCGGCTGCGGCCCGGGCAGTATCACGTGCGACTTTGCCGCACTGGTGGCGCCCGGGGAGGTGACCGGGCTGGACCGCTCGGCCGAGGTGATCGCCCACGCCTCCGCCCTGGCCGCCGAACGCGGCACCGCCAACGCCCGCTTCGTGGCCGGCAACCTCTACGACCTGGACTTCGACGACGAAAGCTTCGACGTCGTCCACGCCCACCAAGTTTTGCAGCACCTCACCGACCCGGTGGCCGCGCTGCGGGAAATGCGGCGGGTGGCCAAGGCCGGGGGCATCGTCGCCGCCCGCGACGCCGATTTCCACGGCATGAGCTGGTACCCGGCCGTCCCGGAACTCGACGAATGGATGGAGCTGTATCAGCGGATAGCCCGCCGGAACGGCGCGGAACCGGACGCGGGGCGGCGGCTGGTGTCCTGGGCGCAGTCTGCCGGCTTCACCGACGTCGCGCCCTCCAGCAGCAACTGGCTCTACGCCACCGGCCAGACCCGGCGTTGGCAGGCCCGGGTGTGGGGCGAACGGGTGCTGCATTCCTCCTTCGCGGAGCAGGCGGTGGAGTACGGCTTCGCCACTCCCGCGGATCTGGCCCGGATCTCCGCGGGCTGGCACCGCTGGGGATCCACCGACGACGGCTGGTTCCTCATCCCCAACGGCGAGATCATCGCCCGCGCCTGAGGTCGCCAGCGCCAGACGCGTTCACCCAAGCACCGAGTCCGGGACCGGCGACGGCTATCTCATGCTCGACAAACTACTTGTCGTGGCCAGGCTTTAGGGGATCAAGGCTTTGCAACAGTCTGGCCGGACGGTGCTGCGGGCGTCTCCGACGCTTCTGAACTGTGCTTGGCAGATGACAACTACAGGCCGCCGGCGACCCTTAGCGTCGCGCCCGTCGTGTAGGCCGCGTCCGGAGAGATAAGCCAGGCGACTGCCCCGGCAATTTCTTCAGGCACACCAGCGCGGCCCAAGGGAACCGATTTTGCGATTTTCGCGGGACGCTGTCGGTCCTGGTGAAAGTCGGTCCAGACGGTGCCGGGCTCAACGCAGTTCACACGAATGCCCAAAGGGGCGAGCTCTTTGGAGAGACCCACGCTGAGGGCGGCGACCCCTGCTTTCGCCGCGGCATAGTGAACGTACGTGCCGGGGCTTCCCAAGGTCGACGCCGCTGACCCAATGAGGACGAGGCTGCCCTGCGTAACGCTGAGGTACCCAATCGCCGCATGACTGGTCAGGATGGCGCCGAGAAGGTTCACTTCGAGATCGCGGCGAATAGCAGACGCGTTGAGATCGACGAGTGGACCCACTGCGCGTACGGCGCCGGCCGCAGCAACGACTCCCGTCAGCTCCCCGAGCGCCTGACCCGCCCGGAAAAATTGGCCGATCGAGGCCTCATCGGTGACATCGACAGCTGCGATGACAGCATCCCGGCCTCGTGCCCGAACACGCTGCGCCACTTCCAGGGCCGCAGCCTCGTCAGTATGGAAACCAATCAGGACATCGTGACCGTCGGCCGCCAGTCGATCAACGATGGCTGCGCCAATCCCGCGGGAACCCCCAGTAACAGCGGTGATTGCTCGAGAACTACCCATGACCTCATTCTCCCTGCGGCGCAGAGACGCCCAAAATTATTCGAATATTCCGGATTCCCAGAACCACTCCCCGGTGTCTCCAATCCCTAGGGTTTTGAGGCTCTGAGGTTATGAGACACATGGATCCGACATGGCGGCTGGTTCAGTGTCCGTAAGGGGGTCCCTCGACGCGCGCTCGGGCTGCCACCCCGAGGTTCGCCGGCAGGGCCGTTGGAGATCTCAGCCTGTAAACTGGCGGACGCGGCGCCAAGCCGGGTCAGGGGCAGAGTCGATGGAAAGACGTCGAGATCGGACCCAATCGGACAGCGCGGCTGCTACATTCTGGTCGTCGCCGTCGGTGTAGACGTGGAAGGTGCTACGTCCGGAGGCGGTCACGTAGCCAATAACCAGACCACGAGGACCAAGAAGCGATTCCAGCTCATCCTCGAGGCTTAGGAGTGAGTCGAGCGCGGCTCCGTCGGCTGGAAGTCCATTGTCCTGGGAGGCAAATGAAGCATGGACACTGTGGTGAACGTCAAGAGTCGGGTGGTTGATCCAGCGCAGAGAACTTCGAAAGCTCCCGAACGCGGGAGTGCCATTGGCATCTTCCCATCGGGATAGTGTCCACTTATCAGGATCGTGGACTTCGGCGATCGACTTGACAGCGCGGAGGACACCGTCGCCTTTGGTGGAGTCCACCGAAGGCGCTGTAAGTGCCGCAATCTGGCCCAGCCAGCGCTCGACGTCATCCTCCCCGAGGAGCCAGTCAAGAACGAGGAATGACACTTGCAGTCTCGTGGACTCCGGAAGGTCCCGGAACACCGGGTGGTACACCCCGACGTGGACCCTGAGCTCCTCCTCGGCGGTTTCGACGCGGAACTCGGTTTTTGACAGATCGAGCTTACTCCCGGCGATCCCCAACACCGTGCCCAGAGCGTTCGGGTCTGCCTCTTGGCTCGATCGGAACTCCCAGGTCGGATCTGCAGGCGGGGCAGCACGAATCCATCGCTGGGCCGAGGGCCGCACCTCCGCTGTTCCGTTAGCCGACACAGTGAGCCGGTGTTCGGACTCGCTTCCGGCGCCGAAGTGCCATGTCAGGTCCGGATGGATCGCTGCAACCCTTTGACTCAGCTGTTCAATAGCAGGCGATTGGTTCCGGGGATCGAGCATGTGGCCCTCCCTTACCCACCACTCCCAAGAGGCAGAAATAGGGTGCACGGGAGCAGACGGTTCTTTCCTACGGAATAGGCCCATGGCGTAAAGAATTCCACGAAGGCTAATCTCTTACAACCTGCGGTTTTGTAGCTTCATGGGTTTTCCGGCGGGGTGGAGCGACTAACTGGCAGGTATTCCTGCTTTTATAGGCGAAGATTCTTGGTGTGCATGATTTGATCCTTTCTGCCCAGATCCAGCTAACCGACAGGTTCGGGGCTGTCCCAGCACCGCCCTCGTACGGAGTGAAGCTGGGAGTCGCCGAAAACGTGCGATCACGTGATGTTCTCCCACTCAATGGCCTGAGGCATCCCGCCGCTACCGGGACCAGTGGCTGGTTCATCTGGCGCGGCGAAGAAATAGGAACCGCGCACGACTTCTTTGTTCCATTGCACATCGAGCATCTGGATAGCCTGTGCCCGGAAGTCATCCCCTATCTCGCATTGCCGCCGGGGTGGCGCTTCCTCTTGGCGCCTGGCTACGAAGATGTCTGGTACGACGATTCATTGCTGGACGTCTGATCAGAAGGCGATGACGCAGCTCAGGCTCCACCCTCGTTCACCGCCGGGTTGGGGATCCCTCTGTGGACACGGACACAGTTGGCTTCGGGAACGCTCCTAATCCGGGGTGCGTTTTATAGGCCCTAGAAGCCTGATCGCGCCCACTGCTCTCCCACCGCGGATCGCTCCGCTTCTTCGTTGGGACCTAGGTCGAGGACCTCAGAGACTGTCGGATCGCCGTCGATTACATGGCCGATGCCAACGACTCTGTACACGCTTGCATCATCTGGATGCTCATCACCGCAGAGCGCGCACCAATCTCCGTCTGGCCGAGTGACAAAGAGCACGGGCCTAATTCCGTCGAAGACGTCAATGCACACATAGCACTTCGTCTCATGAGACGGACCCTGCTGTTGCAGTGGGTGTGTCACAGCTATGCGCTCCCGTAGGGGAGAGTGGAATGCAACCTACCGACAATCCGCTTCCCTGGCTTCATGCCGCAACTATGGCACATGTCGATATTTGGGTGGCCCAACGAAGTCACGACGCGCGGGGCCACAACTGCACACTATTCGCGCTCACGCTTCCCCCTGCTGCCTTCCCAAGGGCGTCCGGAAGCCGGTCAATCATCGTTCCGCGGAAGCCGCCGCCACGTTCCGCGCGGCCGGTGGCCAGGGCGATGCCCCTAATTCCGCTGATTCTCAGGAAACTTCCCGACGCCCGCGATTCTCATAACTACGTCACATATCTGTCTGGGCGAATCGGCGTATCCATTGTTAGTTATGAGACACCTCGTAGTCAGGAAAGGCGAGACTGATCGGCTACGGCGCTTTTCGGCGCGGCCGCAGTCATCTGACCGGCAACAGGCAGACCGTCTGGCATCCGACGCCCGTCGGGATGACCCTTTTGTCGACCACGGCGTCTCGGGGTCACGCGTCGCCACCTCAGTTGGACCGGGCACTGGACGCCCTGGTCGGGGGCGTCACCCTCGTCATCACCACTCAGGACCGGCTCGGACGCTCCACCCAGAACACCTTGCCTTCGCCGACGCACTCCGGACCCTCGGCGCCGGCCACTGGGTCCTGAACCTGCGCGGGAGCGACGTCGATACCTCACCCGTACTTAGCCAAGCAGGCGTTCGCGGGCTGGGCGTTGTCCCCGGTCATGCTGTACTCGTTGCCCGTATCGGCCTTCCCTGCCTCAGTGCAGTGTTCGTCTCGTCACTGAAGCCGGATTCCTAGCCAGGAGGCTGCGCTCCTTACTGTGGTCAGCGGCCGCTGTGAGACGTTCCATGAGAGGCTGACATGAATTGCAGCACTTACCTGGGGGAAACAATGCTTTCAATCGTCATGTCCGTGGTCGTATTTGTCGTGCCGGCGGCGGCGATCATTTTTGCCTTGTACTGGGTCATCCGTATGGGCGTAAAGCATGGACTGAGGTCCTACCACGCAGAGAGGAACAATGAAGCGGAGACCTCTATTTAGGGTCCCTCCCTGAACTGCCGCTTAGTGTGTGGCTGCGCCCGCGCGAGCGCAGGGCGCGCAGGGAACCCCCCCCGGCGTCTAAGCGGCCGCACCTGCACAGCAGCGCCACAGCACCGGCTCAGTCCTGCCCTATCTGCGCGGGCGAGGCTGGGTTCAGCCGAAAAGGTCGGCTGGCCCGGACCCCGGGCTCCAGAAAAGGAGCAACACATGGGAAAGATCAACAAAACCACGGCGGCCATCATGCTGGCAGCGGTGATCGGCGGCGGCGCGGTCGGCGCCGCCGCGGTTCCTGCGATGGCTGCGGACAGCACCGGATCGACGACCTCGAGCACCGCCACCAGCGGCGCTTCATCGGCGGGCGGCTACGGGGCTGCCGGATCCGACGGCGGCCAGCGCGGACCGCACCAGGCGAACGGGAAGACCGAGGAGGTCCTCACCGGCGACACCGCAACCAAGGTGGAGGCAGCGGTCAAGGCAGCCCAGCCGGGTGCGACGATCGACCGGATGGAGACCGACGCCGACGGCGCCACCTACGAGGCCCACATCACGAAGTCCGACGGCACCCACTCGACGGTGCTCCTGGACGGCAACTTCGCCGTGACCGGCACCGAGGACATGGGGCAGGGTGGACCGGGTGGCCACGGCGGCCCCGGTGACGGCGACGGCGACGGCGGCCAGGGCGGCACGGGTCAGAACGACGCCGGCGCTCCCGCCACCAACGGCTGACGCGGCGGGGTCCCCGGCCGCAGGCCCGGGACCCCGACCCACCGGCAGCCGGAGGCAACCCGGCCGCCAAAAACCATTCCCTCGCCGCGGATCTGCCGCTAGGGTGCAGGCATTGACCCGATGTAAGGAGAGCGGATGCGCAAGGTAACGGCCGGATTGTTCAGCTCGGTGGACGGCGTGGTGGAGGACCCGTTCCTCTGGCAGTTCGATAGCTTCGACGCGGAACTGGGGGCCGGCATGGGCGAGATGATGGGCCGAATCGACGCCGGACTGCTGGGCCGGGTGGGCTACCAGCAGTGGGCGGAGTACTGGCCTAACGCGCAGGCCGATGACGACTTCGGCGCCTTCATCAACCCGCTGCCCAAGTACGTGGCGTCCCGGACCCTCAGCGGGGACCTCGCCTGGCAGAACTCGCAGCTGATCCAGGGTCCGCTGGAGGACTTCGTAAAGGAGCTCAAGCAGGGCGACGGCGGCGACATCGGCGTCTTCAGCAGTATCTCCTTGGTCCGCCAACTGTTCTTCGCCGGCCTGCTGGACAGCCTCATGCTGATCGTCCACCCGGTGGTGGCGGGCAGCGGCCGGAAGCTCTTCAACGACGGCGACCCGCTCAGCCGGCTGGAACTGCAGTCCTCCGAGCAGACCAGCAAGGGCAATATGATCCTCAATTACGGCCGCCGGGACTGAACAGCGGCCCGGATGCGGGCGCCGGCAGCGGCGAACCGTAAGCTTGGCGGGTGCAATTTTCCCTCTGGCTGGCCCTGGTCGGCGCCGGCGTCCTGATCAGCTTCACGCCCGGCGCGGGCGCCATCAACACCATGAGCAACTCGCTCAACTCCGGTTTCCGGCGCGCCATCTGGGGGATCCTGGGCCAGCAGGCGGCCCTGGTTTTGCACATCTTGGTCGTGGCCCTCGGCGTCGGCGTCCTGGTGGCCAGCTCGCCGCTGGCGTTCAACATCATCCGCTACGCCGGCGCCGCGTACCTGGTGTACCTGGGCATCCAGCAGTTCCGCCACAAGCCGGATCTGGACCAGGAGAAAGCCGCGGCGCTGCGGAACGAGCCGGCGCTGTCCATGTTCCGCCGCGGCCTCTGGGTGAACCTGCTCAACCCGAAGGCGATCATCTTCTTCCTGGCGTTCATGCCGCAGTTCATCCGCCCGGACCAGCCGCTGCTGCCGCAGTACCTGGTGCTGTCCCTGACCGTGATCGTGATCGACATCCTGGTCATGTGGTTCTTTTTCGCCGCGGCGGCCAAGACCTTCCAGCGGTTCACGCACGACGCGCGCGGCCAGCAGATCCTCAACCGCGTCTTCGGCGTCCTGTTCATGGCCGTCGGCGTGCTGCTGGCCGCCATCCACTAGGACAGGCGCTACACCGCGCCCTGGGTCAGCTTCCGCAGCTCTGCCTTGCGGATCTTGCCGCTGGCAGTCCGGGGCATCTGGTCCACAAACACCACGGACTTCGGGATCTTGTACCTTGCCAGCTTCCCGTCCAGGTGCGCGCGCAGCTCCTCCTCGGTCAGCCGCGCCCCGTCCCGCAGCGACACCACGGCCCGCGGCACTTCGCCCCACTTCTCATCGGCCACGCCGATCACCGCCACGCTGCCGACGGCGTCGAGCTCGGCGATCACCTGTTCCACCTCGGCCGGGTAGATGTTCTCCCCGCCGGAGATGATCATGTCCTTGAGCCGGTCGGAGATGAAGACGAAGCCGTCGTCGTCCGTGTATCCCATGTCGCCGGACTTGAACCAGCCGTCCGGGGTGTACGACTCGGCCGTGGCCTCGGGCCGGTTCCAGTATTCACGGATGACGTTGGGGCCCTTGATCTGGATCTCCCCCACCGTTCCCGGCGCGGCCGGGCCGGCATCGGGCTCCAGCGGGTCCGCCACCCGGACGTCGGTGAAGAAGTGCGGCAGTCCGGAGGAACCGGCCTTTTCCCGGGACCGTGCCGCCGGCAGCGTGGTGGCGCCCGGGGCGGTCTCGGTCATGCCGTAGCCGTTGGAGAAATGCAGTCCGCGCCGTTCATAGGCGTCCAGGACCCGCAGGGGAACGGCCGAGCCGCCGCAGGTGAGCTTGTTCAGCGAACCCAGCTCCGTGGTGTCCCAGTCCGGGTGTTCGCAGAGCATCTGGAACGTAGTCGGCACCCCGCTGAGGGTGGTGGCCCGGTGCCGCTGGATCAGTTCCAGGGTCCGGCTCGGGTCGAAGCGGGCCTCCAGGACCACGGTGCCGCCCTTGAGCAGCGTGGGCAGCACGCCCATGTCCAGCGAGGCCACGTGGAACATCGGCGAGATCATCAGGGCCACGTCGGCCGAAGAAAAGTCGAAGTCCACCAGCACGTTGATGCAGTTCCAGGTGATGTTGCCGTGCGTGAGCAGCGCCCCCTTGGGGATGCCGGTGGTGCCGGAGGTGTAGAGGATCATGGCCCCGTCGTCCAGGGTCACGGCGACGTCCGGTGCCTGGGGAGATCCGGCGGCGAGCGCCTCCTCGTAGTCCTCGACGGTGCCGGACGCTGCTCTCCCGTCCGCTTCGGTGCCGGACACGGCGCCGGTCGTGCCGCCGTCGTCGACCACCAGGCGGGTCCGGACGCCGGTGCCGGCCGCGCCGCGCCCGGCGAGCCCGGCCAGGCTGGCCGCGTGGACCAAGACGGCGGCGCCGCAGTCCTGCAGCTGGAACTGGATCTCCGGGGGCGCCAGGCGGGTGTTCAGCGGGACGAACACGGCACCCAGCAGCCCGGCGGCGAAGAGCGTCTCCAGGAAGGCCGGGTCGTTCTCGCCCAGGTAGGCCACGCGGTGGCCCTTGGTGACGCCGCGTCGGCCCAGGGCATTCGCCAGCCGCGCGGCCCGCTCGGCCAGCTGGGCGTACGTCACGTTCCGCTCGCCGGCGATCACGGCGGTTTTGGTGCCCGACTTGGGGCTGCGCCGTTGCAGCCATGAGCCGATGCCGAAGTTCTCCACGGCAGGTCCTTTCGAGAGGGGGAGCCGGTGGGCGGCTCACTTGTAGAAGCGGGCGAGGAACTCGGCGACGACGGCGGGCCGCTCCTGGCCCTCGATCTCGATGGTGTTGGAGACCTTGATCTGGGCGCCGCCCTTGACCTCGGTGACCTCGGTGATAGTGGCCTGCATCCGGATGCGCGAGCCCACTTTCACCGGGGAAGTGAAGCGGACCTTGTCGAGGCCGTAGTTGACCTTGGTGGTGACGCCCTCGACGTCGAACAGCTCGCCCCAGAACGGGATGATCAGGGACAGGGTCAGGAAGCCGTGCGCGATCGGGGCGCCAAACGGTCCTTCCTTGGCGCGTTCGACGTCGACGTGGATCCACTGGTCATCCCCGGTGGCGTCGGCGAACTTGTTGATCTGTTCCTGCGTGATTTCGCGGTATTCGGTGACGCCGAGGTCGGTTCCGGCGAGGGTGAGCAGCTTGTCGAAGTCGACGACGAGGTTGGGCATGGCGGGCTCCTTGATTGGTGGGGTGGTTAGTGGGTGAAGGCGCTGTGGCCGGTGAGGGCGCGGCCGATGATGAGGGCGTTGATGTCGTGCGTGCCCTCGTAGGAATAGATTGCCTCGGCGTCGGCGTGGAAGCGGGCGACGTCGGCCGCCAGCGTGATGCCGTTGCCGCCGACCACCTCCCGCGCCAGCGCCACGGTCTCGCGCATCAGCAAGGAGGTCTGCATCTTGGCCAGCGCCGAATCCTGGTCCCGGTAGACGCCGCGGTCCTGCTGTTCGGTCAGCCGGACCACAAGCGAGAGCGCGGAGGCGACGTTGCCGAGCATCCGGGCGAGCTTCTCCTGGACCAGCTGGAACGAGCCCAGCGGCCGGCCGAACTGCTGCCGGTCCGTGACGTAGCGGAGGGCCGCCTCGAACGCGCCGGCGGCGGTGCCGGTGGCAATCCAGGCGACGTCGGAGCGCATCATCCGCAGCATCGCGGCGACGTCGCGGAACGAGTTGACGTTGTGCAGCCGCATCGCCTCGGGCACTCGGACATCCGCCAACGTGATGTGGGCGTTCTGCATCATCCGCAGCGAGGCCTTGCCGTGGATTTTCTCCAGGGTCACGCCTTCGGCCTGCCGGTCCACCAGGAAGCCCTTGACCTGCCCGTCGGCTTCGTCGCGGGCGAAGACGGCCAGCACGTCGGCGGTCAGGGCTCCCCCGATCCAGCGCTTGGCCCCGTTGAGTATCCAGTCCCCGCCGTCGCGCCGGGCGCCGGTGGCCAGGCCGCCGGCGATGTCCGAGCCGTGCTCCGGTTCGGTCAGGGAGAAGACGCCCTTGAGCGAGAAGTCCAGCACCCTGGGCAGCCATTCGTCCCGCTGCTCCGGGGAGGCGCCCACCGTGATGGCGGTCCGGAAGAGGCCCGCCTGGGCGGTGTAGAAGGTGGCCAGGGAGGCGTCCGTGCGCGCCAGCTCGAAGATCCGGAAGCCGTGGTAGATCCCGCGGGCCGGGGTGTGGCCGGGTCCGGGCGGGCCGGTCACCTCGGCCGGTTCCATCAGGTCCAGGTCGATCAGCGGACCGGTCAGCTGGTCCGGGAAGTCGCCGCGCTCCCAGTAGTCGGCCAGCAGCGGGTGTGCCTGCTCGTCGAGGAAGGTCCGCAGCCGGCCCAGCACCCGCCGCTCCGCGTCGGTGAGCAGCGCCTCGGCGTCGTAGTAGTCGCAGACCCCGTAGAGGCGTTCCGTGGTTTCCGCGCCCATCTCACCCACCGAGCCCGAGCAGGCGGACGGCGTTGGCCTTGAGGATCTTCGGCCGGACCTCGTCCTTGAGCGGCAGCTCGGCGAAGGCGCCGAGCCATTTTTGCGGGGTGATCAGCGGGAAATCGGTGCCGAAGAGGACCTTGTCCTGCAACACCGAGTTCGACATCCGCACCAGCGACTCCGGGAAGTACTTCGGGGACCAGCCGGAGAGGTCGATGAAGACGTTGGCCTTGTGTGTGGCGATCGAGTTCGCCTCGTCCTGCCAGGGCACGGACGGGTGGGCCATGATGATCTGCAGTTCCGGGAAGTCCGCGGCCACGGCGTCCAGCAGCAGCGGGTTGGAGTACGCCAGCTTGATGCCGTAGCCGCCCGGCAGCCCCGCGCCCATGCCGTTCTGGCCGGTGTGGAAAATCGCAGGCAGGCCCAGCTCCTGCAGCGTCTCCCAGAGCGGGTAGAACTGCTCGCTCGAGGGATCGAAGCCCTGCAGGCTGGGGTGGAACTTGAAGCCGCGGGCGCCCAGGTCCACGGCCTGGTGGCGGGCGCCGGTGATGGCGTCCGGGCCGGTGCGCGGGTCGACGCTGCCGAACGGAATCAGCACGTCATTGTTGCGGGCGGCGCCGGCAATCAGCTCGGGAATGCTGTTGGGTTCGTGCTTGAGCTGGGTGCGGGCGTCCACGGTGAAGACGACGGCGGCCATGTTCAGTTCGCGGTAGATCTCGGCGATCCGGTCCAGCGACGGCGTCCGGTCCTCGGCCTTGAAGTACTTGGCGGAGGCCTCGGTGAGGGTTTCGGGCAAGGAATTGTGGCCGCAGCTGTCCACCTCGAGGTGGACGTGCATGTCGATCGCGTCGAGCGCGGCCGCGTTGATGCCGGATTCGTACCGGGTCGAGGCCATCTCAGCGGGCCTGGGCCGGCTCGGGCTGCAGCTCCTCCGGCAGCGGCAGGAACTCCTCGCCCACGCTCTGCAGCTTGTCGCCGAAGAGTGAGTCGAAGTTCTCCACGAGGTCCTGGTAGCCCCAGCCGCCCTCGCGGTATGCGGTGGCGGCGGCCTCCGGGTGGGTCCAGAGCTGAAGCCGGTCGCCGCCGGCGCCGATGGCCTGGCCGGTGATCCCGGCCGCGGCGTCGGAGGCCAGGAACGCGACCAGCCCGGCGACGTCGTCGGCGGTGCCGAAGCCCAGGTCGTGGCGGAAGAAGGCCGGCATGTCCTCGCCGCGCTCGTCCGCCTCGACGGCCTTCTGGAAGTAGGGGACGGTCTTGGTCATGGCGGTGGCGGCCACGGGGATGACGGCGTTGGCGGTGACGCCCGCCTTCTTCATCTCCAGCGCCCAGGTTCGGACCATGCCCACGATTCCGGCCTTGGCAGCAGCGTAGTTGGTTTGGCCGAAGTTGCCGCGCTGGCCGGTGGGCGAACCGATGGTGATGATGCGGCCGGGAACCTGGTTTTCCTTGAAGTAGCCGAACGCCTCCCGGGCGCAGGTGAAGGTGCCCTTGAGGTGGACGTTGATGACGGCGTCGAAGTCCTCGTCCGTCATCTTCAGCAGGCTCTTGTCCCTGAGGATGCCGGCGTTGGTGACCAGGATGTCCAGCCGGGCGAACGTGTCGACAGCCGCCTGAACCAGCTGCCTGGCCACCTCGGAGCTGCCCACGGGGGCGACGACGGCGGTGGCGCGGCCGCCGTCGGCCTCGATGGTGCGGACGGCGTCGGCCGCAACCGCCTCGTCCACGTCGTTGACGACGACGGCGGCGCCCTGCCGGGCCAGTTCCCGGGCGTAGGCCAGGCCCAGCCCCCGACCGCTGCCGGTGACGATCGCTACTTTTCCTGCGAGGCTCATTGCCGCTCCTTTGCTAGCTGCCGCGCGTCCTGCACGGCGGCGTGGGACGTTGTTCTGGATCCATGAAAGTATGGATAATTGAGAAAGTCAATGATTTATTTTGTCGACCATTGGAGCCGGAATGACGATCGAAGCCGCAGACGTACCGGGCACGGACCGGGCGGAGAAGCTCACGGCCGCGCCCATGGCCGGCGACGCCGGATTCCTGCTGGCGAAGCTCCATGCCGCCGGATCGGTCCTGAACAACCGGGCTCTGGCCGGGTTCGGGCTGAAGGAGCGCTCCTTCTCCGTACTGGCCCTTGCCGCCTGCGGGCTGGAGCCGACCCAGCGCGAGACGGCGGAGTTCCTCAGCCTGGATCCCAGCCAGATCGTGGCGTTGATCGATGAGCTGGAGGGCCGGGGGCTGGTGATGCGTGCACCCGGAAAGCAGGACCGGCGCGCCAAGACGGTCACCACCACCGATGCGGGCGACGCCGTGTTCCGGCGGGCGACCTCGGCTGCCCGGGAGGCCGAGGCCGCCGCCCTGGCCCGGCTCAGCGCCGAGGAGGCCGGACAGTTGAAGGCCCTGCTCCGGAAGGCGCTGTGGGGTTAGCGAACCGGGCTACTCGATGAGCGTGCCCCCGGCAAGATGCCGGTTGCGCCTCTCGATCAGCTGTTTGAGGTAGCGGCCGAGCAGTGCCTTCTCGACCAGGCGCCCGAGGGGGCCGAAGGGTGCCGAGAACTCGATGCGGTCCAGCATGAGGGTTCCCGCCCCGTCCGCCCTGAATTCATGGAGGTGCCGGAACCGCCGGAACGGACCACTCACCTGCTCGTCGACGAAGTAGTCGGGCGCGTGCATCTCCGTAATCCGGCTGGTCATGCGCAGCGGAACGCCGAAATGGTGAGCCCGCCAGGTCACTTCCTCGCCGAGGGAAATGAGCCCCGAGGTCACCCCGCCGATGGCTTCTTCCCGGGAGTGCGCGAGGGAATCTTTGTGGACATCGATGTTGCGCGCACGATCAAACATCTCCGCCGGGGGCATGCTGGTCCGCTTCGTGCATTCGAAAGTGACGGCCATCGTCAGAGTATTGCAGGGTTTGACCCGGCCCCGAGGGCACTCGACCATGTCGGGGGTCAGTGACCACCCGGATCAGGGGCCGGATGTGTGTGGACTCTGGTTTTCGTGAATGGCAGACACCAGAATGAACCGCATGGCCATGGCTGCGAACACCGGTCCTCCCGTCGTGCTGGGGTACCCCTTGGCCGGGAGCTTCCGGGCACGGAACAGCCCCGCGCGGCGGGTGCCGAGCCACGGAACGGACTTGATGGGGACAACCTTCGCCATCGATTTCATCCCCGTGGATGAGGACGGGCGGTCCGCGCCGTGGACCTGGCGGGCTGTGGCTGCGACGGAGCGGCCCGAAACCTTCGTGGGATTTGGGACCCACCTCATGGCCCCAGCCACCGGACGCGTCGTGGTGACCCACGACGGCGAGGACGATCACGCGGCACGCCGGTCGCAACTGACGCTGCTTGCCTACATGGCAGGGCAGCCCCGGCGCATCCGACGCGGGGCGGGCGCCATCGCAGGGAACCACGTCGTCGTCGCGATGGGCGGATACGGGCCGTACGTCTTGGTTTCCCACCTGCGGAAGGGATCGGTCAGCGTGGGCGTAGGCGACGTCGTCGAGCGGGGCCAGGTGATCGGACAGTGCGGAAACTCAGGAAACAGCACCCAGCCGCATGTCCATGTGCAGGCAACGGACAGCGTCGACTGGCCCCGTGCGCACGGGCTTCCCCTCGCGTTTCAGACAGCCGCCGGCGTCGAACTGCCCGGAGAGTCCCAGATCATCCGATCCCCCACCACCGGAGGTAGTCCTTGAAGCTCTTGCTGACATCAGGCGGTGTCACGAATCCGAGCATTCGCTCCGCGCTACTTGACCTGCTGGGCAAGCCCGTCGAGCAGTGCCACGCGCTGGCCATCCCCACGGCACAGTGGGGGCACCCCGCGTGCGGCCCGGAATCGGCCCAGCGGTTCGTAGCCGCAGGGACAGGCTCGCCGCATCTGTCCGGCCTGGGCTGGGCCTCGGTCGGCGTCCTGGAACTCACCGCCCTGCCCAGCATCGGGCAGGAACGCTGGATCCCATGGGTCCGGGACGCCGGCGTGCTCCTGGTCGACGGCGGTGACGCGAGCTACCTGGCCCACTGGATCCGCGAGTCCGGACTCGAAGGACTCCTGCCATCGCTCACCGAAACGGTCTGGGTCGGGGTAAGCGCCGGGAGCATGGTCATGGCTCCGCGGATCGGAACGCCCTTCGTCCACTGGCCGTCCGCGCCGGACGACCGCACCCTTGGAGTGGTGGACTTTGCGATCTTCCCGCACCTGTTCGCCTTCCCGACCAACACCATGGCCGACGCCGAACGGTGGGCGGAGGAGCTGGGCACCCCGGCCTACGCCATCGACGAGCAGACTGCCATCTCAGTGGTCGACGGCACCGTCGACGTGATCTCCGAGGGAATCTGGAGGAGGTTCGGCTAGCGCCACCTTTTGCTGGCCGAGGCTTCGTTGTCCGGCCGTCCGGCCGATGTTAGCGTGGGGGCGATTAGGGGGAGCTGCTGTGACGGGTTGGGAGTTGCTGGAACGTTTTGTCCAGCTGGATGTCGCGGTCCGCGCAACCCTTGGTTCCGGACTGCCTCCCATCGCGGCCGTAGCGCTCTTGGCGCTGGTCGTTGCGACGGCCACCGTCATGGCTCACACCTTCCAGGCACTTCTCAACCGCCTCGTTGTCTACATTGGCGGCGCCGTCGTCGGTGTTACCTATAAGCCGCCCAGGCGGCCACCAGCCTCATCCGCCTGGCCGCCACCTGCCGGCGGTCCGGGCCCCCGTGCTCCTGGCGGTCACGGCAATCGACCCTGAGCCATCAGCAGCAGCAGTCCACGGCCTGACCCCTCGCCGGCAGAGCCAGTTCGGCCGACTGCTCCCTGGCGGCTCACTGGGCGACCTCGTCACCGAGTCATTCGCCACCGCCACCAGGAGTCCATTGTCGTGTCCCCGCACATCCCCGTACCCCCAAGATCTTCGACGCACCGCCCGCTCAGTTCCCGCCCCGTCCGCCGCCTCGCCTTGCTGTATCGCCTGAGCCGCCGGCTTTACCGCCGCATGGCACTCCGGGCCACGTCATTCGGCGGCTGGGTGTGGCTGGCCGCCGGCTCGGCCATCGGATTCGAAGCCTTCGACATCCTCTTCGGAGCCTTCGCGCTGGCTCCCGAGTTACTCCCGTTGGCCGTCCTTGGGATCGCCCTGGCCTGGTATTTCCGGGGGCGGTTCAGGTGGCTTCTGGCACGTACCCGCGCGTACCGACGGCTCAGGAGGCTCCGCGGCGAAGCTCGGCGTGATCAGACGACGTCGAGTTGGGTCCGCAGGCGGCTCAAGCCGTCGCGGATCCGTGATTTGATCGTGGGCAGCGGCACTGCGAGCTTCTCGGCCACCTCGCGGTATGTGAGGCTGCCGAAATAGGCCAAGACAATGGACTCGCGTTGCAGCGGTGAAAGAACCGTGAGGGCTTCGGAGACCTGACGAACTTCCAATCTGTCCGTGACCACCTCGCCGACTTCGTCAAATGGCTGCTTCCATTCGGCCGTCATCCATCGCGCGTCGCGGTCGGCGCTGCTCTGCCACGATCGAACCTTATCTACCGCCTTGCGGTGCGCTATGGTGACCAGCCATGCATATGGACTGCCAAGTGCAGAGTCGTACTTGTCCGCATTCTGCCAGACCAGGAGGAACACCTCCTGCATGACTTCCTCACTGAGCTCAGGATCCCGTACAACACGCCGCACCACGCTGAACACCCGCGGCGAAGTGAGGCGGTAAAACTCGGAAAAGGCCTCGTGGTTACCCTCTGCGGCTTCACCCAACAAGCCGGCCAGGAAGATTGCGGCTTCATCCTGTCCGGATGGCGGGCGGTCCAGTGTCTCCATAATGTCTTTTCGGTCAGTCCGCGTCAGCCCCCAGCGGGCCACCGGTGAAGCAGTTGAGGAGCGTATGGTGAAACCAAGAGGATGGTGGCCGCTCGGTAAAACCGTGGCCCTACCAGCCGGGTGAAGAAGCAGTGGAGAACGCTCGTTCTCCACTGTCGCTTACATTAGAGAACGATCGTTTTCCACGCAAGCCGAAAGGGACCAAGGCATGTCCGTGCCAGAAGCTGCCGCAGGGCCCACGTCGTCCGTCGACGCCGCAGCGGCGGCGGCAGAGGATGCCGTTCGGGCAGGAATCGTGACCGCCGTCGGGCCCTTGTTTTACGCGCGCGGTTTCACCACGGTGGGCATGGATGAGGTCAGGGCAGTTGCCGGCGTCTCGCTTAAGCGCCTCTACCGGCTCTTTCCCTCGAAGGAAGACCTCATTGAACAGGTCCTGCTTGCCTGGCGGGAGGACTGGGAGACAAACATCGTCGCGCAGGTGAAATCCGCGCAGGTACCCCGTGACCGCCTGCTGGCCGTGTTCGATTTCCTGGCCGCCTGGTTCACCACGGAGGGGTTCCGGGGATGCGCCTTCATCAATTCATTTGGCGAGTTGAGTGGAACCTCGGGACGAATCGGCGCCATTGTCCGGGCACAAAAGGCGGAGTTCCAGGATTACCTGGCCCGGGTCGCGGCCGAGATCGGTGCACCCGCCACTCTTGCCCCGCAGCTGGCTATCCTTGCGGAGGGAGCCGTGACGACGGCAGCCATTTCCGCCAGTCCTGAGCCTGCCCGCCAGGCCCGGGCCGCCGCGGAGATTCTTATCGACGTTGCGCTTGGAACGCACCCCCATCCCGGCCACGGCTCCGGCGCACGGGAAGACACGTCCGGCCCGGACCTGCCGTAGTCACCGCGGCTCCGGGCTGTTGGCGGCTGCCCGGGCTGCGCAGCGCGCACCGGGTGCAAAGAATTGCCCCACACCGGCCAAGGGAAACCGGGCCGGCCGGGCCGCGACGTGGCAGACTGCCAGTGTGATCCCGTCCCTCACCCTGCCCGCGACCCTGCACACCTCCGCCCGGGAGCTGACGCTGCGCAGGGCCACCGAGAATGACCTCGCCGCCCTGATGCGGCTCCTCGCCGACGACCCGATCAGTGCAGCCAGGGGCGACCAGGCCGACGCCTCGGATACCGAGGCCTACCGTTCCGCGCTGCTGGAGATCACCGCCGACGCCGGCAACGAGCTGCTCGTCGTGACGGACGACGGCGGTGAGCTGATGGGCACGATGCAGCTCACCCGGATCCCCGGCATGGCCCGGCGCGGTTCCACCCGGCTGCTGGTGGAAGCCGTCCGCGTCCGGAGCGACACCCGTTCGGGAGGCATCGGCACGGCCATGATGCGCTGGGTCACCGACACCGCTGCCCCGGAACTCGGCGCGTCCCTGGTCCAGCTCACCTCGGACGAGGCCCGCAAGGATGCCCACCGGTTCTACGAGCGCCTGGGCTTTGTGGGATCCCACCGCGGGTTCAAATACCCGATCCCGTCTTCGGCCGGCAGCAAATGACGCTCACCTCCGGCGCCGCCCGGGCGTCCCTCGGTGTGATCACTGCGGCGTGCGCAACCCTGTTCGCGCTCACCGGCTGCGACTATGCGCCCGCGCCGGACAGGCCAACGGCAACAGCGCCGACAACGGCGTCGGCGACGCCACAACAGTCGACGACGGCCTCCGCCCTGCGCGGCACCACCCAAACCAACAGCTTCCATCTGCCCATCAGCTACACGAGCGTGGAGGGAGACACGTGGGACGGCATCGCACTGGCCTTCGGGATGAAGACGTCATATCTCAGGGCCTTCAACCCCGACGCAACCCTCGCCAGCGGCACTGTCATGGACCTCCGGGGCAGGAACCTGCCGCAGCGGGGCGCCAACGGGACTTTTGACGAGCAGGCCGACGGCTCCGGAACCTACACCGTCCGACCGGAGGACTCCTTCTTGGGGCTCACCAGCCGGTTCGGTGTCCCCGACTACGCCATCCGGGCGGCCAACGCCTCCATCCGCGGCATGGATGGGGTGCTTTCGGTCGAGCCCGGCGAATCCATCACCATTCCCAGCAGCCGCTGACACGGCCGGCGGGCCGGCGTCACTTCTGTCTGCGTGACCGGTCACACAGCGTCCTTTGCTGGTCAACGGGCCCGCGCATCCCTCATGCTTAGTCATGACCTCAACGCGGAGCCAGTACCGGATTATCACGGTGTGCACCGGCAACATTTGCCGGTCGCCCATGGCCGAGCTGATGCTGGCCGAGGCCCTGGCCGCGGCGCAGCTGACCGGCGTCGACGTCGACTCTGCCGGCATTACCGCCTACGAGGTGGGACGCCCCATCGATCCGCGGGCCGCCCGCAAGCTCGCCGCCCACCAGATTCCCTCGGCGGGCCACATTGCGCGCGAATGGCGCAACGACTGGTTCCAGTCCCGGGATCTCATCCTTGCCATGGACGTTGACCACTACGGCTGGCTGCGGCAGGCGGCCCCCGACGCCGCTTCCCTGGCCAAAATCCGCATGCTCCGCAGCTTCGATCCCGCCGTCGCCGGCCGGGACCCTCTGGACCAGGGCATCGAAGACCCCTGGTACGGCGGCCACACCGACTTCGACATCACCTGGGACCTGATCCACGCATCCCTGCCCGGCCTCCTCGACCACGTCCGGGCCGCGCTGACCCACTCCGCCGCCGACCTCCGGCCCCTCCCGGACCCGGAAGAGGCCGACGCGGAGCAGCGGGTACGCTCTATTTCATGAGCCCCGCACCCGTCATCATCGCCATCGACGGACGCTCCGGGGCAGGCAAAACCACCCTCGCCATTGAACTCGCGGCCCGGCTGCGGGAGCACCGCACGGTCTCGCTCTTTCACCTCGAGGACATCTACCCGGGCTGGAACGGTTTGGCCGCCGGGATCGACCGCTACGCCGCCACCGTCTTGGCCCCGCTCCGGCGCGGCGCCACCGCGCACTGGACCAGCTGGGACTGGGAGCGGCACTACGACGGCGAGGCACGCACCACCCGCCCGGCCGACGTCGTCCTGGTCGAGGGTGTCGGTGCGGCAGCCGCTGAGGCCGCGCCATACCTCGACGCCGTGATCTGGACCGACGCCCCCGACGGCGTCCGCAAGGACCGCGCCCTGGAGCGCGACGGCGACACCTACCCCCCCTACTGGGAGCAGTGGGCAGAGCAGGAAGAGGCCTGGCTGGCCGGTGACGATGTCCCGGCCCGGGCCGATGTCAGGGTCCTCAACCACGCCGACGGCGCCGCCCCCGGCCAGGTGCTGCAGGCGCTCCTGCACCTTCCCGCCCTGGCCACGCTGCTACACCCGGAACGGCAGGCCCGACACTCGCTGCCCCTCCACGCCGAGCGGATCGACGCCGCGCCGGACCCCGCACGTCTCTTCGACGCTCTCTACGGCGGCTCGGGGCGCGCCGTCTGGCTCGATTCCTCCCTCACCAGCGACCCGGCGGGCCGGGGCCGCTTCAGCATCCTGGCCGACGACGGCGGCAGCCACGGCCAGTCGGTCCTGCACCGCTCCGGCCGCACCAGCATCCGTGCGGGCGGCGCCGCGGCCACCATCGAGGGCGGCTTCTTCCGCTGGCTCGACGCCGCGTGGGAGGCCCGGCCGCTCCGCTCCCCCGACGGATACGGGTGCGGTTTCGCCCTGGGCTGGCTGGGCTACCTCGGCTACGAACTCAAACGTGAAACCGGGGGCAGTGACGTGCGCGCGGACACCCCGGACGCCGCGCTCATTTTCGCCGGCCGGGCCGTGATTCTCGACCATGCGGAGGGTGCCGTCTGGCTGCTGGCCCTGGCGGACCCCGACGCCGCCAGGTGGCTGGATATGGCCCGCGCTGCGGTGGGCACGGCATCAATTACTAACAGCACGACCGTGCTAAAACGCGCGGGCAGTGGGGGTGACGCCGCACCGCCGGTGTTCACCGCCCGGGATACCGCGGCCGGCTACCGGGCCAAGATCGCCGAGGCGGGGCATCAGATCGCCGAGGGCAACAGCTACGAGGTGTGCCTCACCACCGCCCTCACCGCCGAGGTTCCGGCCGGCGGCGTCGACCCGTGGGAGACCTACTTGGCGCTGCGGCGCCGGAATCCCGCCCCGTTCGCCAGCTTCCTGCGCCTGGGCAGCGTCACGGTCGCCAGCACCTCCCCGGAGCGGTTCCTGCGGATCACCGCCGGCGGCGCCATGCGGGCGGAACCGATCAAGGGCACACGCCGCCGGTCGGCGGACCTGGCAGCGGACCGGGCGCTGCGGGATGAGCTGGCCGCCGCGCCCAAGGACCGGGCCGAGAACATCATGATCGTGGACCTGCTGCGCAACGACCTCAGCCACTTCGCCGTCCCCGGATCCGTCTCCGTCAGCCGGCTCTGCGCGGTGGAGAGCTACGCTACCGTGCACCAGATGGTGAGCACCATCGATGCCCGGCTCCGGCCCGGCGCGTCCCGGGCCGAGGCGGTCGCGGCGTGCTTCCCGGCAGGCTCCATGACGGGCGCACCCAAGGTCAGCACCATGGCCATCCTGGACCACCTTGAGTCGGCCCCGCGCGGCGTCTACTCCGGCGCCGTCGGCTACTTCTCGCTCGACGGCGGCACCGACCTCGCCGTCGCCATCCGCACCCTGGTGATACACGACGACGGCGCGGCGGGCACCACCCTGAGCCTCGGCGTCGGCGGCGCGATCACCGCCGACTCGGACCCCGCCGAGGAATACGAGGAGATCCGCACCAAGGCCTTCGGCGTGCTCTCGGCCCTCGGTTCGGTGTTCCCGCCCGGCTGAAGCCCCGCCTGGTGCCCTCCTGAAGCCCCGCTGAAAGCCCTCTACTGCAGGGTTGCGGTCAGGCGGGCGACGTTGTCGATGTACTTGATCCGGCGCGGGCGCTTCATCCACTCCTCCAGCGTGAGTTCGCGGGAGATGCCGCGGTAGGTCTCCTCGACCTCGCGGATCCGGCTGACGATGTCCTCGCCGAGCATCATCACGGAGACTTCGAGGTTCAGAGAGAAGGAGCGCATGTCCATGTTGCTGGACCCCAGCACGGCCACCTCGTTGTCCACGGTGAAGTGTTTGGCGTGGAGCACGAACGGGGCCTTGTAGAGGTAGATCCGCACCCCGGCCTCGAGCAGCGCCTGGTAATAGGACTGCTGGGCGTGGTGGACCAGGAACTGGTCACCCTTCTCGGAGACGAAGAGCTCGACGTCGACGCCGCGCTGCGCCGCCGTCGTCACCGCATACAGCAGCGAATCGTCCGGAACGAAGTAGGGGCTGCAGATGGAAAGCTTGTGCTGCGCGGAGTAAATCAGCGTGTTGAAGAGGCGGAGGTTGTTCTCCGTGATGAACCCGGGACCGCTGGGAACCACCTGCGCGGTGACGTGGCCCGGCACCGACTCGGGCCGGTGGCCCAGTTGGTGCTCAAGCGACTCGTCCGTCTCGCTGAGCCAGTCTGTGGCGAAAACGACGTTCAGGGTGGTGACGATCTGGCCGCGCATGCAGGCCATCAGCTCGACCCATTCGCGGCCCACCTTGCGGTGCTTCGGGTTGTTATAGGACGGCTCGATCAGGTTTTGTGAGCCGGTGAAGGCGACCTCGCCGTCGATCACCATGATCTTCCGGTGGTTGCGCAGGTCAGGGCGGCGCCACTGGCCGTGGACCGGCTGCAGGGGCAGCATCGGCCGCCAGCGGATCTTGCTGGCCTTGAGCCGGGCGATCAGCTTGCTGTAGCCCTTGATCCGCAAGGTCCCGAGGTGGTCGAACAGCAGCCGGACCTCGACGCCGCGCTCGGCGGCCTCCTCCAGCGCCGTCAGCAGGTCATCGGTGACGTGGTCCGAGCTGAGGATGTAGAACTCGGCGTTGATGAAGCTCTTGGCCTCGCGGGCCGCGGCGGCCATCGCCTTGATCGAATCCGGGTAGCCGGGCAGCAGTTCCACGCTGTTGTTGTCGACCATGGGGAGCGAGCCCAGCGTCTTGTTCAGCTCCGCGGCGGAGGCCACCCATTCGGGGCCGTCGTAGCGGCTTTCGACGGCGGCCAGTTCCGAGGTGCCGGCGCGGATCCGGGTGTTCACGGCCTCCTGTTGGGCACGGCGGCGGCGGGAGAGCCGGAAGTTGCCGAACAGCAGGAACAGCACCAGCCCGACCGAGGGGACGAAGAAAATGCCGAGCAGCCACGCCATGGCAGTGGTGGGGCGGCGGTTGCCGGGGATGATGCCCAGCGCCAGCACGCGGATGGCGAGGTCGATCAGCGTGAGGATCAGGATCGCCCAGGACGGGAGTGACCCCACGAACGGTAAAGGCCAGAGCACAGGCGAACCCCTCTAGTTCCAGACCCGCGGAACAGTTCCGGAACGGGCAATTCCAAATCCTATCCCGGCGCGCCGCACTAAGCTGAAGCCATGACTACGTCCGCCTCCGCTCCCGCCAACGCCACGGTGCTGGTCTTCCTCGATCCCGCGTTCGAGGACGGCCGCGTCGCCGACTCCTCCAAGCCCCAGCTGATGGCCACGGACCAGGGTGCCACCCGCGGCGACGGCATCTTCGAATCCCTCCTGGCCGTGGGCGGCCAGCCCCGCAAACTGCCGCGGCACCTGGGCCGGCTGGCCGGTTCGGCGCGGACGCTGGAGCTGGACATTCCGACGGAGGACGCCTGGCGGAAGGCCATCGCGACGGCGCTCCGGGAGTTCCGTGCGGGCGCCCCCGAGGACGGCGACGACGAGGTGGTGGTGAAGCTGATCGCGACCCGCGGCGTCGAGGGCTCCCCCGTCCCGACCTGCTGGGTGCAGGCCTCCACCCCGCCCGCGGCCGGCCGCAAGCAGCGCGAGAGCGGCATCGACGTGATCCTGCTGGACCGCGGCTATGACAGCGAGGTGGCAGAACGCGCGCCGTGGCTGCTGCTCGGCGCGAAGACCCTCTCCTACGCGGTGAACATGGCCGCGCTGCGCTACGCCCACCACCAGGGCGCCGACGACGTCATCTTCACGTCCTCCGACGGCCGGGTGCTGGAGGGCCCGACGTCGACCGTGCTGCTGGCGCACCTGGAAACCGCCGACGACGGCGACGGCGGGACCCGAACGGTGCGCCGCCTGATCACCCCGCAGCTGGACAGCGGCATCCTCCCCGGCACCTCACAGGGCGCACTGTTCGCCGCCGCAAAGGCCGCCGGCTGGGAGCTGGGCTACGGCCCGCTGGTGCCGGAGGACCTCTACGACGCCGACGCCGTGTGGCTGATCTCCAGCATCCGGCTGCTCGCGCCGGTCAACCACATCGACGGCAAGGAAATCGGCACCGCCGACGTCCGTCGCCAGCTGACCGCCGAACTGAATGAACTGTTCGCCACGGTCCAGTAGCTGCGAGGCGAAGGCCTTCCCGCTTAGCCCTGGGCCAGGGCGTCGCTGACGATCTTCGCCAGCGTGGTGGCCGACTCCGGACCCACGCCCTGGCCGATGGCCACGGCGGAGACGGACAGGGAACCCTTGATCCCGGTGACGACGGCGGTCTGGGTGGCCTGCCCGTCCGGCAGTCCCTGCGTGGTCAGGGACCCGAAGGAGGCGTCCCCGCCGGTCTCGACGGGAAGGACCTCGGTCTTGCCGGTGATCTTCTTGCCCTGCAGTTCGATGGTGTAGTTGGCGCACTTGCCGGCGTTGTCCTTTGCGGCGGCGGCTCCCTTGGACAGCACGGACGGGTCCGAGACGGACACCAGGGTCACGGTGGTCATCGCCTGTCCGGAGGAGGACTTCGCCACGCCGCCGGTGTAAGTGCTGCCGGCCGGGATCTGGCCGCTGGTGTCCACCAGGGCGGCGCATTCCTGCGGTGTGATGACGGCCGCGGAGATCATCTGCTTGGCCGCCGCGATACCCGTCTCCAGCTGGTCCGCCGGCAGCGCCGTCAGGGGGTGGCCCTCCCCGTCCTTCAGGCCGGCCAGGATGGTGCCGAGTTCGGCGGTGGTGTAGGCCTTGGGGCTGGCGGTGGCGCTGGGGCTGGGCGCCGACGACGAGGCTGCTGACGTTGCCTGGGATCCGGCCGCCGAGGATTCCGCGGAGCCGGTGGACTGAGCGCCGGTGGATTGGGCGGCGGTGGATTGGGCGGCGGAGGAACCGCCGCCGGAGCACCCGGCCAGGGCCAGGCCCGCGGCGATGATCAGTGCGGAAGGTACGAGGCGGTGCGTGGTCATGTTGTCCCCCAAAGGATTGTGCGGATACGTGCGGTGCCAATAAGTGCGGTGCGGATGGTTGCGGTGCGGATGCCAACGTTGTGGATGAGCGTGGAGAGGTGCGTGTTGTGCGCGAGCCTACGACATTGCCGGCCGCCGGGACAGCCCGCGGCCGGTGTCATGCCCACGCCTTGCGCAGGGCCCCCCACGCGGCGTCGTCAAGCATGCTCGAGGGGGTGACCGCGACGGCGTCCGCGCCACCGGCCACCGAGTCGGCGAGCGCGGTCTCCAGGTCCGCGGCGGACACGGTCCCGGAGCGGGCCCACATCCCGGTGGAGATGACGAATCGTCCGGGCCTCGCCGCCATGGCCGCGGCCAGTTGCCGCGAGTAGTCCGGGCCCTTGCCGTTGAGCGCGAAGTAGTTCCAGAGCACCAGCCGGTCCGCCGCCTTGGCCAGCAGGGCGTAGTCGTGCCCGCTTTCCGGCCGGTCCCCGGCCGGGTCCTGCCACGGCGTCCGGACGTCCATGTCCAGGCTGGCGCCGTTGGCGTGCGCGGCGGCGGCGGCCTTGGCCACCACGGAGGCGAGGGCCTGGGACCGCCAGGCGCCGATGCTGGCGTCCCCGGTGTCGATCCCGCCGTCGGCCGTCCGCGGCCAGTCCTTCGCGCCGGTGGCGCGCAGGTAGGAGTCGCGGTCGTCCCCGCCGTAGGTGTTGTCGTCGAACATCAGCTCGGTCAGCGCCACGGCGTCGGGGTGGTAGCGGCGGGTCACTTCGTCCACGAAGTCCACCAGCCGCTGGCCCACGGGTCCGGTGGTCAGGGCGGTGACGCTGGCGAAGTCCTTGGACCGGGTGCCGTCAAGGTTGATTCCGGCCAGGCCCTGGTTCTTAGCGATCCAGCCCGGGATCAGCAGGTCGATGGTGAGCGTGACCCGGCGTTTGCTGCCGTTGTCCGCGGTGCCGAGGGCCTTGATGGCCTCTGCCACGTGGTCGCGGCCGCCGGCGGCTTCAATCTCGGGGTGCTTGTCCCACCGGAACGCCGTCCAGTCCAGCCGGCCCACGCTGATGGTGACGCTGTTGGCGTTGACCTCGTCGAGTCGCTTGGCCAGGGCCGGGAGGCCGCCGGGGTCCTCGACCACGGTTTCGTAGCCGACGCCCACAGTGCGCTCCGGCGCCGGCGCCTCCGCCCGGGGAGGCACCGGCGTCGAGCAGCCCGACAGGGCCAGCAGTGCCATGGCCAGCGTTGCGGCCAGCAGCCTCACACCCTGACCTCGGTGACAGCCGCCGCCGTCGGGACGCTGACCACTCCGGTGCGCTTCAGCTTGTTCCAGTGCGCCTGCTTGCCGCGGGTCTCCTGCAGCAGCGCGGCCGCCATGGTCAGGCCGGTGAACACGGAGTAGAAGGGGACCAGCGGCAGGGTCCAGGCGTGCCGCAGGTCCGGCCAGGCCCGGTTGAGGGAGAGCCCGAACAGGGTCAGGACCGCCGTGACCACCAGCCCCAGCCAGCCCAGGACCGCCCACGCGTCGGCGCCCAGCGGGCTCCGGCCGCCGGCCACCAGGAGCAGCAGGTCCACCAGCAGGGCCAGCTGCAGGACCGGGAGTGCCACCATGGTCACGGTGTTAAACAGCAGGTATGCGCCGAACCGGCCGCGCCGCAGGTTTCCGATCATGTCCTTGTGCACCCGCATGGTCTGCAGCAGCCCGCGGGCCCACCGGACCCGCTGCCGCCAGAGGGCGTGGACCGTGGACGGCGATTCGGCGTAGACCAGGGCCTTCGGCGCGAACACCACGTTGTACCCGGCGCGGTGCACCCGCCAGGTCAGCTCCAGGTCCTCCCCCACGGTGTCCTCACGGAACGGTCCGACGTCGGCCAGGACCGAGCGCGGGAACGCGCCGATGTTGCCGGAGACGATCGGCAGGCAGCCGATCACCGTCAGTGCCCGCCGGACCAGGCCGGTGCCCACGTGGCTGATGAACGCGAGCATCCGGGTCTGGACGCGGTTGAGGTTGACCGGCCGGTCGTCGCCGCAGACGGCGCCCACCCGGCGGTCCGTGAAGCCCTGGAGCATCCGCTTGACCGTGCTGCGGGAGAAGATGCCGTCGGCGTCGACGAACATCAGGACCTCGCCGGTCGAGTAGTTCAGGCCGCGGTTCAGCGCGGCGCCCTTGCCGGCGTTCTCCTGGGTCAGGACCGTGATCCTTGGATCCCCGGCGGCGAGCTCGTGCATCAGTTCCAGGGTGTTGTCCGTGGACCCGTCGTCCACCAGGACCACCTCGTACCGGTCATAGGTGGTGAGCTGGATGGACCGGACGCAGTTCTCGATCACGGTGGCCTCGTTATAGGCCGGGACGATGATCGAGACGGTGGGCCACTCGTTCAGCAGGGTCCCCTGGCCGGTGCGGCGGCGGCGGGTCACCTGCACCTGGAACCAGAGGGCCAGGGGCAGGACCAGCAGCTTCAGCAGGCCGAAGACCAACACCGGAATGCCGAGCACCACCAGCAGCAGCTGGGCGCCGGGCATCAGGCCGGCGAGGAGATTCTCATACCAGGGCATGGGCGAACGCTCCCCTCGTCTGCCGGAACGACGCCGGGTTGAAGGCCGGGAGGGAGAACGAGGCGAGGACCGCGTCGAGCAGTTCCGGCGCGCGCTGGCTGTTCGCCCCGAACCGGGCATTGATTTCGAGCACCACCGGGGTGCCGTCGGCCCGGCGCCGGACGTCGAGGTCCACCGGCCCGGTGAGGGACAGGGCACGGACGGCGTTCATCGCCAGGTTGCCGATGTCGTTCGCCTCCCCCGCCTCCACCCGGCGGGTGCTAAGGGCGTTGCCGACCTCGCCCTGCGCGAGCGCGGTTTTCTCCACGACGACGGCGAACGGCGGGGTGGTGTTGTGCGCCGGGGTTCCGAAGACCATTGGCCCGTACTCGGTGCCTGGGATGAATTCCTGGACGATCAGGCCGCCGGGAAGTCCGGCCCAGTCGACGTCGGAGCCGCTCCGGACCACCGTCACGCCGCGGCCCCCGCGGGACACCCTGGGTTTGATGACGACGGGTCCGCCCAGGAGCTCAATGGCTTCCTCCACGCAGCGGAAGTCCCGGGGGACCCCGAAGGCGGGAACCGGAACGCCGGCGGAATGCAGCTGCCACGCGGTGTAGAGCTTGTCATCGGCGAGCGCGACGGCGCCGGGCGGCCCGATGATGACGCGGACGTCCGGGCCAAAGCCGGCCCGGAAGGCGGCCAGGCGGGGCAGTTCCTCACTGACCGTGGGGATCACGAGATTGATGCCCTCGGCGCCGACCAGCCGGCGCAGCGCGGACACCAGCTCGGGATCCGTGGCCGCGGGTACCCGGACCACCGGCACCCCGGAGACTTCGGGCAGGTCGCGGATGTCCGTGCCGAGGACCGGGATGCCTCGTTCGGTCAGTTGCGTGGCGAGGGCACGGCCGGCGGGGCCGCCGACGCCGGTGACCAGCACGCGGGGCTTCACAGCTTCTCCATTTCGGTGCTCAGCAGGCGGACCGGTTCATAGGCCTCGGCCACCCGGCGGCGGGCCTGGCCGCCGCGGAAGGAGGCGATGCCGCGGACCCGTTCGGGCGTCATGTACGGCTTGGCCAGCTGGTCGCTGTGCATCTTCACCGCCTGGACCTTGGCGTCGACGTAGTCGTCAATGTCCACGAAGACGCTGGGGTTGAATTCCCGGGTGGCGGAGGGGCTCTCGTAGCAAAGGATCGAGTGGTGCTGCCGCGCGGCCCGCAGGGTGGCCTGGTGCACCGCCTGGTGGTCCTGGTGCTGGTCGTGGTTGGAGTGGGTGAGGATGATGTCCGGGTTGAAGCGCACGATCGCGTGCTCGATGGCGCCCACCATTTCCTGGCTGTGGCGGTGCAGCTCGGTGTCCGTGAAGTTGTGATGGATCATGCCGGTCAGGCCCATGAACGTGGCGCCGCGCTGGGCGTCCAGCGACCGCTCCAAGGCGTTGCCGCCGCGCTTGCCGTCGCTCATCACCAGCCCCTGCACCTCGTGGCCGGAGTCGACGAACTTGGCGAGCGTTCCGCCGCAGGCCAGCTCCAGGTCATCCGGGTGGGCGCCGATGGCCAGCACCCGGCGGGGCTGCCGGGCCGGGCTTCCACCGGTGCGCAGGGCGGTCAGCGCGATGGCGAGGGCGGTGAGTCCGCCCAGGGTGGCGGTCAGGTCAGCGGTCTGCCAGAACTCGGAGGCGTCCAGGGCAAAGGCGGCGACGTTGGCCAGCAGCAGCACCGCGCCGGTGGCGAGGGAAATCCGGCGCAGAAGTTCGGGACGGCGCAGGCGGCGGTGGAACCAGGATTTCCCCACCGCCGCTGCGACCAGCAGCGCAATCAGCAAGACGATTATCAAGACGTAAATCGAGACCATGAATCTTTCCAGTTCTTCTTCGAGGTGCCGGCCGCCCCCAGTGCTGCGCCGGACAAAATGATGGATCTGCAACCCGCCCGGCAGAGGCTGCCGGGTTCTGGAGGGAAGGATTGCTTGTCAAAGAACCGGTCCGCGGTATCCCGGCGGAGACGTCAAAACCCATGCGCCAGCGGCACTGCGCAAACGGCCGGAAGCGGCCGCGCAGCGGGTGCTGAAAAGGCGTATGCGGTATGTGGAGACCCAGCTGAGACCTTGGACTGCCACTTCAGTAAACGTGACGCCCCTATCGGAAAACCCGAGTAGGCAATACCCGAAAAGCATTCGGCCACCGCGGACGGAACCGGCTTTTTGTACTCGATCACGACGGGCGCGATACTCGGTCGGCCTACGGCGGACGGCCTCCCGTGACCGAACATGACGGGGCCGACGCGCGGGCGCGGGCCCCGGGGTGTTAGGTTTTTTGCAGAGTAATGAGAACCGGTGCAAAGCCCTGACTGGCCGGTCGGCAACCCTCCTTTTGCGGCGGGGTGCCTCAGGTGACTACTCGGCAATCGACCATTCGAGCTGCAAGCGTGAACGTAAGGAGTTTGTCGTGTCCGACGCGACCCCGCCCCCAGTCCCCACCCCCGGAGCCGGCACCCCGGCCAACCCTCCCGCGCAGGCCGCAGCGCCCGCGGAGCGGCTGGCCTACCGGCTGCTGACCGGCCCCGACGACCGCAGCTTCTGCGAGCGGATCTCGGCCGCCCTTGCCGAGGGGTATGTGCTGCACGGCAGCCCGGCCGCAACGTTCAACGGCACATCGGTGATCGTGGCGCAGGCACTGGTGCTGCCGGCCGCCGTCGCGGAGGCGGACGCCGCGGAGGCGGACGCCGCGGTGGCCCGCGCCGTCGACGGTCTGGAGTTCGACGGCCTGGAATCCGACCGTCTGGAATCCGAAGGGCAGGCGAGGGCATGAGCTACGCCGCGGACCTGACCCCGCAGGCGGCCTGGGAACGGCTGCAGTCCGGCGCGGTGCTGGTGGACGTCCGCACCCGGGCCGAGTGGGCCCAGATCGGCGTCCCGTTGACCGGCGGGGCGGCCGCGGAGCCGGTGTTCATCGAGTGGACCCGGGCCGGCGGCGTGCCGAACGAGGGCTTCCTGGACGAGCTCCGGCAGCGCGTCCCGGCCGACGCCGAGCTGCTCTTCCTCTGCCGGTCCGGGGCCCGCTCCGTCGCGGCGGCAGGGGCCGCGGCGGCAGCGGGATTCACCGTCTACAACGTGCTGGACGGCTTCGAGGGCCAGCCGGATGAGGCCGGCGTCCGCCGCGTCAACGGCTGGAAGAACGTGGGCCTGCCGACCGACGGGACCCGCACCGCATGAGTTTCAATCCCGAGGCCGCGGACTGGAGCCCGGACACCCAGGCCGTCCGTGGCGGCTTGGACCGGACCGGCTTCCAGGAAACAACCGAGCCGATCTTCCTCAACTCCGGCTTCGTCTACGAATCCGCCGCCGCCGCGGAGCGGGCCTTCACCGGAGAGGACGAGCGGTTCGTCTACTCCCGCTACGGCAACCCCTCGGTGGCCACCTTCCAGGAGCGGCTCCGCCTGCTCGAAGGCACCGAGGCGTGCTTCGCGACGGCGTCGGGCATGTCCGCGGTGTTCACCGCTCTCGGCGCGCTGCTTGGGGCCGGTGACCGGGTGGTCGCCGCCCGGTCACTGTTCGGGTCCTGCTTCGTGATCCTGAACGAGATCCTGCCGCGCTGGGGCGTGGAGACCGTCTTCGTCGACGGCCCGGACCTCGACCAGTGGCGTGACGCGCTCTCGACGCCGGCCACCGCCGTGTTCTTCGAGTCGCCGTCGAACCCGATGCAGGAGATCGTGGACATCGCCGCCGTGAGCGGGCTGGCGCACGCCGCCGGCGCCACCGTGGTGGTGGACAACGTCTTCGCCACCCCGCTGCTGCAGCGCTGCACGGACTTCGGCGCGGACGTGGTGGTCTACTCCGGCACAAAGCACATTGACGGCCAGGGCCGGGTGCTGGGCGGCGCGATCCTGGGCAGCAAGGAGTTCATCGAGGGCCCGGTCCGGCAACTGATGCGCCACACCGGACCCGCGCTGTCCGCCTTCAACGCCTGGGTGCTGACCAAGGGCCTGGAAACCATGTCGCTGCGGGTCAACCACGCCTCCGCCTCGGCGTTGCGGCTGGCAGAGTGGCTCGAGGCGCAGCAGGCCGTGACCTGGGTGAAGTACCCGCTCCTGGCCTCCCACCCGCAGCACGAGCTGGCCGCCAAGCAAATGAAGTCCGGCGGGACCGTGCTGACCTTCGAGCTGGCGCCCCCGGCCGGCCGGTCCGCCAAGGACGCCGCTTTCGCGCTGCTGGACGGCCTGCGGATCATCGACATCTCCAACAACCTTGGCGACTCGAAGTCTCTGATCACGCACCCGGCCACCACCACGCACCGGGCCATGGGTCCGGAGGGACGGGCCGCTATCGGGTTGAGCGACGGCGTGGTGCGGCTCTCCGTCGGGCTGGAGGACCCGGAGGACCTGATCCGGGACCTCTGTCAGGCGCTGGCGCAGATCCAGTAATCCCCGGCGGCGGCCTGGAACGTACCGCCTAGAAGCGGCGGACGGGCGCCAGCGCCGGAAGCGGCCCGGTAGCGGTGCCGGCGTCGGGCACGTCCCCGCCGACCGTGGTCCGCACCGCCTCGCCGACGACGGCGCCGAGGCCGGCACGGCGCTGCAGCTCCGCCCCGGTGCCCTCCGCCAGGATCCTGGCCACCCCGGCGCGCACCAGGCCGAGCTCGCCCTGGTCCGACAGGACCGGGGCGAGGTAGTCCACCAGGGCGTTCACCACCTCGGCCGCGGGGCGGGGCCGGAAAGTCCCGAAGTCCAGCAGCTCGGAGGACAGCCCGCAGTTGCTCGCCTGCCAGGCCGCCATCCGCAGGAGCACCGTCGGCACCGGCGCCGGGTCCACGCCGTCGTACCACTCGCGCGAGGCGGTCTCCACCAGCGCCCGCACCAGCACCGCCAGCAGCGCCGCGTCCTCCGCGCGCAGGCACACGTCCGCCACCCGGATCTCCACGGTGGGATGGTTCCGGGCCAGCCGCGCGTCGAAGTACACCATGCCCTCATCGAAGAGCACGCCGCTGTCCAGCAGCCGCGACACCACCCTGCGGTAGGCCGCGTGGCTGCCGAAGACCATCGTCGGACCGGCAGCGGGCCAGCGGTTCCAGGCCTGGGTGCGGTAGCTCTCGAACCCCGTTTCCATCCCGTTCCAGTACGGGGAGTTGGCGCTGAGGGCGATCAGCACCGCCAGCTTGTCCCGGATCCGGTCCATCACCGCCACCCCCTCCTCGGGCGAGTCGATGGCGGCGTGGACGTGCAGCCCGCAGGTGAGCTGTTCCTGGACGGTGAGGCCGAACCGCCGCTGCATCGTGGCGTAGCGCAGTTTGGGGGTGGTGTGGGTGGGGGCGGCCAGCGGCGAGGTGGCCAGCGCCGCGACCCGGGCGCCGTGGACCCGGGCGGCGTCGTCGGCGGTCCGGCGGGCCCGGCGAATCTGCCGCAGCAGGGCGTCATGCTCCCGGCAGGGCAGCGTCTGGGTCTCGATCTGTTCGAGCTTGAGCTCGAAACTGAAGCCGGAATGGCCGTCGCCCGTGTCCGGGTCCCGGATGAGCCCGCGCAGCATGGCGTCCGCGAGCGCCAGCGGCACCCCGGTGACGGGGTCCACGATCAGCAGTTCCTCTTCGACGCCGAAGGTGCGCATAACCCATTGTGCGCCGGGGGTCTTTAGTCCTGGAAGTACTCGATTTTCGCGCCGATGGTGTTCAGCCGCTCGGCCAGATCCTCGTAGCCGCGCTCGATCACGTAGATGTTGCGCAGCTCGGACACCCCCCGGGCGGCCAGCATTGCCAGCAGCAGGCAGGCGGCAGGGCGGAGGGCCGGCGGGCAACCCACCTCGGCGGCGCGCCACTTGGTGGGGCCGTTGACGTAGATCCGGTGCGGGTCCAGCAACTGCACCTGCGCGCCGAGCCGGTTCAGCTCGGTCAGATAGATGGCGCGGTTCTCGTAGACCCAGTCGTGGATCATGGTCTGGCCCTGCGCGTTGGCGGCGATCACGGCGAAGAACGGCAGGTTGTCGATGTTCAGGCCCGGGAACGGCATGGGGTGGATCTTGTCCTCGGGTGCCTTCAGCTCGGAGGGCCGGGTGGTGACATCCACCAGCCGGGTCCGGCCGTTGCGCGCCACGTATTCGGCGGAGACCTCCAGCCGCTGGCCCATCTGCTCCAGGGTGGCCAGTTCGATCTCCATGAACTCGATCGGCACGCGGCGAATGGTGACCTCGGAGTTGGTCACGATGCCGGCCGTGATCAGGCTCATCGCCTCGATCGGGTCCTCGGAGGGGAAGTACTCGATGTCCACGTCCACCGCGGGCCGGCCGACGATCTTCAGCGTGGTGGTCCCGACGCCGTCGATCTCCACGCCCAGGCGCTGCAGGTAGAAGCAGAGGTCCTGGACCATGTAGTTGGGGCTGGCGTTGCGGATGACCGTGGTGCCGCGGCGGTGGGCGGCAGCCATGATGGCGTTCTCGGTGACCGTGTCGCCCCGCTCGCTGAGGACGAAGGAGCGGTTCTCGCCGTCGGCGGGCGGCGCCTGGACGGTGTAGAAGCCGGAGGTGGCCTCCACGCGGAGGCCGAACTGGCGCAGCGCCTGCATGTGCGGCTCCACGGTCCGGGTGCCCAGGTCGCAGCCGCCGGCGTAGGGGAGCCGGTACTCGGCGGACTCGTCCAGGAGCGGGCCCAGCAGCATGATGACGCTGCGGGTGCGCCGGGCTGCGTCGACGTCCATGCCGTCGAGGTCCAGGACGGCGGGGCGGCGGATCTGCAGGTCGGTGGCGTTCAGCCAGGTGCATTCGACGCCGATGCTGGTCAGTACCTCGACGATCCGGTTGACCTCCTCGATCCGGGCCAGCCGGCGCAGCACCGTGGTGCCGCGGTTGATCAGGCTGGCGCAGAGCAGGGCGACGCCGGCGTTCTTGCTGCTGTTGACGTCCACGGCGCCGGAGAGGGTGTGGCCGCCCTCCACGCGCAGGTGGGTCATCTGGGGCCGGCCCACCTTGACGATGGCGCGGCCGAAGATGGACTCCAGGCGCTGGATCATCTTCAGGCTCAGGTTCTGCTTGCCCTGTTCCATCCGGGCGACGGCGCTCTGGCTGGTGCCGAGCTCGGCGGCAAGCTTGCCCTGGGTCCAGCCCTTTTCGCCGCGTGCGTCCTTGAGGACCGTGCCGAGGTGTTCTGCAGTCGGAAGCGTCATATCCAAGAAATATCACAGATGAGCTACCGTCCGCCTCCGGATGCACCCAAAAGCGCGTAGCGTCACACCCCTAGTCGGCTGGTGCGATAATCGGGCGGTGCGATACATCGCGGTCACTGCTGGCCGAGGAACACCATGTTCCAGGTCCCGGCGGCGACGGCGGCGGCTACCGCTGACCCCGCGATCACCACGCCGCCCAGGACCACCCACACATCCAGCCCGGTGAAACGAGCCTGCCGGGCCCAGGTCCGCCGGGCACCGCCGAAGCCGCGCGCCTCCATGGTCACCGCCAGCCGCGACGCCCGCCGGACCGCCTGGACCAGCAGCCCGAAGCTTTGCCCCAGCATGGCCCTGGCCCGCTGCGCCGGGCTGCCGTGCGAGCCCACGCCGCGGGCCCGCCGGGCCATCCCGATAGTCTGCCATTCCTCCGCCATGAGTCCCACCAGCCGCATCGCCGCGAGCGTGCCCAGCACGAACCGGTGCGGCAGCTTCGCCTGCTGCGCGAGGGCGTCGGCCAGGTCTGTGGGGTCGGTGCAGCTCATCAGCAGCACGGCGGGCAACGCGATCGCGAGGCCGCGCAGCAGGAAGCCGAGGCCCAGCTGGAGCGAGCCCTCGCTGATGGACCAGATCCCCACGTCCAGCAGGATCCGGCCCCGGTCCGGGGCGAGGATGGCGGTGCTCCAGCCGCCCAGGGCAGCGGCCAGGATCAACGGCCAACCGCGGCGCCAGAGCAGGGCGGGGGTGAGCCCGGCCAGCGGGAAGAGCAGCACCTCGAAGACCAGCGCCACGGACGCGGAGACCCAGTCGATGGACAGGGCGAGCGCCACGGTGACCAGCACGACGCCGGAGAACTTGGCCAGCGGGTTGGCGCGGGCCAGCACGGCGGGGTTTCCCTCCAGGGTCAGGGCCTCCCTCATGCCGCCGCCCCCTGCAGCTTGAGTTCGTCGCCGCCGAGGACGTCACTGAATTCGGCGTCGTGGGTGACGGAGACGACGGCGGTGCCGGCGTCCAGGAGTTCGGAGAGGAAGGAGGCCAGCTCGGCCCAGGTGTTGGCGTCCTGGCCGAACGTGGGCTCGTCCAGGACCAGGACCTGCGGGTGGGCGGCCAGCACGGTAGCCACGGACAGGCGCCGCTTCTCGCCGCCGGAGAGGGTGTAGGGGTTGGCGTCCACCAGGTCCCGCAGCCGCAGCCGCTCCAGCAGTTCGTCCACCCGGTCCGCGCCGCGGCCCAGTTGCCGCGGCCCGAAGGTCAGTTCGTCCAGCACCCGGCCGGTCACGAACTGGTGTTCGGGTTCCTGGAAGACCGTGCCGATCCGCGGGATCAGCTGCTGCGCCTTCCAGGCGTAGGGGTCGATGCCCGCGCCGGCGCTGAGGTCGGTGGTAGCGGATACGGTCCCGGCCACCGGGGCCAGCAGCCCGGCGAGGGTAAGGGCGAAGGTCGATTTCCCGGCGCCGTTGGGCCCGGTGATGGTGAGCGCGCGTCCGGCACGGACCTGCGCTGCGATACCCTCCTGCACCGGCACGGGCGGCACGGCCCGGAAGCGGGTCCGGAGGCCGCCCCGGCGGGGACGGTCGCGGGACACGGCCAAGGATTCTGCGGCCAGCAGCAGGCGGCCCGCCTCGAAGCCGTGCTCCGGCCCCTGTCCGGTGTCGCCGGTGCTCCGGGCGCGGGTGGCCGGCACGTGGCCCGGGACCCAGACCCCGGCGGCGATCAGCATCTCCCGTGCCTCGGCCAGCACCCGGTCCGGCGGCCCGTCCAGCAGCACGGCGGCGTCGCCCGCGCTGCCGGGCTGCAGCACCACGATCCGGTCCACCAGGTCCTTCCACACGGAAACCCGGTGTTCGACCACCACCAGGGTGGCGCCGGTCCGGTCCAGGCAGCGGCCCACGGCGTCGCGGACCTCCAGCACACCTGCGGGGTCAAGGTTGGCGGTCGGTTCGTCCAGCAGTAGCAGCCCGGGCCGCATCGCGAGGATGCCGGCCAGGGCAAGCCGCTGCTTCTGTCCGCCGGAGAGGGCCGAGGTCGGGTGCCCCAGGGGCAGGGAACCGAGGCCGACGTCGTCGAGCGCCTCCCCTACCCGGGCCCAGATCTCCGCGGGCGGGACGGCGAGGTTCTCCGCCCCGAACGCGACGTCGTCACCCACCCGGGAAAGCACCACCTGGGTCTCCGGGTCCTGCTGCACCAGCCCGGCGCGTCCGCGGCGGTCCCGGGGTGGGGCCCCGTCGATGAGCAGGCTGCCGGTCTCGTCGGCGTCGTCGGCGTCCGCGTCCGCGCCGCCGCCCTCGCCGAGCACCCCGGCCAGGGCGTGCAGCAGGGTCGACTTACCGGCGCCGGAAGGTCCCAGCAGCAGGACGCGTTCGCCCGGGCTGATGTCCAGGTCCAGTCCGCTGATGGCGGGCCGGGACCGTCCGGCGTGCCGCCAGCCCCAACCGCGGGCGGTGACCGCGGCGGGGCGGACGTCGTCGGCGTTCATGCGCGCGGGTGTCAGGAGAAGACGGGTTCGGTGGCCGCCTTGCGGGAGGCGAAGGAGGCCAGCACCCCGGTCCGGGCCAGGCCGCGGGTGGCGATCCAAGCCAGGCCGCCGGCGATCACGGCACCGGAGATGGCGCAGAAGACGATGTAGGCGGCCTTGTCCCCGGCCTCGAAGGCGATGTTCCAGCCCCAGGGCAGGAAGCAGTCGTTCAGGCCGCAGAAGAGGCCCGCGCCGGCGCCGGCGAGCAGGGAGACCGGGAGGTTGAACTTGCTGTAGCGGAAGGCGGCGAAGACCAGCTCCGCGCCGAGGCCCTGCAGGATGCCCGAGATCAGCACGGTGGTGCCGTACTGGGAGCCCATGATCAGCTCGCCGGTGGCGGCGACGGCCTCGCAGAACAGCGCGGCGCCGGGCTTGCGGACCACCAGCATGCCGAGGACCGCGGGGATCATCCAGCCGCCGGCGTAGAGGCCGGTCAGGGGCGGGTAGACGGCGGTGAGCGGGACGGACACCACGTTGGAGCCCTGGTCCCAGGCCCAGAAGATGACGCCGCCGGCAATCGCGATCAGCGCCGCCAGGACAATGTCGACCACGCGCCAGCTCTTTTTGCCGGCCGCTGTGGTGCGGGGGGTGGAAATATCGGTCATGTCGTCCTCCTGAGGTACAGGAGGGGAGGGTATTCCGGCCACGGCGGCCGCTGCCGCGTGTTCCGGACACCCTGAGAACTCGACTCCCTTGCGCCGGTACTAACCGGATCAGGTTCGAGGGTCTGCGGCTGTCCGCACTCTCAGCGCCCACCTACGGTTCCCGGATTCCTCCGGAAGGGTCCGACGGCGGCGCTCCCCTGTCGTTATGAATGTCGCCCGTGTGGGCTGGCCCAGTTTACACCCGCGCCGCCGGGGCCCGCCTCCCCTCCCTGCCGAGCCGGATCAGCACGATCCCGGCCGCCACGAACCACGCCCACATCAGGAGGCCGTAGCCGCCGTAGAGCGCCGGGACGAGGTACCGCAGCGCCTCCGCGAGCAGCCCCAGGGCACCGGCGCCGATGCCCAGCCAGCCCACCGCCCGGGAGAGCCCTGCCCGCACCATGGCCACGGACATGAGGAGGATGCCCGCCGCGGAAAGCACCCCGGCGACGGCGGGTGTGTTGTTCTCGGCGATCACCGCCTCGGCGGCGGCGCTGATCCGCTGCCGCGCGGCGTCGTCGGCCGCCCCGGCGTACCGGTCGCTGAGGTAGACCAGCACCAGAGAGCCGCGGCTGGTAACCGGGATGGCGAGGATCAGCGCCCAGGACAGCCCGCCCACCAGGGCGCCGCCCAGCGCCAGGCCCCGTGCCAGTCCCTCTGCCGCCGGAGCGCACGCCAGGAACAGCGCAGCGAAGACGGGCACCGCCAGGATGTTCGGGACCGTCCAAAGCAGCTGCTCGGCGACGTAGACGGGCTTGTTGCGGGCGATGAACTCAAGCGTCGGCACGGCCCCGTCGACCGGCGGCGGCGCGATGAAGTCCAGCACAAGGGCCAGCACCAGCAGCACCACGAACGCGATCGAGCAGCAGCCGGCCGCCAGCTGGAACGGCGCCCAGGGTGCGCCCCGGTCTCTGTCCATGCCCGACGGTAGGCCGGGCGGCGCGCGGCGGACAGGGGCGTCCGCCCCGGACCGGTGTGCCAGTAGGCTAGGGGCAGTCCTGTTTCCACCCGCAAGGAGCACGAAATGAACATTGTCATCAAACTGCTCGGCACCGGCATCAGCCTGGTCGCCGGTCTCGTCGGCACCAAGCTCGTGGACACCGTCTGGGAGAAGACCACCGGCAACAAGCCGCCGAAGGGCCACGACGACGACGTCCCCACCACGCTGCGCCAGGCCCTGACCTTCGCGCTGATCTCGGCCTCGGTGAGCGCCGTCATCCAGGTCCTCGCCAACCGCGGCACGCAGCGGGCCATCACTCGCTTCGCCAAGACCCAGGACATCGTCTAGGCGCACCGCACCACCGGACTCCGACGGGGAGTCCCCCGGGCATCAGTCCCGGCGGGGCTCCCCGTCCTCGTTGAAGCCGCGTTCCCCGGCGGCCTGCTGCACCACCGCTTCGAGCTCATCCGCGCTCAGCAACTCCGGGTGGAGGTGCTTGGTGCGGTAGCCGGCGCGGCCCACCATGTGCGCGGAGACCGGGACGGTCAGCAGCTGGAAGATCCACGCGACCACCAGCACCGGCCACACCCACCAGGTGCGCATCTGCAGGCCCACGGCGCACAGCAGCAGGAACAGGCCCAGGACCTGCGGCTTGGTGGCGGCGTGCATCCGGCTCATCAGGTCCGGGAAGCGGAGCAGGCCGATCGCGGCGCCGAGGGACATCAGTGCACCCACCACCATGAACACGGCGGACACGGCGTCGATCACCGTATCCCCGGAGAAGGTCTCAGGATTCATGGGGGTGCCTCCTGCGGTCGGCTACGAAGCGGGCCACGGTCACGGACCCGACGAAGCCGATGATCGAGATCGCCACCAGCAGCATCAGGTTGTTCAGGTGCCGGTTGACGGCCATGTCGATGCACAGCGCGGCGCCCAGGATGGCCAGCAGCACGTCGGTGGCGAGCACGCGGTCCAGCAGCGAAGGCCCTCGGGCGATCCGGATGATGGCGCCGCCCGCCGCGAGGGACAGAATCACGGCGGTCACGGCCAGGACGATCGGCATCATGCGGCTGCCTCCTGTTTGAGGGCGGAAACTTCCTCCGGGGAGCCCATGATCCGGATCAGGCCGGCCTCAGTGTCTCGGACGTCCTTGCGGAGCCTGGCGGCGTCCTCGGCGTCGCGGACGTTGATGCCGTGGATATAGAGCGTGGACGTACCCCTGTCCACCTCCACGACCAGGGAGCCCGGAATCAGCGAGATGACGTGGCCGGTGGCGGTGACCAGGAGATCCGAGTGGCTGCGGAGCGGGACCGCGACGATGGCGCTGACCACCCGGGGCCCGCGCACCACGGCGAGGTAGAGCAGCTGGAAGCTCGCCGCGACCACCTTGCCGAGGAACACCAGGCCAAAGGGGACGGCGCGCAGCACGTTGAACCGTCCGCCCAATTCCACCGGCGGCAGGTAGAACAACCGGGCCACGAACACAGCGATCAGCGCCCCGAAGAGCAGGTTGCCGGCGCTGAAGTCCTGCCAGAGGGCGCCCCAGACAATCACCAGCCAGACCAGCAGCGGCAGTTCCTGGCGCAGCGAGATGCGTTTGCGGGTCATTTGCCGCCTCCCTGGGCCACGGGCTGCGGCGGGGCCGGGACCGTGACCTCGTCGCCGAGGACCGCGTGGATGTAGGAGGACCGGTCCAGCATCTCGGCCGCGGACTGGCCGGAGAGGCGGAACAGCGGCCCGGCGAACACGGTCAGGGCCACGCCGAGGATGACCAGCGCCAGAGTGGAACCGACCATGGTGCGCGGCAGCAGGCTCACCGTGTGGCGTGCGGAGGATGTCCCGGCGCCGCCGGTTCCCTGGGACTCACCGCCCGGGGCGGCGAGCAGCACCGGGTCCGGGTGCTCGGCGTCCTCGGGCTTGCGCCAGAATGCACGGTTCCAGACGCGGGCGATGGCCAGCAGGGTCAGCAGGCTGGTCAGGACGCCGCCGGCCACCAGCGCGTACGCCAGCGGGGTGCCGAGCAGCACGCCGGCCTGCAGCAGGCCGAGTTTGCCCAGGAAGCCGGAGAGCGGCGGGATCCCGGCGAGGTTCATGGCCGGGATGAAGAACAGCACGGCCAGCAGCGGGGAGAGCTTGGCCAGGCCGGCCACCCGGTCCACGGAGGAGCTGCCGGCGCGGCGTTCAATCAGCCCGGTGACCAGGAAGAGGCTGGTCTGGATGGTGATGTGGTGCGCCACGTAGAACACCGCGGCGCCCAGGCCGGCCACCGAGGACATCGCCAGCCCGAACACCATATAGCCGATGTGGCTGACCAGGGTGAAGGAGAGCAAACGTTTGATGTCGCTTTGCGCGAGCGCGCCCAGGATCCCCACCACCATGGTCAGCAGCGCCACCACCATCAGCGGCTGGTTGAAGGTGTCGCCGGGGAAGAGCAGCGTCTCGGTGCGGACGATCGCGTAGACGCCCACCTTGGTGAGCAGGCCGGCGAACACCGCCGTGACCGGGGCGGGGGCGGTCGGGTAGGAGTCCGGCAGCCAGAAGGAGAGCGGGAAGACGGCGGCCTTGATCCCGAACGCCACGAGCAGCAGCACGTGCAGCAGGTTCCGGGTGCCCTGGTCCAGGTCCCCCAGCTTCATGGCCAGGTCCGCCATGTTGATGGTGCCGGTGGCGCCGTAGATCATCGCGATGGCGATCAGGAACAGCACCGAGGAGACCACGGAGACCACCACATAGGTCACGCCGGCGCGGATCCGGGGGCCGGTGCCGCCGAGGGTCATCAGCACGTAGCTGGCCGTCAGCAGGATCTCGAAGCCCACGTAGAGGTTGAACAAGTCTCCGGAGAGGAAGGCGTTGGACACCCCGGCCACCAGGATCAGGTAGGTGGGGTGGAAGATCGAGACCGGGGCATCGCTGTCGCCGTCGGCCATACCCTGCCCGGTCGCATAGACCAGCACGGCCAGGCTCACGGCGGAGGAGACCACCAGCATCAGCGAGGAGAACTGGTCCACCACCAGCACGATCCCCCACGGCGGCAGCCAGCCGCCGATGCTCACCGCCGCCGTGCCGCCCTCCCAGACGGAGGCCAGCAGCCAGCACTCAAGCAGCAGGGTCAAGGAGAGCAGCGCGATGCTGACCGTCCGCTGCGCCCGGGAGTGCCGGATCAGCAGGAAGGTCAGGGCGGCGCCCAGGATGGGGAGGACGACGGCGAGCGGGGCAAAGCTGGCGATGTTCACTCGGACCCTCCTTCCTGGTTCGGGGCGGTGGTGCGGGAGCCGGGCCGTTCCTCGGCCGCGGCTTCGCTGGCCGGCATCTGCCGGGCGCCCGCCAGGATGGTCCCGCCGGCGTCGGGCTCGACGGCGGGCAAGGGGAATTCGGAGGTTTCCTCGGGGATGACGGCGTCGTCCTCGGCGTCGAAGCTGGGCGTCTCGGCGACGCGGAGGTCCTCGGCGTCGTCCTGGATCTCATCCTGCCGGGCCAGCACCCAGGTGCGGTAGATGATGCCGAGCATGAACGCGGTCACGGCGAAGGAAATCACGATCGAGGTGAGGATCAACGCCTGCGGCAGCGGGTCGCTGTAGGCGCCGGGATCGGTGTCCTTGGCGAACAGCGGGGCCAGGCCGGCGTAGCCGCCGGTGGTGAGGATGAGCAGGTTGGTGGCGTTCGCCAGCAGCATCAGGCCCAGCAGCACCCGGGTGAGGCTGCGCTCCAGGAGCAGGTAGATGCCGCAGGCGTACAGCACCCCCATCACGGTCAGCAGGGTCAGGTTGACGCTCATGCATTCCCCCCGGGGGTGGTTCCGGCGGCCGCGTCCGACTGCTCTTCGAAGTGTTCGTCGATTTCGGCGCCGAGGCTGCGGAGCACGTCCAGGGCCAGGCCGACGACGACGATGTAGACGCCGATGTCGAAGATGGTGGAGGTGACGAACTTGATGTCACCGAAGACCGGGAGCCAGAGCTGGACGATGGCGCTTTGGAAGACCTCGCCGCCCAGGAGCAGCGGCGCCACCCCGGACACGGCCGCCGTCGCCAGGCCGATACCCAGCAGCGCGCCGGCGCTCAGCGGCGCGGCCTCGCGCAGCTCGAACCGGCCGCCGGCCAGGTAGCGGATGGTCAGCGCCAGCCCGGCCATCAGGCCGCCGGCGAAGCCGCCGCCGGGCAGGTTGTGCCCGGCCAGCAGCAGGTAGATGGAGAAGACGATCATCGAGTGGAACACCAGGCGTGTCACCACCTCGAAGATGATGGAACGCCGCTCGGGGGCGAGGGTCCGGCCGGCCACCAGCCAGGCGTCCTTGGTGGACGCCGCGAACCGGCGGCTCAGGGCCAGCGCGGCGCCGTCGCGGCTGTGCGCGGGGGCGGCCAGGCGGCCCACCGTGCCCTCGTCGACCGACCCGGAGGACCGGATCCGGTCGCCACGGCCGCGGACGAAGATGAGGCTGGCGACGCCGGTGGCGGCAAGGGCCAGCACGGAGATCTCGCCGAAGGTGTCCCAGGCCCGGATGTCCACCAGGGTGACGTTGACGACGTTGAGCCCGCCGCCGCCGTCGTAGGCCAGCCGCGGGAAGTCGAGCGAGACCGGCGTCGCGACCCGGGCGCCGAGGGCGTAGATCGCCACGAAGATCATGGTCAGGCCGAAGCCGGCGCCGATGATGATCCTGACCACGCGGTACCGGCCGCCGGTGCGGTCCCGGAGTTCGGCCGGGAGGCTGCGCATGGCCAGCACGAACGCCACCAGGATGATGGTTTCCACCAGCATCTGGGTCAGTGCGAGGTCCGGGGCGCCCTGCAGCGCGAACATCAGGGCGATGCCGTAGCCGGTGACGGAGACCATCAGGACGGCCAGGAACCGCTTGTTGGCGCGGACCGCGGCGAGGGCGCCGACCACGATGCCGGCTCCGGCCACCAGTTGCAGCGGGGACCCCGGGTCGATGACGTAGAGGTCCGCCGGGAGCGGCTTGCCCGCGAGCAGGATGGCGGTCAGCGGGAGCAGGAAGGCGACGCTGAGGATGACGGCCAGGTAGAAGTAGAGCGAACCGCGCTGGGTGCGGCCGGTGACCCACACGGCGGCGTCGTCGAGCGCGCCGATGGTCTGCTGGTAGGCGCGGTCGCCGTTGATCCAGCCGGGGACCAGCTCCTGGGCCCGGGCGACGGCGCCGCGGCCGTAGTACATCGCCAGTCCGAGGGCGAAGGTCACGGCGGTCAGGCCCAGCGCCGGGGTGATGCCGTGCCAGAGGGCGAGGTGCCCGGCGTCGGGGGCGTCCTCGCCGGCGAACAGTGCGGCGTACGGCTGGATCCAGCCGTCCACCGGCGCGGGCCACAGCCCGTAGGCGACGGTGAGGACGGCCAGCACTGCGGGCGCGGCCAGGAAGGCGGGCTTGATGGCCTTGAACCGGGTCGCCGGGACGCCGTCCTTGACCGCGAACGCGCCCCAGAGGAAGCGCGCGCTGTAGGCGAAGGTCAGGATCGACCCGACCACGACGCCGGCCAGGACCACCACGCCCCAGGGGCCGGTCCCGGCGTGGCGCACGAAGGCCTCGAAGACGGATTCCTTGGCCACGAACCCGGCCAGCGGGGGCACCCCGGCCATCGAGGCGGCGCCGATCACGGCCACGACGCCGAGCGCCCGGGAGGACTGGAACACGCCGGAAAGCTTGCGGATGTCGCGGGTGCCGGCCTGGTGGTCGATGATGCCGACCACCAGGAACAGGGTGGCCTTGAAGAGCCCGTGGGCCAGCAGCAGGGCGATCCCGGCCAGGGCGGCGTCCGGCTGGCCGAGGCCCACCACCATGCTCAGGAAGCCGAGCTGGCTGACGGTGCCGTAGGCGAGGATGAGTTTGATGTCCGTCTGGCGCAGCGCCCGGTAGCCGCCCACCAGCATGGTGGCCAGGCCCAGGCCCAGCACCACCGGCAGCCAGGTGTCCGTCCCGGCGAACCCGGGCGCCAGCCGCGCCACGAGGTAGATGCCGGCCTTCACCATCGCCGCGGCGTGCAGGTACGCGCTGACCGGGGTGGGGGCCGCCATGGCGCCCGGCAGCCAGAAGTGGAAGGGCACCAGCGCCGACTTGGTGATGGCCCCCACCAGCACCAGCACGACGGCGGTGGCCACCGCCGGCGCGGCCGGGCCGGCCACCAGCTCCGGCGCCTGCTGCAGCAGGGCCGAGATCCGGTACGTGCCGGCGAAGGATCCGAGCATGATCAGGCCCACCAGCATGGCCAGGCCGCCGGCGGTGGTGACGATCAGGGCCTGCAGCGCGGAGCGGCGGGCGGCCAGACGGGTCCGGGCGTAGCCGATCAGCAGGTAGGACAGGACGGTGGTGAGCTCCCAGAAGATGAACATGAGGAGCAGGTCGTCCGCGGTGACCAGCCCGAACATCGCCCCGGCGAAGGCCAGCAGCTGCGCCCCGAAGCCGCCCAGGTTGCTGTCCTTGTTCTTGAAGTACCGGGCGCAGTAGACCAGGACCAGCGCGCCGACGCCCAGGATCAAGAGGGACATCACCCAGGCCAGGGCATCCATCCGGAAGGCCAGCTCCAGGCCGAGGTCGGGAATCCAGGGGACCAGCACGGCGGGGGCGTCCGGGCCCGCGTACACGGCGTCGTGCTGCAGGATCAGCCAGAGGAACGAGCCCGCGGGGACCGCCGCCAGCGCGTAGAACGCATTCCTACCCGCCCGCCGGAAGAGAAACGGCGCCACAAGAGCCACAGCGAAGTGCACGGCTAGGACTGTGATCACTGGTATCTCCGCAACGTCAGGAATTCGGTTATCAAAAAGTTGGAGCAGGCGGCGCATGTGGTTAGGTTCAGTCCGAACAGTTTACCAAGCGTGTACAAATTCTTTTCTGCCCGTTTCATCCCGGGCGGGGCCGCGGGGACGACTAACATCAGGGCTATGAATTCCGCCACCGCTCCCGAGGCCGCACCGGCGTCCGAACTTGGTTCCGGACGCCAGCCCGCCGGGAGGGGACGCATCCTGGCCTGGGCCGCGTGGGACTGGGGCTCTGCCGCGTTCAACGCCGTGATGACGACCTTCGTCTTCACCGTGTACCTGACGTCCAAGGCCTTCGGCGGCGAGGACGAGGCCTCCGCGGTCCTCGGCACCGCCCTGGCCATCGCCGGCGCCGCCATCGCGGTGCTCGCCCCGGTCACCGGACAGCGGTCCGACGCCGGCGGCCGCCGCAAGCTCTGGCTGGGCGTGAACACCGCCGCCGTCGCGCTGCTTACGGGGCTGTGCTTCTTTGTCTTCCCGCGGCCGGAATTCCTGCTGCTGGGGGTCACCCTGATCGCCCTCGGCAATATCTTCTTCGAGTTCGCCGGCGTCAATTACAACGCCATGCTGGCCCAGATTTCGACGACGGCGAACATCGGCAAGATTAGCGGCTTCGGCTGGGCCTCCGGCTACCTCGGCGGCATCGTGGCGCTGCTGATCGTCCTGCAGCTGTTCGTCCAGCCGAGCATCGAGTGGTTCGGCGCCTCCACCGAGGACAGCCTGAACATCCGGCTGGTTGCCGTCTTCTCGGCGCTTTGGCTGCTGGTCTTCGCCGTCCCGGTCATGGTCGCCGTGCCCGAGGTGCCCATCGCCCGGCAGGACAGACTGGGCTTCTTCGCCTCCTATGGACTGCTGGCACGCCGGATCAAGGCCATTTACCGGACCAGCCCGCACACCATCTACTTCCTGCTGGCCAGCGCCATCTTCCGCGACGGCCTCGCCGCCGTGTTCACTTTCGGCGGGGTGATCGCCGCCGGCACCTTCGGCTTCGACCTCAAGCAGGTCATCTTTTTCGCCATCTTCGGCAACGTCGTCGCCGCTGTTGGCGCACTCGTGGGCGGACTACTCGACGACCGGGCCGGCCCCAAAGCGGTGATCATCGGCTCCCTGGCGGGCCTGCTGGTGGCTGGCACCGCGCTGCTGATCCTGGGCAACGGGACATATTCCTTCTTCGGCATATCCTGGTCCGGCAGCATGACCTTCTGGGTCTTCGGCCTGTTCCTCTGCCTCTTCGTAGGGCCCGCCCAGTCTTCCTCCCGCGCCTACCTGGCCCGGCTGGCCCCCACCGGGGAGACCGGTGAGCTGTTCGGGCTCTATGCCACCACCGGCAGAGCCGTGAGCTTCCTTGCCCCGGCCCTGTTCACCCTCTGCATCACCATCGCCACGCCCCTGGTGGCCCCGGGCCAGGCGCAGCGCTGGGGCATCGTCGGGATCATGGTTGTGCTGCTCGCCGGTCTGCTGGTGCTGCTGCCGGTCAAGGCCCCGGGCAAGACGGGCATCGCCGTCGTTCCTTCCCGCTAGGCGGTCCCGCCGGCCGACGCGTTGAACCCGGCCCCAAAACCGGGTGCGGCCACTAGGCTGGTGGCATGAACGTGGATGAGACCGAACTTCCCGGACTGGGCCGGCGCAAGGATTTCATGACCGCCTCGGGGCGCCGGATCGGCGTCGTCGAATACCGCGAGGGGCAGACCGAGCTGATCGTCTCCACCTGGGACGACCCGGACACCTGCCAGGCCTCGATTCCCCTCACCGCGGACGAGGCAGCCGCCCTGGGCAACCTGCTCGGCGGGCAGCGGCTGGCCATGCAGCTCTCAGAAGCCCACCGCGAGGTTCCCGGCATTGTCACCCGGCAGTTCTCCATCGCGGCCGATTCGCCGTTCCAGAACCAGCCCATGGGCAAGGCCTGCATCCGGACCCGCAGCGGCGCCTCGATCGTGGCGATCATGCGCGAGGGCGAGGTGCTCCCCTCCCCCGGCCCCGACGTCGTGCTCCACCCCGGCGACCTGCTGGTGGCCGTCGGCACCCAGGAGGGCCTGGACACCGCGGCCTCCATCCTGCGCAACGGATAAGCCGTGGATGCCCTCGCTGTGACCCTGATCGAGCTGGGGGCCGTCGTGTTCTGTCTCGGCCTGCTGGCGAGGCTGGCCGGGCGGATCGGCATGTCCCCCATCCCGCTGTACCTGGTCGGCGGGCTGTTCTTCGGCGCGGGCGGGCTGGTCAAGCTCGAGGGCATGCACGAGTTCGCGCACCTTTCCAGCGAGATCGGCGTCATCCTCCTCCTGCTTATGCTCGGCCTGGAATATACGGCTGCCGAGCTGGTCACCGGGCTGCGCCGCTCCTGGCAGGCCGGCGTGCTGGACCTGGTCCTGAACTTCGTCCCCGGGGCGGGTCTGGCGCTGCTGCTGGGCTGGGGCGTTGTCGGGGCCATGGTGATGGGCGGCGTGACCTACATTTCCTCCTCCGGGATCGCCGCGAAGGTGATCACGGACCTGGGCCGGATTGGCAACCGCGAGACGCCGGTGATCCTGTCCATTCTGGTCTTCGAGGACCTGGCCATGGCCGTGTACCTCCCCGTCCTGACGGCCACCCTGGCCGGGGTGAGCCTCCTGGTGGGCCTGCAGACCGTGGGGATCTCGCTCGCCGTCGTCACCCTGGTCCTGGTGGTGGCGCTGCGGCACGGGCACCACGTCTCCCGGGCCGTGCACAGCGAAAACTCCGAGGTTTTCCTGCTCAACCTCCTTGGCGCGGCGCTGTTGGTGGCCGGCCTGGCCGCGGCCATGCAGGTCTCCGCGGCGGTGGGCGCGTTCATGCTCGGCATCGCGATTTCCGGCGCGACGGCCCACAGCGCCACTCGGATCCTGGAGCCGCTGAGGGACCTGTTCGCCGCGATTTTCTTCGTGGTCTTTGGCTTGAACACGGACCCCCGGTCCATCCCGCCGGTGCTGGGCTGGGCGCTGGTCCTGGCGGTCCTCACCGCGGCCACCAAGATGCTGACGGGCATTTGGGCGGCCAAGCGGGCCGGCATCGCGATCCCCGGCCGGTTCCGTGCCGGGGCGGCCCTGATTGCCCGCGGCGAATTCTCCATCGTGATCGCGGGCCTGGCGGTGGCATCCGGCGCGGTGCCCCGGGAGCTCGCGGCGCTGGCCACCGCCTATGTCTTGATCATGGCAGTGATGGGTCCGCTCGCGGCCAAGTTCATCGAGCCCGTGGTCCGGGCGGTCCGGCGGCCGGCCCGGCGCGCGGTGCAGCGGGCGCGGCCGGTCAACTGACAGCCCGTGCAAGCGCCCCAGCGCTCTGTCGGCCGGCTAGGACGTGATCTCGGTGCGGTGGAAGTTCAGGTGGCTGCGGCTGGCGGTGGGGCCGCGCTGGCCCTGGTACCGGTTGCCGTACTCGCCGGAGCCGTAGGGGTGCTCGGCGGCGGAGCTGAGCCGGAAGAAGCACAGCTGGCCGATCTTCATGCCGGGCCAGAGCTTGATCGGCAGGGTCGCCATGTTGGACAGTTCCAGCGTGACGTGGCCGGAGAAGCCCGGATCGATGAAGCCCGCCGTCGAGTGCGTCAGCAGCCCCAGCCGGCCGAGGGAGGACTTGCCCTCCAGCCGGGCCGCGATGTCGTCCGGCAGGGTGACCGTCTCATAGGTGGAGCCCAGGACGAACTCGCCGGGGTGCAGGATGAACGGCTCGTCGGCGTCGACCTCCACCAGACGGGTCAGCTCCGGCTGATCCACGGCGGGGTCGATGTGCGCGTACTTGTGGTTGTCGAAGAGGCGGAAGAAGCGGTCGATCCGCACGTCCACCGATGAGGGCTGGACCATGGCGGGGTCGAACGGTTCCAGCACAATCCGCTGGGAGTCGATTTCGGTACGAATGTCGCGGTCAGAGATCAGCACAGGATCAAAAGTACCGCAGGTTCCCGGCTCCCCCGCGTCCGTGCCGGCGGCTCCGTCACAGAGCATCCGACGGCGGTACTCAGGCCGCGGCCTGCTCCGCTTCCAGCAGCATCTTCAGCTGCTCAAGCTGCACCACCTGGGCCTGCATGGCGCGGCGCATCTTGGCCGAGAGCAGGAACGAGGCCACGCCGGGCCGGTAGCGCAGGGCAAAGCGGACGTGGGTGCTGCCGCCGTGGGTGCTCAGGTAGTACCCGCAGTGGACCCGGGCCCGCCCGGAAATGACCTGGAACTGGATCTCCGCGCCGGGGCGGGCGGCCGTCAGCTCGAAGTCCCCGGCCGCCGGGGGAAAACTGCCGGCGGTAAGCGCCGGCCGGTACACCGAGCCGGGGGCACCCACCGCGCCGGAGACCAGCGCGACGCTCTCGATCCCCTCGCGCCAGTAGGGCAGATTCCGGGGGTCCAGAAGGAAGGCGTAGATGCCCATGGCGTCGTACTGGATGACGACGTCGTGCTCTGCATACGCCACGGAAGTTCCCTTAAGGTCGGACTAATGGTGCTCGTAGCCCGCTTCCCCCTCAGACCGCAGCTAACCCCACCACGGTATCCAGCGGCCGGGGCTGCCGCACCGTCACCGGCCCGTCTTTACCGAAGAGTTATGCAGCCGGTACCGGGCGTTGATGTTCGGGGAACTCCCGTGCCTGGGGTAAGGTGAATCTCGTTGTTCCGCAGGACCCGGCCGAGGCTTTGGCCATGTCCCTGCGCGGCTGTAGCTCAATGGTAGAGCGCTAGCTTCCCAAGCTTGATACGCGGGTTCGATTCCCGTCAGCCGCTCCATATCCCCCTCCTCCGCCCTCCCGCCGTCACGAAGCGACGCGGCCCATTAGGCGGCTACCTGTATCGTTCGAAGTCTGGAACCTATTCGGTTCCGCTACAGGAGCGAACATGGCTGACAAATCCCCCCGTCAAGCAGCATCCAAGAAATCCACCAAGTCCATCAAGGAAAAGCGCGCCGATAAGAGGGCCGCCGCCGCGCCGCCCAGCTCCCTGGACAAAGGCACCCCCGTCAAGGCCGCGGGCGCCAAGAAAAAGTGATTGAGTCATCGAAACGACTCACCCTCGGTGTCCTTGCCAGTACGCGCAAGCAGGACGAACGCCGACTCCCCGTCCACCCCGGCCATTTTGAGCGCATCGCTCCGGAACTCCGCGAGCACATGATCATAGAGGCCGGATACGGCAGCCGGTTCGGCATGACGGATGACAGGCTGGCGGAGCTGGTGGGCCGGGTCGCCCCGCGCCCCGAGGTACTGGACGCGGCCGACGTCGTCCTGCTGCCCAAGCCCCAGCCCGAGGATCTGGCCGAGCTCCGGGATGGACAGGTCCTCTGGGGCTGGCCGCACTGCGTCCAGGACCCGGCGATCACCCAGCTGGCAATCGACAAGAAGCTCACGCTGATCGCCTTCGAGGCCATGAACCATTGGGCCAGCGACGGCGGTTTCGGCCTCCACGTCTTCCACAAGAACAACGAGCTGGCAGGCTACTGCTCGGTGCTGCACGCACTGTCCCTGACCGGATCCACCGGGGACTACGGCCGGCGGCTGAGCGCCGTCGTCATCGGTTTCGGGGCCACCGCGCGCGGCGCCGTGACGGCCCTCAACGCCCATGGCATCCATGACGTGCAGGTGCTGACCAACCGCGGAGTCGCCGCGGTGGGTTCCCCCATCCACTCCGTGCGGATCGCCCAGTTCGACCACGACACGGAGGCGCCCTTCCTCAGTGAGGTCATCACCGAACGGGGCCGGGTGCCGCTGGCCCCGTTCCTGGCGGAAAGCGACATTGTGGTCAACTGCACCCTGCAGGATCCGACAGCACCGCTGACGTACCTGCGCACCGGGGACCTGGCCGCGTTCCGGCCCGGCAGCCTGATCATCGACGTTTCCTGCGACGAGGGCATGGGCTTCAGCTGGGCGAGGACCACCACGTTTGCCGAGCCGATGTTCACGGTCGGCACCAGCATCGACTACTACGCCGTGGACCACAGCCCGTCGTACCTCTGGAACTCCGCCAGCTGGGAAATCAGCGAGGCTTTGCTTCCGTTCCTGGCCACGGTGCTGTCCGGTCCGGAGGCGTGGGACGGTGATGAGACCATCCGCCGCGCCATCGAAATCCGCGACGGCGTGGTGTTGAATCCGGATGTCCTGGTGTTCCAGCACCGGCAGCCGGACTATCCCCACCTGGCCACGGCCGGCTAGCTGTCGCGCGCCGGTTCCCGATCACCGCGCACTTTTCGGACAGCCGCTACGCCGATCCGCGGAGCGGCTGTCCTTTTCCGGCGCGGAAACCTACGCCCGGACAATCCGCAGCAGCCGCCGCCGGTGCCGGAGGTCCACCCGGAGCATCAGCTGCCCCCGCCGTGCCAGCAGCACGGCCACCGTTGCCGCCGCCAGGGCCGGGACCCCGCCGGAGATGAGGATCGCGGTGTGCGGGTCCACGTGCTCGGCCAGCCACCCCATCAGCGGCCCGCCGATCGCCTGCCCGCCGATCAGCACCATGATGTACAGGCTCATCACGCGTCCGCGGATCCCCATGTTGGCGCTGACCTGCACCAGCTGGTTGGCGGCGGTGAGGAACATCAGGCACCAGAACCCGGCCAGCACCATCGCCGCGCCGAACCAGACCATCGAGGGTGCGGCCGCACCGAGGCAGAGCATCAGCCCGTACATGCCGGCCCCGAGCATGACCGAGCGCAGCCGCAACTCGCGCCGCCGGGCCGAGGTGATGGCCCCGGCCAGTGCACCGAGCGCCACCAGGGCGTTGAGCAGACCGTACCCGCCGGCGCCGACGTCGTATACGTGGTCCGCGAAGGCGGCCAGCAGCACGGGCAGGCTCATGGCGAAGACGGACACGAACCCGGCCATCAGCCAGGGCCAGTAGATCGTGGGCTTGGCAAGGGCGTAGCGGAGACCCTCTCTGAGCATGCCCTTGCGCTTGGCGGCGGGCGGCGTGGTGTGCAGTTCGTCCTTGCGCAGCACCAGCAGCATGGTCACGGTGGAGCAGCATGCGACGGCGTTGCCCGCGAAGGCCCATCCCGCCCCCACCGCGCCGAGCAGGATCCCGGCGACGGCCGGCCCGATCAGGCCGCCCAGCTGGAAGATCGTGGAGTTCAGGCTGATGGCGTTCCGGAGGTACACCGGGCCCACCAGTTCGTTGACGAACACCTGGCGCGCGGGCTGGTCCAGCACGGTGACCAGGCCCAGCGCCAGGGCAATCGCGTAAACATGCCAGACCTCAATCCGGCCCGTCAGCGCCAGGACCGCGAGCGCCGCGGCGAGGACGGCAGCCACCGACTGGCACAGCATCAGGATCCGGCGTTTGGCGAAGCGGTCAGCCATCATGCCGGCCCACGGCCCGAGGAAGAGCGAGGGCAGGAACTGCAGGGCCACGGTCACCCCGACGGCCGTGACCGAACCCGAAAGCTGCAGCACCAGCCAGTCCTGGGCGATCCGCTGCATCCACAGGGCGATCACCGCGATGAAATGCCCGGCCGCGAAAATGCGGTAGTTCCGGACCGTGAGCGAGACGAAGGTGTGCCGCCAGGGCAGCCGTTCGCTGACGACGGCGAGCGGCTCGGTCACGGGCGACGACGGCGGCAGCGGGTCCGGCGCGGGCCGGCGGGTAGGGGTCTGGTCTGGGTCGGCGGCCTGGAACGGCGGTGGGGGTGCCACGGAAAAGTCCTCGTGAGAGTGGGCCTGCGGGAGTCGGTTTAACGCTAGGCTGACCGCAATCGATTATGGAAGGTTATTGGATGCATAACTCCCATCACGAAATGCAATGCACCCCCTTGGCTGCCGGCGGGTCCGGGACACACGCCCGTGTTTGAGCCCGCCCAGCTCCGGTCCTTCCTGGCCGTCGCCGAGACGCTGAGCTTCACCCGTGCGGCGGAACGGCTGGGGCTTGCCCAGCCCACCATCAGTCAGCACGTTCGGAAGCTGGAGGCCGCCGCCGGCCGGACCTTGATCGCCCGGGACACCCGGGACGTGCGCCTGACGGACAACGGCGACGCCATGGCCGGGTTTGCCCGCAGCATCCTCTCCGCCCACGACTCGGCGGCCCGATACTTTTCCGGCTCGGCGATGCGCGGCCGCCTGCGGTTCGGTACCGCCGACGACTTGGCCATTACGGGACTGCCCCGGATCCTGCGGGAGTTCCGGCAGGTCTACCCGCAGATCAACCTGGAACTGACGGTCGGCCAAAGCGACCAGCTGTACAAACGGCTCAACGCCGGGCAGCTGGACCTGGTGTTCGTGAAGTGGGTGGCAGGGGCCAAGGACGGCACGGTGGTGCAGCAGGACTCCTTCGCCTGGGTGGGCCTGGAGCAGACCGCCCTGGCGCCCGGACACCCGGTGCCGCTGATCGCCTACCCCGCCCCCAGCCTCAGCAGGAAGCTGGCGATCGACGCCCTGGAGGCCTCCGGCCGCACCTGGCGGATCACCTGCACCACGCGGCAGATCAGCGGGGTGCTGGCGGCGGTGCGGGCGGGTATCGGCGTCGCCGTGATGCCGTCGTCGCTGGTTCCGGACGATCTGAAGATCATCACCCGGCGCTTCGACCTGCCGCCGGTGGGCGACGTCGACTTCACGTTGATCCGGAATCCGCTGGCAAACACGGAAGTCATCGAGGCGTTGACCCAGACCATCACGGGCCGCGCGCTGCACCGTCCGGCGTAGGGAATACCCGGCCTTACCTGCCCTTTCGGGGCGCACTACCTGCCGGCGGCCGGGACGCCCGGGCGGGGATACGCAACCATTGAACCCGCCGGATACTTGCCCTATCCTGACACTACTTGCAGGTCAAGCAGAGGCCAGCCACCCCGCTCAGTCAAGAGAGCACAGACTACGGACGCTTCCTGCCGTCGCTGCCGGTATTCCCGGCCCTCCGTGGCACCCAGCGTTCGGGATAGGCCAGCAATGACGCCAGCCATGAATACTCCCCACGCCTCGATGCGGCCGGCCCCGCGCCGGCTCGGCCCCCGCACCCCGGCACGCCCGCCGGCTGCGGCCGCGGCACGGCTGGAGGGACTCACCCACCCGGCCCTCGGGCGACTCGATCCGCACCCCGCACCGGCACGCGCAGACGGCGACTATGTGGGCATTCCGTTCTGCGAACGCTGCGGCACCGACGAGTTCGTCTACCTGGAGTCGTTCGTTCCGCCCCGGCACCACCGCGACGGCTCCGTCAGCCAGCTCGGCGAGGTGACCTACTTCTGCTCCGGCTGCGAGGACTTCTCCGCCCATGCCGTTCCCGCGTCCTGGGCACCGCCCGGCTGGTACCTCGGCTAAGCCCGGGCTAAACCACACAGGGGCGGCGCGGGACCCGAAAGGTCCGAACCAGCCCCGGGAGGCGGGACCGCAGCGCGTGGATGGTTGCCGGCAGGAGGCAGGCGGCCACGTAGGCGGGGTAGA